>JBKJLC010000010.1:0-37279 GCA_046597055.1 Kofleriaceae bacterium | reverse complement strand
CCCGGCGCTCCGGCGCTTACCGGGACGGGACTCTCACCCGCTGGATCTCCACAGCGTGACGGCGGTTCCCCGGCCCGAACCGGACCGAGCTTTCCGCCGTCGTCACGACGCACCATCGCGCGCAGGGTAACACCCCCGGCCCGGGCTGCGCGTGCGCCGAAACGCTCACGAGGAGCCCGCGGGCTCCTCGCGCAACGTCGGGGCGGTCCGCGCGGGCCGCCGCCAGGGTCAGGGCGTGGTCGGCGGCGTCGCGGCCTTGGCCTGGCAGCCCGCCATCTCGATCGCGATCTTCATCATCTCCTCTTCCTGGGCCTTGGTCGGCTTGGTGGTCTTCGCGTCCTTCGACCAGTCGGCGAACTCCTTGCCGACCTGGGCGGCGCACGCAGCGTCCTTGCAGGCGCACATCGCGTCCTTGTACGACTTCAGCTTGCCGATCGCGGCACCGGCCGTCTCGCCGCAACCGGACGCGCCGAGACCGAGGACGAAGGCCAGAACAGCGCCACTACGCATCATCTTCATCATGGACCGAGAGCTCCTGGAGTCGGGAACGTCAGATGAGCGGCGCCACCCGGACGACGCTGCGAGCGCCGATGGTAGCCGATCGCACGGCCCGAAAACAGCAAACGGGGCCGTTGCCCCGCTGCGTGCAATCTCCAGCTGGCGCGCGATGCGCGCCGCGAACAGGCGGCCGCCGCGATCGATCGCGGGTCAGGCGCGGCTCACGGAGGGGGCGCGACCGGATCGGCCGGGGCCGGCGGCGCGGCCGGCTCGGGCGGCTTGAGCTTCGCCTTGCAGGCGTCCATCTCGTCGTCGAGCTTGTCAGCCTCGGCGTCCTGCGACTTGCTCGGCTTGACGTTCTTGAACTTGTCCGCGTTCTTCATCATCCACTCCATCCCCTCCTTCTCCACCTTCTCCACACAAGCCATGTCCTTGCAGGCGCACGTCTTGTTCTTGATGCCCTTCATCTTGCCGAGGAGGTCATCCGCGGCCGAGCCGCCACAGCCACCGGCCAACCCCAGCATCGCGACCGCAATCAGGATCTTCTTCATGACGGACCTTTCAGTCGGCTGATCTGGCCTGGCGGCCCCCGACGGCGCTTTTATATCACAGCGGCCCGTCGGTTTGGACGAGCGGTCAGCGCGCGTCATCGTCGCGGCCCGAGGGCTGCGTCGCGAGCGCGTGGTCCTCGGTCATGACCACCGCCATCGCGGTGCTCACCCGCACCACCGCGTCGTCCTCGTGGCCGAAGAAGTGGCTCTTCTCGTACGAGCGCATCACGTGGCGCAGCAGCACCGCGACCGTCGCCGCGATCGGCACCGCGAGCAGGATGCCGACGAAGCCGAGCAGCTTGCCGCCCGCGACGACCGCGAACAGCGCGGCCGACTCCGACAGCCCGACCTTGTGACCGACGATCTTCGGCGTCAGCACCGCCGCCTCGAGCAGGTGGAGGACGAGGAAGGTCACGCCGGTGGCGATCGCGATCTCGCTGCCGGGCCAGTCGAGCCCGATCACGATGGCGGTGATGGCGGCGCCGACCAGGGTGCCGACGAACGGGATGATCGTGAGCGCCCCGACCAGCAGCCCGATCGGGATCGCGAGCGGGACGCCGATGATCCAGAACGCGACCGCGTAGAAGATCGCGAGCAGCGTGGTGACGATCGCCTGGCCGCGCACCCAGCCCGAGACGACCTGATCGATCTCGCCGAGCAGGTCGAGCACGCGGGCGCGGTTGCGCGGCGGTACGATCCGGGTGATGCGCCCCTGGATGGACTTCCAGTCGAGCAGGAAGTAGTACGCGAACACCGGGACCAGCAGCATCTCGGCGAGGAAGCCGAGCACCGCGAACACGCCGCCGACCGCCACCGTGGCGACCTGCTCGAGCGGCCCGGCCGCCTTCGACAGCATCGCCTGCAGCTCCCGCGCGTTGAGGTGCGACTGGAGATCGAAGCCGGTGCGCTCGCCGATCCAGCCCGAGGCCCGCTCGACCATGACCGGCAGGCCGTCGATGAACGACGCGACCTGGGTGACCGCCTCCGGAATGAGGATCGCGAGGGTGCCGATCACGGCGCCGAGGAAGCCGAACAGCAAGATCGTCGCGGCGAGCGCGCGCGACATGCCGCGCGCGACCAGCCGCTCGAGCACCGGGTCGAGCAGGTACGCGATGCCGAGCGCGGCCAGGATCGGCGCCAGGATGTGGGCGAGCGTCGACAGCACCGACCAGCCGATCACGACGAACACCAGGATCAGCAGCCAGCGCACCATCGCGAAGATCAACGGATCGTTGGCGAGGCTGCGCCGCGGCGGGGGCGGTTGCGGCGGTGGCGGCGACGACGAGGTGAGGAGGGGGGCGGTCACCCGCGGATACTACACGGCGGGCCGGGCCCGCTCGCGCGAACCGCGCTCGACGGCGATGGCAGGCATCGACGGGCGAACGCCATTCGCGCGGTCGGCGCGCGCGCCGGCCACGGCGCGGCTACGGCAGGACCGGCGCCAGCTCGATGTCGAGCGTCAGCCGCTGGCGGGGCGCGAGCTCGAGGTCCTGGTAGTGACTGAAATAGTCGTCGTGACGCAGCTCGAGGCGGTGCTTGCCGGGCTCGACCGCGATGCCCCCGCGAAGGCCGCCGGCCGGACCGACGAAGCGGCCATCGAACCACAGCGCCGCGTCGGCGACGGGGGTGCGGACCTTGACCACCGCGTCGTTGCCGTCGGCGCCCTGGCCTCCGGTGCCCGTGGTGCGCGGGCAGCCACCGGCGAGCAGCGCCGCGATCGCCGCGACCGTGGCGCACCTGCCGGCCCGGCTCATCGCGGGCTCCCCAGCAGGACCTCGACCGCGCCGCCGTCGACCGCGACCCGGGCATCGAGGCCATCGGCGGTGCGCACGGTGCCGGCGACCCGCGCCGGGGTCGGGCCGACCACCGCGAGCGCGACCTGGTCGGCCGCGACCGCCGCGTAGGTGACGCGCTCGACCCCGGGCGCACCGGCCAGGTGGGCCTTGAGCGCCGCCGCTGCCGGCCACGCCCGCGCGCCGCGGATGCGCACGGTGACGCCCTTGCGGGCGGCCAGCACCGGTCCGTCGCCGACGCCGCGGACCGGCGCGGCCGCGCCGACCGGCCAGGCCGCGGCCGCGATCGCCGCGGCGGCGGCCTCGACCGCCGCCAGCGGGACCCGCTCGCCACGACCCCACGCGCCCGAGGCGATCGTCGCCTCGGCCAGCACCGCGCCGGTGGCGACGTCGAGCACGCGCAGGTGCGCCTCGGCCGGGGCCGCGGTCAGCGGCGCGCCGCGCACCGGGCCCAGCGCGCCGACCCGGATGCCGACCACGACCGCGATCTGCGCCTTGACGTCGCCGGCGAGCGCGCGGGCCCCGCCGTCGTCGACCGGCAGCGCGCCGTCGTCCCCGGGCGCTGGACCCGCGCCCGGCGGCGGCACCACCGCGAAGCCGACCCGATCGAGCGCCTCGGCGATCCCGTGCAGCCCGGGGGTGTCGAGCGAGGCCGCGGCGCCGAAGGTCGCCGTGGTGGGACCGGCGCCGACCACGCGCAGCAGCAGCGCCGCGCGCTTGCGACCGGGCGCGGGGGGCTCGGGCCGGGTCGCCTCGACCGCCCGCAGCGCGACGCCGAGCTCGGTCAGGCGCGCGCGCAGCTTGTCGCGATCGACGCGGACCGCGACCTCGAGCTCGAGCCGGCCCCCGACGCTGGTCTGGCCCTTCACCTGGAACGACGCGACGAAGCGGCGAGCCCGGCGCAGGATCTCGCGCTCGATCTCGGCGGCCTTGGGCCGCGCCGCGGCGCCGGCCAGGTCGGCGACCGCCTCGGTCACGGCGCTCGCGAACGCCGCGTCGAGCGCGCGGGTGCGCGCATCGGGGCCCGCCTCCTCGGCGGCCCCGCGCGCGTCGTAGGTGAAGACGTCCTCGGCGACCGCCGGGCCCGCGAGCCCGCCCAGCGCCACCAGCCCGACCATCACGACGACGAGCCTGCGGGTCATGGTTTCTCCGGTAGCAGAACCACCAGCAGCGCGCCAGCCGCGGGCACGCTGCCATCGATCGAGACGGTGCCGGCACGCGCCGCGGTCGCCTTGGCGCGCACGCGCGGCCCCGGCCGGATCGGCACGTCGCCGTCGCCACGCACGAAGATCACCGCGCCGTCCCAGCCGGCACCACCGGCGCGCAGGCTCAGCCCGATCGCCGGCGCGAGCCGGGTCGCGCGCGCGTCGACGACCAGCGTGCTCGCATCGGGCTGGTCGCGGCCCGGGGCCAGCGGGCGGGGCCCGGCCAGCGCCTGCCGCACCGCCTCGAGGCCGAGCGCGATCTCGACCCGGGCCGAGCCATCGGTGCCGAGCACGACCGCGGCGACCGGCGCGCGCGCGAGCTCGCGCTCGAGCCGGGCCAGGGCCGCGCCGACCGCGGCCTCGGCCACGGTCCCGCCGCCAGCGACCGGCAGCGTCCGCACCACCTGGGCCAGCCGGGCCCGGGCCTGATCCTCGGCGGCGCGGCGGGCGCCGACCCGGGCCACCGCCGGCGACGGCGCGTGGCGATCGGCCGGCCCGATCCCGCGGGCGACGACCACGCCGCGGGTCCAGTCGATCGAGGCCCCGGCGACCTTGGTCGCCGTGGTCACCGGCGCGCCGGCCGCCGGCGCCAGGGTTGCCGCGACCACCGCGAGCGCCAGCGCCGCGCGCCCGGTCACTCCCACTCGATCGTACCCGGTGGCTTGCTGGTGATGTCGTAGACGACCCGGTTCACGCCGCGGACCTCGTTGATGATCCGGGTCGAGACCCGGGCCAGCAGATCATACGGCAGCTGGACCCAGTCGGCCGTCATGCCGTCGAGCGAGTGGACCGCGCGCACCGCCAGCGCCTCCTCGTAGGTGCGGTCGTCGCCCATCACGCCGACCGAGCGCACCGGCAACAGGACCGCGAACGCCTGCCAGATCGACTCGTACAGCCCGGCCGCGCGGATCTCCTCCTCGACGATCGCGTCGGCCGCGCGCAGGGTGTCGAGCCGGGGCCGGGTCAGGTCGCCCAGGCAGCGCACCGCCAGGCCGGGGCCCGGAAACGGCTGGCGGGTCAGCATGTGACGCGGCAGGCCCAGCTCGGCGCCGAGCTGGCGGACCTCGTCCTTGAACAGCTCGCGCAGCGGCTCGACCAGCGTCAGGTTCATGCGCGCGGGCAGCCCGCCGACGTTGTGATGGCTCTTGATCACCGCGGCCGGGCCCCGCACCGAGACCGACTCGATCACGTCGGGGTACAGGGTGCCCTGGGCCAGGAACCGCGCGTTGTCGATGCCGCGCGCCTCCTCCTCGAACACCGCGATGAACTCGTAGCCGATGATCTTCCGCTTCTTCTCGGGATCGGTGACCCCGGCCAGCGCGTCGAGGAAGCGATCGACCGCGTCGATCACGCGCAGATCGACCTTGAAGTGGTCGCGGAAGACCAGCGCCACGTACTCGCGCTCGCCCCGGCGCAGGAGGCCGTTGTCGACGAAGATGCAGGTCAGCCGGTCGCCGATCGCGCGGTGGATCAGCGCGGCGGCCACCGACGAGTCGACGCCGCCCGACAGGCCGCACACGACCCGGCCGTCGGGCCCGACCTGGGCCTGGATGCGCGCGACCGCCTCGTCGACGAACGACGCCATCGACCAGTCGCCGCGCAGGCCGCACACGCCGAACAGGAACGCGCCCAGGATCTCGGCGCCGCGCGGGGTGTGGACCACCTCGGCGTGGAACTGGATGCAGTGGATCTGGCGAGCCGGATCGGCGAACGCCGCCATCGGACAGTTGGGGCTCTCGGCGGTGTGGACGAAGCCGGGCGGCAGCGCCTCGACGTGATCGCCGTGCGACATCCACACGGTCAGCTCCTCGCCGGCCGGCATCGCGCGGAACATGCCGGCGCCGCCCGCCTTCACCGTCACCACCGCGCGACCATACTCGCGGCGGTCCGCCGGCCGGACATCACCGCCGAGCAGGTGGGCGGCGAGGTGGGCGCCGTAGCAGATGCCGAGCACCGGCACCCCGAGCGCGAACACCTCGGGCGAGATGGTGGGCGCGCCCTCGTCGTAGACCGACGACGGGCCGCCCGACAGGATGATCGCGGCCGGCGCCATCGCCCGGATCTTGTCGAGGGCGAGGGTGTACGGGTGGACCTCGCAGTAGACCGCCTGCTCGCGGACGCGGCGGGCGATCAGCTGGGTGTACTGCGAACCGAAATCGAGGACGAGGACGAGCTGGTGGGCCATAAACGGGTTCTTTTCCGCCCGGCGGCCCGCGCGCGCCGCGGCGCGCCCGCGCCACGCGGTGCTCGGCTACTCGAGCCGATAGTTCGGCGCTTCCTTGGTGATGATCACGTCGTGCACGTGGGACTCGCGCAGGCCCTGCGACGAGATCCGCACGAACTGGGCGTCGCGGCCGAGCTGCTCGATCGAGCTGCAGCCGACGTAGCCCATCGAGGCGCGCAGGCCACCGACGAGCTGGTAGAGCGACTCGCGCAGCGGGCCCTTGTACGGGACCCGGCCCTCGATGCCCTCGGGCACCAGCTTCTGGGGCGCGCTGGCCTCGACGTCGTCCTGGAAGTAGCGGTCCTTCGAGCCCTCGCGCATCGCGCCGATCGAGCCCATGCCGCGGTAGGTCTTGTAGCTGCGGCCCTGGTACAGGATGACCTCGCCGGGCGCCTCGTCGGTGCCGGCGAACAGGCTGCCGATCATCACGGTCGACGCGCCGGCGGCGAGCGCCTTGGCGACGTCGCCCGAGTACTTGATGCCGCCGTCGGCGATGATCGGCACGCCGCCACAGGCCTTGGCGGCGGCGACCGAGTCGGCGATCGCGGTGAGCTGGGGGACGCCGACGCCGGCGACGATGCGGGTCGTGCAGATCGAGCCGGGCCCGACCCCGACCTTGACCGCGTCGACGCCGGCCTCGATCAGCGCCATGGTGGCGGCGCCGGTCGCGACGTTGCCGGCGACCAGCTGGATCTTCGGGAAGTTCTTGCGGATCGCGCGAACCGCCTCGATCACGCCGACCGAGTGGCCGTGCGCGGTGTCGACACAGATGAGGTCGCAGCCGGCGGCGAGCAGCGCGTCGATCCGCGCCTCGCGATCGGCGCCGACGCCGACCGCCGCGCCGACCCGGAGCCGGCCCCGCTCGTCCTTGGCCGCGAACGGGTGGGCCTCGGCCTGCTCGATGTCCTTGATCGTGATCAGGCCCTTGAGCCGACCGTCGTCGTCGATCACCAGCAGCTTCTCGATCCGGTTCTTGTGCAGCAGCTCCTTGGCCGCCTCGAGCCCGACCCCGTCACCGACCGTGATGAGCTGCTTGGTCATCACGTCGCGCACCTTCTGGGTCAGGTTGCGCTCGAAGCGGAGGTCGCGGTTGGTGAGGATGCCGAGCGGGCGCTTGTCGGCGTCGACCACCGGCAGGCCCGAGATGCGGTGATGCCGCATGATCGCGAGTGCGTCCTCGAGCCGCCGATCGGGCCCGACCGTCACCGGATCGACCACGATGCCCGACTCGGCCTTCTTGACCCGGGTCACCTCGCGGGCCTGGTCCTCGATCGGCAGGTTCTTGTGCAGGAACCCGATGCCGCCCTCGCGGGCCATGCGGATCGCGGTGGCCGACTCGGTCACCGTGTCCATGGCCGAGCTGACCAGCGGGATGCGGAGGTGGATGGCGGCGGTGAGGTGCGTCGACACGTCGACGTCGCGGGGCAGCACCTCGCTCTTCGCCGGAACGAGGAGCACGTCATCGAAGGTGAGGGCCTCGCGAAGCTGGTCGGGTAGCATCGGCGACTCCTGCGGCGCCGGGCCGCGTATAGGCGGCGGACTCTACGGCCCGCGTCATGCCGCGGCAAGGTCCCAAGGACCTTCACGCGCGTCGGATCGCACGGCACGGATCGCGCCCGGGCTGCCCACGGATCGGGGCACCTACATCTCGCGCTGGGGGGTCGATGCCCCACGGGACCCTCGAGGTTCCAGCAACAATCTCGCACCCCTGCAGGGCCAGCTCGATGGCACGACCCTTGATGTAGGTCAGCTCGACCGGTCTATCCCCGGAGGTCGAGATGCTGTCAACCCGCGCTTTCCCTGCCCTGCTCCTGGCCCTCGCGACGACCGGCTGCGTCGGCGTCCTGCCCGCCACCGGCGGGGACGACGACGTCGATCCCGACGTCAGCCCCGACGCGGCCCCGTCGACGCCGGACCCGGTCCTCACCTACCAGGTCAGCGGCAAGGCGGTCGACTACTTCACCGGCACGCCGCTGGCGACCGTCCAGGTGCGGACCGAGGGCGTGGCGCCCGAGCAGTCCGACGCCACCGACGCGACCGGCGCGTACGCGCTCGATATCCCGCCCGGCAGCGTGTTCTACGTGTCCGCCGAGCGGACCAGCTACCGGTCGACCCGCAACACGGCGGTGCGGGTCGCCGACGCCGCGGTCACGGCCGACCTCCAGCTGGTGTCGGTCGCCGACGCCCGCCGGCAGTACACGTCGCTCGGCCTGACCCCGGTCGCGGGCCGGGCCACGCTGTTCGCCGAGCTCCAGCGCAACAACGGCACCCCGCTCGAGGGCGTGCCGATCGCCGACATCAAGCTGGTCGACGCGCAGCTCGCGCCGGTCGGCAAGGGTCCGTTCTTCTTCGGCCAGACCGGCGACCTGGTCGCCAACGCGACGCTCGCGATCTCGACCGCGTTCAACGGCCGGGCCCGGGTCGGGTTCCTCGATGTCCCGCCGGGCACGTACACGCTGAAGGTCACCTACCTGCAGGGCGGTGGTGGCGGTGGCGGCGGCGGCGGCGGCGGTGGCGGCATCCGCACCACGGTCGACGTGCCGGTGGTCGCGATCATCGACGGTGCCACGCTGGGCACCACCGGCGGCATGGCGGTGATCGACCCGCCGCCCACCGGCGCGCGCACCTTCACGACCGACGTCTACCCGCGGCTGCAGAAGGCGGCGCTGGGCGGCCTCGGCTGCGCCAACTGCCACACCGCCGGCGGCATCGCCGCGCTCCTGCAGTTCGACCTGCCGGTGGCCGACGCCTACAGCGCGGTCAAGCTGCGGACCGGCGTCGTGAACCTGGCGACGCCGGCCCTGTCGCTGCTGCTGACCAAGCCGCTCTACGAGCTGCCGCCGGCGCTGCAGAACCACCCCAACGCGACCTTCCTCGACGTCAACGACCCCGACTACCTGGTGCTGCTCGCGTGGATCACGCAGGGCGCGCTGCTGTGACCACGGCCGCGATCACTTCATCGCGTCGCTGATGATCTGCTCGAGGCTGGCGGCCAGCACCTCGGGACCGACGTCGCGGAACTGCACCAGGTCGAGCGTGACCGCGCCCTCGCGGTCGAAGCCCTTCTTGTCGATGTCGATCGCGAGCTTGACGGTGGCGCCGAGGTACTCGACGCCCATCTTGACCGCGTTGATGCGGTTGCGGTGCTGGCCCGGCGGCTGGAACTCGGCGTCGAAGCGCTGGGCGTGCGGGCGCGACGCCCACTCGTCGAAGCGATAGTCGAGCGTGCCCATCGCGTCGCGGATCCGCTCGAGGTCGTGGTTGCGCACCGTGATCGGCAGCTCGATGTCGACGTCGGACGCCCAGTTGATGTCGACCACCGCGTGCAACGACCAGTGGCACTCGCGGCCCGACGGCGCGACGCCGTTGGGTACGTCGAGCTCGAACGGCAGCGGCAGCACGTCGTTATGCTGCGCGCGCCACGGCCCCTGCCGGACCAGCACCCGATCCCAGACGTGGCCGGCGCGGGGCCCGTCGTCGTGGCGCTCGATCAGCTCGACGGTGATCGAGGCGACGTTCTCGTTGTCGAGCGCGGTGAACTCGACGAAGCCGGCTAGCGGCGCGCCGGCCCAGGTGGTGTCCTGGCGCAGCGCGAGCAGCACCACGCCGTTGCCGTTCTTGTCCTGGCGCCGGTAGGAGAACTCCTTGGGCAGCGGCTGGCTGGCGACCCGCGGCGCGGGTGGCGCCTGCATCGCCTGCTGCATCGCGGCCTGCTGCTGCGCGACCTGCTGGACCAGCGCCGCCGGCGCGGCCACCGCGGCGATCGCGCCGCCACCGGTCCAGGCCACCGCGAGCGGCACCGACCCCAGGTGGACCTGCATGCCCGGGGTCAGCCCGATCGGGCTCGCGCCGACCCGCTGGCCGTTGACCCAGGTCCCGTTGGCAGAGCCGAGATCACGGATGAACACCTGGTTGGCGCCGGTCAGCCACACCTCGGCGTGGCGGCGCGACAAGCCAGGCTCGAGATACGCCAGCTGCGACGCGGTCGGGTCGCGCCCGACGAACACGCGGTTGTTGTAGGGGTCGAGGCCGACATGCGACCCACCGAGGTGCAGGGTGACGACCGGCGTGTTCATTGCCACATGATGCCTGAGACGGCGGGTCGCGAGTTGTGACAGGCGGGCGCGCCGATCGAGGAGGCGATGTAGGCCCAGCACCCTCTCGCCCGGTCGAGACCGGCGACGCGGCCGGACCGGGCGCGACGGTGGCCGACCGGCCGGGTCATCCTACGTGGGCGGGCGCGCTCACGGCGACCACGGCAGCGTGAACTCGTGCGCGGGCGTGGTCTCGAACCGATCGAGGTACGGCGAGTAGGTCCGGACGTCGATGCGATCGGCATGGAACGTCATCAGCCGGAGGTAGCCGTTGCCGCCCATCGGCCCCGACTGGAAGTTGGCGAGCAGCTGGTGCACCGGGTGCCCGCCGGCCGCCGCGCTGGTCAGTCGCCCCACGCCCTCGTCGGGGACATGGCCACTCACGACCACGTCGACGTGGTCGCGCCCGGCGATCAGGCGCTGCCAGATCTCCTCGCCGTCGTTGACCTCGGGCCAGGCGGTACCGACGTAGCTGTGCGGGTTGTACAGCTGCGCGCGGCCGTGGCGCGCCCAGTGGTAGCGCCGGTCGTCCGAGTACAGATAGGCGTGGGTGACGATCACGACGTGGTGGTCGGGGTGGGCATCGAGCACGCCGGCCGCCCAGTCGAGCACCGCGTCGCGCGGGCCCCACTCGAGCCCCAGCACCAGCCACGGCGCTTCGTCGATCGAGAGCATTTGGTAGCTGTTGTCGGTGCGCTCGGCCTCGAACAGGCCGCCGAAGCTGGGCTGGGCCTGCAGCGCGGCGACCGGCCAGGTCTCGGTCAGGCGCGACGCTCGCGGCTGCGTGACGTCGTAGTCGTGGTTGCCGGGCACCAGCACCAGCGGCGCGACCCCATCGAGGTCATCGAGGCCGCGGCGCGCGGCCACCCACTCGGCCGGCGTGTTCCACTCGGTCACGTCGCCGACGTGCACGATCAAGCGGACGCCGTGCTCGACGGCGTGATCGGCGATCCACCGGGTCTGCGCGTACCAGACGTCCGGGTAGAGGTACGTGTAGCCCTGGGTGTCGGGGAGGACGACCATCGTCCACGGCGGGTAGGCGCGGGGCGCGGCATCGACCGCGACCGGCGCGAGGTTGTCGCCGCAGCCGGCCAGCGCGAGCAGCACGACCGGGACGGCGACCCGTGGCCAGCCAGGACGACACGCGCGGTCAGCCGGATCGTCGGGGCGCGCCACCGGGCGAGCATACGCCGCCGCCGCCGTCGCCGAGGTGGCCCACCGCGGTGGGAACCTACGCCATATGGCTGCCGTTCGCCGGCGCTGCCGACCGGACCGCTCGGCCTGATCGCGTTCTGGATCGTGGCGTCGCGGCTCTGCCTGGGGTCCGTCCTCGTGGCAGACTGGCGCTCCGCCGCTGGGACCGGGTCCGGAGGGCCACGCCATGACCGTCGAGACCGCGCTCCCGAGCGAGCACGTCTACCGGCGCCCCACCAGCCTGGGCGCGGTCTGCCTGCGCAGCGTGCCGGCCGAGGTCGTGCGCGCCGGTGATGCCCGGTTCGCGCCGAGGCCGCAAGTGCCGCGCTTGCAACTCGGCCGCGGCCGCGCCGGTGTCCGCGCATGAGCGATCCCATCGCGCTGCGGCCGATGACCGCGGGTGAGTTCGTGGGGTTCCGCGCGGCGTTCATCCGCGCGTGGGCGGCCGACCTGGCGAACGTCGAGGACCTCGACGACGCCCAGGCGCTCGACGACGCAGGGACCCGGACCGACGCCGATCTGCCGCGGGGCGTGGACACCCCCGGCCATCATCTGTTCACGATCATGGCCGGCGACCGGCCGGTCGGCAGCCTGTGGTACGCGCGCGACGCCGGCGGCGGTGCCTTCCTCGACGAGGTACACATCGTCGCCAGCGAGCGCGGCCAGGGCCACGGCCGCCGGGCGATCGAGCTGGCCGAGGCCGATGCCCGCGCGCGCGGCGCCACGCGCATGACGCTCAACGTCTACCAGCACAACCCGCGGGCGATCGCGCTGTACGAGACCCTCGGCTACCTCACGACCAAGCGGACGATGAGCCGGGCGCTGTAGCGCTCCCGCGCTCGCGCCGAGGTCGGTCGACCGGTCGATCAGCGGCGAACGAGCACGTCGTCGATCGACTTGCGCTTCAGCTCCGGCACGACCGCGTTGCGCGCGGGATAGCCGACCGGGATCACCACATAGGGCCGTTCGTTGGCGGGGCGACCGAGCACGGCCCGCAGGAAGCCCATCGGGCTCGGGGTATGGGTCAGCGTCGCGAGGCCCGCGAGATGCAACGCGGACAACAGCAGCCCGACCGCGATCCCGACCGATTCGTCGACGTAGTAGTGCTTCACGCGGCGAGGCCCGCCGGGCCCGTCGGCGACGCCCCAGGCCTGCGCGAACACGACGATCAGGATCGGCGCCTCGGTGAGATGAGGCTTGTGCCAGTCGAGCCCGAGCGGCTCGAGCGCGGCCAGCCACTCCTCCGGCATGCGCCCCTCCCAGCTCGCCTGCTCCTCGCGCTCCGCGGCCTCGCGGATCCGGGCCTTGACCTCGCGATCGGCGACGACCACGAACGTCCACGGCTGCTGATGCGCGCCGGAAGGAGCGCTCGCCGCCGCGCGGATCGCCTCCACCACGACGTCATCGGGAATCGGCTCGGAGGAGAAATCGCGAACCGTCCGTCGGCGCTGCATCGCATCGGCGTAGTCGCGCGCACGGGCGAGCATCTCGGTGGGCGGGCTCCGCACGAAGCGCAGCGGCATCGGACGATAGGACGACACCGCGTGAGCTTACGCGCGCTGGCCGGTGCTCCTACCTCGCCGCGTTCGAGGTTTTCGCACGCGGCGTTCGAGCTCGTGGTCGCCGAAGTCGTCGGCGTGGTGGCCGGGTGCGCAGCCAGGCAAGCTACGCGGGGCCGTCCATCGCGTCCTCCTCAGTCGAGCTTGAAGCCGCCGTCGACGTTCCAGACCTGGCCGGTCACGTACGAGGCGTCGTCCGAGGCGAGGAACCCGATCACGCGGGCGACCTCTTCGGGGCGGCCCGGGCGGCGCAGCAGGATGCGGCGGTGCAGCTCGTCGGACGCGCGCGCGATCAGGTCGGCGGTCATGTCGGTGGCGATCACGCCGGGCGCGACCGCGTTGACCCGGATGTTGCGGGGCGCGAGCTCGACCGCGAGCGCGCGGGTGAACGCCTCGATCCCGCCCTTGGACGCGGCATAGTTGGACTGTCCGCGTCCCGGACGCTGGGCGGCGAGCGACGACAGCGTCACGATCGCGCCGCGCCGGCGCGGGATCATGCGGCGCGCGGCCTCGCGACAGGCGTGGACGGTGCCCATGAGGTTGGTGGCGAGCACGTCGGCGAAGCCGTCGGGCTCGGCGGCGCCGAGCAGGCTGTCGCGGGTGATACCGGCGCCGGCGACCACCACGTCGATCGGGCCGAGCAGCGCGACCGCGGTGTCGAAGGCCTCGGCGACCTGGGCGGCGTGGGCGACGTCGGCGCGGATCGCGATCGCGGGCCGGCCCAGCGCGGTGATCGCGGCGATGGTGTCCTCGGCCGCGGCGTCGGCGGCGCGGAACACGACCGCGATCGCGAACCCGCGCCGGGCCAGCTCGAGGGCGGTGGCGCGGCCGATGCCGCGCGAGCCGCCGGTGACCAGGGCGACCAGCGGGCCGGGGCGCTCGGCCGCGGGCGGATGAACGGCGGCGGCGTCGAGAGTGGGATCATCGAGGGTCATGGCAGCTCCACGTGGACGGCGCTGGCGAGGCCAGGCGCGGCAGAGGCGAGCGCGAGCGCGAGCATCGCGGTCGCGGGGCGATCGGGGCCGGCACTGGGACGAGGGTCGCCGTCGGCGGCCGTAGCACAGGACGCCGGCCAGCTGCGCCATCGACTCGCAGATGAGCGCGCCCGGCATCACCGGGTTGCCCGGGAAGTGATCGACGAAGATGTCCTCGGCGAGCGAGACGCACTCGAGGCCGCGCGCCACCTCGAGCGGCTCGAGCACGGTGATGCGATCGAGGAGGACGTAGCGCATGCGACCGACCCCCCGGGCCGGCGGCGCGACAGTAGCAGAGCACCGCGAACGATCCAGCCGCGCGGCGCGCGGGTGATGCATGGTGCCCGCTCGGACCGGGCGCGCTACGTGAACGGCGCGACCCTGGTGATCGACGGCGCCGTCTGACCGGCGGGTCCACCCAGCGCGGTCTCGACAGGCCCCGGCCCCCGTGCGACATGTGTGCGTCGATGGATGAAGTCGTGCGACTCACGGCGACGTGCACCGGCGCTCCGCCCCAGCGCCGCGCGGCGCGTTTCGCTCGTACTTCCTGGTCGTGGCGGGAAGCACCTCGTTGATCGTGACCCTGCCCCGCAACGGCGCGATCCTCATCGGTCGCGGCGCCGAGGCCGATCTGCGCATCGCCAGCGAGTCAGCCTCGCGCAGGCACGCCCGGGTCTCGGTGGTCGAGGGCGAGATCGAGGTCACCGACCTCGACAGCCACAACGGCACCCGCGTGAACGGCGAGACCATCGTCGGCGCCCGCCCGCTGGGCTCGGGCGACATCCTGGCGATCGGCGACATCACCATGGTGCTGCACACCGAGCTGGCGGCCGGCCCGCGCGCGCTGGCCGGCGCCGCCGCGATCCGCAGTCGCCTGGCCGGTGAGGTCGAGCGCGCGCTCGGCTTCGAGCGGCCGCTGGCGGTCATCGTGCTGTGTCTCGGCGACGCCACCAGCGATCGCCGGACCGCGGCCGCCGCGATCGAGCCGCTGATGCGGCCGTTCGACGTCGCCGGCTGGCTCGATGATCGCCACCTGGTGGTGGTGGCCCCCGAGCTCGACGGTGAGGTCGCCGAGAGCGCGGCGCTGCGCCTGGTCGAGGCGCTTGCGGTCATCGCGCCCGCGGTCCGGGTCGGGATCGCCGACTGCCCCACCGACGGCTGCGACGCCGACGCGCTGCTCAAGGCCGCGCGCACCACCGCCGGCAGCGCGCAGATCGGCGCCTGCGAACGCGCGACCGGCGCGGCCCACAGCCTGGTGCTCGGCGACCGCGCGGTGGTGGTCGCCGATCCCGCGCTGGTGCGGCTGTACGAGTTGATCCGCCGACTGGCGGCCTCGAACCTGTCGGTGGTCATCACCGGCGAGACCGGCGCTGGCAAGGCGCACGCCGCGTTCGCGGTGCATCACTACTCGCCGCGCAAGGACGGGCCCTTCGTCACCGTCAACTGCGCGGCCCTGCCCGAGGCGCTGATCGAGCGCGAGCTGTTCGGCCACGAGCGCGGCGCGTTCACCGGCGCGGTCGCCGCCAAGCCCGGCCGGTTCGAGAGCGCGCGCGGCGGCACCGTGTTCCTCGACGAGATCGGCGAGCTGCCGCTGGCGGCCCAGGCCCAGCTCCTGCGCGCGGTCGAGACCCGGCGGGTGACCCGGGTCGGCGGCCTGATCGAGCACGACATCGACATCCGCCTGGTCGCGGCGACCCACCGCGATCTCGACGCCGAGGTCGCGGCCGGCCGGTTCCGCCACGACCTGCTGTTCCGGATCGGCCAGGCCACGGTGGTGCTGCCGCCGCTGCGCGACCGCCCGCGCGAGCTCGCGCTCCTGGCCCGCACGTTCCTCGAGCAGGCGTGCCGGGGCGCCAACCGGCCGCCGCTGCACCTGTCGACGTCGGCGCTGCACAAGCTGGCCCGCTAGCCCTGGCCGGGCAACGTGCGCGAGCTCAAGAACGTCATGGAGGTGGCAGCGGCGACCGTCATCGAGGACGCCCTCGATCCGTGGCACCTGCCCGAGCGGATCACCGGCGAGCGCATCGCGGCCACCGCCCCGGCGCCGGCACCGGCGGCGGCCACCGACGGCGAGTTCGCGTTCGCCGCGCTGGCCGACGAGCTCCGCGACCTCGAGCGCCGCCGTAGGCGAAGCCGAGCACGTACGGCGTCGCCGCGCCCAGGGTCGCGCTGGTGAGCCGCGCGCGGTCGTCGTAGCCAAAGCTCGCGCTGTGGTCGAGGCCGCGCTCATCATCGTCCTCGAGCGCGGTGATGCCGCCCCAGGGGTTGCGGCCGATGGTGACGCCGTAGAGGGTCGCGCCCGACGGCGCGATCACGTCGATCCGCGCCGGCAGGCCGAGCAGGTCGGTCTCGCACCGGGTCGGGCCGCCGCCCAGATACGCCTCGAGCGCTTCGACGCGCTTTTCACAGGCGCGCGGCACGCGTGCGGCGAGCTGGGTTTGCTCGGGCGCTGATCGCTGACCGCATGCGATCAGGACGACCGCGCTGATGAGCACGACGAGAGAGTGACGTGGCATGGCGAGCGCGTCCTGTGCACCCGCGGTGCCACACGTTCGGTCGCGATCGAACCCGCAAGGTTCAGCCGGCAGCCGGGTGCGACACCATGCAGGGCTCGCACGGTGTGCAGCGCCTGCGCAGCGCACGCGTGCAGCCGCTGCGGTCGCCACCGACGAGGCCGCGCTGGCCCAGGTCCGGTCGCCCCGGCACGTCGTGTGCTCCGACGGACACGCTGGGACGGTACTTCGTCATGGTCGCGCCGCAGGCGACCGGCCTCGTCAGCTTCCGCTACGCGGTGACCACCACCAGCGGCCCGGTGAGCCGGTGGCTGGGTCGGTCCGAGTTCGGCGGCACCACGCTCGACGGCGTCCGCGCCACCAACACCGCGGTCCGCTACCGCATCGAGCACGTCACCCGGATGGACGAAGACCCGACCGGGCGCTCGGACTTCTACACGGTCATCGAGCCCGACGCCGGTATCCCGCGGTGTCATGGGGTCGACAACCGCGCGGTCCCGCTGGCCGGCAAGTGGACCGACGAGAGCTCCTACTGGACCGCAGCGGGGACGTTCACGTTCGGCTGCACCGCCGGCGTCATCGCCAAGTGCTACCTGGCTGGCTACCGGCCCTGGGACGTCGACCTCGCCGGCGGCTCGCTGCGCGACTACCACCAGACGTGCACGCGCGCGGCCCGGGCCGACTTCTGTGGCGACGGCGGCTCGTACACGGTCAACGGGACGATCATCGATCTGTACGACCGTCGCTCGTTGATCGCGCCGGTCCCGGCCGACGCGCTCGCCCCGAACGACACCGATGGCTTCGCGTTCGAGGCGGTCTGGTCGCGCGACGACGCCCCTGACGGCGAGCTCGTGACCCACAAGGGTCCCATCTGCCTGAGCAAGAAGCGCTGGGACACCCTGCCCTACCGCACCGGCGGGTCGTGCACGAACATCGTCGACCCGCGCGCGTCGTGGGGCGTGATGCCGGGGACGTACTGCGACGAGCGCAGCGCCGAGGGCTGGGCCGCCCTCGACCCCGACTACCTGATCATGACCGAGTCGGCGTTCAACGACGCCGGCCTGTGGCGGTGGCAGAAGACCCTGGGTAGCGGCTACCGGACGACGTCGTCGTGTACGACGACCGGCCCGAGCGCATGCACCAGCGGCGGCTTCGTGCTGCGGCCCATCTCGAACAAGCCGCGGTGGATGGGCGCCATCTACAACAAGGACATCGCCCCGGCCGCGCTGCCGGCCGCGACCCTCCCGCTCTACTCGTTCCGCCACGTCATCACCGGCGAGGACCTGACCACCACCGACGCCGTGGTGCGCGGCTACGGGTCGCGGCAGCTCGAGGGCTACCTCATCGGGCAGTTGCGCGCGATGTCAGCTGGCGGCGCCGGGACCGGCGAGCGCGGCGGCCAGGGCCGCGGCGAGCGCGGCGGCGGTCGGCCGCGCCGAGGGTGCGAAGTCCAGGCAGGCGTCGAGGAGGCCCACCAGCTGCGCCGGCGCTTCGGGCCAGGACTCGGCGAGCGAGGTCATCGCTGGCGTCGGCTTGCCCTCGATGAGCGCGAGCACCACCGGCTGCGCGAAGGGGCGGCGCCCGGTGATGAGCTCGCGCGCGATCACGCCGAACGCGAACAGGTCAGCGGCGAGGACGAGCCGGTGCCGACCCTCCGCGAGCTCCGGCGCCATGTACGAGGGCGTTCCCGACAGGAAGCCGGTCCGCGTGAGCGCGCCAGACCCGCTGTCCTGGCTCCCGCCCGCCCAGTCCTTGCCCCTGGGGCCGGCAGGCCCGCGCAGGACTGGCTCCCGTGGCGACAACGCGGACTCCATCGGCGACGCCCTGGTCTCGGTCGTGTTGTTGCGCGGGGCGATCTCCGGACTGACCGAGGCCAGCTCGCGCGTCGCCTCGATCAGCGCTGGGGCCGGCGGGTCGGCCGCGGTGCGCTCGCCGTCCAGCGCGACGATCAGCCCGCCTGGGAACGGTCCCGGACCGTCCTCGGCGTGAGCCTCGCTGTCGCCGTTCTTCTCGGACACCGAGATGCCGAAATCGGTGATCTTCACCTGCAGCGCCCCGTCGACCGCGCGCGCGAGGAGCACGTTGCTGGGCTTGAGGTCGCGGTGGATCACGCCGCCCTGGTGCAGCGCCGCCAGGCCATCGGCGAGCTGGGCCAGCACCTCCAGCGCCCACGGGCGATCGCCGAACCGGCCGCGCTGGCTGGACAGCGGCTCCCCGTCGACCAGCTCCATGACCAGGAACAGGAAGCCGGCCGAGGCCACGTCGACGTCCAGCATCGCGACGACGTGCGGGTTGGTGACCGTCGCGGCGGTCTGCGCCTCGCGCGCCATGCGGGCCAGGGCCAGGCCGTTGACCTCGCGCGCAAGCTTGAGCGCGAGGCGCCGACCGTCCACCAGGCGGGTCACCTCGTAGACCAGGCCCATCCCGCCCGCACCGATGGGCCGCTCGACCCGGTAGCGGCCCTGTACGACCTCGCCGGGGACCAGCACCGGCGCGGTTCCGGCGCGGCCACGGGCCAGCAGCAGCGCCGCCTGGATCTGTCCGGCCCGATCCGAGATCTGGTGGCGCAGCTCGTCGTTCAGCTGCTCGATCTCGGTGCGCCGCGCCTCGAGGTCGCGCACCTGGCCGGCGAGCCGGAGGTTGGCCCCGTTCAGCGAGCCCACGTGCTGCTGGTTGAGCAGCAGCTCGAGCAGGAGCGGGAAGAGCACGAACGCGATCACGGCGCAGCGCGCGCCGGCGAGCGGGTCGGCGATGCCGGCCCACGCCAGCAGATCAGCCGGCGAGGCCAGCGCCAGGCTCAGCCACGGCAGCAGATACTGCCAGGCCTCACGCCCCCCCCGTGACCGGATGGTCCGGATGATGGTCACCAGCATGCTGACCAGCGTCACGGCCAGGTAGACGACGATGACGCGCCCGGCGACATCGGTTGACCAGAACGGATCCGTGACCAACCAGCACACCGCGATCGTTGCCGCCGCGGTGCGGACCCACCAGCGCGACGGCGCGGGGGAGTCGAAGAACGCGTGGGTGTAGTAGACCCCGGCGGTGATGCCGATCACGAGGCCGGTGCCCATGACCGCCACCTCGAAGCGCCCGAGTGGAATGAGCAGGCCGCTCACGTGCGCGGGGTACACCGCGGCGGCGAGCGCCTCGATGGCGAAGTAGCCGCTCGCCCGCCGCGAGCGATCGATGAGGTAGACCCACCCCATGACCAGGCCGACCGACATCGCCACCGCCAGCCCCGCGGCGGCGAGCGACAGGTTGACCCGCTCGACCCAGGTGCCGCGCCCGAGGCCGTGGCCAGCCACGACCAGCTCGGGGGCCACGGTCAGCCACGCGCTCTGCGTCCACGTGTGCTCGACGAGGACGGTCACCTCGAGCGCGCCGTCGCGGGTGAGGCGGGCCGGCACCGACCACGCGAGCGGTGCCCGCTGCCGGTACCCACGGATCGCCCCGCCCCGGACCGAGCCCACGGGCTCGCCGTCGATGGTGGCGCTGGCGCGCGCCGAGAGGCTCGGCAAGACCAGCAGCAGCTCGTGCCCGACCAGGTTGGGCGCGAGCGCCACGTGGGCGCGTACCTGGTAGCGGCTGGTCCGGGCCGGCACGACCCCGAGCCGATCGAGCCGGGCCGGCAGCCGCACCGGCGTGGTCACGCCCTCGGGTCCCACGATGACCACGTCGTGGATCGACTGACCGTCAGCCGAGGCGCACCCGACGACGAGGGCGAGCAGCCCGAGACCGACGAGCCTTGCGCAGACACCGGCTGGGCGCGAAGAATGAATGCGTCAGGTTAACGCGGAAGCCCCCTCGGCAGCCAGCCGGGGCACGCGCAAGACGGGGACGTTGTCGGGTCGCGCCGGAGCAGTCGGCACCGCCACGCGCGACGGCTTCCGCACGCCCTCGCCCGCGACTGGTGGCCAACGTCCGCGACCTCGACGCGGGAGCCGAGGTACTCGGCAGTCGAAGAGGCACTCGGCGTCCGCGTAATCCGAGCGGATCAAGACGGCGGGGAGGTACCGCTCGTGACCGGCGGCGGGTCGACAACCACGCGGTCACGCCCCGCGTCCTTCGCAGCGTAGAGCAACGCATCGGCGCGCGCGATGACCTCGTCGAGCGACTCCGTCGGTGACGCGACCACGACACCTGCCGAGAACGTCACCGTGAACGGCCTGCCGTCCTTGCCGCCGAACGCGAGTCCGCGGACCGCCGCCGCCGCCTTGTCGAGCGCCCGACGCGCCCCTTGCGCGTCGGTGTCGGGCATTAGCACGACGATCTCCTCGCCGCCCCATCGGCCGACGCTGTCGGAACGACGAAGCTGCTCGACGATGGTCGACGCCGTTCGCCGTAGCACGTCGTCGCCGGCGGAGTGTCCATGTGTGTCGTTCACCGCCTTGAACCGATCGAGGTCGATCAAGGCGACGGCAAGCGAGCGATTGAACCGCACGGACGACGCGCGCTCGCGGCCGTACGTCTGGCTGACCGCCGCGCGATTCGCGAGCCCGGTGAGCGCGTCTCGCGTCGCCACCCGCTGCAGCTCGCGCACGTCCTGAAATCCAGCGACCGCGTATTCCAGTTCACCTCGTGCATCGAACACGGGTGCGCCAATGACGTGCAGCGGGATGACGTCGTCCCCGCGGCGGATCTCGAGGTCGGTCACCTCCGTGCTCTCCCCAGCGAGCGCACGCGCGAGCGGGGTGCGTTCCATCGGATACGGCTGGTCGGTGCCCGCCTGGTAGGCATGATACGCGACGGAGAGGTCCTTCAGCTTGAGACCCGGGTCGATTCCCTGCCCAAGGATCCGCTGAGCGTACTGATTGGCGTAGTACGGCTTGCCATCGGGTGACACCACGAACACGCCGACGGGTACCTGGTCGAGCAGCCGGAAGGTCGTCTGCTCCTGTTCTGCTCGCTGCCTCGCGAGCAGCGCCCGCGTCAGTCGCGCGAAGGCGTAGAGCAGCACCCCGATGGCGAGACCCGCTGCCACCAGCAGGACCGCGAGCAGGGAGGTCGACCGCTCGCCCGCCGCCGTGGCGCGATCTCGTTCGGCGAAGAAGTGGGCGCGCCCGGAGGCGATGAGTTGACGGGTCAGCGAGCCGACCTGATCCTGGATCGGCCGAGCCTCGCGCTCCCAGAGCGCGCGGGCCTCGTCGGGTGCGTTCGGTCGCGCCGCCAGGGCGCGGTCCGAAGCGTGATCGAGTCGGCTGGTCAGCTCGGCGATCGCATCCAGCATCGCCGCGGTGTCGCCCCGTTGTTCCCGCGCTCGCAAGCGGTCGAGTCTGCGTCCCATCTCTGCGCGCGCCGCGGTCCGCTCCTCCAGGAAGGACTCGTCGCCGGTGAGGAGGTAGCCGCGGGCACTGGCTGAACGTGAGAACGAGGCGACTCCGAACGCGTCGGCGTCGAGCAGATCCTCGGCGGCGTCCTTGGTGACCGTCTGGCTGACCGCGTGGATCTCGCCGACGAGGTTGTAGGCGACAAAACCCGCGATCGCGACCACCGCGCCTACCGTGACAAGGATGGCCAACTGCCAGCGTACCAGGCGACGTTCCGAGATCCCCATGATGACTCCACTTGCATCCTCGCACGGAACGTAGCGGCGCCAACCACGGGCTCTCCACCGGGTGGGGGATGTTCATCGAGTCGTAACGAGGCCCCTGGGCCTGGGGACCTCACCCGGCGAGCATGCACGAGGCTCGCCATCCCGATGGCCGTGGCGCTCGCCGTCGGCTCCCTGTCCGCCAGCGCGACCCTGCGAAAACAGGCAACGGGTTGAACGCCAGGCGTGGCGCCGCTGGAAAGGTGCCCCCGAGCGATCACGGTGGCCACGACGATCGCCGGGATCTCCAGCAGGACCAGCAGCAGCGGAAGGAACGGCTCGACGGCCACGTCACGACCGACCAACACCGCGCTCGCAACCGCGAACGTCCCGACGCTGACGGACCGGTCGTGTGCGGCCGCCGCTGCGGAGTCCGCGCGGGGAAGTCGCACCAGCCCGCGGAGTGCCCAGACGCGATCAGCGTCAGCACGGTGCCCAGCCCGACGACCGCGAGCATTGGCATCCACAGCGTGCCGAGCTCCCGCGATGCCAGCTCGACGCCACCTCGAGCCCGATCGCCAGGCGCAGGCGGATGGTCACGGACGCGTACAGCGCCGTCGGGAGCGTCGGTCGGAGCGGATCAAGCGCGCCGCGACCCCGAGGGCAACGAACGCGCGCCGCGGATCGAAGCTGATGAGTAAGTCTCGTTCGCACGCTCGATCGGAGGCGGCGCCTGACAGCGGTGAAAGACTGTCGCGGGATGCGCCGCGATCCCGCGGCGCCCGCGATGCGCGCTTGGCTATTCGGCCGGCGCGTAGGGCAACGACGAGTGGTGCAGCACGATCTTGAGGTTGCCGGCCGGGTCGCGCTTGTAGCCGAACGTCTTGTCGACGGTGACCGCGGTGCCCTTGGCATCGACGAGGTGCACGTTGCCCATGGCAAATGCGATGTCGCCATCGGTGACCCAGTCGCGAATCTCGGGCATGCAACTCACCCAGCCCTTGAGCGCGAACCCGTGATCGTCCGGATAGGTAGGATCGTCCCCGACGAAGTAGGCAAGCGCGCCCTGCTTGTCCATGCGGAACGTCTGCGCCCCGTGCGTGAGCGTGGGCTTGAACAGGACGGCCCCGTCGTCGTAGCCGTAGGCGCTCGACAGCACGTCGATCGCCATGCCCTTGGCATCGCCACCGCTTGCGCCGAGCTTGCTGATGCCGACCAAGGCGTCGCACCACGCACGCTGGGCTCCCGCGACCTGCTTCTGCGTGATGGCCTCCCGCGCTGGGGCCTCGGCGGTGGCGGAAGGATCGACCGCCCCACGGGAGGTCGTCGAGGTACACGCCCCGACAAGGGCGAGAGTTGCGAACGAGACCGAGGTGGCCGTGTATTGCATGATGCTCATTGGTTAGAGGGGCGTTGCTCGCGATCGACCGACGACTTGGGCCGCCGAACCGCCCGCGTCGGCCCGGAGAAGCGCAACGAACGCAGGCCGGGACCGCCCCGCTGCGCGCGGCGAAGCGGGTCGGCGCTACGAGGCCACCATGGGGTGGCGTGGCATCGTCGACCATTCCTAAAGTTCGTCATCATACGTCGAAAAAACGGACACATGTCGACGCGGCGATCGCGCCGGCGATCGCGCGGACCCGCCGGCCAACCGGCTGGGTCCGGGCCAGCTGCAGCGCGCCGCCCGCGACCACGGCCCGCCGGCCCAGGTCGACCGCCTCGAACGTGCGCAGCACGTCGTGATCGTCGCCGCCCACGCGCGCGGCGGTCTCGTGGGCCCACGCCGTGCAGCCGATGTGGCGCAGCAGGCCGGCGTAGAACACGTCGCGCAGGACGTCGGCCGCAGCCCGAGGCGGCGCCCGAGCTGGGTCGTGACCTGGCAGATCCGCACCGAGGTCATCACCCGCCCACTATAGCGGCGCACGCTGGCGCCCGGGCCGGGGCCGCGCCTACCATACGGGCGTGAACCTCGTCGGGACCCGCATCGGCAGCTACGTGGTGGACAAGGAGCTCGGCTCGGGCGGGACCGGGACGGTCTACCTGTGCCGGCACACGCTCATCGAGCGCGACGTCGCGGTCAAGGTGCTGCACGACGAGCAGGCGATGGACTCCGACCAGGTCGCGCGCTTCTTCCAGGAGGCCAAGGCGGCCGCCGAGATCGGTCACCCGAACATCATCATGATCATCGACTTCGGGACCATCGAGGCCAGCGGCGGCGCGCGCACGTATCTCATGATGGAGGCGCTCGAGGGCGCCAGCCTCGACAAGCGGATGCGCACCGGGCCCGGGCTCATGCTCGCGGACATCGCGCACATCCTCGATCAGTGCTGCTCGGCGCTGGTTGCCAGCCACGGCAAGGGCATCGTCCATCGCGACCTCAAGCCGGCCAACGTGTTCCTGTGTGATCGGGTGTTCGATCCGCTGTTCGTGAAGGTGCTCGACTTCGGCACCGCCAAGCTGACCACGCCGGCGCCGGGCGCGCGCCGCACCCAGTTCGGCATGGTGCTCGGCACCCCGGCGTACATGAGCCCCGAGCAGTGCGAGGGTCGCGGCGAGATCGATCATCGCTCGGACATCTATTCGCTGGGCGTGATGCTGTACGAGATGTTGACCGGCACGCTGCCGTTCGACGGCGAGATCCGCGAGATGCTGATCGCCCACATCGGGGTCGCGCCCGAGCCGCCCAGCCAGCGCAACCCGGCCATCCCGCCCGAGTGGGAGGCGCTGTGCATGCGGATGATGGAGAAGCAGAAGACCGCGCGGTTCCAGTCGATCACCGAGGTCGCGCAGGCGCTGGTCGACCTGGGCGGCCACGCTGCCGCGTACCAGGCCTACGTCGCGGCCCGGGCCGCGTCGGGTCACTCGGGGCACACCCAGCGGCTCACCGCCGAGGACACCGCCGGCGCCGGCCCGGCCTCCGACGGCCGCCCCGGCACCAGCGCCGGCGGCAACGACTCGCGGCGGACCCTGCAGGTGACGGGGGCGTTCGCGTCGACCAGCGGTCACCTGAGCGGCGGGTACCGCACCGACGTCAGCGGCGCGCATCGCGCCCGGGTCGACCACAGCGAGCGCCACGCGTCGCCGCCGACCCTGACCGCGGTGTGCACCGGGCTGTGCGTCGAGGCCCGCCACGCTGGCTTCATCGCCACCCTGCTCACCCGGCCCGAGGGACGCTGGTACGAGGTCGGCGAGCTGTGCACGACCAGCGGCACCGCGGTCCCGGCGATCCTGCCGCAGCCGACCCACGTCACCTGGGTCGAGCATCCCCAGCACGACCCGGGCATGGCCGCGATCGTGTTCCTCGATCTGCGCACCGACTGGAGCACCGTCGTGCTCGCCGCGCGCCGGCGCGGGTGAGCGCGCGGCGCCGGCCCGCCGCCTCGACGGCGCACCGGTTCGCCGGCGTGGCCGCGTGTTATCGTCGGAGCCGTCGTGGGGAGGTCGGATCGCCAGGAGCTGCGGAGCACCGAACGGTTCGAGATCGTGTCCCGGCTGGGCGAAGGCGGGATGGGGGTCGTGTACGTCGCCCGCGATCGCGAGCGCGACGTCACGGTCGCGCTCAAGACCGTGCGCGAGCTGACCCCGGAGCGCCTGCTCCGCTTCAAGAACGAGTTCCGCGCGCTGCAGGACGTCGCCCACCCCAACCTCGTCCACCTGGGCGACCTGGTCGAGTCCGAGGGCGCGTGGTTCTTCTCGATGGAGCTGGTCGACGGCTGCGACTTTCTCAGCTGGGTCCGGCCCACCGGGGCAGCGCAGGACTGCGCGAACGCCGAGACCGTCGGGGCCGCGTCGTCGACCACCAACCAGCCGACCGAGGCGCCGGCGCACGCGGCCGGCTCGACGCTGCTCCACCGCGATCACAGCGCCCCGCTCGACGAGCTGCGCCTGCGGCGCGCGCTCGCGCAGCTGGCCAGCGGGCTGGCCGCGCTGCACCAGGCCGGCCAGGTCCACCGCGACCTCAAGCCCTCGAACATCCTGGTGACGGCCGACGGCCGGGTGGTGATCCTCGACTTCGGGCTGGTCGGGCGCGCCCACCAGCGCGCCGGCGCGGTGGTCGGCACGGTCGGGTACATGGCGCCCGAGCAGGCGGCCGACCGCGCGATCGGCCCGGCCGCCGACTGGTACAGCGTCGGCGTGCTGCTGTACGAGGCGCTGGTCGGCCGCTGGCCGATCGAGGGCTCGCAGGCGGAGCTGCTGGCGCGCAAGCAGGACACGGTCCCGATCCCGGCCGATCAGCTGGCCCCGGACGCGCCCGCCGACCTCGCCGCGCTGTGCACCGAGCTCCTGCACATCGAGCCCGAGCGCCGTCCGCCCCTGGAGGCGATCCTGACCCGGCTCGGCGTGATGGCGGCGCGCGATCCGCTGCGCGCGTCGGCGACCGGCCCCGCCGCGTTCGTCGGGCGCGGGACCGAGCTGGCGATGCTGCGCTCGATCTATCGCAGCGCCGGCACCGGACGCGCGAGCGTCGTCATCGTCCACGGCGAGTCGGGCGTGGGCAAGACCGCGCTGGTGCGGCGGTTCCTCGAGCTGGTGACCGCCGAGTCGCCGCCGGCGCTGGTGCTCGAGGGGCGCTGCTACGAGCGCGAGTCGGTGCCGTACAAGGCGTTCGACGGCGTGATCGACGAGCTTGGCGCGTGGCTGAGCCGGCTGCCGCCCGAGGTGGTGGCCAGCATCCTGCCGGACCACGTCGCGGTGCTGGCCGAGATGTTCCCCGGGCTGCGCGGGGTAGCGCCGATCGCCGCGGCCGCGGGTCAGCCGGTCGACGACCTCCCGCGATCCGAGCTGCGCGCCCGCGGCTTCGCGGCGCTGCGCGAGCTGATCGGCAGCGCCGCCCTGCGCTACCCGCTGGTGGTGGTGCTCGACGACGTGCAGTGGGCCGATCGCGACAGCCTCGCGCTCCTGCGCGAGCTGCTGCGGGCGCCGGCGCCGCCGCCGATGATGCTGATCGCGACCCTGCGCACGCCGACCGAGAGCGCGGTCTCGGTGGACGACATCGTGCGGATCGCCGAGGTCGGCGCCGGCTGCCACCCGCTGCGGGTCGAGGGGCTGCCCCGCGGCGAGGCCGAGGAGCTGGTCCGTTCGCGCGCGCACGAGCTCGGCCCGGACGTGGCGATGGCGACCGCGCGGCTGGCGTCGGAGTCGGGCGGGCATCCGCTCTACATCGACGAGCTGATCCGGTTCACGGTCGCCAGCCGCGGCGCGGACGACCGCCGGGTCCGGCTCGACGATGCGCTGTGGTCGCGGATCGGCGCGCTGGCCGACGAGCCCCGGCGCCTGGTCGAGCTGGTGGCGGTGGCCGGCGAGCCCCGCAGCCAGCGCGCGATCGCGGACGCCGCGGCGTTCGCGCCCGACCAGCTCGCGCGCTGGATCGCGTCGCTGCGCGCCGGCAACCTGCTCCGCACCACCGGGACCCGGCCGACCGATCTGGTCGAGGCGTTCCACGATCGGGTCCGCGCCGCGATCCTGGCCCACCTCGACGCCGCCACCCTCCGCGCCCACCACGGGCGGCTCGCGTGCGCGCTCGAGGCGTGCGGCGAGGCCGCGCCCGAGGCGCTGGCCCGGCACTGGCGCGGCGCCGGCGACACCGCGCGCGCCTACCGCCACGCCCGGGTGGCCGCGGCCCAGGCCGCCGATGGGCTGGCGTTCGCCCGCGCCGCGCGCCTGTACGCGCTGTGCGTCGAGCTGCTCGCGCCCGGCGCGCCCGAGGTCGCGGAGCTCCAGCTCGCGATCGGCGACGCGCTCAGCCACGGCGGCCGAGGTCGCGAGGCGGCCGACGCGTACCTGACCGCGGCCGCGCTGGGCGGCCGGCACGCGCTCGAGGCCCGCCGGCGTGCCGCCGAGCAGCTGCTCACGTCCGGCCACATCGACTCGGGCCTGGAGGTGCTGCGGCTCGTGCTCGACGAGTTCGGCCTGGCGCTGCCGAAGACCCCGCGCCGGGCCATGGCCTCGCTGATCGTCAACCGGGCCCGCCTCCGCCTGCGCGGGCTCGCCCATCACGAGCGCCCGGCCGCGCAGCTCGCGCCCGCCGAGCTGGCCCGGGTCGATCTGTGCTGGTCGGTCGCGATCGGGCTCGGCCTGATCGACACGATCCGCGGCGCCGAGTTCCAGGTGCGCCACATCCGGCAGGCGCTGGACTGCGGCGAGCCGTACCGGGTCGCCCGCGCGCTGGCCCTGGAGGGCAGCTACCTGTCGGCGGGCGGCAACGCGACCGCGGACCGGGTCGACGAGGTGCTCGCGCGCGCCCGCGCCCTGGCCGAGCGGCTCGGCGACGCCCACGCGATCGGGCTGACCCACCTGACCGCCGGCATCGCCGGGCTGTGCCAGGGCCGCTGGCGCGCGGCGGTGGCGGCGTTCGCGCAGGCCGAGACCATCCCGATCGCGCACGGCCGTGGCTCGATGTGGGAGCGCGACAGCGCGCGCATCCTGTCGCTGTGGGCGCAGTGGTACCTGGGCGACCTCGGGGCCATGGCGCAGCGCGCGCCGATGCTGTATCGCGACGCGCTCGAGCGCGGCGACCTGTACGCCGCGACCAGTTTCGGCACCGCGTTGCTGCCGCTGGTCTACCTCGCCGAGGATCGCGCCGACGCCGCGGCCACGCTCGCGACCAGCGCGCTCGCCCGCTGGTCGCAGCAGGGATTCTATTTCCAGCACTACTCGCACCTCTGGCTCCAGGCCCAGGTCGAGCTGTACCGGGGCGGTGACGCCGCGCTCGGCCGGCTCGACGCGCTGTGGCCCACGCTCGAGCGCTCGCTGCTGCTCACGGTGCAGCAGACCCGGCTCGAGGCCCTGCACCTGCGCGCCCGCGCCGCGCTGGTCGCGGCGGTCGCCGCCAGCGGCCGGGCCGGGGCCAAGCTGCTGGCGCGCGCGCGCACGCTGGCCCGCCAGGTCCTCCGCGAGCGCACCGCGTGGGCCGATCCGATGGCGGTGCTGATCGTGGCCGCCATCGCGCGCATCCAGGGCGACCACGACACGGCCCACCGCCAGCTGCAGCTGGCGATCGACGGCTTCGACGCGACCGATCAGGCGCTGTATGCCGCCGCGGCCCGCTTCCAGCTGGGCCGCCTGATCGGCGGCGTCGACGGCGACCCGCGGGGCGCGGCCGGCGCCGCGGCGATGACCGCGCGCGGCATCCGCAATCCGCTCGCGATGGCGCGCATGCTCGTGCCGGGCTTCCGCTGACCGCGACCGACCCGGGCCCGACACCGACGAGAAACATTCGAAGCGCCGTCGGGCCTTGCGAGCAACACGCCTGCGCGGGCACGATCGGACCACGTGCGGCTATTCATCCAGCACCGGAGCCACTACGTGTATCCGCGGCCGGCCGCGCTCGGTCCTCATCAGATCAGGCTGCGGCCGTGCAACCACACCCGGGCCCGGGTCGAGTCGTACCGGCTCGCGATCGAGGGGCCGCACCGGCTGCACTGGTTGCAGGACCCGCACGGTAACCACGTCGCCCGGATCACGTTCGAGCTCGGCCAGCGGGTGTCATCGTTCGAGGTGCTGGTCGAGCTCGCGCTCGACATCAAGCCGGTCAATCCGTTCGACTTCTTCGTCGACCCGCGCTGTCGGGAGGTGCCGTTCCTCTATCCCGACGGCCTGGCCGCCGAGCTGGCGCCGTTCCTGGTCGAGGACGGGCCGGCGTTCGCGACCGGACCGGCCGCGCGCGGGTTCTTCGCCGCGCTGCCGACGGCCGGAGTGTCGGTCGATCTGGTGGTCGAGCTCAACCGCCAGATCGCCGCGCGCATCGCGTACGTGATCCGCGAGGAGTCGGGCGTGTGGACGCCCGAGGAGACCGTCAGCCAGGGCCGCGGCAGCTGTCGCGACTCGGCCGCGCTCTTGGTCGCCGCGCTGCGCAGCCGCGGGCTCGCCGCGCGCTTCGTGTCGGGCTATCTGCTCCAGCTCACCGACGAGGGCATGATCCCCGATCAGCCGCGCGGGGTCGGCCATGACGTGGTCGACCTGCACGCGTGGGCCGAGGTCTACCTGCCGGGCGCCGGCTGGATCGGGCTCGACGCCACCTCGGGGCTGCTCACCGGCGAGGGCCACGTGCCGCTCGCGGTCGCCGCGGCGCCGGCGCCGGCCGCGCCGATCGACGGCACCAGCGATACCGCCGCCGACCGCATCGAGTACTCGACGACGATCATGCGGCTCGGCCACGAGACCCGGCCGACCGCGCCGTACCCCGAGCCGGTGTGGCGCGAGCTGCTCGCGGCGGCCGATGGGGCCGACGCCGCGCTGACCGCCGCCGGCCTGACCCTGACCAGCGGCGGTGAGCCGACCTTCACCTCGCGCGAGGCGCCGACCGCGCCCGAGTGGAACGCGGCGGCGCTCGGGCCGAGCAAGTGGGCCCACGGCCTGCGCCTGGCGTCGGCGCTGCGCGCGCGGCTGGCCCCGGGTGCCGCGGTGCTCGCCCGCATGGGCAAGCACTACCCGGGCGAGAGCCTGCCGCGCTGGGCCCTCGACGTGATCGGTCGCCGCGACGGCCAGCCGGTCTGGCCGCTGCGCGTCGCCAGCCGCGCCGCCACGCCGCCGACGGCGACCGCCGCGCCGATCCCGGCGACGATCAGCGAAGCGCGTCAGCTCGGCGACGCGATCGCGCGCCACCTCGGCCTGTCGGGCGCGCTCACCGCGGCGTTCGAGGATCCGTGGCCGCTCTTGCGCGACGAGGCGGCGCTGCCGGTCGACCTCGATCCCCACACCGCCGGCCTGGCCGATCCCGAGGAGCGCCGCCGGCTGGCCCGCGCGCTCGAGCGCGGCCTCGGCGCGACCGTGGCCTGGGTGATGCCGCTGGCCCGGCGCGACCGGACCTGGGTCACCGAGCCGTGGGTGTTCCGCCGCGCGCACCTGTTCCTGGTGCCCGGCGACTCGCCGGCCGGGCTGCGCCTGCCGCTGGCCAGCCTGCCGCCGGGGCCACCGCCGCCGCCGGCGCTCGATCCGTCGTTCGCGCCCGACGCGATCGATCCGCGTGGGCTCGGCGAGCCCGCGCCCGACGACGAGGCCGACGCCGCCGATCGCCTCGCCGACGACGAGCTGCTGCCGGCCGGCGAGGGCTCGCCGCGCGCGCGCGCCCTGCTCCGCCGCGCGCACCGCCAGCTCCGGCTCGACGCCAGCGACCGCGCGCGCGCGCGGATCGCCACCGAGCAGCCGGCGGCCCTGGTCGCGGGCCGGCCCCTCACCACCACCGCCCCGCCGGCGCCGATCCCCGCGCCCGGCGACCCGCCGCCACCAGCCACCGGCGTCACCAGCGTCCGCACCGCGCTCGTGATCGAGCCGCGCGACGGGGTGCTGTGGGTGTTCCTGCCGCCGCTGGCGACCTTCGCCAACTGGCTCGACCTGGTGGCGGCGATCGACGCCGCCCGGGTCGACACCGATCTCGACGCCCACCTCGAAGGCTATCCGCCGCCGCCGTCGCCCGACCAGTTTCGCTTCGCGGTCACGCCCGATCCTGGCGTGCTCGAGGTCAACCTGCCGCCGGTCGGGTCGAGCCGCGCGCACGCCGCGCTGCTCGAGACCGTGTTCGAGACCGCGCTCGCCACCGGGCTGCAGAGCGAGCAGTACCTGCTCGACGGTCGCCTCGCCGGCTCCGGCGGCGGTCACCACCTGACCCTGGGTGGACCGACCCCGGCGTCGTCGCCGTGGCTGGTGCGACCGGCCCTGCTCGGGTCGCTCATCACGTTCTTCCAGCACCACCCGGCGCTGTCGTACCTGTTCACCGGGTTGTTCGTGGGGCCGACCTCGCAGGCGCCGCGCCTCGACGAGGCCCGCCACGACGCCCTGTACGAGCTCGAGATCGCGCTCGAGCGCGCCCACGGCGCCGAGCCAACCCCGGCCTGGCTGGTCGACGCCCTGTTCCGCAACCTCCTGTGCGACGTCGCCGGGTCGACCCACCGCGCCGAGATCTCGATCGACAAGCTGTTCGATCCGCAGACGCCGTTCGGCCGCCAGGGCCTGGTCGAGCTGCGCGCGTTCGAGATGCCGCCGCACCCGCGCCTGGCCGCGGCCCAGGTCGTGCTGGTCCGCACCCTGTGCGCCGCGTTCGCGCGTCGCAGCTATCGAGCCCCGCTGACCCGGTGGGGCCAGGGCCTCCACGATCGCTTCCTGCTGCCCTACTTCCTCGAGCGCGACCTCGACGACGTGCTGGCCTACCTGGCCCAGCAGGGGCTCGCGCTGCCCACCGCCGCGTATCACCCGTTCGTCGAGCTGCGCTGTCCGCTGGTCGGCACCATCGAGGCCGGCGACCTCCAGGTCGAGGTCCGCAACGCGATCGAGCCCTGGCACGTGCTCGGCGAGGAGGTCACCGCCGGCGGCACCGCCCGCTTCGTCGACAGCTCGCTCGAGCGGCTCGAGGTCCGCGCCCGCGGCCTCGATCCCGAGCGCCACCGGGTGCTGGTCAACGGCGTGCGCCTGCCGATGCGCGCGACCGTGCACGCCGACACCCACGTCGCCGGCGTGCGCTTCCGCGCCTGGTGCCCGCCGCACAGCCTGCACCCGCACCTCGGCGTCCATCATCCGATCCGGCTCGACGTGCTCGACACCTGGGCCGGCCGCTCGCTCGGCGCCGGTGCCTATCACGTGTGGCACCCCGAGGGCCGCGCGTTCCTGACGCCCCCGCTGACCCGGGTCGAGGCCGCGGCCCGCCGCGCCCAGCGCTTCACCCACGAGGGCCCCCTGCCGTTCCCGGTCCAGGCCCGCGAGCTACCCGCCCACCCCGACCAGCCGTACACGCTCGACCTGCGCCGGCTCGACCTCGACCGACCGCTGCCGCGCCTCGAGGACTGGACCGATCCGTTCGGCGCCAAGGCCGACGCCGGATGACCGCAGGGATCCCCGTCCGATGACCGAGACCCCGGCCGCCGCCGACAAGCGGCTGCGCGCGGCCGCGGTCGCCGCGGTCCTGGCCCGCCTGGTCGGCGGCACCGTCCACCGGGTGGTCGGCCGCCACTATCCCGACGAGCCAGCGCCGCGGTTCTGCTTCGGCGTCCGCGCCGGGCGCGACTCGCTGGCCGGCGCGCACGGCGCCGCGCTGCTCGACACCGCCGCGCACGCGATCGAGCTGCCCGAGGTGGCCGGCCTGGCCGCGGCCACCCCCGAGGCGCCGCCCGCGCTCGGGCCCGGCGACAGCTGGCTGACCGTCACCGCTGACCCCGGCGTGGTCGAGGTCAACACCGCGCCGTGTCCGGATCTGGTGACGTTCGCCGACCACCTCGAGGACGTGTGGCTCGCCGCCGGCCGCGCCGGCCTGGCCAGCACGCGCTGGCGCTACAACGGCGACGAGGTCGACTCCGGCGGCGGCGGGCAGCTCCCGCTCGGCGGCCCCACCGCGGCCGGCAGCCCGTTCTTCCGGCACCCGGCGCTGTTGCCGCGGATGATCCGCTACTTCAACGATCACCCCGCGCTGTCGTACTGGTTCCTCGGCGAGTGCGCCGGCTCGGCCTCGCAGGCGCCGCGCGCCGACGAGGGCGTGCGCGAGCGCTGGGAAGAGCTGCGGCTGGCGTGCGGCTGGCTCGAGCGCGAGGCGTTTCGCGACCGGGTCACGCCCGAGGTGCTGTGGTCGACCCTGGCGCCGCTCCTGGTCGACGCCAGCGGCAACTCGCACCGCGCCGAGCTCAACGTCGAGAAGCTGTGGAACCCGCACCTCGGCGAGCGTGGCCAGCTCGGCGTGGTCGAGCTGCGCGCGTTCCGCATGCCGCCGACCCCCGACGGGATGACCGCAGCGGCCGCCCTGGTGCGGGCGGTCGCGGCCCGGTGCGCGCTGGCCCCGTACGACCACCCGATGATCGACTGGGGCGGCGCGCTGCACGACCGCTGGGCGCTGCCCCGGTTCCTCGCCGACGATCTCGACGCGGTGATCGCCGACCTCGACCGCCACGGCCTGCCGCTGGGGCCGCACCTGACCGCCCTGCGCCGGTTCCGCGACGCGCGGCTGGCCCGTGTCACGCTCGGCGCCGCGACCCTCGACATCTCGCGCGCGATCGAGTTCTGGCCGCTGGTCGGCGACGTCGCCTCGCAGGAGCGCGCCACCTCGCGCCTGGTCGACGCCTCGAGCGAGCGGCTCGAGCTGGTCGCCCGCGCGCCGGGCGAGCTGGCCGCGCGGGTGACCATCGCCGACCACGCGATCACGCCGCGGGCGACCCGGATCGACGGGGCGCACGGCGCGCGCACCCACGTGCTCGGCCTGCGCCGGCGCCAGTACCGGCCCGACCCCGGCCTGGTCCCGACCCTGCCGGCCGACGAGCCGCTCGAGGTCACCCTCGCGGTCGGCGACCAGGCCGTGCGCGTGCGCTGGTACGCGTGGCGCCCCGATGGCGGCGGGTACCAGGGGCTGCCGACCAGCAACGACGAGGCCACCGCGCGCCGGGCCGAGCGCCTGGTGATCGAGCCGGTCGCCACCGATCCCGGCGTCACCAACCCGCCCGCGCCCACCGCCGCCGAACCGACCGCGATGACCACCTGGACGCTCGACGTCCGCGGCCTGGAGCGCACCCCGTCGTGACCCTGTTCGCCGACTACCAGCCCCTGCCCGGCACCTGGGACGAGACGATCGCCGCCGCCGGCGCCCGGCCCGAGTTCCGCCGCGTCCTCGATCACCTCGGCACCCTGACCCCCGACGAGCTGGCCCGTCACCAGCAGCTCGCCGAGCTGGCGCTGCTCAACCAGGGCGTCACCTTCTCGGTCTACGCCGACCACCGCGGCACCGAGAAGATCTTTCCGTTCTGCCTGATGCCGCGCCTGGTGTCGGCCGCCGACTTCGCCCACGTCGAGCGCGGCCTGCTCCAGCGCATGCGCGCGCTGAGCGCGTTCCTCGACGACATCTACGACGGTCAACGCATCCTGGCCGCCGGCGTGATCCCGGCCGAGCTGGTGCTCGGCGCCGCCGGCTACCGGCCGACCCTGCGCGAGGTCAAGCCGCCCGGCGGGGTCCGCATCCACATCGCCGGCATCGATCTCGTCCGGGATCCGGACGGCACCTGGCAGGTGCTCGAGGACAACCTGCGCACGCCGTCGGGCGTGTCGTACGTGATCGAGAACCGCGCGATCTCGAAGCGCATCTTCCCGCGCGCGCTCGACCTGGCCCGGGTCCACCGGGTCGATCACTATCCGACCCGACTCGCCGACACCCTGCGCTCGGTGTCGCCGGTCACCCACGGCGACACGACCGCGGTGGTGCTGACCCCGGGCCCGTACAACTCGGCGTACTTCGAGCACAGCTTCCTGGCCCGCACGATGGGGCTCGAGCTGGTCCAGGCGCCCGACCTGTTCGTCGACGGCGAGCGGGTCTACGTCCGCACCACCCGCGGGCCGCGCCGGGTCCACGTGATCTACCGCCGCACCGACGAGGACTTCCTCGACCCCGAGGTGTTCCGCGCCGACAGCGTGCTCGGCGTGCGCGGCCTCATGCGGGCGTACGCGGCTGGCAACGTCGCCCTGGCCAACGCGCCCGGCAACGGGGTCGCCGACGACAAGGCGGTGTACCCGTTCGTCCCCGACATGATCCGCTTCTACCTGGGCGAGGAGCCGGTGTTGGCCCAGGTGCCAACCTTCGTGTGCGCCCGCGCCGACGATCGCCGCTACGTGCTCGAGCATCTGGGCGAGCTGGTGGTCAAGGCGGTCGACGAGGCCGGCGGCTACGGCATGCTGATGGGGCCGCAGGCGTCGGCCGCCGAGCGCGACGAGTTCCGCCGGCGGATCGAGGCCGAGCCGCGCCGGTACATCGCGCAGCACCTGATCGAGCTGTCGACCTGCCCGACCTGGATCGCGGATCGCCGGACGGTGGCGCCGCGCCGGGTCGATCTGCGCCCGTACGTGCTGACCAGCCGCGACGGCTCGTGGGTCCTGCCCGGCGGGCTGACCCGGGTCGCGCTGGTCGAGGGCAGCTACGTCGTCAACTCGAGCCAGGGTGGCGGCTCCAAGGACACCTGGGTGCTCAAGGGCGGCGGGGTCATCTAGATGATCAGTCGATCATCACCAGCTTCACCAGCAGGCCCAGCAGCCCGATCATGGCCAGGACCCCGAGGTAGAGCATGAGGAACCTCCGGCGCGTCTCCGGCGAGAAGCGATCCTTGCCCGGCTCGGCGCGGCTCAGCAGCGCGACCAGCGGAACGAACACCACGAGGACGACCGCGCCCAGCCCGTACATGATCCCGGCACCCAGCATGGCAGCGAGGGTACCCGCGCCCCGCCCGGCACGAGCTGGCAATCGCCAGGCCTCGCCCCTCCTCGGTCACACCGCGAAGGCGCGCTGGAACAGCATCACGATCACGACCAGCGCGACGATCACGCCGAGGGTCAAGCCGCGCACCCACCAGCGCGCGTTGCGCGACAGCGGCTCGCGCCCGCCGGCCAGCTTGACCCGCAGCGCCAACGACAGCGCGACCGCGGCGATCGCGAACATCGCGAACACCAGGACCGCGACCAGGAGGAACGCTTCGGCGGGCATCGCGCTGACCCGAGCCTACCCGGCGCCGACCGCCGCGGCCCCGGCAAACAACGACCACCACGGGGTGCCCGCGTGATCTCGCGGGTCGCCGATCACTGCTTCTGGTTCGGGCGCTACGTCGAGCGCGCCGAGTCGACCGCGCGCCTCTTGTCGACCACCCACAACCTCGCGCTCGACGCCGAGCTCGAGCCAGCCGCGTGCTGGCGGCCGGTGGTGGTGGTCGCCGGCGAAGAGGACGAGTTCAAGACCCGGTTCGGCGACGACGACGCCGCGTTCGCCGACGGCGAGCGGGTCGAGCAGTTCCTGACCTGGGACGAGGCCGCCAGCGTCTCGATCTGGCGCTCGGCCACCGCCGCGCGCTGGAACGCGCGCTCGATCCGCGAGGTGGTCTCGCTCGAGGCGTGGGAGTCGGTCAACGAGCTGCACCTGTGGCTGCGCAGCGACGCCGCGCGCGCCGAGTTCGCCGACCGACGGTTCGAGTTCTACCACCGGGTCCGCTCGGCGACCCAGCTGACCCTGGGCCTCCTGCGCTCGACGATGCTGCACGACGACTCGCTCGACTTCATGTGGCTCGGGGTCATGCTCGAGCGGGTCAGCCAGACCGCGCGCATCCTCGACGTCCACCACCACGCGTTCACCGCCGGCGCCGGTCACCACGAGGTGGTCGCGACCTCGCTGTGGCTGTCGCTCCTGCGCTCGCTGTC
>JBKJLC010000009.1:0-15862 GCA_046597055.1 Kofleriaceae bacterium | reverse complement strand
CGGCGTGCTGTGGGGCTCGAACTCGCTGCTCGGCGTGGTCAACATCATCACCAAGGACGCCGAGGACGTCGATGGTGTCGAGGCGGGTGGCCAGCTCGGCGACGGCAACGGCGATCGTCGGAACGCGCGGGTCTTCGTCATGGCCGGCCTGCCCGATCTGCTCGACGGCAAGGTCAAGCTGCTGGTCCACACCTCGTTCGAGAGCTACCGGGGCCCGGGCTTCGAGATGCCGCTGATGATGTACACGGCGCCGCCGCCCCAGCCCAACTCGCCCGACTTCTTCGGCCCCCTGACCCAGGCCGACCCGCCGCAGAGCTACATCCTGAACCTGTTCGCCAAGGTGACCTACGGCAAGCTGCAGGTCCGGGTCTACGCGCCGTTCGTCGAGCGCCACCTGCCGCTGGGCTTCGCCGGGTCCGTCACCCGCAAGGATCTGTCCGAGGATGACGATCCGGCGTGCACCCCGGACGTGGCGTACGACGAAACCGATCGGTGTCTCGACCGCGGCCGGCGCGCGCGTGACAACCGGCTCGACAACTCGGACCGGTACGCGGTGGCCGAGGTGCGGACCCGGGCCGCCGGCGGCAAGGCCGGCATCGGCCTCAAGGTGTACGGCCAGCAGTTCGTGCGCAACCAGAAGCACGTCGGCATCACGGCGCCGGTGCCGGTGCTGCTCGAGGGCGGCCTGGCGCTGCAGACCGACAACACGTCCTACCGGGTCGGCAGCGCGTTCGACGGGGACCTCTCGCTACCCGGCGATCTCCGGGTCAGCTACGGCGCCGAGGCGTTCCACGAGTTCGCGCTCAACGACGTCGACGGGTCCCGGCAGGGCGACGGCATCCAGTCGGAGATGATCGCCCCGTATCGCCTCGATCGCCTGCCGCTGCCGTGCCCGCGCGAGCCGGATCCGACCACCGAGGCGCGCGACGACGTCCGGATCATCGACCGGTGCCCGCTGACGTTCGTATTTCCGTCAACCCGCTCGGTCGGTGGCATCTACGTCAACCCGCAGTGGCGGCCGACCAAGCAGCTGATCCTCGATGCCGGCGCCCGGCTCCAGGCGTCGCCCGAGGCGCTCGGCACCCTGGGCTATCCGCTGACCCCGCTGTTCTCGGCCACCGCGGTGTGGAACTTCATCCCGAAGTGGTACCTCAAGCTCAACTTCGCCCAGGGCTTCCGGCCGCCGACCTTCCTCAACCTGCGGTCCAATGGCGAGAGCGTGACGCTCGTCGGCTCGCCCGACCTCTCGGTCGAGACCTCCGACGCGGCCCAGGCCGAGGTCAACGCCCGTCTGTTCAAGGGCGACCGTCGCATCCGCGAGCTGTCGTTCCGCCTCGACTACTCGTACACGCGCCTCGAGAAGCTCATCCAGCTCAACCGCGCCAAGTTCGTGAACAGCGCCGACCGCGGGATTCACTCGGCCGAGGGGCTGGCCAAGCTGTACATCCAGGGTGGCCACCGCCTCGAGCTCGCCTACACGTTCACCCGGCTCAACACGCGCGACAAGGGCGTCCACAGGAGCATGCCCGAGCACATGTTCCACCTGGCCGGCGTCTACAACCTGATGGACGAAAAGCTGACCGCGTTCACCGATCTGCGCGTGGTCGGCGCGATGGAGGACCCGAACCGGCTGATCGAGCACCGGGACTTCATCTACTGCGAGCAGCTCCCCGGCGGGTGCCCGGCGAGCTACCCGCGCGGCTCGGTGATCAACACCACGACCATGCAGGCGACCCCGCTGCGCAGCTACGCCACCCAGCTCACGATGGACCGCCTGCCGGCGGCGGCCGACCTCAGCTTTGGCATGGCCTACATGCCGACCGCCAGGCTGACCGTGCGCGCCACCGTGTTCAACGCGTTCAACGCCCGCTACTACCAGCCCGACACGTTCTACGACCACGAGCCGCGCCTCGAGTTCCAGCCCAACCCGTGGGAGGACGTCCACGGGTACCTGTCGGCGCAGTACACCTACTGAGCGGCTCCGGGAGCGGGCTACTGATCGTCGCTGTAGGTGGCCCGACCCTGGTGCACCTCGCACGCGTGCTCGATCCCGGCGATCAGCGCGCGCGAGTCGACCGGCTTGACCACGTAGTGGTGGACGCGGCCGGTGGCCGCGGCCCGGCGGACCTCGGGAACGTCGGTGTAGCCGGACAGGAGCACCCGCACCATCCGAGGGTGGCGGTCGCCCAGGCGCTCGAGCAGCTCGAGCCCGGTCAGCCGGGGCATCTTGTGGTCCGTGATGAGGACGTCGAACTCCCGCTGGCCCAGCAGGACGAGGGCATCCTCCCCGTTCGCACATCGGGTCACGTCATAACGTCGACGGGTGACACGCTCGATGAAGTCGAGCATGTCGGGTTCGTCGTCGACGACCAGGAGCTGGGGCTTGGCTGGTGTCCCGTCAGCCACGATCCAGATGGTGACACATCTGGCCCCCTCGGGTGGAACCGCCCGCGCGCTTCCGATACGATGTAACTCAGTTGGCCGCCGAGGGGTCCTTGTCGAAGCGTCGCGTTCTCGCCATCTCGCCGAACCTCGATCAGCTGCGGCGCATCGTCGCCCAGCTCGAGCGGGCCGGCGCGGAGGTGGACGCGGTGCGTTCGCTCGATGCGATCCAGAGCGAGATCATCCCGCACCGCTACGTCTTCCTCGACGTCGAACAGGGTGATGTCAGCCAGGTCGATCGTCTGGTGCCGATGCTGCGGCAGAAGTCGCACGCCGCGGTGGTCACGCCCAAGGCGGCGCTGCTCGAGCTGACCCAGTACCTCAAGGACCCCCGGGTCAACCACGTCATCGTCGGCGAGGAGCTCGAGCGCGGGGTCTACGTCACCGCGCAGAAGCTGCTGACCGGCGACATCTTCGGCATCGAGAAGTACCTGCCCGAGGGCACGCCGGTGAACTACGTGAGGCTCCGCGACTTCGAGGGTCGCGGCAAGGCGCTCGACACCATCCTCGCCTACGCGGAGGCGGCCAAGATGCGCCGCCAGGTGCGCAGCGCGATCGGCCAGGTGTGCGAGGAGCTGCTGATGAACGCGCTCTACGACGCGCCGGTCGACGAGGCGGGCAACCAGATCTTCGCCGAGGTCGACCCGCACGATCGCACCAAGTCGCGCTCGCCGCGCCCGGTGTCGATCCGCTACGCGGCGACCGAGGGCCAGTTCGCGATCGCCGTGCGTGATCGGTTCGGGCGCCTCGCCAAGAACACGATCCTCGCCTACATCGACAAGTGCATCCGGTCGCCGGTGCAGATCGATCGCAAGACCTACGGCGCCGGCCTCGGCCTGTACCTGGTCGCCAACGCGGCGGCCAGCTACCTGGTCAACGTCGCCTACGGCATCGCGACCGAGGTCGTGTGCACGTTCGACCGCGGCGCCAAGGCGCCCCTGCGGCTGGTCGGCGTGTTCGTGCATCCCGGCCAGGCCGAGCTGCTGCGCGAGGGGCCGACCCCGGAGACCGCGCAGGGCCAGGACGATACCGGCGAGAACGAGCGCCTCGAGCTCGTCCCCGAGTAGCCGCGCCATGGCGGAGCGCCAGTTCGGCCCCTACCAGTTGGTCCGCCAGATCGCGGTCGGTGGGATGGCCGAGATCCACCTGGCGAAGACCCGCGGCATCGCGGGCTTCGAGAAGTACTGCGCGCTGAAGATGATCCACCCGAACTTCGCGCAGGACGAGCAGTTCATCGAGATGCTCATCGACGAGGCGAAGATCGCGGTCCAGCTGCAGCACGTCAACGTCGCGCAGACCTTCGACCTCGGCCGGGTCGGCGGGAGCTACTACATCACGATGGAGTTCGTCGACGGCGCCGACCTCTACAAGATCCTGCGCCGCGGCTCCGAGCAGGACCTCGACATGCCGCTCGACGTCGCCGCCTTTGTCGCCAAGGAGATGGCGACCGGGCTCGACTACGCCCACCGCAAGAAGGACGGCGGCGGCGTGACGCTCGGCATCGTCCACCGCGATATCTCGCCGCAGAACGTGCTCGTGTCGAACGCGGGCGAGGTCAAGCTGGTCGACTTCGGCATCGCCAAGGCGACGATGAAGGTCCGCCAGACCGCGGTCGGCGTGATCAAGGGCAAGTACTACTACATGTCCCCGGAGCAGGCCTGGGGCGAGCGGATCGACTACCGCTCGGACATCTTCTCGGCCGGCATCGTCCTCTACGAGATGCTGACCGGGCAGATGCTCTATCTCGAGGAGGACCTGCACAAGCTGCTCGACATGGTGCGCCGCGCCAGCATCGCGCCGGTGCGGACGCTGCGCCGCGACGTGCCGCCCCAGCTCGAGCACATCGTCATGCACGCGCTGGCCAAGAAGCCGGAGGATCGCTACCAGAGCGCCGGCGATCTGGCGTCGGACCTCGAGCGGTTCCTGCACGGCTACTCGCCGGTGTTCACCGCGTCGAAGCTGGCCGGGCACATCCGGCGGGTGCTTGGCGAGCAGGCGCCGCCCGCGGCGGTCCCGAGCTCGGGGCCGGCGCCGCGCGATCCCAACCGCTCGACCAAGTCGATCGAGCCCCACACCTTCGCCACCAACCGGTCGGACATCTCCGACGAGAACAGCGTGATCTTCCGGGTCAACGAGCTGGGCCGGCCGCCGCCGATGCCCGATGGCTCGACGACCCCGCCGCCGCCACCGCCGATCCAGCGCCGCTCGCCGACCGGCCAGGTGCCGACGGTCCGGACGCCGACCGGCCAGGTGCCGACGGTCCGGACGCCGACCGGTCAGGTGCCGACGGTCCGGACGCCGACCGGTCAGGTGCCGACCCTCCGGCCGCCGGTCGATCAGGTCCGGCTGCGGCCACCGACCTCGCCGATCCCGAGCCGGCCGCCGACCCAGCCGGTGCGGACCCGGCCGCCGACCGAGCCGACCGACCCGACCCTGTCGGCCCGGCCGCGGGCGCCGACCGCGCCGCTGCGGCCGGCGATCGCGCCGCCGAGGGGACCGTTGCCGCCGCTGCGGTCGCGGCCGCCGACCGAGCAGCCGCCAGCGCGTGGGTCGCTGCCGCCGCTCCGGCTGCCGCCCGACCCGATGGTGGCGCGAGCGTCGCCGCGGATGATCAACGCGGCGACCATGGCCGGGGTCGAGGACGAGGTCGAGCACACGGTGGTGACCGGGCAGCCAACGATGGACGCCGCCACCGGGTCCGACCGACCGCGCGGGATGCGCGCGGCCTCCGAGCTGCAAGAAGAGCTCGGCGATTACGAGCCGACGATGATCGAGGCGTCGATGGGCCTGCGACCGTCGGGGCAGCACGAGGAAGACTCGCCGACCCTGGCCCGCGGGCACGGCGTGCCCTCGGTCGCGCCCGAGGACGCCTCGACCGCGCCACGCCGGCGGCCACCAGGGCCCCAGCCGGCCGCGCTGTCGGCGCACACGCCGACCCCGGCGGTGAGCGAGTTGCGGCGCCCGCGCGAGTCGCGGCGGACGCCGGCCGGCGGGGTCCCCGTCGCGGGCTCGGTGCTGCAAGCGCTGGTCGGCAACGCGAGCGCGCCGATGCCACGGCCCGCGCGCGGCGGTGGCGCCCCGATCTCCGACGGTGTGCCGGCCACGCTGCGCGATCCGGCGTCGACCGGTGCGCCCACCGCCCCGGTCCGTGGCCGCCCGCCCTCGCGGCCGCCGGCGGTGCCACCCGGGCGCTTCGACGGGCTCGCCGCCGGGCCGCTCGACCTCGGGCCCGACCGCGACACCGCGACCGCGATCGACACCCGGGCGATCCCGTCCTCGGGCGTGCCCCACGAGGTGCCGGCGTCGGTGCCGGGCGCCGGGTTGCCCGCACACCTCGCGCCCTACGCGCTGCCGCAGGTCGCGGCGCTGGTGTCGCCGTATCCGCAGCCCGAGGCGGCGCCGGGCGGCCCCGGGCCGTACCCGTTCCAGCCCTACGGTGGCCAGCACCCGCTCAGCTTCAGCAAGCAGATGCAGGCGCTGACCGAGATCGACGAGCTGCCGGCGCAGTACCGGCTGCCGCCGGCGCGGAGCGGGTTCCTGCGGATCGCGCTGGTGGTGCTGCTGCTGTCCGCGGTGGTGATCGGGACGATCGCGATCATCCGCGGCAACGAGCAGATCGTGGCCGAGGCCTCGTTGCTGATCGAGTCGTCACCGGCCGGCGCGGTGGTCACCGTCGACGGCCAGGCGCTGTCCGAGCCGACGCCGGCGCGGTTCGTGACCCGGCCGGCCGCGCGCCACGAGCTGGTCGTGACCCTGGCCGGTCACCAGCCGCACCGCGACGTGGTGCTGGTCCCCGACAGCGGCGGCCAGCTGAAGGTGTTCGCGTTCCTGCCGCCGATGACCGTGACGCTGCGGGTGCTCACCACGCCGGCCGGCGCCGAGGTCTACATCGGCGATCAGATCAAGGGCCGGACGCCGCTCGAGCTGACCGGCCTGTCGCCCGAGGCGCTGCGGACGATCGACGTGCGCCACAAGGACTTCTTGCTCGAGACCCGGACGCTCGACTGGACCGGCAAGTCCGAGCAGACCGTCGAGATCAAGCTGCGGAAGTGATAGCGTCCGGTTCATGACGGCACCGGCTCGGCGCGAAGGCATCGTCAGCGAGATCAACACGCTCCTCGGTCGCGGCACCGCGTTCGAGGGCAAGCTCACCTTCGAGGGCACCGTCCGCGTGGACGGCAAGCTCAAGGGCGAGGTGTTCTCCGACGACATCCTCATCATCGGCGAGGGCGCCTACGTGGAGGCCGAGATCGACATCGGTGAGGTGATCATCCAGGGCACCGTGGTCGGGAACATCCGCGCCAAGCGCAGCATCGAGGTGCTGGCGCCGGGGCGGGTCAAGGGCGACCTGCACACGCCGTCGCTGCAGATCGAGAAGGGCGTGATCTTCGAAGGCCGCTCCTTCATGGAGGGCGTGGTCGCGGGCAAGCCGGTCACCACGCCGCCGCCGTCCGGCCCCAGGGCCGAGCCGGCCAAGCCGGTCAAGTAGCGCGCCGGCGGCGCCCGCCCGGGCGCGTCCACGGGTACCATCGAGCGATGCGTGGGGGACTGCTGCTCGTGGCGGCGGCCGTGATGGTCGCCGACGGTATCTCTGCGGCCGAAGCCGGACGGCTCGCGGTCGCGCAGACGCACGCGGAGGCCGACCTCGCCGACGAGGCCGGTGGCTTCACGCTGCTGCTGGAGGCGGCGCTCGACCGACCCGAGCGGCCGGTGGCGCCCGCGGTCGAGCTGCGCGGCGTGGTGGTCCAGCTCGCCACGGCAAGAAGGTCATCCACCGCGACCTCAAGCCGGCCAACATCTTCGTCTCGCGCGAGAAGGTGGTGAAGCTCGGCGACTTCGGCATCGCGCGGGTGCTGCGCGAGCTCGAGATCCGCCGCACCGACGTCCGCGGCACGCCGCTGTACATGTCGCCGGAGCAGATCAAGGGCGAGAACATCAACCACCGCGCCGACCTGTACGCGGTCGGGTGCACGCTGTTCGAGCTGGTGGCGGGCCGGCCGCCGTTCATCGACGGCAACGTGATGGCGCACCACATGTTCACCGAGGCGCCGCGGCTGTCGGAACTCGCGCCGGGCACGCCGCCGGCGCTCGACGAGCTGGTCGCCGACTGCCTGCACGAGGAGGCCGACGAGCGGATCGAGTCGGCCGCGGCGATCAGCGTCCGGCTGCGCGCGATCGCCGCCGCCACCCCGCGGTAGGATCGGCGCCGTGGCGTCCCAGCGGCAGCAGATCCTCGACTTCCGCCAGACCGCCGAGGCGGTCCGGACCCGGTACCTGGCGGTGACCGCGCGCGCCCGCGAGGCCGCGACCCAGATCGACCGCGAGCTCGGCGCGGTGACCCTGGCCCTGGCCGCGAGCTACCTGCCGTCGCTCGACGAGGCGGCGCTGCGCCGAGCCGCGGCGCTGGCCGGCTTCAAGGGCTTCGAGCGCCGCGATCCGCTGCGCGCGCGCGAGCACGAGCGCCACGTGCTCGAGACCTCGGTCACGCAGCTGCGCGCCGATCCCCGCCACGTCGATCGGGCCCGTCTGGTCGGCGACGGTGGCGAGCTGGCCCTGGCCCTGGCCGGCGCCGAGGGCGCGCTGGCGCCGCAGCAGCGCGCGTGCGACGCGTTCGAGAGCCAGGACGGCTTCCTGCGGCTGATCGAGCTCGGTTACGACACGCCGAGCTTCGACGTGCCGTGGTACCGCGCCGAGTACTGGAAGCTGTGGTCGGCCGGGGATCGGATCTGTCGCGCGCTCGACCTCGGCGACTTCGGCGATGACGTGCTGCCGCGCTACCGCGAGGTGGCAGCCCCCCGCGATCTGCTGCGGGCCGAGGTCACGCGGCTGACCGCCGAGATCGACGCGGTCCACGACCTGGTCCGCCGCCACGACGCCGCGGTGTACCGCCGCGACAACCTCGACGCGATCTACCTGGCCGATGCCCAGGGCTTCCTCGCCGAGCACCTGGCGCTGGCGGATCTCGGCCTGCTCGCGCAGTGGGCGGCCAGCGAGCCCGCGGTGCTGGCCGCGCTGCGACCGGTGCACGGGGCGCGGGCCAAGCGTGCCTTCGTGCAGGAGCTGCTCGACGTCGGGCTGCCGCCGATCATCCAGCGCTTCACCGAGCGGCTCGCCAAGTACGACCGCCGGCTCGGTCGCATCGATCGCGGCCGCAGCCTGCCGGCCTCCGACCTGAACGACCCGCTGACCGCGCGCGCGCCGGCGCTGCTGGCGGAGGCTGACAAGATCGAAAAGCGCCTCGACACGCTGGTGGCGGCCCGCAACTACGACGGCTTCGATCTGAACGCCGACTGGGCGATGTGGTGGCTGCACCTGACCCGGCAGCCGCCGCCGCGGACGCTGGCGCGGACCCGCGCCTGGTACGACCAGCACCCCGAGGTGATCATCGTCGACCCCGGCGGGGTGTCGGCGCGCGACGACGCGGCCGCCGCCGCGTTCATGGCTGGACGCCAGGATGTCGAGACCGGCGGGGGCTACCTGTCGTGAAGACGGTGCGCGTGCTGTCGTACGCGATCAACGGGCGCGGGGTCGGTCACCTGGTGCGCCAGCTCGCGATCTTGCGCTGGGTGCGGCGCCTGACCGCGCTGCTGGGCGTGCGCGCGGAGTGCTGGGTGCTCACCTCGTCGGAGGCCGACACCCTGGCCCGGCGCGAGGGCGTGCCCGCGCTCAAGATGCCGTCGAAGGCGATGCTGCGCGACGCCGGCATGGAGCCGGCGCGCTATCTCACGGTGGCGCGCGGCTGGGTGGTCAACGCGATCGCCGGCCTGGCGCCCGACGTCCTGGTGGTCGACACCTTCCCGGGCGGCAGCTTCGGCGAGCTGCTGGCGGTGCTCGAGATGGTGCCGCAGCGGGTGCTGGTCGCGCGGGCGGTGAAGGACGAGATCGCGGGCGACGACGCCTACCGCGCGCTCCTGCCGCTGTACGGCGCGGTGGTGATCCCCGACGAGCGCGGGGTCGGGCCGATCCTGCTGCGCGAGCGCGAGGAGCTGCTGGCGCGGGCCGCGGCCCGGGCCGCGCTCGGCATCCCGACCGGCGCCCGGGCGGTCTACGTCTCGCTCGGCGGCGGGGGCGACGACGCCGCGCCCCACGCGCTGCCGTGGCTGGTCGACGCGCTGGTCCCGCGCGGCTGGCACGTGGTGGTCGGCGCCGGCCCGCTCTACCAGGGCCCGGAGCGACGCGGCCCCGGCATCACGTGGATGGACCGCTACGTCCCGCTCGAGCTGCTGCCGGGGGTCGACGCCGCGGTGTCGGCCGGCGGCTACAACGGCGTGACCGAGCTGATGTACGCCGGCATCCCGACCGTGTTCCTGCCCCAGCCGCGGCTGGCCGACGATCAGCGGGCGCGGGCCGAGGCGATGGCGCGCGCCGGTGCCGGCCGGGTCGCGGCGCGCCTCGAGGACGTGCCCGACCTGCTCGAGGCGCCCGGTGACGGCGCGATCGCCGCATCGCTGGTGCCGCGCAACGGCGCGCGCGAGGCGGCCGCCGCGATCCTGGCGCGGGTGCTGCGCCCGGCCGATGTCGCCTACGCGGCGCGCGTGCTGTCGCCCGAGCTGGTCGCGGCGCTCGCCGGGCTCGGCACGGTCGGGCTGGCCCCGTCCGACCGCCGGACGTGGGAGGTCATCCGCGCGGTCGCCGGCGACGCGCCTGGCGAGGCCGCCGCCCACGCCGCGCTGCTGGCCGAGTTGACCGGGGCCACGGCCACGGCGCCCGCCGGGGATCCGGCCGCGCGGGTCCTGCGCCTGACCGACGCGATCCGCGCCACCGGCGCGCCGTGGGACGAGGCCGCGACGATCGTGGCGCTGATCCGCCGCGCGTTCCCGGCCGCCACCGCCGACGAGCTCGGCGCCGGGGTCGCGGCGCTGCTCGCCGGCTTTGCCCGCTACCGCGACTGGATGGGCGCGGTCTCGCTGCTGCGGGCGGTCCCGGTGCAGCGCGGCTATCCGCTGCCGGCGTTCACGGCCGATCTCACCAGCTGGCTCGCGGCCGAGGACGATCTGTTCGATGCCGCCCGCGATCTGGCCCGGCTCGAGGGCGCCGGGCGCCGCGGGCTGGCCGAGATCCTGGCCGGGCGCGGCGCGCGGGATGCGCCCTCCGTGCGGCCCGAGGCCGACGCGTGAGCGGCGACCGCGACGCCCGGCTCGAGGCGATCCGCACCGGCGCGCCCGGGGCCGGGCCCGAGACCGTGCACGTCGACATCACCAACGCGTGCAACGCGGCGTGCGTGACCTGCTGGGATCACTCGCCGCTGCTCGACGAGCCGCGGCCGGTGAGCTGGAAGCGCCGCTCGTTCGCGCTGGCCGACTTCGAGCGGCTGGTCGACGAGCTGGCCGCGATGGGCTCGGTGCGCGGGTTCGTGCTGTCGGGCATGGGCGACCCGCTGGTCCACCCCGACGCGTACACGATGATGGCGCGGGTCAAGGCCCAGGGCTGGCGGCTGACCGTGCTGTCGAACCTGATCGCCGCCGACCTCGACCGGCTGGCGGTCGCCGGCGTCGACGACCTGCTGGTCGGCATCCACGGCGCGACCCCCGACACCTACGCCGCCTTTCACCCGGGCTGGGACGAGCGCGAGTTCTTCACGATGTGCAAGGGGCTGCGCCGCCTGCACGGCACCGGCACCGCGGTCCGCCACGTCCACGTGATCCAGCGCGACAACGCCCACGAGCTCGAGGCGATGGTCCGGTTCGGACGCACGTTTCACGCGGCGCGCATCAACTTCAAGCTGGCCAGCCTGGCCCGCGGCACCGAGCAGTGCAGCATCACCCCCGAGCAGCGCGACCAGCTGCTCGCCGCGGCGATCCCGCGGGCGCGCGCGGTCGCCGCCGAGCTCGGGGTCGCGACCAACCTCGACCTGTTCGAGCGTCAGGTCGGCGCCGCCCGGGGCGACCTGCGCGCCACCGTGCCGATCGGCGAGATCGGCTGCTTCATGGGCCATGTCTACACCCGGATCACGGTGGATCATGACGTCCTCTACTGCTGCAACACCGAGGTCCGGGTCGGCTCGCTGCACGGCACCACCTTCGCGGCGCTGTGGCAGGGCGACGCGTGGCACCAGCTGCGCACGCGCCTGCGTCGCGGCGACTGGTTCCCTGGCTGTCACCGCTGCGGCAAGCTCGAGCAGAACGCCGCGTGGAGCGCGCGCTTCCGCGAGCGCTACGGCGACCTCGCGTGGCGTGCCGTGATCGGCGGCGGCGCGCGGGTGCGGCTCGCGGTGGTCGACGGTCGCGGCGGCCCCGGCGCGGCCGACGTCGACGACGCCGATCTCGCGGCGATGGAGCGGTGATGGCCACCGCGCGCACGCCGACGATCGAGTGGCAGGTCGCGGGCGCCTGCAACTACGACTGCTCGTACTGCATCCAGTCGGCGCGCTACCGGCGCGGCCGCCCCCACCGCGACCAGCTCGACCGGGCGCTGACCACCTTCGCCAGCCTGCCCGGGGTCTGGGAGATCAAGTGCTCGGGCGGCGAGGCGTTCGCACACCCGCTGTTCCTCGACCTGGTCGTGCCCGGACTGATGGCGCGCACGCGGCACCGGATCAGCGTGCTCACCAACTTCTCGGCCACCCGCGCCGAGCTGATGGGCTTCGTCCACGCCACCCGCGGTCGGCTCGCGGTGTTCTCCGCCTCGCTCCACCTCGAGCACGTCGCTGTCGACGAGTTCGCGGCCAAGGCCGAGTGGCTCGCGCTCCAGCTCGACCCGGCCACCGCGTTCGTCGTCAACCAGGTGGTGCTGCCCGGCCGCGAGGCCGACGCCGCCCGCGGCAAGGCCGCGATCGAGGCGCGCGGGCTGCGCTGGTTCCCGCAGCTCTACAAGACCGGCGGCGGGGTCGCCGACTATCCGGCACCCGACGCGCTGATCCCGCTGATCGGCCGGCGCCCGACCGCGCGCGAGGCCAACGTGGCGCCGAGCTACCGCGGGCGCACCTGCTGGGCCGGCGTCGACTACGCGGTGGTCGACAAGGACGGCGAGGTCTGGTCGTGCCGGACCGCCAAGCGCCACGGCCACGGCCGGCTCGGCAACGTCTTCGACGGCGCGATCGCGCGCGCGACCGCGCCCTTGCCGTGCAGCTACGACATCTGTCCGTGCACGGTGCCCGCCAACCGCGGCATGATCGAGGGCGTCGCCGGCGGCGCGGAGCTGGACGAGTGAACCCGCCGCGCTACCCGCTCGAGGGCGTCGCGTCGTGGAACATGAACACCACGTGCAACTACCGGTGCAGCTACTGCACGCAGCGCTTCGTCGAGGATCGCGGGCAGTGGGCGCGCGATCTGCCGCGCTTCATCGCCGGCTTCCTGGCGCTGCCCGGTGACTGGGAGATCAAGCTGTCGGGCGGCGAGCCGTTCCGTCACCCCGACTTCCTCGATGCGGTCGGCGCGCTGGCCGCCGGCGGCCGTCGGGTCAGCGTGGTCACCAACCTGTCGGCGCCCGCCGACGAGCTGGCCAGGTTCGCCGAGCTCACCCGCGCGCGACCCGGCGTGATCTCGGCCTCGCTCCACCTCGAGTACGTCACGCCCGAGGCCCTGCTGGCCAAGGTCCGCGCGCTCCAGGCGCGCCACGCCGGCCGCGTGGTGGTCACCTGCGTGGCGACCCGGGCCAACCTGCCGCGCCTGACCGCGCTGCGCGCGAGCTACGCGGCGGCCGGGGTCGACCTGAAGATCCAGCCCGAGAAGGCGGACCGCGACGTGATCGACTACGACGAGGACGAGCGCGACCAGCTGGTCCAGCTCGGCGGCCACAACGGCACCGGGTCGATCGCGCCGTCGTTCGCCGGCCGGCCGTGCTGGGCCGGGGCCCGCTACTTCATCGTCGATCACCGCGGCGACGCCTTTCGTTGCTATCCGGCGCGCCGTCACCGCCGCCAGCCGCTCGGCAACCTGCTCGACGGCAGCTTCCGGCTCATGGCCGCGGCGACCCCGTGCCAGTACGATTACTGCAACTGCACCGTGCCGCAGCAGCGCGGCATGGTCGAGGTCGGCCCCCGGGCCGAGGAGGTGCGCTGATGATGGCAGGGCGGATGCGGTTGCGGATGTTCCTCGTGCTCGCGTTCGCCAGCGCCGGGCTCGCCGGCTTCGGGCTCTACCAGGCGTGCGGGAAGGACCGCGACGGCGGCGATCCAGTCGCCACCGCGCCCGCCCGCGACACCACCGACGTGCGCCCGGCGCCGGTGATCCCGTCCGCGCCGACGCCGACGCCCGGCGGCAGCGCCCCGGTGGCCAACCCGATCGGCGAGTCGGGCGCCGACCTGCCCGCCCGCGCCTACGACCGCGAGGTCATCGCCTGGCGCGACCAGAAGATCAGCGGCGACAAGCTGAAGGACGCCAGCAAGGGCCGCAGCTGGAAGGTCAACGTCTACCAGGACGTCGGCATGCGGAAGGTCAACCGCGCCAAGGTCGACCTCGATCGCGACGACAAGTGGGACGAGAAGTTCACCTTCGAAGACCGCAAGGTGACCCTGCAGCGCGCGCCCGCCGATGACGAGCAGTACACCGAGACGTATCACTGGACCGGCGACGGCTGGGCCACCGCCCGGTAGCCGCGGCCGCGGGCCTCATCTACCGCCGCCTCGCATCCGAGGCTCGTCGTTCGCTGCGATCCGGCGCCGGGGCTACCGGCGGTAGGTGACCTCGATCAGGATGTCGTTGAGCGTGCCCTGATCGCCGGGCGGCCAGTCCTTGCACGCGATCAGCATGAGCGGCGGCGCCGGCTCGGCCGCGCCATAGAGCGTGGCGAGCGCCCCGCCGGTCAGGGTGCCACCCTGCGCGATCGACACGCCCCTGGTCACGTCGATGCAGTCCGCGCGGGTCGACCCCGGCGGGAGGAACCGCACCGTGAACGGGATGGCTCCGTTGCCGGCGACCGCGACCGACACCAGCCGCGCCGCCGGGCTGCCGCCCGGGCTGACCAGGCGGGTGTACACCACCTGGGTCTCGCCCGTCGGCGGCGGATCGAAGGTCAGGAACGTGGGGTACCAGGTGAGGCCGTCGTCCGCGAACCGGACATCACACAGCTCGCTGGTCCAGCCGGACACGCCGAACTGGTTCTTGGCGCGGACCTTGAAGCAATACGAGTAGCCCTCGTAGCCACCGAAGCCATCGCTGCTGGCGGTGAAGGTGATGCTCGACGAGGTCGAGCCCAGGGCACCGTCGTCGTCCTGATACGACGTCCGTCGGCCAGCGTACGCGACCTCGTAGCTGTCGGCGTTCGAGGCGCTGTCCCAGTCGAGCGCGACCCGGGTCGCGGTCAGGTCGGTGACGCGCAGGTTGCTCGGCCGCCCGGGCAGCGCGGTCGTGGTGGTCGCGCACTGCAGGTCGGAGTACCGCGAGCCCCACAGCGTGCGGGCCAGCAGGCGGTAGCAGTAGGTCTGGCCGGGGGTCAGGTCCGCGCTCGTCAGCGTGCTGGCGCCGCTGGCGTCGACCGCGAGCGTGCGGCGGACCAGGGTGCTGGCGGTCACCTGCTCGAGCACCTGACCGGGCTGCGGGTTCGTGATGGCCAGGCGCAGCGCGCCGTTCTCGGCGGTGATCGGGCCGATGCTGGGCGTCACCTCGGGCCGCGGATCCCGCTGATCCGCGCCTGTGCGCGCCGCCACCGGTGACGCGCACAGGCGGTTCGACCCGCGCCCGCGGCGGGTGACCTGGAAGCAGTACAGCTTCGCCGGATCGAGGTCCTGCCAGCGGCTCGCCTGGCGGATCGACGGCTCGGGTCGGCTGTCGGTCACGCGCCGGGTGTGCAGCGGGCTGGCCGCCAGGCCGTCGAACAGCGACACCGACCATTCGCGCTCACCCACGCGCAGGTCGAGCCACGCCACCACCAGCGTGCCCGGCTCGGGATGGGTGATGGTCACGATCGCGGGCGCGACGTCGTCGATCTCCGGCTCGGTCACGAAGAACGGCGTGGTCGTCCCGCAGGTCTCGAAGGTGATCGCCGAGGCGGTGGCGCCGTGGACGCGCACCCGGTAACAGTAGCGCTGCTCGAGATCGAGATCCCGGTCGACGAACTTCGAGGTGGTGCCGGCGCCGGTCCGCGCCGGCAGCGTCCCGACCGTCGTCCACACCAGCCGGTCCATCCGGAGGATGAGGATCTCGACCGTGGCCGGGTCCGCGCTGCGGAAGGCGAGCCGCATCGCGCTGGCGGTCGACTCGAGCGAGGTCCACAGCGCCGGGGTGGCGGTGGCGGCAGCGGTGGTGACCACGTCGAGCGCGTCCGGGCGGGCCCCGACCAGGCTGGTGCGGTCGAGTGCCTCGGTGTCGCCGAGGACCTCCTGTTCGGTTAGCGGTATGGCCACCCGAGCCCAGCTGGTCGAGGCGCTCCTCGAGTTCCCCGCCCCCGATCGTGCGGACGCCGCGCGGGCCCTGCTGGAGAGTCTTGATCGAGCGACCGATCCTGCCGACGTCGAGCGCACATGGCGTGATGAAATCGCCAG
>JBKJLC010000282.1:0-34203 GCA_046597055.1 Kofleriaceae bacterium | reverse complement strand
CCCGGCGCTCCGGCGCTTACCGGGACGGGACTCTCACCCGCTGGATCTCCACAGCGTGACGGCGGTTCCCCGGCCCGAACCGGACCGAGCTTTCCGCCGTCGTCACGACGCACCATCTCCACAGGATACTGCACCCCGGGCCGACAGCCACGGGACTCCGGACCGGGCGGCTACGAGCGGCTCGGAGCGGCTACGCGCCCTTGATCCGGACGAAGACCGGCAGCACCACCACCGCGTAGAGCGCGCAGCCGGCGACGATGAACATGAAGTCGCGGGCGGTGACGCGGACGTCGAAGTCGGGCTTGTGGTGGCGCACGACCGACACCCACGCGCCGGCCATCCCCAGGAAGACCCACAGCACCGTGTGGTAGCAGAACGACAGCGTGTTGATGGCGAACATCATCCCGCAGAACGACGAGATCAGCGCCATCGCCCACACCTGGGCCGGGCGCGCGCCGGGCACGTGCTCGAGGTCGATCACGCCGCGGACCAGCGTCTTCATGGTCAGGAACAGGAGCGTGACGAACAGCACCAGGCCGGGGAACCCGAGCTCGGCGAGCGACAGCACGTACGAGTTGTGCGCCGTCATCACGTGGTTCTCGCCGAACTGGCGCTGACCGACCCCGAACAACGGGCTCTGCTTGAACATCTGCGAGCCGGCCGCCCACGCCTCGTAGCGCAGCTGGGTCGACGCGTCGGCCTTGTCGCCGCTGCGACCGCCCATGGCCAGGAGCGGCAGCGCCAGCGCGCCCGCCGCCAGGATGCCGGTGATGCCGTAGCGGCGGACCGCATAGACCCCGGCGACCAGGGCGAACACGACGATCGCGCCGCGCGACTGGGTGAGCTGCACGCAGTACATCACCAGCCCGCTGCCGATCACGGTGAACACGATGGTGACCGCGCGCCGGCGCTGGTTGGCAAACGCGATCAGGAACGCGAACCCGCCGATGCAGACCGTCATGCCGAGCTCGTTGGGATCGTGGAGCTCGCCGCGGTACCGCACCCGATCCTCGATCGAGTAGGTCCCGAACATGCCAGCCTTCTCGCACCGGTACTCGGCGCCCGGCTCGGCGTCCTGGCCGTAGCAGTCCTCGGTCGTCTCGCACGGGCGCCCGTCGGGGATGCCCTCGCCCGGGTGCTCGTCGTCGGAGATGATGCACGACCGGTCCTGCAGGCCCTGGTCGATGCACACCAGCGTCAGGAACAGGCACACGACCATCACGGTGCCGGCCACGATGCGGAACGTGTGGAGGCGCTGCACGCCGTGGGCGAGCGTGGCGAACAGGATGAAGAGGATCGCGAGCTCGATCGTGTTGGGGATGAGCTTCAGCGGGGCCTTCACCGCGGTGGAGATGAACGCCCACACCATGAACGCGATGACCCACTTGAGGATCGGCACCGCGTGCGGCTCGAGCCGGCGCAGCTTCATGTCGAGGACCATGCCGCCGACCGCGCCGGCGCAGCACAGGTAAAGCATCGGTAGCCGCTGCAGGACCTCGACGAACTCCTGGGGCCTGGCCAGCATGAACACCAGCAGGCCGCAGATACCGAACACCCCGAACATGCCGCGATCCTATCAGGTGGTCGCGTGCGGCTTGCGAAACAGGTGCAGCGCGAGCAGCTCGGGCGCGAACCGGCCGCGCGCGTCGGTGATGGTCTCGTCGGTGAAGCCGACCCGCCCCAGCACCCCGGGGCCGCTGCCGCGCGCGCTGGGCAGCTCGGGCACGCTGGTGAACAGGAGCTGGTAGCCGGCGCCGTGGGCCCGCGCGACCACCGCGTCGTCGTGGGCGCCGTGCGGGAACGACAGGGTGGTCGGCACCTGGCGCGGCGCGCCCAGCCGCTCGGCGATGAGGGTGCGGGCCCCGGTCAGCTCGGCGTCGAGGTCGGACGCGCGGGTCATCGGGGTGTGGGTCTTGCCGTGGGCGCCGATCGCGACGAAGTGGCCGGCCAGGTTGCGCAGCTGATCGCTCGTGACCATGTAGCGGACGCCGTCGTCGAGGACGGGCGCCAGCGCGGCCAGCAGCCGGCGCCGACGGTCGTCGGGCAGCTGCTCGACCTGGGTGATCACCGCGCGCAGCGGCTCGAGCTCTGCCTTGCCGGCGCCGGCCAGGGCCGGGGTCCGGGCCGGGTCGCCCCCGGCGTCCCGCCACAGCTGCGCGGCGCGGGCGTCGTCGAGGCGGCCGGCCTTCCACGCCCCGATCAGGCGCTCCTGGAAGAACGGCTCGTGGCGGCCGATCGCGTCGGCGACCACGAACAGGACCGACGGCAGGCCGGCCCGGCGCAGGTGCGCGAGCGCGTGCTCCTCGTTGTCGGCCCAGCCGTCGTCGAACGTGATCAGCAGCGGGCGAGCCGGCAGCGGCGCGCCGCCCGCGCGGGCGGCCAGCACGTCGTCGAGGGCGACCACGTGGTAGTGGCGCTTGAAAAAATCGAGGCAGTCGGCGAACAGGTCGTCGCGCAGGCTGTACTCGGGGTCAGCGGTCGGCCAGCGCGGATCGCTCAGGGCCAGCACGCGGTGGAACATGACCACCGTCAGCCGATCGCGGTTGCGCCGCCGGTGGTAGACCTCGAGCGCGCCGGAGTAATACAGCGCCTGCTTGAGGACGGGCGACTTGGCGAGCGTGGCCAGGCTCTGCTTGGGCGTCACCCCTCGATTGGTAGCCCAGCAGGCTCACGGCGTCGAGGGAATGCAGGGGTCGGGCGCCGGGGCGGCCGCGTCACAGTTGCGGCGTCGCCCCACATCGGCAGAATAGGCGGTCCATGCGCCCGCCGGTCGTGTCTGCCATCATCCCGACCTACAACCGCGCCAGAGACGTGCGGGTGGCGGTCGCGAGCGCGGTCGACCAGACCTACCCGGCGGCGTCCCTGGAGATCGTGGTGGTCGACGACGGCGGCAGCGACGACACCCAGGCGGTGCTGGCCCGCGAGTTCGGCGATCGGGTGCGCTACCTGCGCAAGCCCAATGGCGGGGTGTCGGCCGCGCGCAACTTCGGGATGGAGCACTCCCGGGGCGCCTACCTCGCGCTCCTCGACGACGACGACGAGTGGAAGCCGTCCAAGATCGCGAAGCAGGCCGCGCTCCTGACCGCCCGCCCGGCGATCGGCATGGTGGTCACCGACGTCGAGCGCATGGACGAGCAGCGCGCCACCTTCGAGGTGTTCGACCGCCGGGCCCAGTTCCCGGCCGACGGCTGGGTGCTGCCGCACGCGCTGCGGTTGCCGTCGCTGGCGCCGGCGTCGGCGATGTTCCGGCGCGAGGTGTTCGAGGCGACCGGCGGGTTCGACGCGTCGCTGCGCACCGCCGAGGATCTCGACTTCTTGCTGCGGGTCGCGCTGCGCTTCCAGGTGGCGGTGGTCCCCGAGCCGCTGACCCGGGCGATGCGCGGCCACCAGGGCCTGTCGCAGCTGGCGCGCACCCACCACGACTACATCGAGGTGGTCGAGCGGTTCGTCCGGGAGAACGGCCACTCGATCGCGGCCGGTGACTGCGCGGCGGCCCTGTTCTGGGCGTACAGCCGCAACGCGCGCGGCTTCCTGTGGGAGGGCGACTTCCCGGAGGCGGCCCGGCTCGCCGGCCTGGCCGCCCTGCGGGTCCGGACCCCGGCCGAGCTGCGCGAGCTGGGCCGGCTCGGGCTCGACATGGCCAAGAACGCGGGCGTCCGGGCCCGTGGCTGGGTCCGGGCCCGTGGCGGGCGGACCTGAACCGATGCGCGAATCGCGAGCGGTGGTGGTAGGCTGACCCGATGGGTCGCCGCGAGCAGCTGGCCACGTTACTGGCGCGCGCCGGTGGCCCCAGCACGATCTTGCAGGTGCGCAGTCGCCTGCGGGTTCCGGTCCTCTCGATCCTCACGTATCACCACGTGTCGGAGCCGGCCAGTGACTACGTGTTCGACCCCGACACGGCCGACGTCACCCCGGCCCAGTTCCAGCGCCAGATGGAGCTGCTGAAGCGCCACTTCTCGGTGATCGGCGTCGACCAGCTGCTGGCCGGGCTCGAGCGCGGCGCCGAGCTGCCGCCCAACCCGTGCATGGTGACGTTCGACGACGGCTATCGCAGCAACCTGACCGTCGCGCTGCCGATCCTGCGCCGGCTCGGCCTGCCCGCGGTGTTCTTCATCGCGACCTCGTTCGTCAACGAGCGACGCCTGTACTGGTGGGACCGGATCGCGTGGCTGGTCAAGCACGCCCGCGGCCGCGCGCTGCAGCTGGCGTATCCGCGCGCGCTGACCGTCCCGCTCGCCGATCGTGGCCAGGCCCGCGGCGTGCTGAACGGCATCGTGAAAGACGAGCGCGGGCTCGATCTCGAGCGCTTCCTCATCGAGGTCGCGCGCGCCGCCGAGGTCGCGTGGACGCCGGCGATCGAGCGCCAGCTCGCCGACGAGATGATCATGACCTGGGACGAGATCCGGCAGCTGCGCGACGCCGGCATGGACATCGAGTCCCACACCCGCAGCCACCGCGTGCTGCAGACGCTCGACGAGCGCGCGCTGGTCGACGAGCTGGCCGGCGCCCGCGAAGACCTGACCCGCGAGATGGACCGGCCGGTACGGGTGATCGCCTATCCGGTCGGTCGATCGATCGTGCACCTGCCCAAGGTGCGCGCCGCGGTCGCCGCCGCCGGCTACCGGGTCGGCATGACCAACGCGACCGGCGTGGTCTCGATGTGGCGCCGCCCGGATCGGCTCGACATCGGCCGGATCGCGGTCGACCGCGCGCTGTCGGACGAGATGTTCCTCGGCCAGCTCGCGATCCCCCAGCTCGCGTACCCCGCACGCGGCGAGTGACCGCCGCCCCGGCGCCAGGCTACCCTCGGCCCGCCCCATGAGCATGTTCCAGGACCTGCGCGACGCCGTCACTCACCTGCGCCGCGGCGACGTGCGCGCCGCGATCGACGAGCTGGCGCTGCCGCTGCGTGTCGAGCAGCTGCGCGATCGAACCCAGCAGCTGGTCCGCCGGACCTGGATGAAGTACGCGATGCGCGGCGTCGCACAGGCCGACAACTACGGACGGCTCGACCTGGCCTACAAGGTCGCCGACCCGTGGCACATGAACTCGGACACCGAGCGGTTCCGGTTCGCCGAGACCAACCGCGTGATCGAGGCCAACCTGGGCAACCGGTTCGCGCGCGTGCTCGAGGTCGGCTGCGGCGAGGGCCACCAGAGCGAGCACCTGGCGCGGCTCACGGACCGGCTGACCGGGCTCGACGTGTCGGCGACCGCGATCGAGCGGGCCCGCCGCCGGCTGCCGGCGGTCGACTTCAGCAGCGTCGAGCTGTTCGCGCAGCCCTGGGTCAACGAGCGCGCCCGCTTCGACCTGGTGACCGCGTGCGAGGTCGTCTACTACATGAGCGACATCCCCCGGTTCCTGAAGACGATCGACCGGCTCGGCGGGGTGTGCCTGGTGACCTACTTCGCGCCGGCGGCGCGCCGGGTCGAGGCTCACGTGATGGCGATGCCGGGCGTGCAGAAGACGAGCTTCCGCTTCGAGGACACCGAGTGGGTGGCCGCGTGGTGGAAGGGCGAGTCGCGCCGCTAGCGATCAGGCGCGGCGGCGCGGGCCCGGATGATGGCGAGCACCAGCAGCGCGTACTGGAAGACGAGCAGCGCGACCAGCAGCAGCTCGCCGATCAGGAGGCCGCCGGATTTCCGGGCGTCGATCGCAGCGTGGAACACGAACAGGTTGCTCCACCACTGGTGGTGGATCGACGCCGGCGCGCCCGCCGAGGTCAGCAGGTTGGGCAAGAGCGCCCAGATGCCGACCAGGTAGCCGGCGAGCAGCATGCGTCCCAGCGGCCGGGCGACCGGGGCGCCGCGCAGCCACGCGCGCGCGAGCGGCACCAGCGTGACCGCGGTGCCGACGCCGAGCCCGAGCGCCATGTGCAGATTGGCGTGGGCCATCTAGCGCGTCTCCACCCGGCGCAGCTCGCCCCAGGCGACCGCGAGCACCGCCACCGTGGCGAGCACGAACAGCGCCGGGAACAGCATCGAGCTATCGATGTCGTCGTGGCGATCGATCGTACAGTGGAGCCACCACGCGTCGCAGTACGACCGGTGGTGCAGCTGGTTGTAGTAGAGCTGGTTGCCCCACACCCGCGGCATGTCGGGCACCACCGCCCACGCGCCCGAGACCAGGCACGCGAGCGGCAGCACGATCAGCGCGCGCACCGAGGTCTGACGGCCGCGGCGCCACCAGACCGCGAAGAACACGGTCAGGGGCAGCGCGGAGGCCAGGAGGACGTGGATCACGGCCGGTACTTGTGCACCGGCGCGGGCGCAGCGTCAACCTCTGGAAACCGACGCCGTGCGCACCGGCGAGGCCGCGCATCACCGGCGCCGGTCAGCGTCGACGAGGCCTCAGCTTGAGCTCCAGCTTGCCGCCACCCTTGCTCGCGTAGACCCGCTCGCTGCTGGGTGCGTAGCCGGGCTTGCTGGCCTCGATCGAGACCGACTCGTAGCCAGGGACCGTGACCGTGGTAGGCGTCTTGCCCACCACGACGCCCGCCACCTTCACCGTCGCTCCGACCGGCCGGGAGGTGACCTTCACCTTGAAGCTCGGGCGCTCGAGGCGGACCGAGACGCTGGTGGTGCCCGCGCGGGGCGTGACCTTGCGCGACAGCGTCTGGTAGCGGTTGCGCCGGAACGCGGCCGCGAACGGCGTGCACGCCCGCTGGAGCGACAGCGGTGTCTTGCCGACGACCTCGCGGGCGATCACGACCTCGGCGCCGGCCGGGTTCGACGCGAAGGCCACCGTGCAGGTCGGCGGCGCCGGCGCTGCGGCCACCACGGCCGCGGGCTCGGTGGGCGCCGCGGGCGCGACGGGCGCCGCGGGCTCGGTGGGCGCCGCGGGCTTGGTGGCCGCGAGCGCCGGGTCGTTTGCCGCGGGCACGGCGACCGGTGGGTTCGCTGACGACGGTGGATCGGATGGCGCCGGCGGGCCGCCGGCCGTCGGGCGGACTGCGGTGGGCGGGGCCGCCGGTGCCGCCCGCGCTTCCGAGCGGGGGACCGGTGCCGCGCTCGCGGCCGGGTCGTCGCTCGAGCGATCGCGGGTCGCGATCACCACGGCTGCCGCGGCGAGGCCGGCGACCAGAACCGAGGTCGCGACGACCACCGCCCAGCGCCGCCGCGGTGGCGGGCCCAGCTGCACGAGCTCGGTCAGCTCGCCATCAGGCGCGATCGCGCGCGGCACGTACGAGGGCGGCGCGCCGGCGTGGGCCGGTGCGGGTGGGTGCGCCGGGTAGCCGCGCGGGGTCGCGACCGGCGCCACGGGCGGAAGGGCCGGTTGTGCGAACGCCGGCGCCGGCGGTGGGCCGAACCCGGGGGACGTTGGCCACGTCTGCGGCGGCGGCCACACCGGCACCGCCCCGGGGTGCACCGGTGGCTCGGCGACCGGATCGTCGTCGTCGAGCCCGCTGTCCGGATCGGTCAGCGCGACCGCCACGTCCGTGACGATGTCGTCGTTCGGGATGGTTGGCGCGTCATCGACGACCCGGGGCGCGCCCGAGGACCGTACCGGCGTGGTCGGGCCCGAGTCGACCTGGATCGGCATGCCGATCAGCGGCAGCGACGGCGGGGTGCGCATCGGCCCGGTCGGTCCGGTCTCGCGACCCTCGGTCGCGCCGTGCGGGGTGGGCCCCGACGCGACGGTGGGGCGCACCAGCGGTGCCAGGCCCATCAGCGTCTTCTGCTGCTCGCGGCGCACCGGGGTCACCGGCGCGGCCGGCGCGGCCGGCATCACCAGCTCGGAGCGCGCGGTGCGCAGGGTCTCGCCACGCTGCGGCGGCAGGCCCGGCATGCGGATCGTGTTGGTGACGTCAGAGGTCGCGCGCGGCACCGGGCCGCTCGCCGTCAGCGGCTCGACCGTGCACTCGGCGAGCTCGGCGCCGACCCGCGCGGTCGCCGCGGTGCCGGCCGACGCGCCGAGCGGCACCAGGTGGCGCGGCAGCGGCGCGGGCTCGCGGTCGCGATACAGGAGCATGTGCGCCATGAGCGCTCGGCTGCGCGGATCAAGCCGCACGAAGCGCAGCCCGAGCCGGTCGCCGGCCATCACCACCTCGGCGTCGCCTTCGAGGATCGCGACCTTGTTCGCCAGCGTGAGCACGACGCGCAGCACGGTGCCGACCGCGGGCGCAGCGCCGACCACGGGCACGTCGAGGCTCTCCGGCACGTCCGGCCGAACCAGGGTGCGGAACGCCCGCACGACCTCTTCGACCGTCGAGCACCTCGACACCAGGCGTAACGCGGTGCCTTCCGCCACGACGCCCCGAGTGTAGGCAATTCCGCCCGATGCCACCAGACCATCTCGCACCACACCGCTCATATCGGGCCGGGCCTGACCTGGGCCAGGCCGCCGGGCGCGGCTGCACGCGTGACCTTGGCGCGCGCCGCGCGGGGGCTCACCGACACCGATTCACCGACGAGCCAGCCTCGGAAGGACGGGCGAAAAAGCCCGTTCGAGGGCTTTCCTCGACGATCCCGGGGTGCGATGACTCTCGCCGTTCGCTCACTCTGGGAGGTTCTCATGGCTAAGGCAAAGACAGGGAAGTCGAAGCAGGCCCCCAAGGCGGCGGCGCCGCAGGACATGCTGCTGGTCGCGTCCAAGGTGCGCGCGACCGTCAAGGATGCCGACTGCAACTTCGGTGGCGACGCGATCGAGGCGCTCAACAGCTACGTGCACTGGCTCATCCAGCAGGCGACCAGGCGCGCGACCGCGAACGGCCGGAAGACGGTTCGTGGTCACGACTTCATGAGCGTCTGATTCGACGCGCCGCCCGGCGCGGCACGCATGGGCGCCCGGCGGCGACGCGGGCGCTCGTCGCTTTTTCGGGCCGCGATCGTCAGCGCAGCGGCTCGTCGGAGAACGGGAAGCGGGTGCCGTCGCGGGCGTCGAAGTGCCACCACTCGGTCTCGATCGGCGCGAACCCGGCGGCGACCATCGCGGCGCGCAGCGCGGCGAGCCGCGCGCCGGTCGACCCGGTCACCCGGCGGGCGCGCGCGGCCGGCGTGAAGTCGTCGTGATCGGTCGGCATCTCGCGCAACGCGCCGGCTTCGTCGGCGAGGCTGACGTCGACCGCGGCGCCGCGGCTGTGCTTCGAGCCGGCGATCGGCTGGCCGCTGGCGTCGAAGCGCGGCTCGGCGACGTAGCGGCGATCGGGCACCCGCGCCCACAGCACCCGCTGGATCGAGACCGGGCGATAGCAGTCCCACACCACCAGCCGGTGGCCGCGCGCGCGGAGCAGGTCGGCGGCGCGCACCAACCGGGCGGCGACCGGCGCACGCAGGAGGCAGCGCGCCACCGGGTACAGCGGTGCCCCGGTGAGGTTGTGCGCGGTCGCGTAGCGGAGATCGAGCACGGCGTCGGGCACCACGGTCGCGAGGTCGACCCAGCCGGGCGGGACGGTGGCGGCGGTGGGTGCGACGATCGGGATCGAGGCGTCGACGCTGGCGTCGGGCGTCGGCTCGGCGGCCGCGCCCGGCCGGTCGGTGGTGACCGCGGCGTCCGCCGGTGTGGACGGATCGGACGCTGACCGCGCCGGCGCACGCCCACAGGCGACCACGGCGGCGGCGAGGGCGGGCAGGAACGCGGTGCGCACACGCGGATGGTGCCGCGCGCGCCGGGTCGTGTGCGAGAATGGTGGGCTCGATGAGACGGCTGTGGTGGATCTTGCTGGCGGCGCTGATCGCGGCGGGCGGTGGCCTCGCGCTCGGCCTGGTCCTGGTCAACCGGATCGAGACCGGTCGCTGGAAGATGCTCGACGGCAACGACCTGGTGCGGGTGCGCGACCGGATCGCCGGCGAGGCCGTGCCGAGCCCGAGCCGCATCATCTACCTGGCGCGCGAGCCGCTGAACCTGCACCCCGGGCGGGACGACGCGCCGACGCTCCGCTCGAGCGTGGTCGCGGCCCACAGCGCCGGCGCGGTGCGCGTACCCGGCTGGAAGGGCTCGAAGGCGGGCTGGAACCAGGTGGTGAAGTGCGTGCGCGACATGTTCAAGCCGTTCGCCGTCGAGGTCACCGAGAAGCGCCCGACCAGCGACGAGTTCATCTTGGTCGCGGTCGGCGGCCGTCCCAAGGACATCGGCAGCAAGGACCCGCGGATCGGCGGGCTGGCGCCGTTCTCGACGACCGTGATCCCGCGCGCGATCGTGTTCGCGTTCGCGGCCCAGAACCACCACCAGCCGCGCCCGGTGTGCGAGACGATCGCGATGGAGGTCGCGCACGCCTACGGCCTCGATCACGAGTACCTGTGCAAGGACGTGATGACCTATCTGCCGCCGTGTGGGGCGCGCCGGTTCGTCGACCAGGACGCAGCTTGTGGCGAGGGCAAGCGGCGGCTCTGCGCCGGCGGCGCCGCTACCCAGAACTCGTATCGCCGGCTGCTCGCGGTGCTGGGTCCGGCCGTGGTCCCGCGCGCGGCCCGACGCTAGAGTAAATACCGATCAGACAGGCGCAAGCGATCGGGATTGAACAGTTTTCCCCGTTCGTCCTGAGCGTAGAGCGAGCGCAAGCGAGCTCGAAGTCGAAGGACACCCCTCGGGATTGATCACAAGTCTTCATGTGATCGGAAGCGCTCACCTTTCCCGGTGGCCCTGAGCCGGCGCCGCAGGCGCCGTATCGAAGGGCAGAGCTGCCGACACCCGCCGCCCACTGGTCGTCCTTCGACTTCGCCCGCAGCTTCGCGCCGGGCTGCGCTCAGGACGAACGGAAGAGCAAGTGATCGAATTTGTGAGTGCCAGAGCTTGTGTGACCGGCATTGATGCCAGGGCACCGAACGGTTTGAAACTCGAGCGGGCTAGAACCGACCGCCGACCACGAACGAGCCGCCGCCGCGAGTCGGCGCGACCGCGACGTCGACCGTGCGCTCGGAGCGGCCGTGCAGGACGTAGCGAACCACGCCTCCGGCGATCAGGGCGCCACCGAGGCCACCGACGACGATCGCGCGCATGCGCAGCCGGTCGGCGCGCTCGACATCCTCGAGATACTGGTCGTAAGTGACGCCGGTGCATACCGGTCCACCGCACTGCGCGTCGATCGCCTGGCCGTAGAAGACGATCGCGGCGACCCCGGCGACCACGCCGCCACCGACCAGCGCGGTGCCGAGCAGGTCGCGGTAGAACCCGGGCCCGTCGGTGGGCGCGGGCGCCAGCGGCGCGGCCTCCGGGCTCGGATCCGGCTCGACCGGCGCGGGCTCGGGGGCCGGCACCGCGGCGGCGAGCGCCGCCTCGCAGGTCGCGATCTCGGCGCGCGCGCCATCGCTGGCCTTGGGCCCGGGGCCGGTGGCGAGGAAGCGCTGGAAGTGATCGATCGCGCGCGGGCAGTCGCCGTGGGCCGCGTGCAGCTTGCCGATCGCGTAGAGCAGATCGGGGCGGCCGGTCTCCGCGAAGGCCGCCTCGAACTCGCGCAGCGCGGTGGCGAGATCGCCAGCGTCGTAGGCGCGAGCCGCGACCTCCTCGTGCGCGGAGGTCGGCTGCGCGACCGCGGCCGCCGCGGAGCCAGTGAGCGCGAGCGTCACGAGCAGCTCGAGGCGTGAGGTCATGTCAGCCGCACGGTGGGTAGAGGCCGAGTGCATCGCCGCACCGCGCCGCCGGCTCGTCGGGCCGGGTGCGGGCGCCGCGGGCCGCGGGGGCGCGGCTCGGACGCGTGCGGGGCGCAGCGCGCGGCGGGATGGCGCGCGCCGGTCGATCGGGCGTGACGCTGGGCCGTGGTTCGGACGGACCGGCCGAGGCCGCCGGATCGGCAGGCGCGGGCGCGACGCTCGGAACGTTTGCGTCGGGGACCAGCCCCGGGTCGAGCCCCGCGGCGGCGGCCGCGCCCGGCGCGGGCAGCACCGCCGGCGGCGGCGGGGTGGCCGGTGCGATCGACGGTGCCGTCGTGGGCGCGCGCGGGTCAGGCGCCCCGCTCGAGCGGGCCGGCTGGCTGCCGAGCACGACCCCCAGCAACGCTGCCGCCACCGCCGCGACCGCGGCCCACAGCATCCAGCGCCGGCTCGGCCGCAGGTCGATCGTGTCGAGGTCGAACGCCGAGGCGGTCGCCGCGATCGGCGCCGGCGCGACCCCGGCCCCCCGCGGTGACCGCACCGCGCCGACGTCAGGGGACGGCGCCCGAGGATCCGCGGCGGACAGCGCACGCGCGACCGCCTCGCGGTGCTCGATCGCCATCGGCGCGACCAGCGTCACCGCATCCATGCTGGCGTCGAGGTCGTCGGCCGCGGTCCCGACCACGATCGGCCCGGTTTCCAGCGGCGGCGGCAGCGGCAGGTTCGACGGCGACGACGCGCGCATCCGCCCGGGCGGGAGCCGCGGGGCCCGCGGGATGCCGTCGGCCGCGGCCACGTCCGCTGGCACCGGCCCGGTCGGCGCGACCACGGCTCGCACCGGCTCGGGGGGCGCTGCGACGGCTCGCACCGGCTCGGTCGGTGCGGCGACGATTCGCGCCGGCTCGGTGGGAGCGGCCGCGCGGGACGCGGGATAGCTGCTCGGCCGCCACTCGTCCTGGCGGGGGCGGCCCCCGGTCAGCGGCCGCACCGTCGATTGCGGGCCGAACGGATCGGGCTCGACCGCGAGCGCGAGGTCGGCGCTGGTGGTCTCGACGGTGACCAGGCTCGGGTGCTCGCTGGCAGCGCCCAGCTCGTACCACGGCTCGGGTCGCTCGCCGAACAGCTCGCGCAGGTAGCGGCCGACCCCGGTGGTCGTCAGCGACAGCCGCTCGCGTGCGGCGAGCTCCTCGATCGCGACCAGCATCTCGCCGGCGGACTGGAACCGGTCCCCGGGGCGGCGGGCCAGCGCGCGCAGGGCCAGCCGGTCGAGCGCGGGCGGCACCTCGGCGCGGTGGGACGACGGCGGCGCGACCGCACCGTCGACGATCGAGGACATCGTCTCGTAGTCGCTCGCGTGCTTGAACAGCCGCGTCATCGTCAGCATCTCCCACAGGATGATCCCGAGTGAGAAGATGTCGCTGCGCCGGTCGAGCACGCCACCGGTGCACTGCTCCGGCGACATGTACGCGACCTTGCCCTTGACCGCGCCGGCCAGCGTCTCGGTCATGCGGTCGGCCGCCTTGGCGATGCCGAAGTCGACCAGCTTCACCGCGCCCTCGTAGGCGACCATCAGGTTCGACGGCGACACGTCGCGGTGCACGATGTGGAGCGGGCGGCGGTCCAGCCCGAGCTTCTCGTGCGCGTAGTGCAGCCCGGCGGCGGCGCCCGCGATCACGGTCAGCACGTGCTCGATCGGGATCTGGCGCTTGAGCGCGGCCACCCGCTGCAGGAGATCGCGCACGTTCTCGCCGTGCACGTACTCCATCGTGAAGAAGTACGAGTCGGAGGCCCGGCCGATGTCGTGGACCTGCGCGATGTTCGGATGGTGCAGCTGCGCGGCCAGCCGCGCCTCGTCGAGGAACATCGTGACGAAGCGGTGGTTGCCGCTGTGCTCCGGCGAGATCCGCTTGAGCACCACGTGACGCTCGAAGCCCGCGATGCCGACCGAGCGTGCGAGATACAGCTCGGCCATGCCGCCGGTCGCGAGGTGCCCGAGCACCTGGTACTGGGGGGACACCGCGCCCGCACTCTGCTGGCCTGCGGGAGTCACCGCGGCAGGATCCTTGCCCGAGCGTCCGAGCGTCAAGCGCCATCGGCGCAGAGCGTGTCCAGCGCGGGTAGGCCCGGGTTCTTTCGTCCCGGCACACGTGGGCGCGCTCACCGACGGCGAGAGGCGTCGATGATCGGTGGCTCGCCGGCCAGCGTCCGCACGTACATCGTCTGGGTCGCGACCGCGACGAGCCGACCCTGGTCGTCCCACAGCTCGGCCTCGCCGATCGCGTAGCCAGCGCGCGCGCGGCGCACGCACGCCGACACCAAGATCCACGCGCGGTCGGTGTCGTCGATCAGATGCAGCGTGAGATCGAGGCTGGGTGCGAAGAACCGGTACGGACCGGGGCCGATCGCCTGGGCCAGCGCCGCCGGCATGGTGTCGGCGATCGGCGCGAGCGCGAGGCGATCGAAGCGACCTGCGGCGTCGCGCTGGGGCCGGCGGTAGCGAAACCAGCGCGCGTACCGCGCGGGCCCGGCGACGAAGTCGGGCGGCCACAAGCGCGTGCCGGCGGCGAGGCGACAGTCGACGTTGGCGAAGAACGCGGCGCGTCCGTGCGGGTTCTTGCCGTGGTCGGCAAGCAAGTCGACGCACTGATCGGGTGGCGGCACGTCGGGCGGCGACGCGCCGAGCACGTCGGGGCCGGCGCGATCACGAGCGAAGGTCGCGGTGACTTGCAGGCCGGCGCCGCCGCTCGCGCGCAGGTGACTGCGGGTCTGCACTGCCGAGCTCCCGCGGCGCAGCACCTCGACATCGATGTCGACCGCGCCCGGGTAGACCGGCTCGCAGAAGATCGCCGTGGCCGAGGCCAGGCGGAAGACGGGATCCGCGACCGTGTCCTCGGCTGCGCGCAGCGCTGCCGACATGAGCGCGCCACCCGACGGCAGGAGAAAGTCCCAGTGGCTCGGCACGTCGAGCGTGTACGTGTGGTCGGCGCGACGGATCGGCCGGGTGTCGGCGGCGAGATCGGCGGGCGCCCACGGATACGACGCCGCCACCACGGCGACCTAGAAGCGCAGGCCCAGCGTCACCGAGGCACCGTCGGCCGCGACCGAGGGCTTCACTTCGATGGTCTCGGTGCGGTCGCCGGTCATGAAGCGCACCACGCCACCGACCACGAGCGCGGCGCCGACGCCGCCGGCGATGGCACCGTACAGCTGGCGCCGCTCGGCGCGGATCTCCAGCAGGTCGTACTCGTCCTGCGAGACACCGCCGAGGCCGCCGCTGTTCGCCCTGGCGATGTCGGCACGCGCGAGCAGGAGGAACGTCCCGCCGGTGATCAGGCCGACCGCGCCGACGCCGACCAGCGCGTCGCCGAGCGTGTCGGTGTACCAGGGACGGATCACCGTGCGGCGCTCGGGCTCGGCCGGCAGCGGCTGCGGCTCGAGGCGCTCGGGCTCGCGCGGCGGCTCGCTCGGCTGGTCGGGGACCGGCCGCGCGCCACTGGCGGCAAGCGTGCGCTCGCACTCCTGGATGATCCCGGTCACCTGCTTCACCGCGCTGGGCTTGAGGCCGGTCGCGAGGTAGCGGCGATAGAGGACGTTCGCCGCCGCGCAGTCGCCGCGGGCCGACTCGATCTGCGCCATCGCCCACAGGAACTCGCCGGCCGGGACGAGCTCGTAAGCCTTCTTGTACTCGGCCATCGCGGCGGCGAGGTTGTTGGCCTCGTAGTGCGCGACGCCGGCGGCGCGGTGCGCGTCGACCTTGGCCTTGATGGTGGGCGAGACCGCCGGCGGGGCCGGGGCCGGGGTCGACTGGGCGAGCGCTGGCGCGACCGTGGCCGCCATCAGGAGCGTCACGAGGAAAGAGGCACGGGCAAAGGGCGTCATGGCGTCACCAGGGGGAAGACCGATCGGGAAAACTTGGCTCGCATCGCGACTCGTCACTCGGGAGGCGTCAGGTCCGTGCGCTTGCGCGGGGTACCGGTCGCGTCAGCGGGGGCGACCGGCGGGGCCCGGGTCGCATCGGGGACCACCGGTGCCGGGGCGGGGTTGCCGCGCGCGGGGGCCGTCGTCGTCGACCGCGGGCCGATGGTGCGCTTGCCCGGCGGCTTGCGGCGGTCTTCGACGACCGGCGTCAGCGCCGCGGCGCCATCGCCGGCATCGACCACCGGCGGAACGCCCGCGTCGATCGCCGGCACCACCGGCTGCGCGATCGGCTCGCGGTTCACGTCGGGGGCGGGCGCAGGCTCGCCCGCGCCCTGCTCGCGCGACGCGGGCAACTCCTCGGGGGGGCCGTCCTTGTTCTTGCGCACGTCGTACACGACCGCGCCCCCGATCAGCGCAGCGCCGGCGAGGAGCGCCGACCCGAGCCAGAGCGCCGCGCGCCGGGGCCGCGCCTCGGGCATCGACTTGATCTCGGCCGAGAGCAGCAGCGAACCCTGCGAGCCCGGGCCGGTCGCCGGCGCGTAGGCACCGAGCCCGGGCGTGGCGGTCACGCCCGAGGCCTCGGGTGAGCGGGTCGCGGTCGCGGTGTGACCGAGCGGGATGCCGCCGCCGGCGGAGCCCGATCCGGCTGGCAGCAGGAGGATCTCCTCGACCGCGATGCCGTCGGAGCTCGCGCTCAGGGGATCGAGCCACGGCTCGGGCTTGTCGCCGAACAGCTCGCGCAGGTACCGCTCGAGCCCGAGCGTCGAGGTCGTGATCTTCTCGCGCTGGCTGAAGGCGAGGATCTCGTCGAGGAACACCGCGACCGAGGCCTGGCGATCCTCGGGGTCGGACGCGAGCGCCTTGAGCACGATCTTCTCGAGCTCGCGCGGGTAGTCGGCGCGCCGCGCCGACGGCGGCTCGATGTCGCCGGTGACGATCTTGTTCATCGTCACGTAGTCGCTCTCGCCCTTGAACAGGCGCGTCACGGTGGTGAGCTCGTAGAGCACGATCCCGAGCGCGAATACGTCGCTGCGCCGGTCGATCGGGCGGCCGGTGCACTGCTCGGGCGACATGTACGCGATCTTGCCCTTGAGCGTGCCCGAGCGCGTCTCGGTCATCCGCGCCGCGGCCTTGGCGATGCCGAAGTCGACCACCTTCACCGCGCCGTCGAACGCGACGATGACGTTCGAGGGCGACACGTCGCGGTGGACGATGTTGAGCGGCCGGCGGTCGTTACCGCGCTTCTCGTGCGCGTAGTGCAGGCCGGCGGCGGCGCCGCCAATGATGGTCAGCGCATGCTCGAGCGGCACCATCGCGCGCTGGAGCGCGACCTTGTGGAGCAGCTCGCGCACGTTCTCGCCGTGCACGTACTCCATCGCGAAGTAGTACGCGCCGCCCTCCTGGCCGATGTCGTAGACCTGGGCGATGTTGGTGTGGTGCAGCTGCGCCGACAGCCGCGCCTCGTCGATGAACATGCCGACGAAGCGCTGGTCGCGCGCGTGCTCGGGCTTGATGCACTTCACGACCACGAAGCGCTCGAAGCCCTCGAGGCCGGTCGCGCGGGCCAGGTAAATCTCGGCCATACCGCCGGTCGCCAGGTGCGCGAGCACCTGGTAGCGCCCCAGCATGGAGCCGGGGCCTATGGCGAGAACCGGGGACGTCGACACGTGCATGCAGGATTTCAAGTGCAGGCCGACAAATCAAGCGTCAGGACTGGCACGGGACGGATCCCACCTTCCCTCCCGCGTCAACTTGGCCGCTGGGCGGCGTGGGTCCACCGGGCGGCGGGCATCGGTTCCACGTCGAACGGCAGGTCGTCGCTGCCGTCCACAGCCCGGAGCGCCCCCACCCGGTGCAGCTCGCGCACCAGTGGCTCGTCCAGTTCCGGCTCGTCGGTGGCAGCCCGTGCCGCGGCCAGGGCGTCGCGCCACGGCACGACCCCGTCGAGGCGGGAAAGGAAGGCAAACACCGCGCGCGGTGCGACCACCGCATCGAAGCTCGAGTAGCCACTCAGATGAACCCTGAGGCCGTCGACCAGGCGGTCCGACACGGCAGGCACGACCACGTCGGCCAGGCGTCGCGGCGGCCGCCTCCGGATCGAGACCAGGTCGGTGCGACGCTCGGTCAGTCCGGGCGAGCCCAGGGCCGCGACGTCGGCCTCGTCGAGCGTCAGCACCGAAGTTGCACACGCGCGGAACCAGTCGGCCCAGGCCGCGACGGTGGCGCCGGGTGCGGGTGGCGAGCCGCGCGCGACCAGGTACCGCGCGACCCGGTCCTCGGCCTCGGCGACCAGGAACGAGACCTGCGACCACGCGACCGCGCCGCCGAGGCCATCGTCGTGCTTGCAGAACCACGCGCGGCAGGTGGCGGGGCGATCGTGCCAGACGCCGCACGCGTGCTCGCCGCCGACCCAGAACGGACAGCGCAGGGCGGGGTCACGACCGAAGCCTGCGCCCTGCTCGGCATGGTAGCGCGCGAGGTGCCAGGCCGGCGCATACACGCCGCGCGCCGAGACGCCGTCGGGATCGCCGAGACGCGCGAGGACGAGCTCGGCGGTGGCGCCGCCGCGCGCGAGGGCGCGACCGGCCAGGAAGTTGGGCAGCGCCGGGTGATACGTGCAGCAGCGCGTGTCGGGCGAGAAGCTCCACGGGTGGGGCGCGGTCGACGCCGCCATCGGGCAGCGCGCGCAGTCCGCGCGCGCCTCGCCATCGCCGCTGGCGGCGGCCTCGGGCACCAGCGCGCGCACCACTGGCGGCAGGTCGGTGAACGGCGACGCGGCCATGCGCGATCCGGTGTAGACCGCGGGCCCGGCAGGGTCAACGCGCATCGGCGCGGCAACGCGGTGATCCGGGGCGTGGTCGCCCGCGCTGATCACTTCGTGCGGTAGTCGTAGAACGCGCCGTTATAGGGCGCCGCGACGTGGCAGCGGTTCCAGCACAGCTCGCGATGGGTCTCGGCGGCGCCCGCGGAGCTCTGCTCGCTGAACAGCCAACCGCCGTCCGCTTCGAGACCCTCGGTGACGACGGTGGCTTGACGCCGCATGATCGCGATGTAATTGATGTCGCCGGCCTCGCCGTCGACGTTGTTGCGGATCTCCTTCACGATCGTCGAGCCGAGCGGGTAGCTCGGCGAGATGCTGTCCGCCATCGCCGCGGTCGGGTTGATGTAGATGACGCGGATCGTGTCACCGTGACCGGGCGCGCGACCGCGGACCGTGAACGTCGAGCCCCCCATCGCGGGCCACAGCGTGTAGTCCCCGAGCTCCTCGGGCGTGACCGACTCGGCACATCCTGCGGTGATCATCACGACGAGGACGCATCGATGCAGGCCACTCATCACGGTCCCTCCACGGTGATCATTCCGACGCCGACGTCCGACACGGCGCCACCGTCGTCGAGGCGAGCGCTCAGCGAGTACGTCCCGGCCGCGACGCCGGTCGGATCCCAGCGCACCACGGCGACGCCGGAATACAAGAGGCCGACGAACGTGTCGACGCCGGCGATCTGCGCATGAAGCGAGCCACCGACGACATCACGATCCGGATCGTCGACCCGGACATGCAGCAGGAAGGTCGCCCCGGTGCGCTCGATCGACTCGACCGCGGCCGTGGGTGGCGCGTTGCCGGGACGGGGTTCGCCGCGGAGAGCTCCCGCGGCGGCCCAGCTCTGGAGGATCTCGATCTCGTGCTCGTCGATCCGGAACCGCGGCGGCATCGGCCGGTCGTCGTTGTCGACCCGCCGCGCGGCCGTCGCCGCCCACGCCGCGGCGCCCCCGATCACCATCGGGAAGCACCCGGCCTCGGATCTCGGCGGCGTGCAGGCAGGATCGCCCGCGGGGATCGTCCGCTCGCGAACGATCACGTCTTCGAGCACGTCGAGCCGGAACGTCTCGGGTGCGCCCCCGATCACCGGGGCGGCATGACAGCGCAGGCAGTTGCCCGCCAGGATCGGCATGACGTCCGCCTGGAAGCTCGGCGTTGCCGGCGCGTCCGGTGCGCACGCGATCAGCGCGAAGGGCCAGAGTGTGGCGAGGATGCGGTTCATAGGTAGTAGTGGAGCTGGAGGAGGGACAGCAGGCCGGGATTCTCGAAGTCGCTCTCGCCGGCGATCCGGGTCAAGAGATGCAGCTCGAGGTGGGCCCTCGGGAAGTACTGGAGGTTCAGCTCGACCGCATCGCGGGACGATCGGAGGCCCAGATCGGGCTGCCATCGGTGCACCGCGGCGCCGACCATGACGCCCGTCGCCACCATCTTGCTCGCACCCGCGTACGCGGCCAGCTGGTAGCGCTGGGGACCGGCAGCATCGGCGAACGACTGGCGGACGATGTCGATCTCGGCGAGCAGCATGACCTCCGCGTCTGGCATCCACCGCTTTCCGACGATGCCGGCGGACAGCCGGGTGTCGGTCGACGAGAAGCCGAGCCTGGTCTGCGCGCCGACTGCCGTCGTGTCGTCGAGGAACCGGCGCTCGTAGTACGCCGCGATTCCCTTGGCCTTGATTCCGGACCCGAGCAGATCGACCGGACGCGGCACGAACGCGGACAGGTGGGCCTCCCACGACGCCGCCATGACCCCGGCCGCAACCCCGTACGGCTCCTCGAGCGTGTGGAAGCCGAGGTAGCGGCGAACGTATGCGGTGTGGTCCTGGGACCGGATGCCGTGGATCGGAAAGAACCGCCCGACCCGCACGTAGGAGCCACTGTCGCGCTGGTACATCAAGTAGTGCTCGCGCGACGCGAGCCGCTCGACGAGCGCCGGCTGTGGATCGCGGGCGCCGCCGCGCAGGCCCGCTGTCAGGTTGAACGAGATGCGCTCGCCCCCGGCCCGGACGTAGGCGTCGAGCTGCATCGGGAACGCGAGGACCTCGCGCTCCTCCTTGCGGTACTTGACCCCGAGCGCGCCACGGGTGTCGACGCCGAGCTGGAGCCAGGACGGCGGCGTCCACGCACCATGCAGGAGCTGGCCATCGCCACCGCGGCTGATCGTGCTGCCGGCCTCGTCGCGGCCGTAGTCGTTGATCAGCCCACCGCCCGCGGGCGAGAAGTGACAGGCAGAGCACCGGTCAGCGCCCGTCGAGAGCTGGAACTGGGGATACGCCGCGGCGCGCTCGGCGATGCCGAGCAGCGCGACCACGCAGAAGACGATCAATCGCATCGCGCACCCTCGTCGATCCAGCGCGCCACGATCTCGATCTCGGCATCGGGCAGCGGCGAGTCGGGCGGCATCACGTCGGTATTCTCGCCGACGAGCTGGTGATAGAGCTTGGACGTCTCCGCAGCGAATGGCGTGACGTAGTTACGTGGCGGCTCGATCGAGCTCGAAGGCTCTCCACACAGGCGACCGGTGAGGATCGTGTAGGCGCCCTGCCGCTCGGCGAGGTTGACGCCGGCGATCGCGGTGAGCCCGGAGTGGCAGCCCGCGGTCGTGCAGGCAGGCTGGATGATCGCGGCGTGGACGTAGCTCCACCGCGCCGGGAGATCGGTCGAGTCCGCGCAGCCGGCAACGGTCGCGAGGAGAAGAATACAGCGGCAAAAGTGCATCATGAGGTCGCGGCCCCTTCGTCCGCGCGCGCTGGCATCGTGCCAGAGAATGGTTTCCGGGTTCCACAGGCCGGAGGCATCGGTGCCACGCTGGACCAGCGCCGTGACTCGACCCGTCGTGTGGTCGCTTGCAGGGGCTCGAACAGCTCCTTGCGCAACCCGATGCCGACTCCCTCGATCACGGGGCGCGCTCGTCAGGGAACTTGCGTGTAGACGAAGTCGCGTCCCGAGTGACCTGCGTCCGAGCCGGCGCCGGCATGACAGCCGGCGCAGAGGTCGGAGTTGTCGGCCGTGCCCTTGCCGTTGGCGATGACGGTTCCCGCCATCTCCTCGTAGAAGTACCACCTGCTCCCATCCGAGTCGCCGTCGACCAGCTTGAGCGTTGTCGCGTAGCCTGCGATCGTGGTCCCATCGGACATGTAGAGCTCCTTCACGCTCGCGGCGCCGAACTCGTACAGCCCGGGCGCGACCGATGCAGTGAGCTTCGTGTTGTTGCAGATCTTGTTCATCCCGTGCGGTGACGGCGACCGGTTCGCGTGTACCGCGGGTTCGCACTTCCATCCAGCGCCCTTGTAGCTTCCGGCCGTGAGCCACGCGCGGATCACCGCGTCGGTGCCCTGGGGCGGGGTCTGAGCGTCACCAGCAGCCGCGGGGCATGCGGCGGGACATCCAGCGGCTTCGCCCGCGTCGTCGCCGGCGCAGCCTGCCATGGTCGCGACAACCGTGACGGCGGCAACGGTCGAGAGGGATGCGACCGTGGTCGCGCACGTAAGGATTGCTTTGAGGTTCTTGATCATCAGGTTCGCTCGTCGGTTACTGGTGGCCTGGCCCGAAGGTGGGGCGTTCACTGTGCGCATACGGCGTCCGCCCGCATGTGTTACCGGGATCTCGTTGAAGGGATTCGAATGCAGCGTTCGACAAGGTCGAACGAGTCGAGGGCGCGGGTGGAGCACGCACGGAGTCGCGGCGACGCCGCTGGCGCAGCTCACCAGCTGGCGGACCTACCGGGGGCGGCCGACGAAGCCCAGGCGCTCAGCTTGATGTTCGACGTGATCGCCGTCAGGTGTGGGTGTGACCGGTCGTTGCGGTCGAAGCGGGTATGGGCCGCGGTGGGCTGGTCGTCGCGCTGCTTCACCTCGCCGAGCCCGACGTCGTCATGATCAGCAGACTGCGGCGGCCCAGGACTCGAGCCGAGGAGCTGGTCGACCTTGCCGCGGACGAAGTCGAGGCCGGCCAGCTCGAGGACGAGCGGCTCGTCGAGGCTGGCCTGGAAGTGCCAGTCGAAGGTCCCCGTCCCGCCGGCCGTCACGGTCGCGGGCAGGCGTCGCGGGCATCCGCGTCGCGGCAGCGACCTACGAGTTCCGGTGCTTGACGACGACGACCGGACAGTCGGCGCCGCGGACGACGCGCTCTGCGACGGAGCCGACCAGCATATGAGCGACCGACTCGCGACCGTGGCTTCCGATCACGAGCAGGCTCGCGCCGAGATCACGGGCGACGCGGAGGAACTCGTCTGCCGGCTTGCCGAACCCGACGTGCTCGTGAATCACGCCGACCCGCGCGCGGCCTTCGTCATTGAGGGTTCTCAGCTCGGAAGCTGCGAGCCGCTCGGCATCACCCAGCTCGCCGCGGAGCGCGGCCGGATCGGTGCTCAGATCGCTGAGCTGGAAGCGCCGATCGATCACGTGCACAGTGTGCAGCGTGCTGGGCACGTGCTGCGCGTAGTCGAGCGCCCACGCCAGCGCGCGGCGCGCCGGCAACGAGAAGTCGATCGCGATGACCACGACGTGGGCCGGCGCGACGGTAGCTCCGGCGTCGGTCCGGTCGCTCGCCCTGTCGGCCATCGTCTCGTCGCGCCAGTCTTCGGTCATGGCGGAGGTATCGCCCAGCGCGCCCCTGGGCTCAACCCGGGCCGCGAGGTACCGGCGCCGGCCGACCCATCCTCGCCTGCCGATCAGGGCTCGACCAGCACCCGGATCGCCTGGGCGAGCCGGACGAACGCGGCGACCAGGCGCGCAGCCTTGGGATCCCCGGCCGCGGCACGGTGACGCCAAGATGGCAGGCGGGCGGCGCGGACCTGCCACGCCGCGTTCTGCGCGTCCCACAGGTCGACGGGGGACTTCATGGCCACCGCGATCTCGGCCATCCGGGCCAGCCGCTCGAGCGGGCTCGGATCCTCCGGCGCGCGCGCCAGCTCCACGATCATCCGGTGGAGCGCGAGTCCCGCCGCGTACGCCACCTCGGGTGTGTCGAGGTCGACTTGCACCTGGGCCGCCTCGGCGATGCACGGGCGCACCTCGTCGAAGCTCGGCACGGGCCGCTCCAGCGCGGCCAGGACGCGCCGGCGTAGGACGACCTCCGCCGCGATGGCGAACTGGGCCGGCACCGGCAGGTCGTGACGAACGAGATATCTCATCAACGGCCCGTACTCGTCGTATAGCCCGCGATAGATCGCGTCGGCCTCGCGCAGCTCGCTGGCCAGGATGGTGTCGAGCACGTGCCCGCGCTCGCGGCCGAACAGGGACCCCAGCGAGAAGGTCGCACCGCTGAAGTACCCGTCGAGCATCCGCTGCGCCTCGAGATGGTCGGCGGCCAGAAACGAGTCCGTGAGCTCGCGCGCCAGCGCCGTCCACTCCTCGGTGGCCGGGAACGGACGGACCCCGCCCAGCAGGTGGTGCTCGCCGAAGTGCAGGATGGCGAACGCGAGCTCCGCGACCTCGCCGGTCGTGCCCGACACGCAGCGCGCCGCCCCGGCCAGGAGCCGGGTCTTGCCGGTCCGCCGACGGATGATGTCGCGCGGCTCGACCCGGTAGCAATAGACGTCCTCGGCCTCGACATCCCCGTCCTCGACCACCTGCATCACGGCGTAATGGGCGACCACCTTGCGCAGGTCGACTCGAGCCGGCAAGACCTTTTCGCGCCAGATCTGGCGACCGTCGCCGGCATCGGCGCGATTGCTGCTGCCGGTCGCCAGGCGCTCGACGAACGCGTCCTCGACCGGACCGCTGCCAAGCTGCGCGACCAGCTCGCAGACCCGCGCCGCGTACTGCAGGATCTGGACGGTCTCGATGCCGGCGAGGTCATCGAAGAACCACCCGCAGCTCGTGTACATGAGCATGGCGTGACGCGCGAGCTCCATCAGCTGCAACGCGCGCACGCGTCCAGATCGGTCCAGCGACGGTCGCGCATGGCGGGCGAGGAACTCGTCGAGGCGCCCACGGTCGAGCAGCACATCGATGTAGTCATCTCGCGCAGCCCACGGATCGACGAACACCTCGGCGCCGGTGGTCTCGAACACGTCGTTTGCGCGATCACGCAGCCAGTCGAGCGCGTTCCGCAGCGGCCGTCGCCAGGCCTGGTTCCAACCCGGATTGCCACCGCTCGCGCAGCCGCAGTCCTCGCGCCAGCGGTCGATGCCGTGGGCGCAGCTCCAGGAGGTGTCCTCGCGGATCTCGGCCTCCCAGGTCGGCGGGTGGAGCGCGCGGAACTGCGCGTAGTTGGTGAGCGCGGCCCCTCCGTGATCGCCGCGATCGATCGAGGTGAGCGCCCACGCCAGCGCCATGTCGCCGTAGCGATGGTGGTGGCCGTACGTCTCGCCGTCGGTGGCGATATGGCGGAGGACCACCCCCGAGGTCTTGTCGTGGTGATCCGTCAGGCGGGCCGCCAGCCGGCCACCGTCGCTGAGCAGCTGTTCGAACGCCACCGCGCGCGACAGCGGGCCATCGTAGAAGAAGATGTCGATCGCGCGACCGGACGGCAGCGGGCAGCGGTAGAGCCGCCCCGGATCGACGTCCGCAACGTCGACCCACGCTCCGCCCGGCGGCCGGACCCGACGCACCTGATGGGGTGCGAGCACGGTGAAGCCGATCCCTTCGGCCGCCAGCGCCTCGAGCGAGGGGACGTCGACCGCGCACTCGGGCAGCCACATGCCGACCGGCGCGCGTCCGAACCGATGCTGGAAGTCTCTGATCCCCCAGCGCGTCTGCGTGATCTGATCGCGGCGCGAAGCCAGCGGCATGATCAGGTGGTTGTACGACTGCGCCATCGCCGAGCCGTGTCCGCCGAAACGCACGAGGCTCGCGCGATCGGACGAGACGACGGCGGCGTGCACGTCGGGGGCCTCCCGCGCCAGCCACGACATCAGGGTCGGTCCGACGTTGAAGCTCATGCGCGCATAGTTGTCGACGATGTCGATGATCCGACCGGTGTCGTCGACGATCCGGGCGGCCGCGTTGGGGCGATAGCACTCGGCGGTGATGCGCGCGTTCCAGTCGGGATACGGCCGAGCGCTGGGTTGCGGCTCGACCGCATCGAGCCACGGGTTCTCGCGGGGTGGCTGGTAGAAGTGGCCGTGGACGCAGACGAGCCGCGTGGTCACGGCGCCACCGCCTGATCGCGCGCATCCCACGCGAGGTAGACGCATCCGAGCGGCGGAAGGGCCAGCGTCAGGCAAGCCGGGCGCCCGTGCCAGGGTTCGTCGGGCGCGAAGACCTCGCCGAGGTTGCCCACGCCGGAACCTCCGTAGATCGCCGCGTCGGAGTTGAGGACCTCGCGCCAGCGGCCCGCGCGCGGCGCGCCGACCCGGTAGGCCGGTCGGGACACCGGGGTGAAGTTCAGCGCGATCACGACCGGCGGGTCCTCGCCCTCGCCGTTTCGCATGAACACCAGCACCGAGTGATCGCGATCGTCGGCGCCGAGCCACTCGAGGCTGCCGGGCGCGCAGTCGCGGCGGTACAGGGCCGGGTACCTTCGGTACACCGCGTTGAGGTCGCGCACCCAGGCCAGGACCCCAGCCCGGCCCGGTTCATCGGCACCGGCCCAGTCGAGGACGTCGTCGTGGTTCCACTCGCGGGCTTGCGCGAGCTCGCCGCCCATGAACAGAAGCTTCTTGCCGGGCAAGGCCCACTGGTACCCGAACAACAGCCGCAGGTTCGCGCGCCGCTGCCAGTCGTCGCCAGGCATCCGGGTCAGCAGCGAGCCCTTCCCGTGCACGACCTCGTCGTGGGACAGCGGCAGCACGAAGTTCTCGCTATCCGCATAGATGGCGCGGAACGTGAGCTGCTCCTGGTGCCATCGCCGATGCACCGGCTCGCGGTGCAGATAGTCGAGGGTGTCGTGCATCCACCCCATGTCCCACTTCATGCCGAAGCCGAGCCCGCCGGACTCGGGCGGGCGCGACACCCCACCCCATGCGGTCGACTCCTCGGCGATCATCTGCACGTCGGGAAACGCGCCGTACACCGCGGTGTTGAGCTGCTGCAGGAATCGGATCGCGTCGCGATCGTGGTTCGAGCCGTCGACATCCGGGACCCAATCACCGGCGCCGCGCGAGTAGTCGCGATAGAGCATCGAGGCAACGCCGTCGACACGCAGGCCGTCGACATGGAAGCGTTCGAGCCAGCAGAAGGCCGACGAGATCAGGAACGACCGCACCTCGTGGCGCGAGAAGTTGAAGATGTAGCTCGTCCAGTCGGGATGAAACCCGCGCTGCGGGTCGGCGTGCTCGAACAGGTGGGTCCCGTCGAACCAGCCGAGGCCGTGCGCGTCGGTCGGGAAGTGGGCGGGGACCCAGTCAAGGAGCACGCCAATGCCCGCTGCGTGCAGCGTGTCGACCAGCACCATGAGGTCCTCGGGTCGACCGTAGCGACTGGTCGCCGCGAAGTAGCCGGTGACCTGATAGCCCCAGGAACCGTAGAACGGGTGCTCCATCACGGGCATGAGCTGGACGTGCGTGAAGCCGGTGCGACCGACATGCTCGGCGAGACGCTCGCCTAGCTCGCGATAGCCGAGCCGAGCCCCGGTGGCGCCGTGCTCGCGCATCCACGAGCCCAGATGGACCTCGTAGATCGACCAGGGCGCGTCGAGCCGGGCGTGGGCCGGCCGTTCGCGGCGCCAGCCGTCGTCGTTCCACGCATGGGTGCCGGACCAGATGATCGACGCGGTCCGCGGCGGCACCTCGGCGAAGAACGCGAACGGATCGGCCTTGTCGAGCACCTGGCCGTCACGGGTCGTGATGCGGAGCTTGTACCGGTGGTCGGGCTCGGCCCGGCGGTCGTCCCCCTCCCAGATCCCCGAGTGGGCGCGCGGTGCGAGTGCGGTTCCGGTCGCCCAGTCGTTCCAGTCGCCGATCACGTCGACCCGTGCGGCGTTGGGCGCCCACACCGCAAAATCGACGCCGCCGGCGCGGCCTACGTGCGCTCCAAGCTTGTCGTGCAGCCGGTAATGCGTGCCCTCGTTGAACAGGTGCAGATCGTCGTCGGTGAAACGGCTCGGCATCGCGCTCGCGCGAGCGTATCAGGGGTGGGGGCAACCGTCCGCCTCGCCACGTGACAACCGGCGATGGCATGATGTTGCGATGCCCGCCGACGATGCTCGCGCTCGCTTCGACGCCGCCACGCTGGAGCACCTCGTTGCGCCCCTGGCCGAGGGCGTCGAGATCCACCACGCGGATGCCGAGACCTGGCATGTTGCCGCGGACCCCGTTCGGCTCGAAGCCGACGACCGTCCCGGCGTGAGCCCCGGGGTTCTGGCGCCGGCCGAGCAGCGTGCACGCGGCGCCGATCTCGACGCCGTGCTCGGCACGCCGCTGGCGCACCGCCTGCTCTTCGTGGCTCGAGGGGAGGTCATCGGCGCGTACTGGGGGATCCAGGAGCCGTACAGCCGCTACTACATGGTGAGCACCGTCTTCCGACGAGCGTGGCAGGGCCGCGGGCTTTACACCGGGTTCCTGCCGCGCGTCGTGGCGGCGGCCGAGGCGGCTGGGTTCGCCGAGGTGTGGAGCCGCCACCGGGCCGACAACAACGCCGTGCTGGTGCCCAAGCTGCGCGCCGGCTTCACCATCACGGGCTTCGAGGTCTCGCCGCGCTGGGGGATCCTCGTGCACCTGCGCCGCTACCTACGCGAGGGCCTGGGCCGGGTGCATCGCTACCGGATCGACGGCACCGGCGCGGCGGAGCTACGGACAGACGGCCTCGCGCTCCCGTGAGGCGCCGGGCGACGTCGTGGCAGCTGCCCGCCAGGCGTCCGCGACCGCCCGGTTGGTGACACCGGACCCGCGCCCGGTGGGTGGCATCGACTGGTTTGGGTGGCGGTCCCCCGTGGCTGACACCGACTGGTTTGGGGTGGCCGACGGGTGCCGGGTGACTGGTACCGGGCCCGGGTGGCGGCTGGCTGGTACCGGGCGTTGTGGGGCGGCCGACCGGTTCCGGGTGGCTGGTTTGGCGTGGCCGACTGGTGCCCGGTCGTGGCTGTGCGGGTGGCGACTGGTGCCCGGTCGTGGCTGTGCGGGTGGCTGGCTGTGCGGGTGGCTGACACCGCCGGCTGTGCGGGTGGCTGACACCGCCGCCGGCTGTGCGGGTGGCTGACACCGCGGCTGTGCGGGTGGCTGACACCGCCGCCAAGGCTGGGTAGTACCGAGTGGGTGACACCGACGGGATACTGGGACCTCTGGTTCCGAGAGGCTGGCACCTGCTGAACCCGGGTGGCCCACACCAGCTGGTTCCGGGTGGCTGGTTCCGGGTGGCTGGCATCATGCCGAGTGACCATGCTGCCGAGTGGCTGACACCGTGGAGTGCTGGGTGGCCGTGGGGTGACGGGTGGCGGGGTGACGGGTGGCTGACACCGCGGTGACGGGTGGCTGACACCGCTGCGGTGCCGGGTGGTCAAGGTCCGGTTGGCGGACACCGCTGGGGTGCCGGCTGGCTGGGGTACCGCTTGGGTGCCGGGTGGTTCACACCGGCGAGGCCCGGGTGGCCGAGTCCCGGGGGTGACGGGTGGCTGACACCCGGAGGCCCAGGTGGCCGAGGTCCAAGTGGCGGACACCGCTGGGGTGCTGGTGGCTGACACCAGAGAGGTCGCTGACACCAGAGAGGTCGGTCGGCCGAGGTCCGGGTCGCTGACACCACTGAGGTGCAGGTCTGGGGTGCCAGGTGGCTGACGCCAGCGAATTTACCGGGTGGCTGACACCGCCGGGTCACGGACACCGCCGGGTCACGGGGTGGCTGACGCCACCGGCTCACGGGGTGGCTGCGCCGCCGCGAGCGGCGTGGCCGCGCCGGGATGGTGGTGCGCTGCCTCGACGGCCGGACCCGCCGTCAGATCGCGAGAAGCGCCGTAACGACCATCGCCGCGGCGATCGCGCTCATGACGAATACCGACGCGAAGGCCGTCCCGATAGCTACCGCATGGAAGCGACACCCGACGTCGCTACGGTCCAAGACCAGGTTACGACTGGCGATGGCTGCACGGGGCACGTGCTCGTCCGGCCGCGTCAGCCAATGTCGAAGGGCGTGCCGGTACGCCAGGACGAAGACCACAGCCGCTGGCAAGAGAAACGCCATCAGCAAGAGCTTGGCGGCCGGGGACCCCATGCCTGAGCTTTGCGCACTCGGCCCGGCTTGCCAAGCCCCAGGATGCCGATGGCTATGCCATCGCACCGCCGGCCGACCTACTCCCAGCCGGAATCGACGGGATCCACCTCTTTGGGTTCGATCTCCGCCGGGGCCGTCTGCGAGCGCGCCCGTCCTGCTGGCGCCTCGGTTGCGACCACTGCGTCGTTCGCTTTGGTCTCGTCCATGCCAGTAGCCGACGACCTGGTGAGCATCGCCGCTTCCGCCGGTGCGGATTGTGCGCTGACCTCGGACGCAACCGGCGGCGCGACGAGTGCGACGTCGGGTGGGCTCGGGGCCGCACTGGCGGCCCACGATGTGTCGGCCTTCGGCTGGCTGGCGATGGCATCCGGGCGGCGATCGCGACGATCACGACGCCGTCCGCGCGGTTCTCCAGCGTCCGCCGACTCGCGGTGGTCGTGCGAAGCCGCGCCGCCATTGCCTGCAACGACCCGGTCGCAAATCTCGCCGAAGCGCGCTGCCTGCGCCTCCGCCTGGGCACCGACCACGGGCCCGATGACACGCCACTCGTCCCGGAGCTCCTCGACGACCTCAAAGGGGTCTCGGCTGTCAGCCTTGAAGAGCGAGTTGGCCGCCATCGCCTGACGCAGCCGCTGGGCGAGCTCGGCCGGAGATGCGTCGGAACCAAGGGCCGGCGAGTCCTTTGGCAGCAAGGCCTCGGCGCGGCCCATCAGCTTGTCGCGGCGGGAAGCCATCGCGACCGGGTCGAGCTCGGTTCCACGAAGCACGTCGCCGTGCTCGGTCATGAGCGTACGAAGCATCGCCTCGTAGACCCCGCGCAACTCGGTACCCGGCTCGATGTCTTGCTCGGTCATCTCGAGCACCTTGCGGCGAACTGCCAGCGCACGCTGGGCAACATCTTCGCCGCCAGCAGAGATCGCGTCAATCTCGGCGCGGAGCCCCTCGAGCTCGGCCCGCCGGGCATCCGCATCCGCATCGCGCACTGCATCACGCTTGCTGAATAGGCTGTCGCAGGCGGCACGGAAGCGGTGCCAGAGGTTCTCTACCTCGGACCGCGGAACCCGTCCGATCTCGGTCCACTCGCGTTGCATCGCCTTGATATCGCTGATGGCCTTACCCCATCCGCCGTCAGCCGGGGCTCGCGCAACCAGGGCCTCCGCTTGTGCGATCAGGTCCTCCTTGCGACCCTGGTTCTCGCGCAACTCGTCCATCTGCGCATCCAGCATTGGCTTGCGCCGCTCGAAGAAGCGGTCGCATGCGCTCCGGAACCGCTTCCACATCTCGTCAGCCTCGCGACGGGGCGCGGGGCCGGACTCCTTCCACTGCTTCTGTAGGTCCTTGAGGACGAGGGCGGTCGCGTCCCAATCGCTGGACTCGGCAAGCGCCTCGGCCTGAACGACGAGCTGCTCCTTGATCTTCAGGTTCTCGCCGAGCTTCTGATGCTCGACTTCGCGGCCAGTCCTGATTCGTGCAAAGGCGGCATCGGCGACCGTCTTGAATTGCTCCCAGAGCTCCTGCGACCGCTTCAGAGGCAGCGGCCCAACCTGCTTCCAGCGCAACTGCAGGTCCTTGAGTGCTGGCAAGCCCGGCACCTCTTCGGACTCGGCCAGCGCGCGAGCGGCCGTGATCAGGGCTTCCGCGCGGGGCACAGCAGCCCAGCGCTTCCACTCCTCGCCCTCACGAAGATCCTTGAGCTGGATCACCAGCTTCGACCGGATCTCTCCATAGCGCATCTCGAGCGGTGCGCGCTCGGCCGGCGGAACCTTGACGAGCTGGCTGAACGCTGTCGCAGCCTGGCCGAGGATCCGGTCGATCGACTTGGCGTCGCTGGACTCGACCAGGCCGGTCATCTCCTCGATGAGCGCATTCAAGCTGAGCGCGATCTGCACGCCGCGCTCGGCGGCTTCCTTCTGGCGAGTCGCCCGCTCGGCCGCCTCACGGTCGCGGCGGGTCTGGTCCTCGACGTGCTCCCGTTCGCGCGCCTCTCGTCGCTCGGCGGCCGCGAGCTCGCGGGCCGCGCGCGTCTCATCCGGTTCCGCCGCGGCGACGGCTGTCACGTTCACGACGTCACCATCGTCAGCGACCGCATCGCGAGCGGCGCGGACCTCGGCGGCCCGAGCCTCGGCCCCACGGCGAGCACGCGCTTCGGCAGCGGCGGTCGCTCCTCGATCCTGGACCTGGCGCTCGGCCGCCGTCCTGCGCACGTGATAACGAGCGACTGCGCGTCCGAAGCGCTCATCGACCGCGGGTTCCTGCGTATCGCCCAGCGCCGCCCAGGCGCTCTCGGCCGTTTGGACAGTGTCCAGCGACTTCTGCCACTCGAACGTCTCGGCCAGCGCGTCGATCGTCCGCAGGAGCTGCGATTTCTCCGCGCGGCGACGGAGCAGGTCGTCGGATTCACGGGGGCGGCGGGCTGCTTCGCCCTCGGCAATCTCGTCGAGCTTCTTGCGCGCACGCTGTCGGACCGCCTTGGCCTTCGCCTTGTGCGCGACCTGCTCCAACACCTCCTTCTGCGTCAGCTTGTCGACGGCGAGGAGACCGAGCTCCTTAACTGTCGTATCGATCGCTAGCGCTCGGAGAACTTCGGCGTCCTCCAGTCGAGCCATCGCCTGCTGCCTGACCTCGTGAGAGGTGGTGGTGCGTGCCAGATCGGCGAGCGCACGCGGCTCGCGCAACTCTGCCTGGGCGCGGGTCCGGATGTCACGCACGGCTGCCCGGGACGAGACCTCGACAAGGGCGCGCTGATCGCCCAACCGGATCAGGCCGGCGAGCGACGCTTCGGCCAAGGTGGGATCATCATCTTGGCACGCGCCGCTGACCCACATCGCTGCGGCACGAGCACCGGCGAGGTCGCGCAGCACGCGGTCATCATCTCGCTCGGAGATCTCGGCGAGGAGATCGACCTCCTCGATCTTCTCGATGGCGACGCGGCGGACGCCCGGATCCTTGTCGGTCCGGGCGACTGCGGCGAGGACGCCTGACTCATCTGACGACAGCGCGCGCACTGCCTCCAGGCGAACCTTGGCGTCGCTGTGTCGGTACTTGGGGCGAAAGAGGTCAACGATCCCCATTGTGGGTCTCCAAGGGCGGGAATCTACGCAAGAAGCCCCCTGCGCCACAAGCGGTGTCAGCCATCCGTCTGCGGGCACGGCCCCCGCTGGTCTTCGGGTTGGCGTTTTTTATGAGGCCGGAGCCTCCGACCGGGGTCACAGGAGCTCCGCGGGCGGGGTTCCCGCGCCGTACGGCTCGCCTCGCGGGGAACGCACGGACGTTCGGCGGGGTGAAGAGGCGTCCAGATCCGTGTCCGGCTCCTCGGTACGTGACGAAGGCTACCGGGCCGCCGCCGAAGCCGGGGCACGGCTCCGTCGTGGTGGCTGCGTCTCACGTTCGAGGTGCGGCGGTTCGTGTGGAGTCGGGTGTCCCGGATCAGGTCCGGGATCACGTGTCCGGGGCCCGACCGGCCACGGGCGGGTGGGATTAGTTGTCCGGGCTCATGTGTCCTGGATCGGGTGTTCGGGACCAGGTGTAATGCACCCGCGCGCCCGAACGGTCGGGCGGGATCAGACCCGCGGAATCAGGTGTCGGGCACGTGCGGGATCATGTGTCGGGCACGTTCGGGATCAGGTGTCCGGGATCCGGTGTCCGGGATCCGGTGTCCGGGATCATGTGTCAAGCACCCGCCCGCTGAGGGGTCTGTCCGGGATCATGTGTCCGGGATCAGGTGTCCGGGATCAGGTGTCAGGCACCCGCCCGCTGGCACCTGTCCGGGATCAGGTGTCAGGCACCCGCCCGCTGGCACCCGCCCGCTCAGGGGTCTGTCCAGGATCAGGTGTCAGGCACCCGCCCGATCAGGTGTCAGCCGGGATCAGGTTTCAGGCACCCGCCCGCTGAGGTGTCAGCCACCCGCCCGCTGGCCGCGCGTCGTCAACCAGGTACTCCGTCCGGGACCGGGTGTCAGGCACCCTGCCGCCCAGGCACCCGACCGCCCAGACCCGGACCATGTGTCAGGTACCCCATGCAGGTACCCCATGCACCCGACCACCCAGACCCGGGCCAGGTGTCAGGCACCCAACCGCCGCCCAGCCGCAGCGAGCCCGGCGTCAAGGCCGCGAAGCGCCTCGCGTAGCGAGGGAAGCCTTGACGCTCAGGGCGAGCGAAGGCGCCTCCGGTTCTCGACGTCGGGCGCGTGATCCCGGACCCGCGGGCGCGACCGGCCACCACCCTCGGTGTCCGGCCAGCCGGCAGCAACCGACGGTTGCCACGTGGCAACGCGACCCTGTTCCGATTGCGCCGCCGATCGGCGGATCGGGTGGAGGCGACGCAGATCTCGTGCCCACCGCGCTGACCGGCGTGTGCTGAGCTGGAAGTCCGTGGGCAAAGTGGATCCGTACCCAGCCGCCGACGCCATCCGAATCGCGCGGCCAAGGGGCTTCGTATCCCGCCGCCAGGTGGATCCGCGTTAGCCCGCCGCCGAAGATGAAGGGTCAGCAGCCACCAGCCAGATGTCAGCAGCTCGCATGCGGCACTTTGCGTCGGCCCCAGCTCGCACACGGCACTTCGTCGGCCCCTACACCGCGGCGCTCGTAGCGCGCGGCGCCAGCTACACGCCCGGCACAGGTATTGTCGATGACCACCTGATTCCGTAGAAAACTGACGGTCGACTGCCCGGTCGCCGCGTCAGTCGGCGGGAGCTGGCGGCGGGTAGAGCCGCTCCTCCACGAGCCGGCGGTATGGCTCGGTGGGGCGCAAGTGAACGTGGTGGTGGTTGGCCTGACTGTGGACAAAGGCGTCGAACCGAGCGGCGAGCGCGGCGACCGCATCGGAGTGGCGCTGGTGCTCGGCCTCGAGGT
>JBKJLC010000022.1:0-25996 GCA_046597055.1 Kofleriaceae bacterium | reverse complement strand
CGCGCCGGGGCGGCGCGCCGCGGTCGTCGCGCCGGGGCGGCGCGCCGCGGTCGTCGCGCCGGGGCGGTGCGCCGCGGTCGTCGCGCCGGGGCGGTGCGCCACGATCGTCGCGGCGCGGGTCCGGACGGCCGCCGCGATCATCCCGGCTCGGGGCCGACCGCGACGGCGCGGTCCGCGCCGCCGGGCGTCCACCGCGATCATCGCGGCTCGGAGCCGAGCGCGACGGCGCGGTCCGCGCCGCCGGGCGTCCACCGCGGTCATCGCGGCTCGGGGCCGAACGCGACGGCGCCGCCGGGCGTCCACCGCGGTCATCGCGGCTCGGGGCAGAACGCGCCGCGCTGCGCGGTGCGCTGCGACCCTCGTCGCGAATGCCCGGGCGGGGTGCCGCGGCGCGCGCATCGTCGCGGGGGCTGCGCCGGTTGGCCGGCTCGCGGCCAGCCGGCGAGCGCCGACCGCCGTGCGCGGCCTGGAGCTGCCGCTCGAACACGGTCTCGTCGTCGCCCACGTCGCCGTCATCGCGCTCACGCTCGGGCGCGGCGGGGATGACGCCGGGCAGCCCGAGCTGCGCGGCCTCGGCCTCGGCGGCCAGGCGCTCGGCCTGACGCTGGGCGAGCTGCTTGCGCGAGCGATCGGTATCCTCGCGGACGGCCGACCACGAGCCACGCGAGTGGGCGCGGCGGTCGAGCCCGACCAGCGCGCGCAGGTCGTTGAGCTCGGTCTGGTTCAGCTCGCGGGCATCGCCGATGCGCAGGCCGTGGAAGCTCAGGTTGGCGAAGGCCACCCGCTGGAGCTTCTGCACCTGGTGCCCGAGCGACTCGAGCATGCGATGGATCTGGCGGGACTTGCCCTCGTGCAGGGTGATGACCAGCCAGTGGTGCTTGCTCTCGCCCTTCACCACATCGATCTCGGCCGGCATGGTCACGGTGCCGTCGTCGAGCCGGATGCCGTTGCGGAGCTTCTCGAGCTCACCGGGCTGCAGCGTGCCCTTGATCTTCACGTGATACGTCTTGTTCACGTGGCTGCCGGGCGCCAGCAGCTTGGCCGCGAGCTCGCCGTCGTTGGTCAGGAGCAGCACGCCCTCGCTGTAGAAGTCGAGGCGACCGACCGGCGCGACCTTCACCGGCAGGTTCGGCAGGTAGTCCATCACGGTCGTACGACCGCGGTCATCGGTGACGGCCGTGATGCAGCCCTTGGGCTTGTTGAAGAGGATATAGATGTGGTCCTGCGCAGCGACCGCCTCGCCGTCGACCTGGACGTTGGCACCCTCGGGATCGACCTTCGTGCCGAGCTCGGTGATGACCTTGCCGTCGACGGTGACGCGCCCGGCGAGAATCAGCTCCTCGGCTTTGCGACGGGCGGCGACGCCGGCCTGGGACAGGAAACGTTGGAGGCGGACTGGCGCGGGCTTGGTCATGCGAGGGTTCCGTCGCCGGTGGTGTCGAAGCTGTCGGGATCAGGGCTCTCGAGCACGGACGGGGCGTCCGTGTCAGAGCCGCGAACACGGCCGGGCGCGGGGGGCGAATCCGGCTCGGGCTGCAGGGGCGCATCGGCGTCGGCGTCGGCATCCGCGTCGGGCTCGGGGAGCGCGGTCGTGTCGGCGTCCCGGTCCGCGTCCGCGGCGTTGGCGTCGGGAGACGCGTCGAGATCGGCGGGGGCGGCTAGACCGGCGGCGGCCACATCAGGATCCGCGTCGGCAGCCGTCTCAGCATCGGCAGCTGCGTCAGGACCCGCATCGGCATCGGCAGCCGCGCCGGCATCGGCATCAGCAGCCGCACCGGCATCGGCATCAGCAGCCGCGCCGGCATCGGCATCAGCATCGGCATCGGCAGCCGCACCGGCATCGGCATCGGCATCGGCATCGGCATCGGCATCCGCATCGGCAGCAACGGCGTCGGTCGGCTGGGGCTCGGGGTCGGCGGCGGCGGACGACGCGACCGGGGGCGGCGGCGGGGTCATGCCGAGCTTCTCGACGACGCTCCGGCTCTCGTCAGACAGCTCGCTGTACTCGCGCAGGGTCGGCAGCTCGCGGAGGTCGTTCAGGCTGAAGAAGTCGAGGAACTCCTTGGTGGTGCCGTAGAGCAGCGGCCGGCCGACCTCCTCGCGCTTGCCGAGGATGCGGATCAGCTCGCGATCGAGCAGGAGCTTGAGGGTCGCGCCCGAGTCGACGCCACGGATCTGGTCGATCTCCGGCCGGGTGATGGGCTGGCGGTAGGCCACGATCGCGAGGGTCTCGAGCTGGGCGCGCGAGAGGCGCACCGGGCGACCCTGGATGAGCTGCTGCACCCACGGCGAGAAGGACGAGTGGGTGCGGAACGAGTAGCCGCCGCCGATCGACGACACCACGATGCCGCGATCGGCGTGCTGCTGGGTGAGCCGATCGAGCGCCGCCTGGATGCGCGCGGTGTCGCTGACCCGGGTCAGCTGGCGCAGGCGCTGGACCGTGAGCGGCTTGTCGGACGCGAACAGGAGCGCCTCGACCAGCGACGTGAAGCGCGCCTCGTCGAGCTGGGCCGCCTTGAGCGTGATCGGCGCGAGTGCGTCTTCGCCGACCGGGTCGCCGTCGACCGCATCGAGGTCCTCGGCCAGCTCGTCGGAGCCGTCGGGATCCGCGCTCCTCTCGACCACCGGACCATCCGCGGTGGTGGCGGCCGCGCCGTTGCCGTCAGCATCGGCATCTGCCGCCGCCTCGTCGCGCGCGGCCTCGTCGGCCACAGCCTCATCGCCCGTTGCATGATTGGCCGCAGCGCCCACCGAGCCGTCAGCGGCGTCGAGGTCCGGGTCCCCCGCCGCCGTGCCCACGACCTCGTCGGCGAACGCCGGCGCCTCGGCGGCCATCGCGTGCAGCCGCGAGGCGGTCGCCGCGTCTTCCTCCAGCACGTCGGTATCGTCGACCGACCAGGTCCCCGAGGCGGAGACCGCGAGCTCGTCGCCCTCGGCGCCCCCGGCGGCAGGCGCGGACTCGCTGCCCGGCTCGTCGCCAGGCTCGTCCGAGACCTCGACGCCGGCCTGAACCGCTACCTCTTCGAGGGCAGCACGCTCGGCACGGCCACGAGCCTTCCGCTTTTTGCGCATTCCGGTCACGGTAGCCTCTGGCTTTTAGCGCACCCGGCTAGCCAGGGGAACCGGTTCCGTCACCGATACTCGTCGCCGCCGGCCACCCCGCGCGCGACCCCGGCCCGCAGATCGTCGGTCGCCCGCGCGATCATGATCTCGTCGTCGCCGTCGTCCTGACGGATCGCGATCAGCCGCAGCTTGGCCATCTCGAGGATGGCGAGCAGGGTCACCACCGCCTCGTGGCGGATCTCGGCCGCGGTCATCTCGACGCCGGGCCGCGCGAAGCGGAACATCGAGGTGAAGGTGAACGAGCCTTCTTCCTCGAGCCGGTCGGTGAGCTCGCCGATGCGCTGGCTCACCGACAGCCGGTCGATCAGCACGTTGTGCGTGATCTTCACCTTGGCCGCGCGCATCAGCCGGTCGAGCGCCTCGATCAGCTTGTGGACCGGGAACTGCGCCAGCGGCGCGATCGCGCCGGGGTCGATCTCCTCGGGGACCGCCTCTTCGATCGGCACGCCGCGGCCCCACACGTTGCGCCCGACCACCGGCCGGTCGCCGAGCTTGTCAGCGGCCTCGCGGTACTTCTGGTACTCGAGCAGGCGGCGGATCAGGTCGGCCCGCGGATCGAGCTCGAGCTCGGCCTCGGCGTCCTCGCCCTCGTCGCCCACCAGCTCGGGCTCGAGGTTGGGCAGGAGCTCGCGCGACTTGATGTGGCAGAGCGTCGCCGCCATCACCAGGTACTCGCCGGCGACGTCGATGTCGAGCTGGGTCATCGCGTCGAGGTACTCGAGGTACTTCGTGGTGACGAACGAGATCGGGATGTCGAGGATCGCCAGCTCGTGCTTCTTCACGAGGTGCAGCAGCAGATCGAGCGGCCCCTCGAACACGTCGAGGGTCACCTGGTAGTCGGCCCCGCTCATCACAGCCCGAACGGGAGCATGAGCCCCTCGTGGAGATGCTTGGTCAGGAACAGCGCCGGCGTGCGCACGATCCAGCTGAGCTGCGAGATCATGATGAACGCCATCACCACGAACGGCGCGTAGACCGCGACCTTGTCCCAACCCTCGACCCAGCTGTCCGGGATCAGCCCGCGGGCGACCGAGCCGCCGTCGAGCGGCGACGCCGGCAGCAGGTTGAAGAAGAACAGCACGAAGTTGAGCCCCACGGCGTACTCGAGGACTCGCGAGAACCCGACCTGATACACCAGCACGCCGCCGACGATGAGCCCGACGTTGATCGCCGCGATGATCACCGCGAGCACCACGTTCATCATCGGGCCCGCCGCGGAGATGAACAGGCGCTTCTTGCGATTGTGGGTGGTGTGCTCGACCGGCTTGCCCCAGCCGAAGCCAAAGCCGCTAGTCATGCTCAGGAACAGCAGCGGCAAGAGCAAGGTGCCGACCGGGTCGGCGTGCACGACCGGGTTCAGCGTGACGCGACCCTGCTGCCGCGGCAGCCGGTCGCCCATGCGGTCGGCGACCCAGGCGTGGCCGAACTCGTGCACCGCGATCGAAAGGACAAGGATCACCATGCCCTGGACGATCGTGCGGATGTGCTCGGGTCCGAAGTCCGACATTCAACGGGGACTATGTACGCGCCGAGTCGCCGCCGCAAGCCGCCGTTACTTCGTGCGCGCGTCCGATCGCGGGTGAGCCCGCCGGTATTCCTCGATGAGCCGGGCCCGGCTCACGTGGGTGTAGATCTGGGTGGTCGCGATGTCGGCGTGGCCGAGCATCGCCTGCACCGCACGCAGGTCGGCGCCGCGCTCGAGCAGGTGGGTCGCGAACGAGTGGCGCAGCTTGTGCGGCGAGACGCTGCCGCCGACCGCCCGCACGCCGGCCGCGCGCGCGTAGCTGCCGAGCAGCTTCCAGAAGCCCTGCCGGGTCATCGGCGCCCCGCGCTCGGTCAGGAACAGCGCCGGCTGGCGCGGATCGCGGACCCAGCCCGGCCGCACCTGCGCCACGTAGGCCTCGATCGCGTCGCGCGCGACGGCGCCCATCGGCACCATGCGGGTCTTCTTGCCCTTGCCGGTCACCCGGACGTGGCCGGCGCGCAGGTTGACGTCGGCCAGCGGCACCCCGACCAGCTCCGACACCCGCAGGCCCGACGCGTACAGCAGCTCGAGCATGGCGGCGTCGCGGAGCCCGCGCGGGGTGTCGCGGCGAGGCGTGGCCAGGATCCGCGCGACCGCGTCGACACCGAGCACGACCGGCGACGGCGGCGCGGTCCGCGGCGCGTCGATGAGGTCGGTCGGATCGCCGTCGAGCCAGCGCTCGGCGACCAGGTGACGGAACAGCCCGCGGTACGCGACCAGCGCGCGCGCCCGCGAGCGCGCCCCCAGGCCAGCCCCCGCCAGCGCGACCAGGTGGTCGGTCAGGTCGGTGGCGGTGACCTCGTCGACGCGGACCCGGCCGCGCGCCTCCAGGAAGGCGACCAACCGGGCCAGATCGCGCCCGTAGCCGTCGAGCGTGTTGAGGGCCAGCCCGCGCTCGACCTTGAGGTGATCGAGGAACAGGTCGATCGCACGATCGATCTCGGGGGCGCGGGCCACGGCCGATCTGACCGGGCCGCGGGCGTCGGGGCAACTTTGCGGGTGGCGGGACGGGTCGCGGCGCTGGTGCCCGTCACCCGGGGCGCGGTACCGTTCGCATGGGAGGGAACATGATCCAACGCGTGCTCCGCGTGGCTACCTGTCTGTCTATCGTCGGCCCGCTGGTCCTGGCCGGCTGTTCATCGTCCTCGCGTGCGCCCGCGGGCGGCGGCGGGATCGCCGGCGGGGTCAAGACCGTCAAGCCGCTCGAGTTCAAGGCCGACGCCAAGGCGCCGGCCCAGGCGCTCATCCTCGGCACCGACAGCACGGGTGGCTCCACGATCGTCCCGCTGTCCGGCGTCGAGAACCGGGTCGGCATCGACATCATGTGGATCCGGCGCGGCGAGGGCCCGGCGACCGGCGGCTCGAGCCCGGTCTCGCTGTCGACCGCGCCCAACCCCGAGGGCCAGGTCCGGGTCGGGGTCTACGAGGAGGTCGCCGGTGGGCTCGGCGCCCAGTGGCGCGCCGGCGTGTGGCTGGCGGCGTTCGTCGCCTCGACCGTCCTCAACAAGGACCTGACCGACTTCAAGTTCTCCGCCGAGGCTGGCGGCCACGTCGACGGGGCGTCGGCGTCGGCCTTGATGACCGCGGGCTACCTCGCGTCGATGCTCGGCCTGCCGGTGATCCCGGAGACGACGATGACCGGCATCATCAACCCCGACGGCACCATCGGCCCGGTCGGCGGCATTCCCCAGAAGTTCACCGCCTCGATCGCCAACGGCAAGAAGCGGCTCGGCTACCCGATCGGCATGCGCTACGCGACCGACATCAACACCAACCAGAAGGTCGATCTGGTCCAGCTCGCGCGCGACCAGGGGGCCGAGGCGGTCGAGGTCTCCGACGTCTACGCGGCGCTCACGCTCATCACCGGCAAGACCGTGCCACGGCCGCTGCCGGTCGACGAGATCGAGATGGCGATCGAGGACGAGGTGGTCGCCGCGCTCGAGGCCAAGTACGTCAAGTGGCACCAGATGCTCGCCCAGGAGTGGACCAAGCTGATCGAGCTCGATCAAGCCGGCAAGCTGCCGCAGGCGCTGGTGTCGCTGGCGGTGAGCGCGCAGATCGAGGCCGCGGCCGCCGAGAAGCTGAAGACCCAGGGCCTGGCGGCGTCGGCCTACCACCGCATCGTGCGCGCCTGGGTGTTCGCCGCGGCCGCCACCGCGACCTGGGAGATCCTCGAGCTGGCCCAGAACGGCGACCTGATCGGCGCCAAGGCCAAGCTGCACGAGTTCGAGGGCCTCGCGGTCACCAGCGACGCGTCGCTGCGCCTGATCGCGCAGATGAAGCCCGACACCATGGGCGGTCACCTGCAGATGCTGTCGGCGTTCCAGACCGCGATCAGCGGCTGGGGCTTCCACACGTTCGCGAGCGAGTTCCTCGCCGGGGTCACCCGCAAGACGCTCGAGGATCTCGCGGCCGCCCCCCAGGCGGCGCTGGCCACCGCCGCGGTCGGCGATCAGATCGTGCTGGCCACCGCGCCCACCACGCTGGCGATCGCACGCGCGGTCGCGATGGCCGCGATGTCGATCGAGGCGACCGAGATCGAGGGCATCCGGTCGATCAATTACCTGTGCTCGCTGCCCAACGTGCGGCGGATGGCGACGTCGTTCCAGTCGGCCGCCGGCGCCAACCTCGCCTACTTCGACTCGCTGATCATCGTCGACGTCGCGGCGGCCCTGAAGATCTCCCAGGAGGAGGCCAAGGTGAAGTTCGCCGGGTTCGAGCCCGACTACCTGGTCGGCATGATGGCCAGTGGGGTCGCCAACCTCCAGGGCCTGCCCGCGACCCTCAAGACCGAGTGGGGCGAGGCCTCGATCGCGTGGGGGCTGTTCTCGCTGGCGGCCAGCGAGCTGTCGTTCTTCCGCACCTCGCTGCTGATCTCGAAGTGGTATTCGCTCGGCGTGGAGAACGATCCGGCCACCGGTCGGCCCAAGTCGGTCGAGCACGAGCGCGCGTTCATGAACATGCTCACGTGGGCCGAGCGCCGGGCCCGCGAGAACGCCCGCGCCGCCAAGGTCGCGACCGGATCGATCCCGGTCCAGGCCCGCCTGCGCTACCAGGCCGCCCGGGTGCTGCGCGAGGGTGACCTCGCCGACAAGCTGCAGGCCCTCGAGGGGTTCTGGTCGTCGAGCGTGTACTCGCAGACCGCGGTCATGCTCGCGCGCAACTGACCCGCGGCGGCGCTGGACGCGACGCCAGCGGGACCTACGGCAACGGCGGCTCGATGATGATCGGCGGGATCAGGCGGTCGAAATTCCCGCCGAGCACGGCGGCGATCTGGTCGGTCGTGTAACCGGCGTCCTGCATGCCCTGGATCATCCGGCCGAGGTAGCTGCGCACCGAGCCGGAGGACTGCGGGCCGTCGCTCGCGAACAGGGTGCGTCCGATCAGGCCGCGCGCGGCGATCGCCGCCAGGACTGCCGGATACTGGGGAGCCGTGGTGGTGACCGGCTGACCGTCGGCACCGATGCGCCCCGGTCGGCCGAGCGCGGACAGCTCGAGCCAGACGTTGTCGTGGGCCGCCGCGAGGTCGAGCGCGTGCTCGACCGCGCGGGCATCGCCCTGCCCCACGTGCGACAGGATGAAGTCCACCTTGGCCGGCCCGTGGGCGCCGTCGAACGCGGTGACCACGGCCTCGAGGTGCAGCGGATCGTAGTAGGCCGGCTCGTCGGCGGTGCCCGGGAACGGCGAGAAGCCGGTGTGGAGCAGCACGGGCGCGCCGACCTCCGAGGCGAGCTGGTACACGCCCTGGTACTCGGCGTCGGTGAACGAGATCTGCTGGTGCGCGTGCGCGAGCTTGATGCCCACGAACAGATCGGGGCGCTGGACCAGGTAGCTGCGCAGGGCGGCCAGGCGCTCCCCGGCGACGTCGGTGTCCCAGTCGTCGAAGTTGATGCTGGCCATGCCCCGCGCCCAGTAGCCGTCGCCGGTCCGGTTGCGCGGGTCGTTCAACAGATCCTCGAGCGCCTCGTTGGTCAGGTAGCCGGTGGTGTTCTGGGTGTAGACCGCGAACAGCAGCGCGTGATCGACGCCGGCGAGGTCGGTCTGCGCGGCGATCCCGACGTGCGGCGCCCACGGATCGCTCAGGCGATCGAGCACCGCCGGCGCGTAGATCTGCAGGAACGGGGGCAAGTTGCCGGTGATGAAGGCCTTGCCGGTCGGCGCCATCGTCGCGTAGTCGCCGGGATGGAGGTGCATGTCGACGACGTACACCTCCCGGCCGTCGATCAGCACGCTCGCCGCGGCCGGGACCGCGACCGACATCGCGAGCACGCCCGCGATCACCCGCGCGCTCACGGGAGCGCCTTCATGAACGTGCGCGCCGGCGCCATCGGCGGAGGCTCCGGGGCCAGCGTGTACGGTGCGAACACCGCGACCCGGGTGGCGAGCCCCCCGGCGTCGTACTCGACCGCGACCCCGGCCGGGTAGTACGCCCGACCGCCGTAGACCTCGGGTGCAGGTCCCAGCGCCGCCTCGATCGCGACCTGGGTCAGGCCCGGCCGCGCGGCGCCGCCGAGGTCGGTCCCTGCGGTCGCGGCCGCGCCGATCACCAGCGCGTCGTCCGCGAGGGTGGTGTCGGCGGGGGACGTGAGCAGCGCCTCGAGCCCGAGCGCGGGCCAGGTCGCGTAGCCGACCCGCACGAGCACGACCGGCTCGGTCGGCGGCGCGCCGACCGCAGCGACGACCTGCGTCCAGGTCATGCCGAGCGTGATCGGACCGACCCGCGTGCCCGGGATGATCGCGTTCGTCTCGGTAGCATCGGGCGGCGGCGCGCCGCCACCATCGCTGCAGGCGGCGAGCGCACACACGACCAGCGCGGCGGCCTTCATGGGTCGCGCAGGGTGAGCGCGAAGGTCGCGACCTCACCGGCGGTGGCGGTGACGTTCATCTGCCAGGCGGTGCGGTCCTCGGGACCGGGCTCGGTCGGGCTCGCCGGCGCCACGTCGAGCAGCGCGAGCACGTACAGCGTGCCTGGCGGCAGTCCGTCGATCGTCAGCGTGGCCGGGAAGCTCGGGCTCGCCTGCTGCGCGAAGCCGACCGGTCCACCCATGGGCGGGAAGCTGGTGAACGCGGCCAGCACGAGCCCGCCCTGCGCGGCGCCGGCGTAGGTGATCGTCCCCTGCACCCGCGCCACCGTGGAGGCGTCCATCACGACCGGGGCGGCGTCGATGGTGGCCTCGCCTTCGGTGCCACCGCATGCCGAAGCCAACAACAACACTCCGAAACTCAGGATTCTCGCGGACATGGAACTTCTCCCGCGGAAGCGAACAGTGACACTTCCTACTTTGCGCATGGTCATAGCGACCCGCGGCGAGCCGGTCAAGAAGTCGCACGCAGGATCCACGGCTGTGTCGCCCGCGCACGATCACGGCCGGGCGTGCGCATGGATGCCTCATCAACGCGCGGAAGTCGCCGCTCACGCGATCGAGACCTCGTCACGTGATCTCCACCGCCGCAAACGAGGTCGTCTTCCAGTGGGAGACACGTACGGTGTACGGATGAGCATCGCAAGACTGACCCTGGCGAGCGTCGCCGTGCTGCTGTGCAGCGCCTCGTCGATCGCGCTGGCGGAACCCAAGGTGTCGATCACGCCGACGAACGTGCGTCCGGGCGCGGCGGTGCTGGTTCGTGTGACCGGTATGACCGACACGCCGAAGGGCAAGGTCGGCGCGACGGCGCTCGATTTCTACGCCGCGCGCAAGGGTCACGAGGCGGTGGTGGCGATGCCCATCGATCAGGCGCCCGGCGAAGTGCTGGTTCACATCGAAGGCATGACCAAGCACGCCAAGCTGAAGGTGCGCGCGGTGAAGTGGCCCGAGGCCAAGGTCGTCGTCCAGGAGGAGATGGCCAACCCGCCGGCCGCCGAGCGCGCGCGGATCGACGCCGACAACAAGGCGATGCTGGACGCGCTCCGTAAGGCCGACATGGCGCCGCGGTTCACCCGCGGGTTCCGCAAGCCGGGCGGCCGCGTGTCGTCGAGCTACGGCGAGTGGCGCACCTTCAATGACGGTCACCGCAGCCAGCACCTCGGCTTCGACGTCGCGGTCCGGCTCGGGTCCCCGGTCAAGGCGATCAACGCCGGCACCGTCACGCTGGTGCGCGACACGTTCCTCGCCGGCCACGTGGTGGTGATCGCCCACGGCGGTGGCGTCGGCTCGGCCTACTTCCACCTGAAGGACGCCAACGTCACCGAGGGCCAGGAGGTCGCCGCCGGGGCGCTGATCGGCCGCGCCGGCGAGACCGGCCGCACCACCGGCCCGCACCTGCACCTCAGCGTGCGCGTGCCGGGCGGCTTCGTCGATCCCCAGGCGTTCTTCCGGCTCCGGCTGTCGCCGGCCGCGCCGAAGCCCGAGGCCAAGGCCGCCGCCCAGGCGCCCGCGACGAAGTGATCTGACCCAGCGCCGCGCGCTTCAGTCGCGGCGGCCCTGGAGTCGGAGGAGCTCGGCCATGTCCTTCTGGCCGGACGGGTTGTCGATCAGGAGCACCGCGCCGTCGCCGACGTCGGTCTCGTCGAGCACCACCTCGAGCGCACGGCGGGCGCCGACCAGGCCGGTGGCGCGGCCGGGCGCCTCGAGCGCGAAGTCACGCGCGCCCGCCGCGGTCGCGACCTCGCGCATCCAGCGGACGTCCTTGCGGAGCTGGTCGTCGCCGTAGCCCCGGGACGGGCCGAGGCCGAACAGGAAGACCCGACCGAAGGTCATGCGACGACCCGGCGGGAGCATGAGCGACTCGCCGCGGGTGCCGGATAGCCGGCTGGCGCGGAGGAGGCGGGTCAGCCGCCCGCACAGGCGCCAGTCGGCCAGGCCGGCCGCCCCGCGCAGCGGGCGCTCGTCGAGGAAGACCGGCAGGAGCAGTGCGTCGCGCGGCGCCTCGTCCCAGCGCGAGAGGTCGAGCGCGAGCAGCGACAGCTTCATGCCGGCTCGTCGTCCCCGCCGCCGCTGGCGGCCCCGTCGGCGCCGGTCGTCCCGGCGTGCCCGAGCGCCGAGGCGATCCGATCGAGCACGCCGTTGACGAACGCGGGCGACTCCGCGGTGCCGAACCGCTTGGCCAGCTCGACCGCCTCGTTGATCACGACCTTGACCGGCGTCTCGCGCACGTGGAGCAGCTCGCCGACCGCGAGCCGCAAGATGTTGCGATCGACCCGCGCCATCCGCTCGAGCCGCCAGTTGCGGGAGGCGGCGGCGATGCGTTCGTCGATCGCGGTGCGCTCGCTCGACGCGGCCCGCACCAGCGTGACCGCCAGGCCGCGCGCTTCGGGATCGATGTCGAGCTCGAAGCGATCGCCGTAGGTCGCGACCGCGTCGTCGATCCAGCCGGGCGCGCTGGTATCGATCTCGCCCTGGTCGCCGACGTCCCCGACGTCGATCGCGTAGAGCACCTGCAGGGCGAGCCCGCGCGCCTTGCGGCGCATCCCGACCGACAGCGTCGCCATCAGGCGGCTCCGTCGAGCTTCCGGAACAGCCCGACCATCTCGATCGCCGCCAGCGCCGCGTCGAAGCCCTTGTTGCCGGCCTTGGTGCCAGCGCGCTCGAGCGCCTGCTCGATCGTGTCGGTGGTGAGGACGCCGAACACGACCGGCACGTTGCCGGTGGTCGCCGCACCGGCGATGCCCTTGGCTGCCTCGCCCGCGACGTAGTCGAAGTGCGGGGTCGCGCCGCGGATCACCGCGCCCAGGGCGATCACCGCGTCGACGTCGCCGCGCCGCAGCACCTGGCGCACCACCTGGGGCAGCTCGAACGCACCCGGGCAGCGCACGATCGTCACCGACGACGCCGCGCCGCCGGTGCGCACGATCGCGTCGATCGCGCCGGCGACCAGCGGCTCGACGATCAGCCCGTTGAAGCGACTGGCGACGATGGCGATCCGGAGCCCGGCAGCGGACAGCTGGCCCTCGACGACGTGGGGCGTGCTCGACATGCGCCGGACTCTACCTTACGTCGCCGGTGCCCGGGGCACGCCGCGCCGCCACCCCGCGGGTTGGCACGGCCATGCGCTCGACGACCTCGATGCCAAAGCCCTCGATGCCGACGATCTTCCGATCGACGTTCGCCATGAGCCGGATTCGAGTCAGGCCGAGATCGGCGAGCACCTGGGCGCCCAGGCCGAAGTCGCGCAGCGCCTCGCTCGAGTGCTGCTCGGTGCGGGGCGTCGCCGCCCGCGCGCCGACCAGCCGCTCGAAGCTGCGGGTCAGGCTGGTCCGCCCCCGGCTGTACACGTAGAGGAAGACCCCACAGCCGGCCTCGTCGATCGCGCGCAGCGCGTTCTCGACGTCGGGCCGCACCGCCAGCGGGTCGACCAGCGGATCGAGCGCGGCCACGCGTACCAGCACCGGCGCGGTCGCCGCCGCCGGGTCGCCGCGGACCAGCGCGAGGTACTCGGTGTCCTCGACCTCGGTCGCGTAGAGGTAGGCGCGGAACGGCTCGCCAGGCCCCAGGAAGCCGGGGCGCAGCCCGCCCTCGCTCACCCGCTTGACGATGTGCTCGCGCTCGAGGCGGAAGGCGATCAGATCGGCGACCGAGCAGATCACCAGGCCGTGCTCGGCGGCGAACAGCTCGAGCTCGGGCAGCCGCGCCATCTCGCCGTCGTCGCGCATGATCTCGCAGATCACCGCGGCCGGCTTGAGGCCCGCCAGCCGCGCCAGGTCGACCGAGCCCTCGGTCTGGCCGGCGCGAACCAGCACCCCGCCCTTGCGCGCGCGCAGCGGGAAGATGTGGCCAGGCGAGACCACGTCGTCGGGCCGGGCCTCGTCGGCGATCGCGGCGCGGACGGTCGTGCAGCGATCCTTGGCCGAGATGCCGGTCGAGACGCCGTGGCGCGCCTCGATCGACACCGTGAACGCGGTGCCCAGGCTGGCCTGGTTGTCGCGCACCATCATCGGCAGCTCGAGCCGGTCGACCAGCGCGCCCTCCATCGCCAGGCAGATGAGCCCACGACCGTACTTGGCCATGAAGTTGATCTGCTCGGGGGTGACCTTCTCGGCCGCGAACACAAGGTCACCCTCGTTCTCGCGATCCTCGTCGTCGACCATGATGACCATCCCGCCGGCGCGGATCGCGTCGATCGCGGCCTGCACGCGGATGGTGGCGGTGGTGTGGTCCTGGGCCATGGGGGACTCCTGGTGCGATTGTCGTGAGCGGCGGCGGAGGCGAGCGAGGGTGGTGGCAGCGACCGGCCGCGGCGGTCAGGTCGGGCGGTAGCCGCCGAGCAGCTTCTCGACGTACTTGCCGATGACGTCGACCTCGAGGTTCACCCGCGCGCCCGGGTGCTTGGCGGCCAGCGTGGTCTGGTCGGCGGTGTGCGGGATGATCGCGACGTCGAAGCCGGCGTCGTCGACCCGGTTGACGGTCAGGCTGATGCCGTCGATGGCGATCGAGCCCTTGGCGACGACGTAGCGCAGCAGCTCGGGCCCGGCGCGAAAGCCGAGGACGAGGTTGGCGCCGCGGTCGGACCGGCTGGTCAGCTCGCCGACCCCGTCGACGTGGCCGGCCACCAGGTGGCCGCCCAGGCGGGCCCCGGCGAGCAGCGCGCGCTCGAGGTTGAGCTGGCTCCCGACCCGGACCGCGCCCAGGGTCGTGCGTCCGAGCGTCTCGGCGCCGGCCAGCACGGTGTAGGTGCCGGCGCCGCGATCGATCGCGGTCACGGTCAAGCACACGCCGTCATGACAGATCGACTCGCCGATCACGAGCTCGCCGGTGGGGAGCGCCGCTGGCCGCACGGTCAGGACCAGCGCGTCGCTCCGCCGATCGGCGCGCGCCACGGTGCCGAGGTCCTCGACGAGCCCGGTGAACACGAGCCTCGTGTATCACGACCGACCGCGCCCGCTGCGACCGGGTCGCCGGCCAGATGTAGGCCTTTGTCGTTTCCTGACCAGATCCTGGTCGCTGACCGGACCGTGACTGAACCGTCGTCGTGTGCTGGCAGCTTCCGGCAGCCATCCCCGCCACTCTGGAATGGTGAAGCAGTCATCCACGTGGCGGACATACGTGAACCGCGGCTCGCTCCCCTTCTGGGGCGTGCACGTGACCGCAATCATCGGGGTGGCGGCGCTGGGCTGGTCCTGGACCGGCCTGCTCCTCGCCCTGGCGCTGTACGTCGCCCGGATGTTCTTCGTGTGCGCCGGGTACCACCGGTACTTCTCGCACCGAACGTTCAAGACGTCGCGGGTCGGCCAGGCGGTGCTGGCCTTCTTCACCCAGACCACGATGCAGCGCGGCGTGCTGTGGTGGGCGGCCAAGCACCGCCATCACCATCGGCACTCGGACGACGAGCAGGACATCCACTCGCCCGTCCATCGCGGATTCTGGTACGCGCACCTCGGCTGGAGCACCTCGGACGGCTCGGGCCCGGCCGACCACGACCTCATCAAGGACTTCAACCGCTTCCCCGAGCTGGTCGCGATCGATCGCGCCAAGCACCTGCCCGGCGTCCTGATGGCGGTGGTGCTGTTCGCGGTCGGCGGCGCCCACGCGTTGGTGTGGGGCTTCTTCGTGTCGACCGTCCTCCTCTGGCACGGCACCTTCACGATCAACTCGCTCTCGCACGTGATCGGCAAGCGCCGCTACCAGACCACCGACGAGTCGCGCAACCACTGGCTGCTCGCGCTCATCACCCTCGGCGAGGGCTGGCACAACAACCACCACCACTACCAGAGCTCGTGCCGCCAGGGCTTCTACTGGTGGGAGGTCGACATCACGTTCTACGTGCTGCGCGCGCTGTCCTGGACCGGCGTGATCTGGGACGTCCGCCAGGTCCCCGATCACATCCGCGACGGCGTGGCGGCGCCGGCGCGCGTGGCCCGTGCCGAGCGCGCCGCGCTGCCGACCACCGCGCCCGAAGTCGCGGGCTGACCCACCGGCATCCGGGCGCCTCGCCCCCGATCATCGACCGATGGACTCGTTCGCGGGCCCTACTGCACGGCGATCAGCCAGAGCTGCGCGCCCTGCACCGGCGTCGCGACCCAGGTGACGTCGTAGGTCCCGGCGGTCGCCACCTCGCGGGTGGCGACCGCGCACTGGACCAGCTCACCGGACAGCAGGATCGAGTCGACCACGGTGAACCCGTTGTCAGGGACCGCGGTCTTGTCATCGCGGATGCCGGCGTCGCCCCACCAGAAGGCGACCAGGGTCGCGCGGCCGGTGGTGGTGACCGTGCGTGAGGTGAGCGGACTGCCGGCCCGCACCTCGCGCCACACCGCATCCTGGATCGTGCCGCCGGCGACGATCTCGACCGCGGCCAGGGTGATCTCGTCGTCCACCGGCTTGGTCGCCGACACGGTGTGGCCGGCACCACCTTGCACGCCGACCGCGGCGTAGACCGAGGTGCCCGAGGTCGGCCACAGCGCGTACGTGTGGGTGGCACCGAGCTGGTCGTACCGGTTGCCGCGACTGTCGGTCGGCGCGACCGCCGCCGCGACCACGCCTCGCCCGGTGCTGACCACGATCGTGCTGCCGGTCGCCTGGGTCGTGATCGGCGCGGTGATCACCGTGGCTTGGCCGGTGTACGTCCGCGTGTAGGCGAGCACGTGGGCGCCGACCCGCGCCATGCCCGTGCTGGTCCCGGCGGCATCGACCGGCGCCGTGGTGCCCGGCGCGTCGACCGGTGGCGAGCCGTCATCGGGCGCGACCGCGGCATCGGTGGGCAAGGTCGGGGTGGGGGCGCTGGTGCAGCCGGTCGCGACCGCGAGCAGCCCGCTCACCATCACCCGCCCCGATCGTGCACGCATCGGCGACATCGTACGTCGGCCGCGGGCGCGGTCGAGGATCTGTTTTCGCCGCGGAGCGTCAGCCTCGGGGCCCGGCGATGCCGCCGAACAGCAGCTCGAGGGCGACGTCGATGCGCTCGTCACCGACCGGCAGGCCTGGCAGCGGGAGGGCGCCGAGCACCAGGTGCGACAGCACCGCAACCACCCCGGCAACGAACGTCACCATCGACGCCGGCGCGTCGGCGACCACCTCGCCCGACGCCCGGGCGCGCGCGACCGCGCCCAGCACCAGCGGGATGTGGCCGCGCCGGAACCGCTCGAACAGCCGCTGCCGGCGCGCGGTCGAGGCCAGCGCGTCGCGCAGCGCCAGGCGGACCACCCGCAGGTCGTCGGCGGACAGGGTCGCGATGTGCTGGGCGGCCTGGCGCAGCTGTCCACGCAGCGGCCCGGGCGCGCCGAACACCGCGGCAATTTCGGCGAGGACGCGCTGGTAGGTGTCGTCGATGACCGCGTCCCACAGCGCGTCCTTGGTCGGGAAGTAGTAGTAGATCATCCCGATCGTGGTGCGGGCGTTGCGCGCGATCGCGCGCAGCGACGCCCCGTCGAAGCCGTGGTGATCGAAGGTGTCGCGGGCGGCGGCCAGCAGGCGCTCGCGCAGGTCGGTGGCCGGGCGCGCCATCAGGCCAGCTTCTTCTGGAAGCGCACCGCCGAGGCGAGGATCAGCACGCCGCCGATCACCGCCAGCCAGCCGACCTCGGGTACCAGATCGGCCGCGGTCGCGCCGCGCAGCACGATGCCGCGGATGATGCGCAGGAAGTGAGTGAGCGGCACCGCCTGCCCGAGCAGCTGCGCGAAGCGCGGCATGCCCTCGAACGGGAACATGAAGCCCGACAGGAGCAGGTTGGGCAGCAGGAAGAAGAACGACAGCTGCATCGCCTGTTGCTGGGTGCGCGCCAGCGTCGAGAAGAACAGCCCGAGCGCCAGGTTGGCAGCGATGAACAAGGCGGCGATCGCGTAGAGCAGGAGCCACGAGCCGACCATCGGCACGTCGAACACGGTGGTGCCGACGGCGAGGATGATCGTCATCTGCAGATAGCCGATCGCGAGGTACGGGACGATCTTGCCGACCACCAGCTCGATCGATCGCACCGGCGACACGATCAGCTGCTCGAGCGTGCCGCGCTCCCGCTCGCGGGCGATGCCCATGGCGGTGAACATCACCATCGTCATCGTCAGGATCACGCCGACCAGGCCGGGCACGATGTACACCGCGGTCCGGAGGTCAGGGTTGTACCAGGTCGAGGTCGACAGGCTGACCGGCTCGAGCGCGCCGCCACTCCAGCGCACCGCGCGCAGCTCGGCCGACCAGGCGGCGACCACGCTGGCCGCGGTCTGGCTGGCGCTGGCGACGAGCTGGGCGTCGGCGCCGTCGACCACCAGCTGGACCGCGACCGGCTGCCCGGTGGTGAGCCCGGCCGCGAACCCGGCCGGCACCACCAGCGCGACCCGGGCCTCGCCGCTGCGAAAGGCGCGCCCGATCTCGGGATAGCCGGTGACCGGGCCGGTGACGTCGTAGAAGCCGGTCGCCGCGAGCCGGCGTGCCAGATCGCGGCTGGCCGCGCTGCGATCGGCGTCGTAGACGACGGTCGGCATGTGGCGCACGTCGGTGTCGATCGCATAGCCAAACAGCAGGAGCTGCATCAGGGGCAGCATCACCATCATGCCCATGCTCATGCGGTCGCGACGGAGCTGACGCAGCTCCTTCTGCGTGATCACCACGATGCGGCCGAGCGCGCTCACGGCCGCGCCTCCTCGTCGCGGACCATCGCGACGAACGCGTCCTCGACCGAGACCCGCGCCGGCGTGGTGCGGCCCAGCCGCGCGACCGCGCCGGCCAGCGCGACCGGATCGACGCCGCGGGTGACCACCCGCAGCGCGTGGCCGAGCGCGTCGACCCCGACCACCTCGGGCCGGGCCGCCAGCGCGTCCATGGTGGCCGCGGCGGTGGCCGCGGTGCCCGGATCGTCGGCCAGCTCGATCTCGGCGGCGCGCAGCCCGGCGCGCGCGATGATCTCGTCGGGGCGACCCTCGTCGAGCAGGCGGCCGCCGAAGATGAACGCCAGCCGGTGGCAGCGCTCGGCCTCGTCCATGTAGTGGGTGGTGACCAGCACCGTGGTGCCGGCCGCGGCCAGCCGGTGGATCTCGGCCCAGAAGCTACGCCGGCTGACCGGATCGACGCCCGCGGTCGGCTCGTCGAGGAACAGGAGGGGCGGCCGGTGGATGGTCGCCGAGGCCAGCGCGACCCGCTGCTTCCAGCCGCCGGACAGGGTACCGGCCAGCTGGCGCCGGCGCGGAGCCAGGCCGGTGTGGTCGAGCACCTCGTCGACCCGGGCCCGGCGACCGCGGCGGGGCACGCCGTAGATGCCGGCGAAGAAGCCGAGGTTCTCCTCGACGGTGAGGTCCTCGTACAGGCTGAAGCGCTGGGTCATGTAGCCGATGCGCTCCTTGATGCGCTCGGGATCGCGGCGCAGGTCGAACCCGACCACCCGGCCGTCCCCGGCCGATGGATCGAGGATCCCACACAGCATGCGGATCAGCGTCGACTTGCCGGCGCCGTTAGGCCCGAGCACGCCGAAGATCTCGCCGCGACGGACCGCGAGGTCGATGCCCTGCACCGCGACCAGCGCGCCGAACCGGCGGGTCAGCCCGCGGGTCTCGATGACCAGCTCGGGCTCGGTCACCGGCCGGCTCCCACCGGCGCGATCGCGGCGCGCAGGTCGGCCGGTCGTGCGTACGCCGGCAGCCCGGCGTGCAGGCGGCCGTCGGGATCGACCAAGCGCAGGCGGACCCGCACGGTCAGGTTAGGCCGCTCGCTCGGGCTGTACACGAACCGCGGGGTGAACTCCGCGCGCGACGCCACCCGCTCGACGGTGGCGGCCAGCTCGCCGGGCACGCCCTCGACCACCACCTGCATCGGCGCGCCGATCCGGACGCCGGGCACCTCGGCGACCGGGACGAACACGTCGGCGTACGGGTGGGCCCGATCGACCACCGACGCGATCGGCGCGCCGGCGGCGACCACCTCGCCGACCTCGGGGTAGACGTCGAGGACGACGCCGTCGATCGACGCGACCAGCACCCGCTGGGCCAGCCTGCGGTCCTCGAGCGCGAGCACCGCCTCGGCCAGCGCGACCCGCGCCTGGACGCGGGCGAGCTCCTCGGCGCGGGTGCCGCGGTCGAGCAGGCGCACCCGCTCGCCGAGCGCGGCCCGGTCGCCGTGGGCGCGCGCGAGCTGCGCCAGCGCGTCGTCGAGCTGGGCAGCCGGCACCGCGTCCTGCGCGACCAGGGTCTGGATCCGATCGCGCTCGCGGGTCAGCATCTGCTCGGTGGTGGTCGCGGCCGCGAGCTGGGCCCGGGCGGCGCGCACGTCCTCCGGCCGCGAGCCGGCGGCGAGCGCGGCCAGATCGGCGCGGGCCACCGCGACCTCCTGGACCCGGATCGCGCGCTGCTCGCGATCGACCGCGTCGTCGAGGCGGGCGATCACCTGCCCGGCCCGCACCGCCGCGCCAGCCACGACCGGTCGCGCGATCACGCGGCCACCGACCTCGAACGCGAGATCGATCTGCTCGAGCTCGACCATCCCCTGGTAGCGCCCGTCGGTCAGATCGGCGTGCCGGCAGCCGGCCGCGGCGACCAGGCCGGCCAGCATCAGCACCGATGCGCCTGAGTTGTTGATCATACGACTGGTAATCTACTCTCCGGACGCGCGAATGAGAACCGCGCGCGTGGCGGAGGCGGTAACCACTCGAGATCCCTCGTTCAGCGCTGGCGGAGCCGGACCAGCAGGTCGGCGCCGAGCGCGACCGGCTCGCCGTACCGGTGCCAGCGCGGCGCGCGCGCGAGCGTCGTGACCCCGAGCTCGCCGAGCCAACCCGGGCCCGCGCCGAGCAGGCACGGCGCGAGATAGAGCCGCAGCTCGTCGGCGATGCCGGCGGCGACGAAGCTGGCGTGGGTGGTCGGCCCGCCCTCGACCAGCATCGACGTCACGCCCGCGGCGGCGAGCCGCGCGGCCACCGCCCGCACGTCGACCTGGCCGCGGCGGTCGGCGCGCACGGTCCACACCTCGGCGCCAGCGGTCTCGAGCCGGCGGCGCCGGGTGGCGGGTGCCCGCGCGGTGGTCGCGATGATCGCGCGGCCACCGCCGGCGACCCCCGGGAGCAGCGCGGCGCCGACCGGCGTGCGCAGCCGGCTGTCGAGCACGACCCGGATCGGGTCGCGACCGCCGGGCACCCCGCGCGTGGTCAGCCGGGGATCGTCGGCGAGCACGGTGCCGATGCCGACCAGGATCGCCCCGACCTGGTCGCGCAGCCGGTGGCCGTCGGCGCGGGCCTCGGCGCCGGTGATCCACTGCGACTCGCCCGACGGCAGCGCGATCCGACCGTCGGCCGACGCCGCCGCCTTGAGGATGATCCAGGGCCGGGCGTGCTCGGCCCAGGTGAAGAACGGCCGGTTGAGCTCGACGCACGCGTCGGCGAGCACGCCGGGCACCACCGCGATCCCGGCCCGGGCGAGCCGCCGGGCGCCGCCGCCGTGGCCCAGGATCGGATCCATCGCGCCGATCACGACCCGGCGCACCCCGCTCGCGATCACCGCCGGCGCGCACGGCGGAGTCCGGCCCTGGTGGTCACAGGGCTCGAGGTTGACGTACAGGGTCGCGCCGCGGGCGCGGCCGCCGAGCCTGGCCAGCGCGTCGGCCTCGGCGTGGGCGGTGCCCGGGCCCCGGTGCCAACCCTCGGCCAGCACGCGGCCGGCCTTCACGATCACGCAGCCGACCATCGGGTTCGGCGCGGTCCGGCCCGCGCCGCGCGCGGCCAGCGCGAGGCAGCGCGCCATCCAGCGCCGGTCGGCGGCGGTGCCGACGGCTCCGGCTCGAGGCTTACTGGCCATCCTTCTTCAGCGCGCGGACCTCGCGGGCGAACTGGTCGAGGTCGGCGAAGTCGCGATAGATCGACGCGAACCGCACGTAGGCGACGGTGTCGAGCGCGCGCAGCCGCGGCAGCACCCGCTCGCCGATCTCGCGCGACGCGATCTCGTCGACGCCCAGCTCGCCGACCTCGCGCTCGACGTCCTCGGCGATCGCCCGGACCTGCTCGAGCGACACCGGCCGCTTGATCACCGCGAACGAGATGCCGCGCATCACCTTGTGCAGGTCGAACGGCTCGCGCCGGCCGTCGTTCTTGAGCACCGCCGGCAGCGCGTCCTCGATCCGCTCGTAGGTCGTGAACCGGCGCCCGCAGCGCACGCACTCGCGGCGGCGGCGAATCTCGCGCGCGTCCTTCGACTGGCGCGAGTCGTTGACCTTGTCCTCGTCCTCACCGCAGAACGGACAGCGCAACGGGCCTACGTTCCTCGCGAAGCGTCGTCGAGCGTGTTGATCTTCGCGACCCGGCGCGCGTGGCGGCCGCCCTCGAAGCTGGTGTCGCGGAACGCGCGCACGCAGGCCTCCGCCACCCCGGCGCCGATCACGCGGGCGCCCAGCGCCAGCACGTTGGCGTCGTTGTGGGCGCGGGCGGCGGTCGCGGTGAACGCCTCGGTGCACAGCGCGCAGCGCACGCCGGGCACCTTGTTGGCGGCGATGCTGATGCCGACCCCGGTGCCACACACGATCAGGCCGAGCGCCCCCGACCGCGACGAGGCGACCGCGCGGCCGACCGCGGCGCCGTAGTCAGGGTAGTCGACCGCGGTCTCGTTCTCGGCGCCGAGATCGGTGACCTCGTCGCCCAGGCTGCGCAGCACGTCGACCAGGTGCCGCTTGAGCGAGAACCCGGCGTGGTCCGAGCCGACGTACCAGCGCATCTCAGTCCACCTTGCCGATCACCAGCGTCGCGTTGGTACCGCCGAACCCGAACGAGTTCGACACCGCGTTGCTGATCCGCTGCTCGCGGGCGTGGTTCGGCACGTAGTCGAGATCGCAGTTCGGGTCCGGGTTCTCGTAGTTGATCGTCGGCGGCAGGACGCCGCGCTCGAGCGCCAGCGCGCACAGGCCGGCCTCGACCGAGCCGGCCGCACCGAGCATGTGCCCGGTCATCGACTTGGTCGACGACACCGCCAGCTTGCGGGCGTGGTCGCCGAACACCGCCTTGATCGCCGCGGTCTCGTTCTTGTCGTTGAACTCGGTCGAGGTGCCGTGGGCGTTGACGTAGTCGATCGCCTCGGGCGCGAGCCGGGCGTCGGCCAGCGCCTGGCGCATGCAGCGCTGGGCGCCGATGCCCTCGGGCGCGGGGGCGGTGATGTGGTGCGCGTCGCTGTTGGCGGCGTAGCCCTTGAGCTCGGCGTAGATGCGGGCGCCGCGGGCCCGGGCATGCTCGAGCTCCTCGAGCACGACCACGCCGGCGCCCTCGCCCATCACAAAGCCGTCGCGCTCGTTGTCGAACGGCCGCGACGCCTTTTCGGGCGCGTCGTTGCGGGTCGACAGCGCGCGCATCGCGTTGAACCCACCGATGCCGAGCATCGTGACGGTGGCCTCGGCGCCGCCCGCGATCATCACGTCGGCGTAGCCGTGGCGGATCGTGCGCATCGCCTCGCCGATCGAGTGGGCGCCAGTCGAGCACGCCGACACGTGCGACATGTTCGGGCCGCGGGCGCCGGTCCGGATCGTGATCATCCCCGGGATCATGTTGATGATGATGTCGGTGACGAAGTAGGGCGAGAAGCCATAGCGCGGCCCCTTGGCGCGCGCGGCGTCGTGGGTGTCCTCGATCCCCTTCACGCCACCGAGACCGGCGCCGATGAAGACGCCCCAGCGATCCTCCTCACCGGCGGGCACCTTGTTGCCCTCGTAGCCGGCGTCGGCGACCGCCATCATCCCGGCCGCGACCCCGAACTGGAGGAAGCGGTCCATGTGCTTGACCTCGCGCTTGTCCAGCCAGGCTCCCGAGCTGGCAGCCCAGTCCTTCACCTCGCACGCGAAGTGGGTCGCGTAAGCGGAGGCATCGAACAAGGTGATCGGCCCTGCGCCGCTCTTGCCAGCGAGGAGCGCGCTCCAGCTCTCCTCCCGGCCGATGCCGACCGGAGTGATGAGACCAATTCCGGTGATGACCACGCGGCGCATGAGGCTCCTGGGCTCGAAAGATTGACCGGCACGCCGGGACGGCGACCGGGGATGGATCGCCCGGGGGCGACCCGGGCGGGATCAGGAGGCGTGCGACTTGATGTAGTCGGTCGCGTCCTTGACCGTCTTGATGCGCTCGGTGTCCTCCTCGGGGATCTCGAGCTTGAACTCCTGCTCGAGGGCCAGGACGAGCTCGACGACCGCGAGCGAGTCAGCCTTGAGGTCGTCGACGAACGACGCCTCGGGGCGAAGCTGCTCGGGAGAGACCTCGAGCTGCTGGCAGATGATCTCCTTGACCTTCAGATCGATGGCATCAGACATGGGACGTTCCTTTTTCGAGACGCGTAGCTGCGGGGGTCTTTACGACAAAACCCCGCGTTACATCAACAGTCCACCGTTCACGCGAAGGACCTGACCGGTGACATAGGCGGCCTCGGGGCCGGCCAGAAAGGCGACGGCATGGGCGACATCGTCGGCCACGCCGATCCGGGACAGCGGGATCTGCTCGAGCAGCTTGGCGCGCTGGGCCTCGGGCAGGTGCTCGGCGGTCATGTCGGTGTCGATGAAGCCGGGCGACACCGCGTTGACCGTCACGCCGCGCGACGCCAGCTCCTTGGCCAGCGACAAGGTCAAACCGATCACGCCGGCCTTCGAGGCCGAGTAGGCGACCTGACCGCCGTTGCCGCTCTCGCCGACCACCGACGTGATGTTGACGATGCGGCCGCGCTCCTTCGCGCGCATGACCAGCGAGGCCGCGGCCCGGGCGCAGTGGAAGGCGCCGCCGAGGTTGACCGCCATCGTCTTCTGCCACTGGTCGTCGCGGTAGCGCAGGACCAGGCCGTTGACCGCGACGCCGGCGTTGTTGACCAGCACGTCGAGGCTGCCGTGGTCCTTGCCGATCTGCTTGATCGACTCGGTGACCGCGGCGGCGTCGGCGACATCGAACGCCGCGATGCTGGCCTGGCCGCCGGCCTGGACACACAGCTCGGCGGTCTCGCGGGCGGCATCCTCGCGCGCCGCGTAGTTGACGACGACCTTGGCGCCGCGCCGGGCCAGCGCGACGCAGATCGCCCGGCCGATGCCGCGCGATCCGCCGGTGACCAGCGCGACGCGGCCTTCGAGTGCTCGATCGATGATCGCCATGTGGTTCTCCGGAGCGGCCTCAGGCCGCGAAGGCTTCGACCTCGTGGGGCTCGCCGATCGTGGTGGTCTCGATCGCGGGCGCGATGCGCTTGACCAGGCCGCGCAGCACCGAGCCCGAGCCGAGCTCGAAGGCACGGGTGACGCCCATCGCGGCCAGCGCCTGGACCGACGCCTCCCAGCGCACCGGGGCGGTGACCTGCTCGACCAGCAGCCGCCGGATCTCGAGCGGGTCGGTGGTGGCGGTCGCGGTGACGTTGGCCACCACCGGCGCGCGCGGCTTCGCGATGTTGATGCTGGCGAGCGCGGCCGCCAGCTGATCGGCGGCGGGCTTCATCAGCGAGCAGTGGAACGGCGCGCTGACCTGCAGCTTGACGGCCCGCTTGGCGCCCTTGCCCTTGGCCGCGGCGACCGCGCGCTCGATCGCGGCGGCGTGGCCGGAGATCACGATCTGACCGCCGCCGTTGAGATTGGCGGGCTCGACCGGCTCGCCGGGCGCCGACGCCTCGGCGCACAGCGCCTCGACCGCGGGCAGCTCGAGCCCCATGAGCGCGGCCATCGCGCCGACCCCGACCGGCACGGCCGCCTGCATGAAGCGACCGCGCAGGTGGGTGAGCCGGAGCGCGTCGGCGAACGCGAGCGCGCCGGTCGCGCACAGCGCGGTCCACTCGCCGAGCGAGTGACCGGCGACGACGTCGTAGCGCAGGCCCTTCTCGGCGTGGAGCACGCGGAAGACCGCCATCGACGTGGCGACGATCGCGGGCTGGCTGTGCTGCGTGAGCATCAGCTCGTCCTCGGGCCCGTCGAAGCACAGCGCGCTGATCTTGAAGCCCAGCGCGGAGTCGGCCTCCTCGTAGGTGCGGCGGGCCAGCTCGAACCGGTGGGCCAGGTCGCGGCCCATGCCGACCCGCTGCGATCCCTGACCGGGGAACAGGAGGGCGGTCGTCATCGCCGGTTGTCTTTGCACGAAGCCATCGCCGGCGGAAGCGGTGATGCCTGAGAAATCGGCGACCTGCGTAAGCCGGGTGACGTGCGTGGGGCGCTGCGCAGTGCCCCTGCCCGGTCCGACCAGGCCGCGCGCCGGACGCCGACCCGATGGGTGCCCTGGGGGACCGGTCACCGCTGCGCGAGCCCTCGCAGCCAACGGCAGCGGCAGCGGCAGCGGCAGCGGCAACGGCAGCGGCAGCGGCAGCGGCAACGGCAGCGGCAGCGGCAGCGGCAGCGGCAGCGGCAACGGCAGCGGCAGCGGCAGCGGCAGCGGCAGCGGCAGCGGCAGCGGCAACGGCAGCGGCAGGCCCGGTTCTATGGGTGACTGGCTTCTGGAGCGAGGCATGCCTGCCGGCGCCTGCCGGGGGGCTGGGGGGCGCCTTCGCCGCGCGCCGCGCACGGCCCGTGCCAC
>JBKJLC010000150.1:0-42305 GCA_046597055.1 Kofleriaceae bacterium | reverse complement strand
CGTCCATCTTGTCCCCGGCGACGCGGATCGACTTGGCGAGGACGATACCGGCCAGCGAGATGACGGCGACCTCGGTGGTACCGCCGCCGATGTCGACGATCATCGACCCCGACGGCTCGGTGATCGGCATGCCAGCGCCGATCGCGGCGGCCATCGGCTCCTCGATCAGGTAGACCTCGCGGGCCGAGGCGGCCAGCGCGCTGTCGCGGACGGCGCGCTTCTCGACCTCGGTGATGCCCGACGGCACCGACACGATGACGCGCGGCCGCACCAGCGTGCGCCGCTGGTGCGCCTTCTGGATGAAGTAGCGGATCATCGCCTCGGTGACCTCGAAGTCGGCGATGACGCCGTCCTTCATGGGCCGGATGGCGATGATGTTGCCCGGCGTGCGGCCGAGCATCTCCTTGGCTTCCTTGCCGACCGCCAGGACCCGCTTGGGACCGTTGGAGTTGGCCTGGACCGCGACCACCGACGGCTCGTTCGCGACGATGCCGCGCCCACGCACGAACGTCAGCGTGGTGGCCGTCCCCAGATCGATCGCGAGGTCATTCGAGAACATCCCGTAGACCCAGTCGAAGAGCATGTCAGGCTCCGACCGGGGTCATGAGATCGAGGTGCGCGCGGATCATTTGGAGTGTCTCGCTGAACGCAGGCGGCGCCTCGGGGGGCTCCGCGATGGGTACGAAATTGACAGGGATGTCGCCCGGGTAGCCCGGCGAGCCGGCTGGAAGTAGCACGCGCGTCATGACCGATGCAAGCGGCTTGCGACACCAGGGGGCGGCGACTAGGATGCCCCCCTTCGCCGGAGCCGACCCCGGCTTCGCTCAGGACAGAGAGTCAACATGCTCGAGAACATGCGGAAGTCCGGCTCTTCGGTGCTGGTGTGGATCATCTTCGCGATCCTGATCGTCGTCTTCGTCTTCAGCTTCGGACCCCAGGCGGGCGGTAGCCAGGGCGGATGCTCGAGCGGCGAGCGGCGCACCGCGCTGACCGTCGGCGACTCGGACGTCGACGACAACGGCTTCCGGCTGGCGGTCAACATCGCGAGTGGCCTGGTCCCCTCCGCCGACGACTTCGCGCGCTACGAGGTCACCCTCGAGTTGCTGATCCGGCGCGAGCTGCTGGCCCAGGAGGCCGAGCGCCGTGGGCTGCGCGTGCCCGAGAGCCTGGTCGATCACGTCATCAGCCGTGGTGAGCTGCACTTCGCCGGCGAGCCGCGCGACCAGTACCGCCAGGTGTTCATGAACGAGGACGAGGTCTTCGACTACAAGCGCTTCAAGCGCTTCCTCCAGAACTGGGGGCTGTCGGTCGCGGCGTACAAGCGGCAGCAGAGCCGCGAGGTCCTGGCGTCGACGATGTCGCGGATCCTGACCGGCTCGGTGCCGGTCAGCCGCGAGGAGGCGCTCGGCCAGTTCGTCGCCGCCCGCACGACCGTGACGTTCGAGGCCGTGCGGTTCGATCCGCGCCGCTACGCCGACGCGCTGCTGGTCACCGACGCCGACGTCGATCGCTACGTGCTGGCGCACGAGGCCGAGGTGAAGGCGACCTACAGCGACGCGCTCTACAAGGGCAAGAAGCAGGTCCACGTCCGGCGCATCCGCCTGGCGAAGACCGCGCCGAAGGCGGATGCCGCACCGCCGGCCGATCCCGCAGCACCGCTGCCGCCGGGCGGCGCCGGCACGCCCGCCGACCCCGCGGCCGCGGCCGCGACGAAGCCGCCCGCCGCGGATCCGGCGCGGGCCAAGCTCGAGGCGCTGCGCGCCGACATCGTCGCGGGTCGCAAGTCGTTCGCCGACGCGGCCCGGACCGCCGACGCCGACGAGCCGGTGCGCGCGCGCGGCGGCGCGTGGGGCTGGTACGACGAGGGCGCGCTGACCCTGCCCGAGCCGGCGCTCAACGATGCCGTCAAGGCGCTGGTCGCGAAGGCCGACCCGGCCATCAAGCCCGGCGCCAGCCTGTCGCCGGTGGTCGAGGCCAGCGACGGCTTCTACCTGCTGACGGTCGACGACCGGCGCGCCGGCGATCTCACCTTCGACCAGGTCAAGCGCGAGCTCGGTGAGCGGCTCGCTCGCGACGCCTGGGGCCTGGAGGCCGCGCGGCGCGCGGCGATCGAGGCGCTGGCGACGGCCCGCGCGGGCACCGGCAAGAGCCTGCGCGAGCTGTTCCCGGGCGCCAAGACCGGGCAGACGGTCTGGGAGAGCGACGACAGCCCGGCCGCGTGGACCCAGGACCCCGCCGGCACCGGTGCGGGCACGGCGGCGGCCACTCCCGCGGCGCCGGTCGCCGTCAAGCCGGACCTGCTGAAGCCGAGCAGCGAGCAGCTGCCGGCGATCGGCAAGCTCGACCCGCCGACGGCCGAGAGCTTCGGGCCGCTGTCGCGCTCGAAGCGGACGCCGCTCGGCGAGTCCGACGAGCTCAACCGCGCGCTGTTCGACGAGCTCGCGAGCGGCATGATCGCGCCGACGATCTTCGAGGTCCGCGAGACCAAGACCTCGCCGTCGCCCAAGTTCGCGGTCATCCAGATGACCAACAAGGAGCTCGCCGACGTGGCCGAGTTCGAGAAGCAGGCCGACGCCTACATCGCCAGCCTCGCCAAGCAGCGCGGCGGCGAGCTCCTCCGCGCCTGGCTCGCCGAGCGCTGCACCGCGCTCGCCGCGCGCGGCAAGATCAAGCCCGCGGCCGAGTTCATCAACCGCAAGGACGAGCAGGGCAACGCGCTGAAGGTGACCTACAAGCCGTGCATGACGCTGCTGCCGCCGCCGGCGCAGTGAAGACGGCCTGAGCCGAGCGCCGCGAGGCGGCGCTGGTTCCGTACCGATCGGGCGCGGGCTCTGCCCCGCGGCCGACCGATCGAAGGGAGGGTGGGATTCGCTAGAATCACACCCTCTGAACCACGGCGTCAGCCCCGGTCGCGCTGGGTCGCCGTCACTCCGGACCTCCGCTGGCAGCTCGCGAGAACCGTCCCGATCGCGGTCGGCGCGGGTCGTACGTGCGACGAGCCCGGCCCGCGCGCGACGTTTTGCTGTGTTTGCGGTAGCTTCGTGGGGAGTGTCCGCTCCGTTGCCGTTCACGCTTCGTCCTGAGGGGGACGGAGCCCGGCTGGTTCTCGCTGACCACGAGGTGCTCGGTCACCTGCGCGTCGACGTCGACCTCGACGTGCCCGACCGCGGCGCAGGGCGCGCGGACGGCGGAGCGGTCGAGCGCTACCAGCGGCGGCGGACCCGGCTCGCCGCGCTGACGGTGCGTATCGACCAGCGCGCCCTCGACCGCCACGTCGCCAGCCGGGCGCCGGCGCTGGCGCGGGAGGGTATCAGCCAGGTGGCGGCGCGGATCGGCGACGGCGATCTGCTGGTGACGGCCCGGGTCGCCGATGGGCTGACCTCGGCCGATGTGTCGTTCCAGCTCGGCGCGGTCGCGCGCGGCACCGCGGTGCGACTGATCGCGGGACCGGTGCGCATCCACGGTCATCTGCCGACGCCGGCGCCGCTCATCGCGCACCGGATCATGGAGCTGGCGCTGACGGTCGACCAGGCGACCGACGGCATCACCGTGCGCGGGTTGTGCGAGCTCGAGGTCGACGTGGTCGGCGCGGTGCTGTGGCGGCTGCTGCCGGCGTCGGGCTGGCGGCTACCGGCGATCGCGGGCGTCGGCGCGACCGCGCTGCGGGCCGGCAAGGGCGTGGTGGTGCTGGGGTTCGGCCCGGGCCCCGGCAGCGAGCTGGCGACCTCGCCCGCGGCGCGCGGGCTCGCGCTCGCGCACGAGGCCATGCACGCGGCCGACGAGCAGGCCCGGCGCGGCCTGCTCGACGAGGCGATGCGTGGGTACCGCGCCCTGCTGGCGGCGGCCGGACCCGATCAGCCGGTGCTGCTCGAGCGCATCCTGGCGATCGCGGCGTCGCGGCCGAGCTGGTTCGTCGACGGCGTCGACCTGGCGCGGCAGGCGCTGGCGCGCTGGCCCGACTTCGCCGCCGCGCACGGCGCGCTGGCCAGCATCGCGCTGGCCCGGGGCGACGCGACCGAGGCGTCGGCGCGGCTGACCGTGCTGTCGGACGTCGCCGCGCGCGCGCACGACGGTGGCACCGCCGCGCTCGCCGCGCTGGCGGCCGCGCGCATGGTGCGCGTCCTCGACCCGGCCGCCACCACCGCGCTGTACGAGCGGGTCCTCGCGGTGTGGCCCGATCACGACGAGGCCGGCCTCGCCCTGGCCGACCGCCTGACCGAGGAGGCGCGCTGGCGCGACCTGGTCCGGGTGCTCGAGGCGCGGGCCCGAGCCAGCGCCGAGCCGGCGCGGGCCGCCGGCGCCTGGGCCTGGGCCGCGGTCACGCTGGCCGAGGCGCTCGGCGACCTCGAGCGGGCCCGGACCACGGTCGCGCAGGCGCTGGTGCTGGCGCCGCACCTGCGGTTCGGCCACGAGGCGCGCGCGCGGGTCGCCGCCGCCGCCGGCGATCGCGAGGCCGCGGTCGCGGCCTGGGTCGAGGCCGCCGAGGCCGCGGCCGCCAGCGGTGACGAGCTGGGCCGGCTGGCGGCGCTGACCTCGCGGGCGCGGTTGCTGGCGGAGCTGGGCGATCCGCTCGCCACGTCGGCCGCGTGGCAGGACGCGCTCGGCCTCGATCCCGACCGACCCGACAGCCTGCGCGGGGCGGCCGCGGCGGCCGCGCTCGCCGACGATCATGTCGGCGCGATCGCGCTGTACACGCACTTCCTCGCGGTCGCCGAGGATCCCGACGGCGCGATCCACGTCGCGCTCGGCAGCTCGTACGCGTGGCGCGGCGAGCCCGACGCGGCGCTCGCGGCGTTCGAGCGCGCCGCCGATGGCACCGGGCCGATGGCCGCGGAGGCGCTGGCCGCGATCGCCGGCCTGCGCGAGCGCGACGATCGACCCGCGGCGGCCGCCGCGTTCGACCGCGCGATCGAGGTGCTGCTCGCCGGGTCCGGCATGGATGATCGCCCGACCGGCGCCAGCGCGCGCGCCGCCGAGCTCGCGCTGGCCCGGGCCCAGCTGCTCGAGGACGACGAGCGCCTGGTCGAGCTGCGGCGCGCGCACCGGCTGGCCGCCGGCCGCGCCCCCGGCCTGGCCCGCCAGGCCGCGATCGAGCTGCTGGCCGCGGCCCGCGAGCCAGCCGATGCCCGGCCCTGGATCGACGCGATCCTCGCGACCGCGCCGACCGCGGGCGAGCGCGCCGGGCTCCTGGTCCGCCGCGCCGAGCTGGCGCTGGCCGCGGTGCCACCCGAGCTGGCCGCGGCGGCCGCCGACGCCGAGCTGGCCGGCGAGCTGGCGCCCTCGGCCGAGCTGGCGCGCGCGGCCGGCGCGCTGCGGGCGCGGGTCGCGGCCGCCACCGGGGATCCGGTCGCGCACGCGCGGGCGCTGGCGCGGCTGGCCGAGCTGTCGACCCGGGCCGAGCGAACCGCCGCCACGGTCGCCTCCGATCATGCCGCCGCGGCGGCCGCCTGGATCCGCGCCGACGACGCTGCGGCCGCGCTGCGCCACGCCCAGGCCGCCATGGCGGCGCTGGCCGAGGCCGACACCTGCGATGATCCCGAGGTCGCGGGCCGGGTCGCCGCGGTCCTCGGCGACGCCGCCTGGCGCCAGCGCGCGTTCGCCGACGTCACCCGCGCGTACGAGGCGCTGCTCGCCGGCCCGCACCCGGAGGCCGAGCGCGCGACCGCGCAGCTGCGGCTGGCGACCGCGGCCGAGCGCGGCGGCGACAGCGCGCGCGCCACCGCGCTGCTCGCCGAGGCCGCGCCCGCGCTGGCCGGCGACGCCAAAGGCCAAGCGTACCGCCTGCTCGCCGAGCTGCACGAGAAGAAGGGCGATCCGCTGGCCGCCGCGGCCGCGCTCGAGGCCTACGCGGCCGCACCCGACATCGGCATCACGCCGCGCGCCCGCGCCGACGCCTTTTATCGCGCCGGCGAGCTGTTCCGGCGCAAGGCCGGTCACGCCGAGGCCGCGGTGCGCTGCCTCGAGGCGGCGGTGCGTCTGGTCGACGACCACCTGCCCGCGCTCGACGCGCTGGAGCTGATCGAGCGCGATCTCGGCGACCTCGACCGGGTCGCGACCATCCTCGGCCGCAAGATCGCGGCGTGCGGCCGCCAGCCGGGGCGGCAGAAGGCGCTCCTGTGCCGACTGGCGGCGCTGCAGGAGCAGCTGGCGCGCACCGACGTCGCGCGCATGACGCTGCAGCGCGCGCTCGAGCTCGACGCGGGCTACCGGCCGGCCCTGCGCGCGCTGGCCGAGCTCGCCCGCAAACGCGCCGACGTCCACGAGCTCGCCGGCATCCTGGCCCGGCTGGCCGACCCGACCGGCGACGACGGCGACACCGGCCGCGAACCGGTCGCGGCCGCGATCGAGCTGTGCGTCCTGGTCGCCGACGAGCCGGTCGGGTTGGCCGGCTGGCGCGACCGCGCGCTGTCGGTGTGCGACGCGCTTCACGACGACGCCGGCGCCGGCCAGGGCGCGCTCGCCTCGGCCGCCAACCGCCTGCGCACCAGCTCGCCCGGCGAGCTGGTCGCGGCGGGACCGGCCCGCGCCGGGGCCGAGGTCGCGCGGGCCGACGGCGATCTCGGCCGCGCGCGCGCCCTGCTCGAGGCGGCCGCGGTCACCGGCGACGTCCGGGTGCTGCGCGAGCTCGCCGACGTGTGCGCCGACCAGGGTGACTGGGAGGCCGTCGCGCGTCACCTCGAGGAGCTGGCCGCGCGCCTCGACCCCGCGGCGCGCCCGGTCTACGGCCATCGCAAGGCCGAGGTGCTGCTCGAGCTCGCCGACCTCTACTACGACCGCCTCGGCGACCTGACCCGCGCGCGCACCGCGATGCGCGCGGCCGCCGATGCCCACGGTCCCTCGGCGCGCCGCGACGGCACCCTGCGCCTGCTCGCGGCCGAGGCCAGCGCCGCCGAGGATCAGGTCGAGGCGGCGACCGCGCTGCAGGCGATCGCGCCCGAGCGCCGGACCGCGTCGGATCTGCTGTCGCTGGCGACCGCGTGGCAGCGCGGCGGCTTCGATCACCGGGCGATCGCCGTGCTCGACGAGGCCCAGGCCCAGGACCGGCTGTCCGACCAGGCCGCGATGCTGCTGTTCGCGCTCCACCAGGAGAAGCGGCGCAAGGCCGAGTTCGCCGGCGCGCTCGAGCGCGGCGCGCTGGGGGTGCCGCCGCTCGAGGCGCGCAGCCGCCTCACCGACGCGCTCGGCCTCTACCGCGACGCGGTCGGCGACCCGGCCGGCACCGGCCGGGTCGAGGCCGCGCTGGCGGCGCTGCCGCCGAGCGACGGCGCCCACCTCGCGGCCGCGACGCCCCCGACCGGCCCGCGCCGGCGCGCCCAGCGGCCGACCGAGATCGAGCGGCTCGCCGAGGAGGCGGCCGCCGGCGGCGACCTCAAGGCCGCCGCCGATCTGTACGCCGATGCGATCGCCGCACGGGTCCGCGCCGGCAGCGATCCGGCGCTGCTGTCGGCCGCGATCGAGCGGGTGCGCGACACCGCCCGGGCCGCCGGCCACATCGACGCGCTGGTCCGCGCGCTGTTCGCGGTCGCCGGCCGCGCGCCGCAGCCGCTCGCGGTCGAACTCTACCGCGAGGCCGCGGTCACCGCGCGCAGCGACCTCGACGACGACGTCGTGATCGACGCGCTGACCCGCGCCCACCAGCTCGCGCCCGGCGACGGCGAGCTGGTCGCCTCGCTCGCCGACCTGCTCGAGGCGCGCGGCGAGCTGCCCCGGTTGGCCGAGGTGTACGAGCGCGCGGCCCGCGCCACGGTCGGCGCCGATCGGGCCGGCTGGCTGCTCGCGCTCGCCCTCCTGTGCCGCGATCGCCTGGGCGATCTGCGCGGCGCCCGCGCGCACCTCGACGCGGCCCACACCACCGCGCCCGAGCTCGCCGCGGTGTGGCTGCCGCTCGCCGACGCCCGGATCGCCGACGACGACGTCGAGGGCGCCCGCGAGCTGTACGAGCGCGCCGCCGACAGCGCGGTGGTCGACGCCAGCACCCGGGCCTGGGCCAGCGAGCGGCTGGTGGTCCTGGGCCGGGATCCCGACGTGATCGCCGGCGAGGTGGTCGACGCTCCGACGATGTCGCTGCGGCAGCTGACCCTGGCGCCGGCCCAGGCCGACGGCGGTGGCGACGACGACGACGAGCGCGCCGGCCGGGCGCCGGCCGCGCCGGCGCCGGGCCTGTCCGCCACCGTCGAGACCGGCGACGGCTCCGAGGACACCACCGGCGAGACGCCGATCGCCAGGCCGCCCGAGGCCCCGAGTCGCACGCTGCGCGGCCTGGTCGCGGTGGTGCCGCCGCGGGGCCCGCCGGCGCCGACCGCGGCGGCGACCGGGACGACCACCGGAACGACGACCGCCCACGAGCGCGAGCTGCGGCTGGGCGCCGAGCTGGCCCAGGCCGGCGGGCTCGAGGCCGCGATCGCGCGCTACGAGGCCGCGGCCGCCGTCGCGCCGCCCGACGATCTGCGCGCGCTCACCGCGCTCGAGCTGCTGCACGCCGAGAATGGCGATGCCGAGGCGGTGTCCGACACGATCGGCCGCCAGATCGCCGCGACCCTCGAGCCCCGCGCGCGCGCGCGGCTGTGGCGGCGCCGCGCCCAGCTCTACCGCGACGTCCTGCACCGCGAGGCCGAGACCTACCACTGCTTCAAGGAAGCCCACGCCGCCGATCCCGACGATCCCAACCTCGGCTACGAGCTGCGCGCGGTCGCGATGGCCCGCGGCGAGTGGAGCCTGACCGCCGAGCTGCTCCGGCGCGAGATCGCGACCGCGACCACCGATCGCGACCGTGGCGCGCTCCACCTCGAGCTCGCGCTCATCCACGACGAGCGGCTGCTCGAGCCCGAGCAGGCCCGCGTGCACTACGAGACCGCGCTGGTCCACGACCCGGCGATCCCGGCGGTGCCGCGACCGCTCGCGCGCATCTACGAGCTCGCCGGGCGCTACCGCGACGCGGCGGATCTGCTCGAGCACGCCGCGATCCTGGCCGCCGCCGCCGACCGGCCAGCGCTGCTGACGCGGGCGTCCGCCGATGCCGCTCGCGCCGGCGAGCGGCCCCGCGCGGTCGAGCTCGCGCGCGCCGCGGCGGCCGCGAGCGACGAGGTCGGCAACCGCGAGGCGGCGGTCCGCGCCCGCGCCGAGGCGGCCCGGCTCGCCGCCGAGCCCGAGCAAGACGAGGCCAGCGCGCTCGAGGCCGCCGAGCGCGAGAGTGACCTGGGCCGGGCGATCGCGTCCGCCGACAGCTCGGCGATGGAGACCGCGGCCCGCACCGTGGTCGCGTTCTCGCCTAACCACTCGCAGGCCTTCCGCATCCTGTTCGAGCGAGCCGAGGCGCGCGGCGACTGGGCGACCGCCGCCGACCTGATCGCCGGCCGCGCCGCCGCCGAGCCCGAGCCGCCCGAGCAGGCTGGCCAGTGGTTCGAGCTCGGCCGTCTGCACGTCGAGCGCCGGGCCGACGCGCGCGCGGCCCGGGTCGCCTGGGAGCGGGCGCTGGCCGCCGATCCCAGCTACGCGCCGGCGCTCGACGCGCTCGCCGAGCTGGTCTACCGCGAGGGCGACCTCGCGACCGCCGACGACCTGTACGCGCGGCTGCCGGTCAACGCCTCGCGCCTGCCCGCCGACGTGCTCATGCTCCGCCGCGCCGAGCTGGCTGAGGGCCTCGGCGACGACGCCCGCGCGCTCGCGTTCGCGCAGGGCGCGACCCGCATCAACCCGTCGCGCCGCGACGTCTACGCCACCTGCGCCCGGCTGGCCCAGAAGCTCGGCGATCTCGACGGCGCCATCCGCGCGCTGCGCAGCGCACTCGAGCTGATCGGGCCCGACGACGTCGCAGCGGTGGCCGCGGCCCGCCACGACCTCGCCGAGCTGTGCCGGCGCGCGGGCGACCCGATCGGCGCGGTCTACTATCACGAGCAGGTCCTGGCCGACCAGCCGCACCACGTGCGCTCGCTCGAGGCGCTGGCCGAGCTCTACGCGCTGCGCGGCAACTGGGGCGGCGCGGCCCGGGCGGTGCGCACGCTGGCCGGGCTCACCGGCGCGCCCGATCGCAAGGCCGCCCTGCTCTACCGCTACGGCGAGCTCACGCTGACCCGGCTCGGCGACGTGGCCGCCGCCGACGACGCCTTTCTGCGCGCCTCGGATCTCGATCCGACCCACGTCCCCAACCTGCGCCAGCTGATCGACGTGTACTGGCGCGCCGACGATCCGGCCGGCCTGCTCGAGGTCGCCCAGGAGCTGCACCGCGGCCAGCACCTGCTGGTCGCGGAGACCGGCAAGCCGACCCTGGCGCGCGCGCTGGTCGCCGCGGCCGCGCAGCTGGCGATGAACCTGGCGTCGAGCGTGGCGGAATACCTCGGCCCCGAGACCGCGCCGCTGGTCGCGACCGTGCTGACCGAGCTGGTCGGCCGCACCGGCGAGCTGACCCTCGAGGCCGCGACCAGCGCGCTCGCCGATCTCGCCCAGCGCGGCCAGGGTCCGGCCCGGCTGGCGCTGGCCGCCGCCGCCCGCACCGCGACCGATCCGGCCGCGGCCGAGGTCGCGCGCGTGCTCGGCGCCTGAGCGTCTGAGGCGGCTGGCGGTTTGACAGCATCGGGTCGGGCCCCCGATAGTGCGCGCATGCAGGGGTCTTTCACCAAGCGTCGCTCGCCGTCGTCCATCATCGCGCTGTGCCTGGCGCTGTTCCTGGCTGCCTGTGGCGCCAGCGCCACCGGTCTATCGGGAGGGATCCGCCGCGGCGGCGCGTCCGATCCATCCGGCCATGCGGCCGCGGTCGCCGCCGGCGACGCCGCGTTCTTGCTGCGCGCCGACCGCGCCCAGCTCGAGCTCGCCATCCAGAAGTGGGAGGAAGCGGTCAAGCTCAAGGACGACGACGCCAGGACCTACGAGAAGCTGGCGCGCGCCTGCTACCTCCTCGCTGATGGCTGGCTCTCGTTCGAGCAGCCCGCCAAGCGCGACCTGTTCCTCGCCACCTACGAGAAGGGCTACACGTACGCCCAGCGTGGCATGGCCGCGCTGGCGCCCGAGGTCGAGCAGCGGCTCGCGGCCGGCGTCGACCTGAAGGACGCGGCCCAGCTGGTCGGCAAGGACGGCATCGGCCTCCTCTACTGGTACGCGGCCAGCCTCGGCCGGTGGGGCAACGCCCAGGACATCACGGTGACGCTGACCTACAAGGACCGCATCTATTCGATCATGGAGCAGGTCTACAAGCTCGACCCCAACTTCTTCTACGGCGCGGCCGACCGCTACTTCGGGGCGTACTACTCGATCGCGCCGAGCTTCGCGGGCGGCGATCTCGACAAGAGCTGGACGCACTTCCAAGCCAGCCTGAAGCTCGCGCCGAGCTACGTGTCGACCTACAACCTGATCGCCGAGTTCTACGCGCCCAAGAAGCAGGACGGCGCGCTGTTCGACGCGATGACCCAGAAGGTGCTCGACGCGCCCGAGGACATCATCCCCGAGCTCGCGGCGGAGACCAGGGCCGAGAAGCGCAAGGCGGAGATGCTCCGCAAGCGCAAGGCCGAGGGCGAGTTCCCGTTCTGATCGCGGGGTGACACCGCCCCGAGTTCACCAGGGCGCCGACCTGGCGACCAAGGCGGTGGCGCAGTGCCCACACTGCAAGGCGCGGGTCGCGCCAGGAACCAGGTTCTGTCCCGAGCGCGGCAAGGGCACTGGCGCCGCCAAGAAGGCGTTCTGTGTGGACTGCGGCGCGGAGCGGCCGGCCACGGCCTAGTTCTGCTCCGGCTGCGGCGAAAAGGGCGCGTAGGCCGGCCGGCCTACGCGCGACCGCGCCGTCCTGGGCCGTCCTGGGCCGTCCTGGGACGATCGCGCGGCTCACAGCTCGACGCGGGCGATCACGAACCGACTGCGACCGCCGTGGGCGTGGGCCTGCCACGGCGACAGCCAAAGGATCGACGGCCGGATCTCGTCGGCGGCGCGACGCAGATAGCGGAGATGCTCGAAGAACGCCTGGACCATGAGAACAGTTTGGGGGGCAAACCCCGTGACGGCGAGCGCGCAAAGCGGCAACGACGGATAGCCCTGGGTTATCGGCACGTGATGGCCTGCGCGCGACAGGCAGCGCCAAGGCCTGCCCGCCCGATCGGAGGCCCAGCCGGACCCGGGGGCCGAGCGCGCCGCGCATGCGGGAGATCGCGCCGTCGAGCCCGAGGCCGCTGACCTGATGCTGCGCGGGGCTCGACGGTTGCTGCGGCTGCGGATAGCCCACGGTTCGCTGCGCCCCGCCCCCCCTGGTGAAGCTGGTCGCGCTGGGGGTGGGCGCCTCGACATGCTAGTTTTTCCACGGCGAGCCTGAGCTCGCTCACCGGGAAGGCACCATGTTGAGCCAGTTCGTGATGGAGAACCGCGCGGAGATCATCGAGCGGTGCCGGGCGCTGGTCGCCGCCCGCTCGGCCCCGCGACCCACCGACCTCGAGCTCAGGAAGGGGATCCCGCTGTTCCTCGACCAGCTCACGGCGACGTTGCGTTCGACGCTGGAGGCCAAGGAGGAGACGGATGCAGTGAGCGCCGCAGCCATGGCGCATGGCAGCGACTTGCTCCGCATGGGGTTCACCATCGGCCAGGTGGTCCATGACTACGGGGACGTATGCCAGACGATCACCGAGCTGGCGATCGAACGGGCCACGACCATCACGACCGTGGAATTCAAGGCGCTCAATCTCTGCCTCGACCAGGCCATTGCCGGCGCCGTCACCGAGTACGAGCGGGGGCGCGAAGCCAACGTCGACGCTGGCGGGCCCGGGGCCGCGACCGTGGATCACGGCTTCTTCGCGCACGAGCTGCGCAACCTGCTCGGGACGGCCTCGCTCGCGTTCGATGCGCTGAGACGCGGCGCGGTCGGGATCTCGGGCAGCACCGGGGCCATCCTCGAACGGAGCTTGGTGGGCATGCGCCATCTCATCGATCGCTCGGTGGCCGACGTGAGGCTCCAGGCCGGGCTCACCCGGCCCGAACGGATCGTGGTTGGCGATCTCGTGGACGAGGTGGAGGTCTCCGCGAGGATGGATGCCAGCACACGCAACCACCATTTTTCGATCGAGTTGAACGACAACGGCGCGGTCGTCGAAGCGGACCGTCAGATCCTTGCGTCGATCGTCGCCAACCTCGTGCAGAACGCGTTCAAGTACACGCCCCCTCACAGCTGCGTCGTCCTGAGGACCTCGTCGACAGCCGACTGGGTTCAGATCGAAGTGGAAGATGAATGCGGCGGTTTGCCGCCCGGCCTGCCGGCGACCTTGTTCAAGCCGTTCGAGCAGCGGGGCGCGGACCGCACCGGCCTCGGCCTCGGGCTGGCAATCTGTCAGCGAGGTGTGGCCGCCAGCGGTGGCACGATCGAGGTGCGCGACCTCCCGGGCAAGGGGTGCGTGTTCACGGTCCGGCTTCCCTGCGCGGTCGCGGATCCCGGGGACCGCGCGCGATCGACCGCCGCAGGGGTCGGGTGACCCCAGGCGTGGCGACGCAGCGAACGGCGAGGCGCGGCGGTCCTTGATGCGACGTCGAACCCGGTGCGCGAGCCTGGCGGCGTGCTGACCTCGCTCGGCCGTGCCCCGGGCGGCGAGTCGCTCGTCGAGTCGCTGGCGGCGTGCCATCAGCGGATCCGCCGCTTCGTCGAGCTCGCGGCCGTGATCGCGAGCCCGGACGCCGCACGCCGACCCGCCCGCGAGCTCGGCGAGGCCGCGGCCGCGGTCCATCGCTACTTCGCGATCGCGCTGCCACTCCACGTGGCGGACGAAGATCTCAGCCTGACCCCGCGCCTCGTCGGCCGTGATCCCGTGGTCGATGCCGCCCTCGCGCGCCTCGCGGTCGAGCATGCCGATCACGAGCCGGCGCTCGCCCGCCTGTGCGAGCTGACCTCGGCGCTCGCCGCCGATCCAGCCCGTCACGCCGCGCTGGGACCGGTGCTGGCCCCGCTCGCCGCCGAGCTCCGCGCCGGGTTCGAGGCCCACCTCGCGCTCGAGGAGGCAGTCGTGTTCCCGGCCGTCGCCGGGCTGCCGGCAGCCGACCAGGCCGCGATCGTCCGCGAGCTCCGCGACCGCCGCGGGTGAAGCCGCCGGGCCTGCGATCATCCTGCGGGTGTGATCTGCGTCAGGGCTTCCACCATATCTCAGAGGCTTACGTTCGCCTCACGCTGCCCCTCCCAGTGAGAAGAATCGCGAATTATCGCTCGTCAGGGCATCGATCTCCCCAACCGTCCGTACAACGACCGTGATCGCCTCGTCGCCCGCGCCCCACCGCCACCTTGTCTCGTCTCTCGAGACCGCCGACCCGTGCGCGCCCGGCACGCTCCTGATCGAAGAGTTGCCGATCGTCACCGGATCACCTCGCCCCGCCCTGCCGCCGATCATCGAGGTCGATCGCATCGATCTCTCGGCGCTGGCCCGCCGCCGCGGCCTGGGCGCGTACCTCGCCGCCGCCGCCCGCCGCCGCTGACGAACCGCGCGCGCTCGCGCTGCCTCGCCCAAGCCGTCATGATCGCGACCCGGGGTTGCCCGGAACGTCAGCGTGATTACATACGGGGGCACCATGAGGCTAGACAAGCTGACCGTGAAGGCGCAAGAGGCTCTCTCGGCTGCCCGGGATGTCGCGACCACCCGTCGCCACTCGGAGATCTCGCCGGAGCACTTGCTCGAAGCCCTCCTCACCCAGGATGGCGGCCTGGTGCCGCGCATCCTCGGCAAGCTCGGCGCCGATCCCCGCGTCATCCAGGCCGATCTCGACCGGGCGCTCGCGCGCCTGCCGCAGCTCTCGGGCGCGGTTGGCGAGGTCGGCGTCTCGCGTCCGCTCAAGGAGCTGTGGGAGGTCGCGAACAAGGAGAGCGAGAAGCTCAAGGACGACTACGTCTCGACCGAGCACTTCCTGCTCGCGCTGGCCCAGGCCAAGGGCGCCGCCGGCGACGTCCTGCGGACCCACGGCGCCAACACCGAGGCGCTGTTCGAGGCCCTGGTGTCCGTCCGTGGCAACCAGCGGGTGACCGACCAGGATCCCGAAGGCAAGTACGAGTCGCTCGAGAAGTATTGCCGCGACCTCACCCAGCAGGCCCAGGCCGGCAAGCTCGATCCGGTGATCGGCCGCGACGAGGAGATCCGGCGCACGATCCAGATCCTGTCGCGCCGCACCAAGAACAACCCGGTGCTGGTCGGCGAGGCCGGCGTCGGCAAGACCGCCGTGGTCGAGGGCATCGCCCAGCGCATCGCCAAGGGCGACGTGCCCGAGTCGCTGCGCGACAAGCGGCTGCTCGGCCTTGACCTCGGCGCGCTGGTCGCCGGCGCCAAGTACCGCGGCGAGTTCGAGGAGCGCCTGAAGGCGGTCCTCAAGGAGATCGCCGGGTCCGACGGCCAGATCATCCTGTTCATCGACGAGCTCCACACCCTGGTCGGCGCCGGCGCAGCCGAGGGCGCGCAGGACGCCGCCAACATGCTCAAGCCGGCGCTGGCCCGCGGCGAGCTGCGCTGCATCGGCGCGACCACGCTCGACGAGTACCGGAAGCACATCGAGAAGGACAAGGCGCTCGAGCGCCGGTTCCAGCCGGTGATGATCGAGCAGCCGTCGGTCGAGGACACCATCGCGATCCTGCGCGGCCTCAAGGAGCGCTACGAGGTCCACCACGGCATCCGGATCCGCGACGCCGCCCTGGTCGCGGCCGCGCGGCTGTCGTACCGCTACATCCCGTCGCGGCAGCTGCCCGACAAGGCGATCGATCTGGTCGACGAGGCCGCGTCGCGTCTCAAGATGGAGATCGAGAGCACCCCGACCCCGATCGACAACCTCGAGCGCCGCATGATCACGCTCGAGGTCGAGAAGGCCTCGCTCGAGCGCGAGAACGATCGGGCATCGCGCCAGCGCCTGCCGGTGGTCGAGCGCGAGATGGCCGAGCTGCGCGAGCAGACCACCGCGATGCGGGCCCAGTGGCAGCGCGAGCGCGACCTGATCGGGTCGCTGCGCGCGAAGAAGGCGGCCCTCGAGGCCGGCCGCGCCGAGGTCGAGCGGCTGCAGCGGGCCGGCGACTACGCCGGCGCATCGGAGTTCCGGTTCGGCCAGATTCCGCGCCTCGAGCGCGAGATCGAGGAGACCTCGGCCACCATCGGCGCCCTGCACGATCAGACCGGCGGCGGCTTCCTGCGCGAGGAGGTCACCGAGGACGACATCGCCGGGGTGGTCGCCAAGTGGACCGGCATCCCGGTCGAGAAGATGCTCGAGGGCGAGTCACAGCGCCTGATCAAGATGGAGGACCGGCTGCGCCAGCGCGTGGTCGGTCAGGACGAGGCCGTCAGCGCGGTCGCCAACGCGGTGCGCCGGGCCCGGGCCGGCCTGCAGGATCCCAGCAAGCCGATCGGCTCGTTCCTGTTCCTGGGCCCGACCGGGGTCGGCAAGACCGAGCTGGCCCGCACCCTCGCCGACTTCCTGTTCGACGACGAACGCTCGATGATCCGCATCGACATGAGCGAGTACCAGGAGAAGCACACGGTCTCGCGCCTGGTCGGCGCGCCGCCCGGCTACGTCGGCTACGACGAGGGCGGCCAGCTCACCGAGGCGGTCCGCCGCCACCCGTACCGGGTCGTCCTCCTCGACGAGATGGAGAAGGCGCACCCCGATGTCTGGAGCGTGCTGCTCCAGGTCCTCGACGACGGCCGCCTGACCGACGGCCAGGGCCGGGTGGTCGACTTCCGCAACACCGTGGTGATCATGACGTCGAACCTGCGCTCGGAGGAGCAGCTGCGCGCGACGATGCGGCCCGAGCTCATCAACCGCATCGACGAGATCATCTTCTTCAAGTCGCTCGGCCGCGAGCACCTCGATCGGATCGTCAAGATCCAGCTCGCGCGGTTCGAGCAGCTCCTCACCGACCGCGGCCTCGAGCTCGCGCTGTCCGATCGGGCAGTCGCGCTGATCGGCGAGCGCGGCTACGATCCGCAGTACGGCGCGCGGCCGCTCAAGCGCGCCATCCAGAAGCTCGTGATCGATCCCCTCGCCCACCGGATCCTCGAGGGCGCGTTCGCGCCCGGCGACAAGATCCAGGCCGACGTCGGCCCGGCCGAGCAGCTGGTGTTCGAGCGGACCCAGGGCGCCCACGGCGCCGCGGCCTGACCGACGCTTCCCGGGAACGCCATGCAGCTCGATTTCGACCCCAGCGTGGACTACTACAAGGCGCTCGGCGTGGACGCCAAGGCCACGCCCGCCGAGATCAAGCGGGTCTACCGGAAGCTCGCCAAGGAGTTCCATCCCGACTCGACCGGCGGCGACAAGGCCAAGGAGTCCCGGTTCAAGGAGATCAGCGCCGCCTACGACGTCCTCGGTGACGCGCAGCGTCGCGCTCGCTACGATCAGGTCCGCGCGCTCGGCGGCGGAGCCCGCGTCCGCGCCGGCCAGCCGACCGCCGGCGGCTTCTCGGGCTTCGGCGAGTTCGGCTCACGTGGCCCCGGCGCGGCCGGCGGTCAGGGCCAGGTCTGGGATCTCGGCGATCTGTTTGCCCAGATGTTCCAGGACGGTTCGACGCAGCGCGGCAGCGCGGGTCGGCGATCGGTCCGCTTCGAGCGGCCGGACGAAGGGTACGAGTCGTGGCGAGCCGGCCAGCCCGGCGCCGCTCCGGCCGAGCCCGCGTCCGGTACGCGGATCGAGGCCGCGGACGGGAGCTGGCTCACCGTCAAGGGCGCCGACGTCTACTCCGATGCGCGGATCGGCTTCGAGCGAGCCATTCTCGGAGCCGTGGTCGAGGTTGCCACGGTCGACGGAACGTCGTCGGTGAAGATCCCGCCCGGGAGCTCGAGCGGGCGTAAGCTGCGGCTGCGCGGCAAGGGGGTGGTCGGTCCGACCGGTCAGATCGGCGACCACTTCGTAACGGTCCACCTCGATGTGCCATCAGACCTGGACGAGACCGGCCAGCGGCTCCTCCACGACCTGTCCGAGCATCTCGCCGCGGCCTCCCGAGGGGCCAAGCGCACGAAGTGAGCCGCGACCGGCGATCACCGACGCTCCCGACACAACGCGCAACGACAACGCCGTGCGCCCACGCTAAGGTTCGATCTGGGTCGTGACCGTCGCGATCCGACGAGGTATCCATGCCACCAGTCGCCAGCACGTTCGCCGGGGGTCAGTACCCCGTCCTTCCCCTCCGCACCGAGGTCCACCTCCCGGGGCGGCTCGCCTCGCTCGAGATCGGCCGCGACACCTCGATCCGCGCGGTCGAGGCGGCAGCCAAGGACGACAACCAGATCGTCGTCATCCCGCAGCGCAACCCGGCCACGCGCGACGTCAACCCACGCGACCTGGTCGAGGTCGGCGTGCTCTCCGAGATCGTCCAGGTCGTGAAGCACTCGCCCGGCCGCTTCACCGCGGTCGTGCGCTTCAAGCGGCGCGTGAAGATCGACGGGATCATCGGGACCGAACCGTTCCTGGTCGCGGCGGTCTCGCCGATGCCGAGCCGGCCCAGCGTGCCGGCGGCCGACCTGAACGCGATGGCCAAGGAGGCCCGCGAGCACCTCACGATCCTGATCACCGAGTCCCAGCACCGTAAGGACGGCAAGAAGGACGACAAGGAGAAGGACGCCCAGAGCATCGCGCAGCACAAGGAGACCGCGCGCGAGGCGCTGGCCGCCCTGGCCGCGGTGACCGAGCCCGACCTGGTGGTGGACCACGCGGTCCCCTACGTCGACCTCGACCGGGACGACCTGCTCGAGCTGCTGCTCGAGACCGACCCGAAGAAGCGGCTCGACAAGGTGCTGGCGCCGCTCGAGCGCAAGGCCGCCGTGCTCAAGCTCAAGGGCGAGATCGGCGCCGAGCTCGAAGGCGAGACCTCGCGCACCCACCGCGAGAAGGTGCTGCGCGATCGCATGCGCCAGATCCAGGAGGAGCTGGGCGAGGCCGACGAGAACGCCGAGGTCGACGAGCTGCGGGTCAAGGTCGACGCCTCGAAGATGCCCGACGAAGTCCGCGCCGCCGCCCGCAAGCAGCTCGCGCGCATGGCCGGCATGGCCACCGCGTCGCCCGAGTTCTCGATCGCGCGGACCTACGTCGAGACCCTGCTCGACATCCCGTTCGGCATCCAGACCGAGGACCGCATCGACGTGCCGGCCGCCCGCGCCATCCTCGACGCGGAGCACGCCGGGCTCGACAAGATCAAGAAGCGCATCCTCGAGTTCATCGCGGTGCGCAAGCTGTCGCCGACCAAGCAGGGCCCGATCCTGCTGTTCGTCGGCCCGCCCGGCGTCGGCAAGACCTCGCTGGGCCGGTCGATCGCGCACTCGCTCGAGCGCAAGTACGTCCGGGTCTCGCTCGGCGGCGTCCGCGACGAGGCCGAGATCCGCGGCCACCGCCGCACCTACATCGGCGCCCTGCCCGGCCGGATCGTGTCCGGCCTCAAGAAGGCCGGCGCGATGAACCCGGTGTTCGTCCTCGACGAGATCGACAAGATGACCGCCGACATGCGCGGTGATCCGGCCGCCGCGATGCTCGAGGTCCTCGATCCCGAGCAGAACAAGGATTTCACCGACCACTACGTCGAGGTGCCGGTCGACCTGTCGAAGGTCATGTTCATCGCGACCGCCAACTCGCTCGACTCGATCCCGGGCCCGCTGCTCGACCGCATGGAGATCATCGAGCTGCCCGGCTACACCGCGCTGGAGAAGCTCGCGATCGCCAAGCGCCACCTGGTGCCCAAGCAGACCGGCGAGCACGGCATCGAGAAGGACAAGCTCACGATCGGCGACGACGCGATGCTCGACCTGATCCACGGCTGGACCCGCGAGGCCGGCGTCCGCAACCTCGAGCGCGAGCTGGCGGCGCTGTGCCGCTACGCCGCGGTCAAGGTCGCGTCGGGCCAGGCCGAGCAGGTCCACATCTCGATTCCCGAGCTGACCGAGGTGCTCGGCCCGGCCAAGTTCCAGTCCGACGTTGCCGGCCGCAAGCCGGAGGTCGGCGCGATCACCGGCCTGGCCTGGACCCCGGTCGGCGGCGAGGTGATGTTCATCGAGGCTCGTGCGTTCCAGGGCAAGGGCGAGCTGCGCCTGACCGGGCAGCTCGGCGACGTCATGAAGGAGAGCGCGACCGCCGCCCACTCGTGGATGCGGTCGAACGCGGCGCGGCTCGGCATCGACCACGACAAGATCCAGGCGACCGACATCCACGTCCACCTGCCGCAGGGCGCGGTGAAGAAAGACGGGCCGTCGGCCGGCGTGGCCCTGACCATCGCGCTGGTGAGCGCGGTGTCGGGTCGTCCGATTCGCAACGACGTCGCGGTCACCGGCGAGATCGACCTGCGCGGCCACGCGCTGGCGGTCGGCGGCATCAAGGAGAAGCTGCTCGCGGCGCACCGCGCCGGCATCAAGGTGGTCTTCATCCCCGAGCGCAACGCCAAGGACCTCATCGACCTGCCGGCCGAGGTCAAGGCCGAGCTCGATATCCGCACGATGAGAATGATCGACGACGCGCTCAACGTCGCGCTGGCCCCCGCGCCGATCCAGTCCGACCCGACCCCGGCGATCCCGCCGCCGGCGTCGACCGGTGGGACCCGCGGCGTGACGCCCGACCGCCTGCCGTCCTGACGACCGGCGGGCCGTTGCTCGTGCCGCTGTCCAGCGCCCGCTGCCCCCCGGCCGCGGGCGTTGTCATGTCCACGGGGTCCGGCAGCCGGGCCGCCGCGCTTCGCTCGGCTCAGTCTGTGGGCAGCTTCCGGGGCGACCACGCGTCGGTCGCCTCGTCCCACTGCGGCAGGTCTTCGACCGGTGGCCGCGGGACGGTCTCGAACGGGGCGGTGCCGTTCGCTCGCCGCGGGAGCGCCGGGTTCGAGCCCAGCGCGAGCAGCGAGGTGGTGCCGAGCCGCTGCGGCGACGAGCGTGGGCTCAGCAGCTGGACGACGCGCGCGACCAGCTCGTTGACATCGTCGGGATTGATCAGCAGGGCGTCGACGCCGAGCTTGCCCGACTGCCGCGGCGCGTCCGGCCACGACGACACCCAGATGCGCGGCACCGATTCCAGCGCGGCGTCGAGCGCAACGACCGCCCCCTTGGTCTGCTCCCACGACGGATCGTCGAGAATCACCAGGTCGACCCCGCCGTCCTGCACGTGACGAGCGAGCCCCTGGACGCTCCCGGCGCGGACCACCTCGTAGCCCTGGGCTTCCAGCGGACGCTGGTAGTCCTCGCCCTCCCGGAGGCGCGGCGCGTACAAGACGATCAAGAACAGGTCCTGGCCAGGCATCGCAACTTCCGATGAAGCACCGCATGGACGGTAAGATCGAAGACGCCACCTACGCCACAACCATCGACGTCGAGTCGCAGCAAGCGGTGCGAACTCGACCGGGACCCTCGTCGTGTTTCGGAGTCGGGAGTTCAGCGAGCCGTGAGCCGGTAGACAGCGCCACCCAGTGACAGCACGTACAGCTCGCCCGCGTGGTCGACCCCGAACGACGAGATCTGGCCCAGCTTGCTGTCGGGATCGAGGCTGGGCTTCCACTCCCAGTGCTGGCGGATCCCGTCGGCGCGCCAGCGGAAGCTCCGGAGGATCGCCGTGCAGTAGTCGGCGTAGAAGTACGTCCCGGCCAGCTCGGGCAGCGCCGCGCCGCGGTACACGACGCCGCCGGTGATCGAGCAGCCGGCGTCGCGGCCGTACGCGACGACCGGTGCGGTGAAGCCAGTCTGCGGGCAGGTGCGGCGGTCGTAGCAGTGCCTGGCCTCGACCACGTTCCAGCCAAAATTGTGGCCGGTCAGCCGGTCGACGGGGACCACGTCGACCTCCTCCCACGCGTTCTGGCCGACGTCGCCGATGTAGAGGTCGCCGGTGGCCGGATCGAAGGCGTAGCGCCACGGGTTGCGCAGGCCCTTGGCGACGATCTCGGGCCGGGCGTCGGTCGCGTCGACGTCGAGCCGCAGCATCTTGCCCAGCAGCGTCCGGTCGTCCTGCCCGGCGCCCTCAGGGTCACCGCCGGCGCCGCCGTCGCCGAGGCCGATCCAGAGCTTGCCGTCGGGGCCGAACGCGAGGTGCCCGCCGTTGTGATTGGCGTAGGGCTGCGGGACCCCCAGGAGCTCGCGGGCGCTGGCGACGTCGACCCGGTCGCCGGCGACCCGGTACTCGACCACCCGGGTATCGCCGGCGGGGTCGGTGAAGTTGACGTACACCCGGGGCTGGTCGGGGAAGCGCGGATGAAACGCCAGGCCGAGCAGGCCCTGCTCGTTGCCGCCGCGCGAGACCTTGCCGCGCAGGTCGAGCGCGACCGCGGCGGTGAGCTTGCCGCCTTCCACGACGTGGACGAGGCCGCGCTGCTCGACCACCCACAGCCGCTCGCGGGCGTCGCCGGGCACCGCGACCAGCGCGATCGGTCGGTCGAGGCCGGTCAGGAACGGCGCCAGGGTCACCCGCGCGGCGAGCGCGGCCGGCGGCGCGCCGAGCGTGTCCGAGGGCGGGCCCAGCTCGGCTGCGGCCGGCGCGATCGCATCCGAGGCGGCGGCGAGCGGCGGCGGCGGCGCCGGCGGCTCGGCCGGCTCGGTGCGAATCGGTCCGCTACCACCGCCGGGCGGCGGCGCGCGCCGGCACGCGGTGAGCAGGAGACCCAGAGCGAGCACGGGCAGGACAGATCGATGCATCAGGTGGGCTCCGAACCAAAGTTACGGCACGAACGTGCCACGTGGCGCCTGCACACACTGGCCAGACCCGTAGCCATGGCGGCCGGCTCCCGGACGGAGTGGAGCCAAGTGGGCGACGCCACGCGGCGCTGTGGATGGTACGGGAACTGCTCGAGGTTCGGCCAGGAGCCAGCACCATGGAAACCCTGAGCACCAGCGCCGCCCATCCTCGCGACCTCCACGCTTTCTTCGTTTATGCGCCCGCCGGGATCGAGGTCGTCGAAGACGGCCTGAAGGAAGTCCCGTTCGGAGAGTTCCTGGTCGAGCGCGCGGCCATCGATCGCTTCCAGCTGTTCCGCGCGCTCCAGCTGCAAGACCGCCATCCCGCGGTCCGCATCGGCGAGTGCGCGGCCGCGCTCGGCTACCTCCAGATCAGCGAGGTCGAGCGCCTGCACGCGGAGTGGCGCGGGGTGACCACCGTCGAGGTGTGCTGACCGCCGAGCGAATCAGCTCTCGATGACGCGGATGATGGCGTCGGCGTAGGTGCGGGTGTCGCCTTGGCCGCCGAGGTCGCGGGTGCGCGAGGTCGGGTCGGCGAGCGCGGCGTAGATGCCCTTGCGCATCCGCGCGGCGGCCTCGAGCTGGCCGACGTGATCGAGCAGCATCGCGGCCGACAGCATGAGGCCGGTCGGGTTGCCGATGCCCTGGCCGGCGATGTCGGGGGCGGTGCCGTGCACCGCCTCGAAGATGGCGCAGCCGGCGTCGCCGATGTTGGCGGCCGGCGCGACCCCGAGCCCGCCGACCAGGCCGGCGGCGAGGTCCGACAGGATGTCGCCGAACAGGTTCATCGTGACGATGACGTCGAACCGCTCGGGCGCGATCACCATCTTCATGGCGGTGGCGTCGACGATCATGTCGTCGAAAACGATGTCCGGAAAGCGCTTGGCGATCTCGCGGCCGCAGTCGAGGAACAGGCCATTCGACAGCTTCAGGATGTTGGCCTTGTGGACCAGCGTGACCCGCTTCCGGCCGTGGCGGCGCGCGTACTCGAACGCGTAGAGGATCACGCGCTCGGAGCCGTAGCGCGTGATGATCGCGATCGACTCGGCGGCGGTGCGGCGCGGGTCGACGTAGTGCTCGACGCCGGCGTAGAGGTCCTCGGTGTTCTCGCGGACGATCACCATGTCGACGTTCGTGTAGCGAGACGGCACGCCGGCGAGCGTGCGGGCCGGACGCACGTTGGCGTAGAGATCGAACTGCTGGCGCAGCGCGACGTTGACCGATCGGAAGCCGCCGCCGATCGGCGTGCCGAGCGGGCCCTTGAGGGCGAGCTGGTGACGCTTGATCGACTCGACGGTCGCGGCCGGCAGCGGATCGCCGATCTGCTCGGCCGCGGTCATGCCGGCGAGCTGGCGGTCCCACTCGATGTCGCCGCCGGCAGCGGCGATCACGCGCAGGGTGGCGGCGGCGATCTCGGGGCCGATGCCGTCGCCCTCGATCAGGGTCGCGGTCGGGCGGGTCGGGGCAGCGGGGGGGGGCGTCATGAACGTTGGATGTTTACACGAGCGGCGCGGTCTCCTGCTGTCATCGCGATGTAACCCGACCGGCGCGGCGGCCGGGATACAACCAGACCATGGGCCACCTTCGACGCGCGATGATGCTCCTGGCGATCGCCCTGGCCGCCCCGGGCTGCGGCGGCGACGACGTTCCCCCCGCCGGCGCGGTCGACGCCGCGGTCGCGGCCTGTGCACTGCCGACCACCACGGTCACCTGCACGGTCGGCGACGACGCGCCGTGCACCGCCTCGTGTGCCACCGCGTACTGCTACAACTTCAGCCAGCTGCCCACGCCGGTCTGCACCAAGGGCTGCACGCCGGGCAGCACCACCGAGTGCCCGACCGGATGGACCTGCAACAACATGGGCCGGTGCCGTCCGCCGTGAGCGCCCGGCGCACATTGTGATCCCCTGGCAAAAAGAGGCTATGCAGGTGACCTGACGACGCCTCATACTCCGCCGCCAGGAGGAGTCCCTACATGCGATCTGCTTCGCTTGGCTGCGCCTTGTTCTCGCTCGCGACGTTGCTGGGATGTGGTGGCGGCGGCGGAGGGGACGACACCGTCGGGATCGACGCACCGAACTACGTGACCGGGACCTACCGGGTCACCTGGGGGCCCTACACGGCCCAACCCGGCGAGGAGGGCACCAAGTGTGTCGACCTCAAGATCGGCAACCCGGGGCCGATCCACGTCAACGAGATCGCGAACGATCTCGGCCTGGCGTCGCACCACCTGATCATCTATCGGAAGGCGCCCGGGCCGGAGGTCACCACCCCGACCGACTGCGAGCCTTTCATCGGCACGCTCGATCCGGCCAACGGCGCGCCGCTGATGGTCACCCAGCGCGCCACCGAGACGCTGACCTTGCCCGCCGGCGTCTCGTTCACCCTGCCCGAGGATCAGCTGGTCCGCCTCGAGATGCACTACGTGAACACGGGCGACGCGCCGATCGAGATCCGCGCGACCGCCGAGTTCCGGACCACGCTCGAGGCGACGATCGAGGCCGACTTCCTGTTCGCCGGCACCCCCGACATCGAGCTGCACGGCACCCTGCCGCCGCCGACGCAGACGGTGGGTCCGGTCTACCTGCCCTTCCCGCCGTCGCTGGCGGGCTCCCACGTGTTCGCGATCACCGGTCACACCCACAAGATGGGCACCAACGTCGCCGTCGCCGTGACCCCGAACGCGGCCGACCCGGGCCGGTCAGTGTACGCGCCGGAGAACTTTGCCTGGGACGAGCCCGAGACGATCTTCCACCAGCCGACCTTCCAGATCCCGTCCGATGGCGGCTTCCGCTTCTCGTGCGACTACCGCAACACGACCGGACAGCCCATCGAGTTCGGCGAGCACGCCAACGACGAGATGTGCTTCTTCTGGCTCTACTACTATCCGAGCAAGGGCGCCAAGATCTGCTTCCACACGGACCAGCTGGGCGGCCAGGACGTCTGCTGTCCGCCCGACGAGGGCTCCGACGACGCGGTCGCCTGCGCGTACATCCAGAGCGGGCTGCCCTGAGCCGGCGCATTCGCCTGGCTCGACGCGTTGATCCGCGTCCGTCGGCGCCGCAAGATGCTCTCACCAACGAGGGGGCAACCGCACTATGGCCGACGACAACGTCATCGCTAATCAAGAGACGATCATCGCGAACCAGACGAAGATCCTCGCCAATCAAGAGCGCATCCTGTCGGGCGAAGATCGCATCGCCGCCAATCAGGCGAAGCTCGACGAGATCCTGGCCAATCAGAAGCAGATCCAGGGCAACCAGGCAAAGCTCGACAAGATCGCCGCAAACCAGAAGAAGCTCGACGAGATCCTGGGCAACCAGAAGCGCCTCGAGTCGAACCAGAAGAAGCTCGACAAGGTCCTCGCCAATCAGGAGAAGATCGTCGGGAACCAGAAACGCCTGGTCGACATCATTGGCAACCAGAAGGCGATGATGGGCAATCAGAAGGCGATCCTGGCCAACCAGAAGCGTATTCTGGCCAAGAAGTAACGTCGCGTGACGTGATGGACGTGCTCGACCGCGCCCGGGCGCTGGCCGCGACCGACGTGCTCGGCGCGCTGGCCGCGCCCGCGCTGGTCGCGCTGGCCGAGCGGACGCGGCTGGTCGAACTCGACGCCGGCACCGCGGTCACCACCCGCCGTGACGGCGGGGGGGTGGTGCTGATCGTCGCCGCCGGCGAGTTCGGCGGCCACCCGCCGGGCGCGCTGCTCGGCGCCACCGGCGCGCTCGACGCCGCGGCGCCAGCGATCACGGTGACCGCGACCGGGCCCGCGATCGTGCTCGAGCTCGCCCACGACGACTTCATCGACGTGCTCGCAGAGCAGCCGGCCGCGGCCCAGGCCCTGGCGCGCGCGCTCGCCCGCGCGCTGCGGGGGTAGCGCCGAGGTGCGGCACGTGGTCTTCGACGCGCGGTCCCTCACGATTGATCCCAGCTCGCCGTGTGATCAGGTGCGCGCCCGTCTTCCGGTGTCGCTGGGCGTCGTGAGGCGCGGGCCGGACCGGCCATGAACCGGCGCGCGTACCTGCTGGGCGTGGTGACGATCTTCGCGGCCAACCTGGTCGCGGTCGCGCTGCGCTCGTTCGCCGAGGCGGCGTTCCTCGCCGACTACGGCGCGACCTCGCTGCCGCTGCTGCTGCTGACGCAGGCGGTCGCCTTCGCGATCGGGACGACCGCGTACGACGCGGCGGCCGCGCGCGCGCCGCTGCCGCGGGTCGACATCGCGCTCGGGGTGGCGCTGGTCGTCGGGGCGGCCGCGGCGGCGCCGCTGGTCGCGCGCGGCAAGCCCTGGCCATTCGTGGTCGCGCTCGCGGTGGTCGCGCTGTCGTCGGTGGTCAACCTCGCGCTGTGGAACACGGTCGCGGCCAGCGTGGCCGGCCGCGACGCGCGGCGCTGGCTCCCGCGCGCCGGGGCCGCGGTGACCGCGGGTGGTGCGCTCGCCGGGCTCGGCGCGGTGGCGCTGATCCGCCGCGCGGGCGCCGACCTGGTGCCGTGGGTCGCGGCCGCGATCGCCGTCGTCGTGGTCGGGCTCACCATCGCCGCGCAGCGGGCGCTCGCCGCCGGCGGTGCGCCGGGCGCGACCGCGCCACCGGGCCAGAGCGCGACCGCGATGAGCGGCGACCATCACACGCTGCTCCGCTGGCTGGCGCTGGCGGCCGTGCTCGAGGCGGCGGTCGCCACTGCGCTCGAGTTCCGGTTCGGCGCCGAGATGAAGGCGCGGTTCCACGGTCCCGACCTGGCGTCGGCGGTCAGCCTGTTCTACGGCTGCACGCACCTGCTGCTCTTGGTCCTGCAGGTGACGATCGTCCCGCGGCTCCTGACCAGCCGGCGGCTGCCGGTCACGATGTCGATCCATCCGCTGGTCACCGGGCTGGGCGCGCTGGCGCTGGCCGCGGTGCCCGGCTTCCTCGCGATCGCGGCGGTGCGCACCGGCGACTGGGTGCTGCGCGCGGCGACCTCGCGCACCGGCCAGGAGATCTCGCTGTCGGCGCTGCCACCGGTGCCCCGGGCGCGCTGGAAGGTGCTCCTGCGCGGGGTCGCGACCCCGCTCGGCGTCGCGGCCGCGGGCGGAGCGCTGGTGGTGCTCGGCGCCCGTGCGCTGGCGTCGCCGGTCGGCTTCGCGCTCGCGGTGGCCATGGCGGTGGTCGGCTGGCTGTGGGTGGTGCGGCGGGCGGCGACCCGGTTCCTGGCCGCGCTGGCCGCGCCGCTGGGGATGAAGTCGGTCGCGTTCGCCGGGCCGTCCCGCGAGGGCTTCGACCTCGACACCTGGGTCCGGCTGGTCGCGGCGACCGGCGCGCCTGATCCGAGCACCGCGGCGCTGGCCCACGCCGCGCTCGGCCGCAGCGGCGGGGCCGCCGACGAGATCACGCCGTACCTCGCCGACGAGGACCCCGCGGTGCGGCGCGCGCTCTACGAGCTGGCGGCGCGGCGCCCGCGGCCGGGCGCGGCCAGCGAGCTGCGCGCGGCCGCGCTGATCGAGGACGACCCGATCGCGCTGGCGGCGGCGGTCCGCGCGCTGGCCGCGCACGGCAGCGCCGATGCGATCGCCGCGCTCGCCGGCCGCGGCATCGACGACGCCGGGGTCGCCCGGGCGGTGCGCGCCGCCCGCGCCCAGCTCGGCCGCGACGCCGGGGAGCGCGACGCCGCGGCGGCCGCGCTGGTCCCGCACGACGGCACGTGGGCCGCGGCGCTGGTCGGCTCCGGCGGCGGCGGCGGGCACTACGACGCGGCGGTGACCGCCGCGCTCGCGGCCGGCGGGACCGCTCGGCGCGAGGGCCTGCGCGCCGCCACCGCCGGCGGCGACCGCTCGCTCGCGGCGTTGCTCGCCGCGCTGACCGCCGCCGATCGCGACGCGATCACCGCGGTGGCCGACCTCGACGACGACGGCGTGCGCGCCCTGCGCGCGCGGCTGCCGGTGATGGCCGCGCCGGCCCGCGCCGCGGTGGCCCGCGCCCGCGCCGCCGGCGCGACGCCGGGCATCCTGCTGGCGACCCTGGCCGACGACGACGACGAGGACGTGCGCGCCGCCGCGCTGCGCAGCCTGGCGGGCCACGCCCGGGCCGGGCACGTCCCGCCCGCCGAGCTGGCCGCGCGCACGGTCGAGCGCGAGCGCCGCGGGCTCGAGGCGCTGACCGCGGCCCGCAGCGCCGATGCGCCCGCGTTGCACGCCGCCGAGTGCGATCGCGCGGTCCGGCGCGCGCTCGATCGGCTGCTGATGGCGGTCGCGCTCAGCACCGCCGCCGGCGGCCGCCCGGCCGCCCCCCTGCTGGCCGCCGGGCGGCGCCTGATCGCGGCGCCCGAGGCGGCCCGCCGCCGCACCCTCGACGTGATCCAGGAGCTCGCGGTCGCGCCGCCGCCGGTGCTCGACGCGATCGAGCGCGCGCTGCGGCCACCCGGCCCGCGCGACCCCGCCGCCCGCGCCGCGCTGGCGGACTTCGATCCCTGGTTGGCCCGCCTGCTCGCCGGCGAGCTCGCCGCCACCGAGCCGGCGCTGGCGGCGCTGCGCGGCTGCGGGTTCTTCGCCACCCTGCCCGGCCGCCACGCCGAGCGGCTGGCCGCCGATGCGGTCCGTCGCACGCTCGCCGCGGGTGAGGTCCTGTGCACCGCCGGCGAGCCCGGGCTCGCGATGTACACGATCACGGCCGGCGCACTGCGGGTCGAGCGCGGCGCCGGCACCTCGCTGGGGCCCGGCGCGGTGGTCGGCGAGCTGGCGCTGGTCGACGACGCGCCCCGCGCCGCCACCGTGCGCGCGACCGAGCCAACCACCGTGCTCGTCTTCGAGCGCGCGGCGTTCCAGGCCGCGCTGGTGCGCTGGCCCGAGCTGGGCCTGGCGCTGCTCGAGACGCTCGCCCAGCGCACGCGCTAGCTAGGCCTCCGCGACGTCCCAGCGGACACCGGCGGTGCGAAGCCGCTCGACCAGGGTCAGCCCCATCGCGGTGGCCGGGGTGAGCACGCCGGTCGGTGTCGCCAGATCGTCCTCGGCCAGGCACAGCGCGGCCTCACCGAGCAGCTTGGCGGTGCCGGCGTAGCCCGGATCGAGCTGGTCGCCGAGCGTGACCACCACGCGGCGACCGCCGTGCTCGCCGTGCACGCGGGTCTTCCAGTAGCCGCTGGCGCGCTGCTCGGCGGTCGGGCCCTCGCCCGGCTTCGGCAGCCGCTTTTCGAGCTGGCGGCGCAGGAACGGCACCTGGGTGGCGACCAGGAAACCGCCGAGCGCGCCGGTGATGCCGACCGCGGCGGCCAGCCCGCCCGGCGAGCGCGGCAGGCTCATGCGCTCGTCGTATCCCCAGTCGGTGCCCCACGGATGCCCCAGCAGCGCGTGGCTCCGGCGCACGATGCGGGTGTTGATCGCCGCCATCACGAACGGCGCGGTGAACGCGCCGAGCGCGCGGTCGTAGCCGGGGCCGCGGGCGTCCTGGTCGCCACCGCGCGGGCTGCCTGCCGGGTCGAGGCCGTAGGGATTGCCGAGCAGGCGCCGCAGGTCGCGGTCCTTGGCGGCGGCGTCGGCCACGCCGAGCAAGCTGGCGACGGTGCCGCCCGAGAACGCGCCTTTGCCCTGGAACAGCGCGGTCACGGCGCGGGCCGGCCCGCCGGTGCGCTCGGTCAGCTCGTGCTGGAGCGAGAGCACGCCGAGGTCGCTCGGGATCGAGTCGTAACCGCAGGCGTGGACGATGCGCGCGCCGGTGCGCTTGGCCTCGTCGTGGTTGCGATCGATCGACGCGCGGATGAACGGCACCTCGCCGGCGAGATCGGCGTAGTGCGTGCCCGCGTGCGCGCAGGCGTCGACCAGGGGCCCGCCGAAGCGCGCGTACGGCCCGACGGTGGTGGCCACCACCCGGGTGTCGCGCGCGATCCGCTGCATCGCCGCGACGTCGAGCGCGTCGCCCTCGAGGAGCGGGAGGTCGCGCGCGGCCGCGTCGATCGACGCCAGCTCGGTGCGAATCTGCTCGAGCCGCGCGGTCGAGCGTCCGGCCAGGGCCCAGCGCAGGGAGGTCCCTGCGGCGCGACGGGTCACGTACTCGGCGAGCAGCCGACCGGTGAACCCGGTCGCGCCGAACAGGACCAGGTCGAAGCGACGTTCGGGGGTGCGAGCCATAGGGTCGCGACCTTACTCTTCCGCCAGCGCCGACGTCGGTTCAGGATGCGGCAGCATGACGCACAGCCGCTGTCAGCTCTGCGACGTACTCCGGGCCGCATGAAGTCCGCGCTGCGATGGCTGCTCACGTTGTTCATGGTCGCCGCCGGCGTGAACCACTTCGTCGATCCCGACGCCTACGTCGCGGTCATGCCGGACGTGCTGCCCGCACACCTGGCGCTGGTCTACGCGTCGGGCGGGTTCGAGATCCTGGGCGGGCTCGGCCTGATCCTGGCCCGGACCCGGCGGCTCGCCGCGTGGGGGCTGATCGCCCTGCTGGTCGCGGTGTTCCCGGCCAACATCAACATGGCGGTCAACCAGCTGTCGCTCGGCGGCCAGAGCATGCCGAGCTGGGCGCTGTGGGCGCGCCTGCCGCTGCAGGCAGTGCTGATCGCGTGGTGCTGGTGGTACACGCGACCCGACCAGCGCTGAGCTGGCGCTGGTCCGGACCGACCGATCGGCGCCTGGACCGCGGCCGACCGGTCGACCGGTTCAGGCCCGCAGGCGGCGCGGCGCGCCGTCGCTCGGGCCGTGCTCGATCGGCCGGTGCAGCACGATCTCGCGGCCGGCCTCGCGGCCCGCCTCGTGCGCGGCGCTGACCCGCACCATGCGCTTGCGTCGGGTGATCCGCGGATAGCGCGCCCGGTAGAACGCCTCGAGGTTGGCGTCGCCTTTCCAGACCAGGCCGGTGCCCGTCAGCTCGGTGCGCTCGCTGGCCAGCTTCTCGTGGAAACCGCGGACGACCCCGGCCTGGTACGAGCCGCGATCGTGGCCGCTGCGCACGCGGGCGTCGCCGCGATTGTCGCGCCACAGCCGCTCGGCGGTCGCCAGCAGGAACGCGTGCACGTGGACCGCCATCTCGGTGTTGGCGCGGGTGCCGGTGAGCTCGAACAGCGCGCCGCGCACGCCCAGGCGCGGCAGGTAGACCGGGATGCGGATCACCTTCACGAAGAAGAACTCGACCAGCAGGTTAAGGATGTCGAGCTCGGTGCGGGTGGTGCGCTTGAGCGGATCGCCCAGGTGGCGCAGCTCGAAGGTCGTGGTCGCGCGGGCCTGCGCCGCCTCGATGTTGTGGCGGAGCATGAGCTCGTGCGCGCGTCGCATCGCGGCCTCGGCCTCGTGCTGGTTGGCGCTGCCGGCCAGCGCGAGCAGCTTGCGGACCCGCTCGAGCACCCGGTCGACCTCGACGCCGTCGAGGTTGGCCGCGATCGGGGCGCCGCCGGCGCGCGCGTCGATGCCGCGCTCCTCGCACACCCGGCGGAAGGTGTCGCCGTGCGCGGTCTCCTCGTGGACTTGCAGCACCTCGTCGACGAACTGGTGGGCCATCTCGTGGGCGAGCACGCCGACCACCTCGGGCCACGGCCGGTCGAGCACGAACCCGCGCGCCAGCTCGATCCGGCCGGTGCCGCGCATCCACGCGCCGAGCCGGGTCGCGGCCTCCGACAGCGCGACGACCGGTGAGCGGAGCCGGCCGGCAAAGTGGCGGGCGTTGAGGACGGCGTGCCAGTGGAGCAGCTCGCGCACGAGCGCGGCCTCGAGGTCGGTGGAGAGCTCGGTCGGATTCATGGCGGGGGCCGCACCGTAGCGACCCCCTCCGACACCGCCACCGACACCGACCTGAGGCGCGCCCCGCTGGTCGCACCGGCCACCGCGGCGGTGGACGCGGTGCGGCGTGACGGCTCGCACCCTGCTCGTGCGAGCGCCACCGACACGTGCGCGCGCTGCGCGCGTGTCCGCGAGCACCCAGACTTTGCGCTGCGAGGCCGAACAGCTCATCCTCGAGAGAGAGGGGCGCGATTGAACCAATCCAGAGCTGTTGTCTGTCTCGCCGTGCTCGCGACCGCGTGCAGTGACGGAGGGGACCGCGCCGCGAAGGCGGACGAGCCACGCGCTTCCGGCACCGCCACCGAGCCCGCCGTCGCGCCCCGCGCGAACTCGCCAAGCGCGCCGACCGCGCCGGTCGGCGGTCAGCCGACCGCCGCCTCGCGCGACGCGGCTGGCTGCCCCGCGCCCGCCCAGGTCTTCACCGATGGGGTGGCCGGCGGCTGGATCTGTCCTGACGCGGCGACCGCCGCCGGGCTCACCATCATCGATCTCGGCGACGGCTGGACCCCGCGCGTGTTCGCGCCGGGCCCCGACGGCAAGGCGCCGACCTTCCGGGCCAGCTACCTGGCGCTGGCCGGCGAGCGCAGCCCCGACGGCGACGAGCTCGAGCCCGAGGAGCAGTTCGTCGAGCTCTACGGCGTGATCCCGAACCTGTCCGTGATCCAGCGTCGCCTCGCCGACGACGCCCGTCATGCCTGCCACGAGGCGCTCGCGCCGGCCCCGCTGGTCGCGTTCAAGCGCTCGGTCTCGCAGGCCAACGATGCCGGCATCAAGTCGATGGATCGTCATCGTCGCTATCTCGCGACCGTGCTCGAGCGCGAGCGGGCCCGGCGCAAGCTCGCCAGCATCGACGCGCTCGCCAAGTCGCCGGCGTGGCGTCAGCGGGTCTCGCTGTTCAACCGTCTCGAGACCCAGCACGACGCGCTGACCACGCTGCAGGCCCACCTGGTCTGCGACGGCGTGCTCGAGCCGAAGTGGGCCGATGGCCTGTTCACCTGGCGCACCGGCCACGCGGTCGAGATGTACCAGCGCAAGAACTTCCTGGTCCCCAACGCGCGCTTCGACGACGAGACCCGGGCCGCCCTGGTCGCCGGCAGCCGCGAGCTGGCGTTCCGCGGCGCGCTGCGGGTCCTGCGCGAGCACGTCGCCGACGCCACCGGCCTGATCGAGGACGGCACCGCCGGCGCCGGCCCCCGGCCGATCCTCGGCCGCCAGCTCGAGCCGGCGATGATGCGCGCGGCCCGCGGCTACCGGGCGCTGCCCGATGCCGCCCCCGATCTGATCGGCGCCGCCACCGAGGTCGCCGCCAAGCACCTGGGCTGGACCGACGCCGATCACGCGCGCACCTGGCTGGCCAAGGTCGGCGCCGACCGCCCGCGGGTCGCGCTCGCGCTCCCACCGACACCCGCCTATCACGGCCCGCACATGGACCTCGCCGCCGAGATCGATCGCGGCGACGTCTGGTACGACAACAAGCCGGTCCCCCGGGTCGCGTACCGGCGGCCAGCGCTGACCGTGTTCGCGACGGTCGACGGCGTCCGTCGCCCGCTGGTGCGGTGGCCGAGCACCATCGGTGGCTGGGCCGACGTCCGCACCGGCAGCGGCTGGGTCGTGCAGAAGTGGAAGGAGTCCGACGTCGGGCCGCGGGTCTGGCGCGACGTGTACGCGGCGCCGGTCTGGTACCCGCCGAAGACCACGCCCGACAAGGATCTCGTGCGCTACATGTGGAACGGCAAGTGGCGGCTCAAGCGCGAGGTGTTCGGGCCCGGCCCGCGCTCCGCGTACGGCATGGTGATGCTGGTGCATCACCGGGCCACCGCGCTCGGCCCCAAGCGGGTGCGCTTCGACGACAACGGCATCCGCACCCACGGCTCGTCGAGCGTCACCTCGATCGCGTACGGCACCAGCCACGGGTGTCACCGGCTGTTCAACCACCTCGCGGTCCGGCTCGGCGGCTTCCTGCTCGGCCACCGCACCCACGCGCGCACCGGCGAGGTGCCGCAGCCGTATCGCCGCATGGTCAACTACAAGGGCCGGTTCCAGGCCAAGCTCGACAGCCGTGGCTTCCTCTACGAGCTGACGCCGCCGGTGCCGATCGAGGTGCTGCCCGGTCGGATCAAGTCGGCGCGCAAGATCCCGCCGGCCGGCTCCGCCCCCGCCGATCCGTGACCTGAAGCCGCGCGACGCGAGGCGACGCGGGTTCCGGACGGCGCGGACCCGGCCTCCGGGCCGCGGCCGACCGATCGACGGGCGGGCGGGCTTCGCAAGAATCACAGCCAACGGCCGCGCCCGCGGTCACGGCTGCTGCGCAAAGACCCTGGCGTGAAACGCCAGGCTGTCGTCGATGCGCTGCGACCAGAACGCGAAGTCGTGATCGCCGGGCCCGTAGTACCAGGCATGCTCGATGCCGCGCGCCTGCAGCACCGCGTGCAGGTGCTGCGCGCCATGCTGGAGCCCGAGCCGGTCCTCGCTGCCGGCGTCGACGTACAGCGCGAGCGCGCCCGGCTCGAGCTTGCCGGCGAGGTACGCGGGATCGTGGGCCTGCCAACCCGCGAGGTCGGGGCCGAAGATCCCGCGCGCGAAGCTGCCGAGCGGCTCCAGGCCGTCGGCCCAGCGCGCCACGTCGGCGACCAGCTCGACCTTGCCGGGCGCGTACGGGTACGGGCCCGCGTACAGCAGCGCATCGATGCCCGAGTGCGACGCCGCCGACGCGTACAGATCGGGGTGGCGCATCGCGAGCATCAGCGCGCCGAAGCCGCCCATCGACAGCCCGCCGATCGCGCGGCCGCGCCGCTCGGCGAGGGTGCGGTAGGTCGCGTCGACGTGCCCGATCAGATCACGCGTGATGTAGTCCTCGTAGCGCGCCTCCTGCACGCAGTGCGTCTCGGCCGGCTCGCGGGTGAACGGCCGCGGGCCGCGCCGGCATGCGGCCGGGACGTACGGCGTCGCGCGGTTGACGTAGAACGAGGTGTCGCCGTCGGGCATCACGACGATCGCCGACAGGCCGATCGCGTCGGCGGCGACGTCGAGCTTGCCGCCCTCGAGCCAGTTGTCCTCGTCGCCGCCCAGCCCGTGCAGCATGTACACGACCGGCCAGCGCCGGGCCGGGTCGGCGTCGTAGCCACCGGGCAGCCAGGCCCGGTACCGCTTCTCGACGCCGAGCGAGCCGGCGAGGAAGCGGCCCTCGAGCACCCGGCCCGGCCCGGCCGCGACCGGGGCGGCCGGCGCACTGGCCTCGGCGGGCGTCGGCGGGCTGCTGGGCGCCGGGCGAGCGCACCCGGAGCCACCCAGCGCGACCGCGGCGAGCGTCCCGATCGTCCAGGTCGGCAGCTTCATCATGCGCGCACGTTACAACGGCGACCCGCTTGCGCGCGTCGACCGCCCAGCGACAATCACGCGGTGACCCGCTGGCTCGACGAGCTCCACGCCCGCGCCGACGCCGAGCCCGCGCTCGCCACGGTGGTGACCCGGCTGGGCGCCGGCGACGCCGACGGCGCGCGCACCCACGCCGAGGCGGCGGTCGCCACCGATCCCGACGACGCCGCGGGCTGGTATCTGCTCGCGGTGGCGTGCGCCGAGGCTGGCGCGCTGGGCGCGTCGCTGGCCGCGTGCGACCGCTGCATCGTGCTCGCACCGGACGCACCCGAGCCCCACTTCGGCCGGGGCTGGGCGTTCGAGGCGATGGGCCGCGACGACCTGGCCGCTGCCGCTTACGGCGACGCGATCCGGCTCGACCCGCGGTTCACCAAGGCCTGGCTCAACCTGATCCTCACCTGCTTGCGCGTCGGCGATCTCGACTCGGCGCTGGCCGCCGCCGACACCGCGATCGCCGCTGGCGTCGACGATCCGCACCTGCGCTACAAGCGCGCCGAGGCCCTCGCGCGGCTCGGCCGCACCGACGAGACCATCGCCGAGCTCGCGCGCGCGATCGCCCTCGATCCGCGCGCGGCCGCCGAGCTCGCCGACGACGAGCCGTTCGCCGCGATCCTCGATCCGGCGACCCTGGCCCGCCTCGCCGGGCGGTAGCCGGTGGCGTGCGCGCCGAGCAGAAGCGGTGCGCCCACCACCGAGCCGCGCGTGTCGCCTCCAAACGCCACGAGCGGTCGTCGAAACCGACCGGAGATCGATCGGTCAGGCCTCATCGGCTCGGCATCGGGGCTGGCGGCGCCGACCCGGGCGGCGCGCTGCTCGGCGGTACCCAGGCACGCGACCGCGGCCAGGCTCGCGGTGGCGCCGCGGGCGAGCAGGTGCGCGGCCGCGGTCACCCGCGTCGACCGCGGCCACCGCCTCGCGCCAGGCCGGATCCAGGAGCTCCAGCGCGGTCATCGAGCCGATGATCGCGCCGCCGGGCCTTCGTCGGGTGGTGGTCGGGTAGCGGCGATCCAGCGCCGTGGGCAGCCTTGCACTCGGGTGCTGCCGCGACACGGATTCGTAATGATTACGACAACTGTCATACTCATTGATTGACCGATACCAACAGGCGCATTGGTGGACGATGCCCCATCGAGATCGCGCGTACTGGCTGGCAGTGATGACCGTATTCGCCGGGACCACATCAGGGTGTCTCTCCGACGAGTCGGCGGCGCCGCGCATCTCGGCCCCCGGTGGCGAGAACACCGACGAGGCCCAGCTCGACGGCGAGAACGGTCGACCCGACGGCGGGGCGGTCGCCGCGCCACCCCTGGTCACCATCGATCCCCGGCGGTCACTGGCAGTCACCGAGCACGCGATACTCGCTCGCTTCTCCTTCCAGCGCGTGCTCGACCAGCTGGTCCAGCAGAGCGGGGTCCCCGGGCTGACGTCACTCGGGCTGTTCCAGCAATGGTGGGATACCCAGAACCCGCGGCCCGGCCTCGGGCTCGGACCCCACTGCGACGACGTGGTCGGCGCCGACGGCCTGCCCCGCCTCAACGGCTTCCCCTACACCTGCCGGCCGGCACCGTCCGAGGGCGCGCTGGCCGCGGTCGATCCGTTCGTCGCCCCTGGCACCAACCCGAACGAGTTCGTGCCGATCGGCCTGTTCAACCGGTTCGACCTGACGCCGTCGGATGCATCGACCTGCGGCGAATACCGCATCGTCTACGCGCGCCGGGCCGGCATCGCCGCGCCGCGCGACCGCAACCTCATCATCATCGAGTCGGCCCTGGCCAATCCCCACCCGCAGCAGGGCCTGAAGGGGTGCCGCAAGATCGTCGAGTTCTGGGCCGACCTGTCCGGCATCGCCAGCGTCGACGAGCGCGCCCAGCGGCTCGATCAATTCTACTTCGCCGGCCTGCCCAGCGTGCTGCCGGTGATTCACGTCGACCACCTCGGCGGCGGCCCCACCGGGGCCGGCCAGGTGCGGACCAACCAGTTCATGGCCACGCAGATGGTGCCCCTGATCTGGAATCTGCGGGAGTTCCAGCTGCTGCGCACGTGCGCCGGCGCCGGCTGCACCGCCCTGCGCATGGTGCCGGTCTCGGTGAAGGGCAACCCAGCGGGTGAGCTGTTCCGCCCCGACTCCACCCATCCCCAGGCCGCGGCGTTCCGCGCCGCGTTTGTCGAGCAGGTGGCGGCGCTGGCGGCGCCGACGCTCGAGACCATCGATCTCGACCTGCCCGACGTCTTCAATGCGTCGCAGAGCCAGGCGTCGGGGTCGCTCGAGAACAACTACCTCGCGCAGTTCGGCCCCGGCCCCAGCGCGCTCCGCACCGCGATCGCCGACCGCCTCGCCACGCTCGGGAGCCCGCTGACGCCCGACGACATCGTCGGTCGCGCCCTGGCGCTGTCGTGCGCCGGATGTCACCGGCTGAGCGCCGGCCGGGCGCTGGGCAACGGACTGATCTCGCCGAGCGCGCTCGGCTTCGCCCACGTGACCGAACGCGAGACCGAGCTGGTCGACGGCGCGCCGCGCTTCCGCATCTCCGACGCGCTGGTGAACAACTTCCTGCCCAAGCGGAAGCAGGTCATGGAGGACTATCTGAACAACCGGCTGGTCCGGCCGGCGCGGCCGAAGGATCGGCTGGGCGTGAAGCGCGTGCACTGACGCGCTGCGCGTGCGCCGGCACCGCGGCACATGTCGGTGCGAGATCGCCGCATGCGCCCGTGTGGGATCACTGGCGCTGATCGCGCGTGAGCGCATCGCGCGATACCATTACTTTGAGAACAAACCGAATCGTTCGAATTGTAATTGTCAGTCCCGTTCGATCCCGCATGGTCTCCGGCAATGCCAACGAGACGAATCGCACTGACGGCGGTCCTGGGGCTCGCGCTGGGCGGCGGCTGCGCCGACCCGGGGCCAGATGGCGCCGACGACATGCAGAGCGCGATCGAACGACGCTGCGGCGGCCCGCGCCGGCCGGCCTGCCCGCCCGATGCCGGGCTGCTCGATGCCGGCGCCACCGACGGCGCGGCGCCGGACGGCAGCGCGCCCGATGCCGGCGCGCCCGACGCGCGACTCGCCGACGCCGCGGTCCCGCCCCCGGTCGACGCCGCGGTCCCGCCCCCGGTCGACGCCGGCGCCGGTGGCGGCACCGATCCCGATGCCCCCGAAGGTCCCGACAGCGTGACCGTGGTGGCGCTTCCGTACTCGGTCCGGGTCACGCTGGCCGCGCAGTCGGGCGTCACCGGGGTGCAGCGGGTGAACTTCGCGGTCCCGCTGCCGCCGGCCACGCTCACCAACGTCGCGCTCACCCGCGTCCAGCGCACGACCGGCGTCGAGCTGGCGGCCGCGCGCGGCGCGCTGGCGACCTATCCCGACGGCTCGCTGCGGTCGGTGCAGCTCCAGATCGACGTCGACCCGGCGCTGGTCACCGCCGTCGACGTGCAACTCGGGGTCGCGGCGACCGCCGCCGCGCTGACCATGGCCGAGGTCTCGACCACCCTGGTCGCGGTCGACGGCACCAGCGGCCCGCGGGTCTGGGCGTACCTGCCGGTCCCGTGGCTGGCGACGTCCAAGGTCGCGGGCCCCGTGATCCGTCGCGGCGTGGTCGCCGGCACCGCGCTCGACGCGTGGCAGGCCATCTGCGATCACGCCCGGTGGGGCACGACCGCGTTCCTCGCGCTCCAGGGCAGCGCGGGCTCGTGGCTCTACGATCGGCCGACCGCGCTCTTCCGCGGCTACGCCTACGGCGGCGCCACCTCGGTGCTGCGCGACGGGTACCGCGAGGCCGCGATCTACCGCGCTGGCATCACCGGAACCGGCAGCGCGACGCGCATCGGCGTGCCGGGCGCCTCGGGCGACCTCAAGTACCACTACACCCAGGGCATGGCGATTCACTACCTCCTGACCGGTGACACCCGGTTCCGCGAGGCGGTCGAGAACGTCGCGATCCGCAGCCACGACCTGTGGACCGATCCGGGCTACGCGGGCGGCGCCGACTTCTGGACCGAGCGCCATGCCGGCTTCGCCCTCCTCGCCTACGAGTGGGCCGCGCTGGTGAGCGACGACCGAGTGGCGACCTTCACCGGCTGGTCCGACGTCGCGGTGACCGCCTATGCGGCGATGCAGGACAACGCCGCGGCCGCCTGGGCGACCGACGCGCGCTGCTTCGCCCACGACGCCACGGCCCACGACGAGCCCTACGGGTACGTCGGCTGCAGCCCGTGGATGAGCGCGATCCTCGCCGACGGCCTCGACGCGTACGCCCGCCGCACCACCGGCACCCGCCGCGCCGTGGCCCGGACCGCGATCGTCGAGCTCGGCCGCATGATCGCGCGCCACGGCCTCGACGGCACCGGCAAGCCCTACTACTGGATGGGCGCGGGCGTCGCCTCGGCCGAGGTCGACGAGTTCGACGAGCACTGGGGCGAGTCGGCCTACGCGGTCGCGATGGCCTGGTTCTACCAGGGCAAGACCGACGCGACCCTGCGCGCGGCCGCCGACCGGCTGGTCGCCGGCGTGGCCAGCCGCGGCCAGACGGGCCAGCTGCGCAGCTACAACTGGCAGTGCCGGTCGGCGCTCGCCACGCCGTACTACCTGCGCTGACACCGCACGCCGGGCGGCGCGGACCCTGCCGAGCTGGCAGCACCTCGGCAAGGTCCTGAGGCGTCAGCGCTCATCGGAGGAACTGCCATTTCACGCAGGATGGTGAAGGGTCTCGGCGGCGGCTCGTCTCACCAGGCGAGGAGTCATCACAATGACCAACAAGAACAAGACCCTGTCTCTCGCCACCGTGCTCGCGGCTGCCCTGGCCTTCCCTGCCCTCGCGGCCGCCGACCACGCCCCGACCACCCGCCCGACCACGCAAGCGGTCCTCATCGGTACGGTCGGCACCCACACGCATGATGCCGAGGACTACGTCCCGGTCTCCGCCGCGCAGCAGTTCCAGCGCCTCGAGCTCCGCGCGAGCGGCAACCCGGTCGCGCTCGACCAGGTGAAGATCCAGTACGCCGACGGTCAGCTGCGCACCGCCGGCGTGCGCGGCACGCTGCGCCCCGGCGAGCGCGTCGTCATCGACGTCCCCGCCTACCCGCTGCCGGTCAAGATGCTGGTGCTCGACTACGGGAACACCGGACCGTACTGGCGGGCCCGCGAGACCGCGCACCTCGAGGTGTACGGCCTGATCACCGTGGCGGCCGCGCCGCGCCACCGCCACGGCAACACCGTCGATCGCCGCACCGACGATCGCCACGACCGTCGCGACCTTCACGACCGCCACGATCGCTTCGAGTGCGGCAACGACGCGCGCACCCCGCGCGCGCCCCGCGCGGTGCGTTACCAGGAGCCCGAGCCGGCCTACCCGGCGCCCACGCCCGTCTCCACCGGCGCCCGCTTCGAGTGGCGCGGTGGCGTGTACGTCCGCATCAACTGACCACGCGCCCCCGTGACCACCGACCGGCTCCCGCGGCACGCCCGCCGGAGCCGGTCGTGCTTTCGACGAGGTCGGGCCGCGGGTCAGGGCCGCCGGTTACGCTTCGAGGTGACCTGCCCCACCTGCCAGCGCCAGCCGCCGCTCTGCGAGTCCTGTCTCGGCCAGCACCTCACCTGGAACGCCAGCGCGGCCAATCGCATCGGCCACGCGTGGGCGCGCGCGGTCCGCGCCGTGATGCCGGATCAGCGTTGGCCCGCGTATGACGCGTCCGCGAAGATCCGCGCGATCGCGGCGCGCAAGGTCGAGCGCCTCGCCGCGGGCGACGCTCAGCTGCGTGACGGCCTCGCACGGATCTGCGCCGCCGCCGCCGCGTACCACTACGATCACGACACGCCGGTGCCGGGAACGATCAGCTTCCGGGTCGGCCGTCGTCGCCCCTCCGGGCGCTGATGCCCGCCCGGCTCGGATCAGGCTCGGCTCAGCTCGCCTGGTCCTTCTGGCGGGTGACGGTCACTCCATGAACGATCGCGATGCCGGTCAGGCACAACGCCGCCACGCCGATCCACTGGGCCGGTACATCGAGCATGTTGGCGCCGATGGCCAGTCCGACGATCAAGATGATGTAGCCCACAATGTAGATACCGAATGACATCGCTTCCCCCGCTTCGGGCTCGTTGGCCCGGGCCGAAATGGCTCGTCCCGGAACCCTGCAAACCGGGGCCCACGGCCGGGCGCGTCGGCTGACATGTACGCAGGTCGGTCGGCCCCGCTGTACGCGCCGTCGGTCGCCGGCGCCGGGCCGGGTCCGCACCGAGCGCGCAGCGCCCCACCCACATCCGTCCGCTGGCCGCGCGCCGCGCGGCGCGGCCGCGAACCGCGGTGCCGCGGGAACGTGCGGTTCCGCCCGGTGGGCCGCCGCGCGCGCCGCGCGGCGCTCGGGTTCACAGGGTGCGATTCTATCGAATCCCACCCTGCCTTTCGATCGGTCGGCCGCGGGCCAAAGCCCGCGCCCGATCTGTACGGAATCGGAGCCGCCTCGCCTTCGGCTCGGCTCAGTCCATCGGCGCGGCGCTGCCGGACAGGGTCTGATCGATGATCTGCGCCGGGATGGCGAGCACCTCGGCGATCCGGGCCATCTCGGCGTACTCCTCGTCGGCGACGTGGC
>JBKJLC010000286.1:0-25023 GCA_046597055.1 Kofleriaceae bacterium | reverse complement strand
GCAGGTCGACCGCGCTGACCACGTAGGTGTGGTTGGTGCCGTTCGGATTGACCGTGCCGCCACCTTCGTCATCGCCATCGCCGCCTCCGCAGGCGACCAGACCAAGCGAGAGGATGGCGCCCACGAGGGCAGGAGTACGAATAGCTAGTCTCATCGGGGACCCCCAAGTCTGGTGAATCGGTGAAGTGGCCACGGTCTTTTATCGCGAACCATGCTCGCTGTACAATAGTGGTCTGTCCGCTTTGCCGTCGGTGACTTGGCGCATGTCTCCGTCGCGCGTGTGATCTGCAACCCACGAACATCCCGCGGCGCCAACCCGACCGGTGGCGTGGCAAGCCTCGCGATCTACTTCGGGCCGCAGTCGATCCAGCCCGGGCTCATCACCGACCTCCGTCGCGACGGCGATCGGCTGCGCTTCCGGTTCTGGGACGCCTGGCTCGGCTGCGCGCGGCCGTTCCAGTCCGACCTGACGCTCGTGCCCTGAGCCCCTGCTCAGACGTGGTGCAGCCAGCCGTCGTGCTTCTGATCGCCACCCTTGACGATCGCGAAGAACGACTCCTGCAGCGCCCGCGTGATCGGCCACTCGCCGCGGCCGACCTTGCGGTGATCGACCTCGCGCACCGGCGTGATCTCGGCGGCGGTGCCGGTGAGGAAGATCTCGTCGGCGGTGTACAGCTCGTCGCGGGCGACCATGTCCTCGCGGACCTCGACGCCCTGCTCGCGCAAGAGCGTGATGGCGGTATCGCGGGTGATGCCGGCCAGGATCGCCGCCGAGGTCGGCGGGGTGCGGACCACGCCGCCCTTGACCACGAAGATGTTCTCGCCGGTGCCCTCGGCGACGTAGCCCTGCGGGTCGAGCATGAGCGCCTCGTCGAAGCCGCTCTTGAGCGCGAGGCGCTTGGCGAGGACCGAGGTCACGTACTGACCGCAGATCTTGCCCTTGTTCATGATGGCGTTGCCGTTGGCCCGGGTGAAGCCGCTGATCACGCAGCGGATGCCCTGCTTGAGGCCCTCGTCTCCGAGGTACGAGCCCCACGCGAAGGCGGCGACGATCGTGCGCACCGGCGGCTCGAACGAGCCCAGGCCGAGCGCGCCCGAGCCGAGATAGACCAGCGGGCGCAGGTAGCACGAGGACAGCTTGTTGGTGCGGACCACCTCGGCGCACGCCTCCATGACCTGCTCGCGCGAGTAGGGCACGTCCATCGTGCAGATATGCGAGGAGTCGAACAGCCGATCGATGTGCTCGCGCAGCCGGAAGATCTGGGTGCGCCCGTCGGTGCGCTGGTAGGCGCGGATGCCCTCGAAGGCGCCGACGCCGTAGTGCAGCGTGTGCGCGAGCACGTGGTCGGTGGCGTCGTCCCACGCGACGAGCTTCCCATCGACCCAGATCGACTCGACCTTTTGAATGCCCATGTTCGGTTCATACCAACCACCGCCCGGCACATCAACTCGATCGTCGACGTGTTCAGGCACAGATCGGTCGGACTTCGACCGACACGGGGCTATCCGCCGTGCGTCATGATGATGTCGAAGGCGGCCCGCACGTCGTGCTGCCAGCGCACGACCCGCGCGCGCAGCGCCGCGCCATCGGGGAACCCGCAGCGCCGAGCCAACCGGCCCAGCTCGACCGGATCGCGGGGCAGGTGGCGCACCGGGCGGTCGTGGACCACCCGCATCCGGTGCTCGATCAGCCGCCAGAAGCGGTAACCCTCCTCGAGCAGCTCGAGCGGATGGGCCGGCGCGACCCCGGCCTCGCGGGCGGCGGTGAGCGCGGCCGAGGTCGACGGCGTGCGCAGGCCGGGATGCGCGTGGCCGTGCGCGAGCTGGAGGAACTGGGCGGCGAACTCGACGTCGATGATGCCGCCGCGGCCGACCTTCAGGTCGGTCGGGCTGCCCAGCTCCTTCTCCATCCGATCGCGCATCGCGACGATCTCGGCCGCGATGGTCGCCGGGGCCGGCGCTGGCGGCGTCCACAGCCACGACGCGGCTTCGGCCGCGACCTGGGCGCCGAGCTCGGCGTCGCCCGCCACCGGTGACAGCTTGATCAGCGCCTGGCGCTCCCACCGCCGCGCCTCGCTCGCGTGGTAACGACGCCAGCCCGCCAGCGACGACACCAGCAGGCCCTGCGAGCCTGACGGGCGCAGGCGGGTGTCGACCTCGTACAGGCGGCCCCGCGGGGTCCGCACGTGCAGCGCGGTCACCAGTCGCTGCGCGACCCGCGTCATGTACTCGACGGTCGGCAGCGGGCGAGCGCCGTCGGACTCGCCGTCACCGTCGTAGACGAACACCACGTCGAGATCGGCGGCGTAGCCGAGCTCGGCACCGCCCAGCTTGCCGAGCCCGAGCACCGCCATGCGCGCCGGGCTGCCATCGCTGCGGCGCGGCACGCCGTGGCGGGTGCGCAGGGTGGACTCGACCCGGGCCAGGCCGTGCTCGAGGCACACCCGCGCGATCGCGGTCAGCTCGCCGCACACCTCGAGGGGGCCGAGGCGGCCGGCGAAGTCGGCCAGGCCGACCCGCAGGACTTGACCGTTCTTGAGCTCGGCGAGCGTGCTCCACCACAGCTCCTCGTCGCCAGGGTCGGCGGCGTGGGCGGCGGCCAGCCGGCGGTCGGCGTCGCGGGTCAGGGTGGCGAGGTCGGTGTGGGGCGGGGCCGCGCCGACCTCGACCAGCAGATCGATCAGCTCGGGGCGATCGATGACCGCGCGCGCGAGGTACTCGCTGGCGCCGAGGATCGACACCAGCAGGCGGAGCAGCGGCCGGTTCTCGTCGAGCAGGCGCCACACCGACCAGGCCGCGCCGCGCTTGCCGATCAGATCGCCGAGGTGGCGGAGGGCGGCGTCGGGGTCGGCGGCGTGCGCGATCTCGGCGAGCAGCGTCGCGCCGACCGAGGCGACCGGGCCGGTCGCGGCCGGCCCCCACGGCGACCACGGCCGCTTGCGGGCATGCTCGAGCTCGCGCGCGGCGCCGGCCGGATCGGCGAAGCCGAGCCGGGCCAGCTCGGCGGCCTCGGCCTCGGCCGGCAGCTCGCCGCGGCCCAGCCGCGCCATGGCCTCGGTGGCCTCGTCGGCGACCGGCTCGCCGAGGGTCGCGAACAGGTGGGCGACCCGGGCGGTGTGGTCGGCCAGGGTCGCCTCGAGTTCGGCCTCCGAGCCGAGCAAGAGCCGGCCGGCCAGGACCTCGCGCGCCGCCGCCTCGCGTGGCATCCGCTGGGTCTGCAGGCCGCCCTCGAGCTGCAGCAGGTGCTCGACGTGGCGCAGCCACCGGTAGGCGCGGTGCAGCGCATGGTGCTCCTCGTCGGCGACCAGGCCCGCGAACAGCAGCCCGTCGAGCGCGGCCAGGGTGCCACGCGCGCGCAGCTCGGGCCGCCGTCCGGCGTGGATGAGCTGCAACGCCTGCACGAAGAACTCGATCTCGCGGATGCCGCCGACCCCATTCTTGACGTCGAAGCCGGCGATCCCGACCGGCGGGCCCCGCCGGGACGGCGGCTCGTCCGGACGCGGTGGAGGGGCGGCGGTCCACTTGTGAACGAGCTCGGCCTTGATGCGCCGGTTGAGCGCCATCACGTCGTCGACGATCGTGGGCGAGGTGACCCGCGGATGGATGAACGGCCGCAGGGTGGTCATCACCTCGTCGCCGAGCGCGAGATCGCCGGCGCACGGCCGCGCCTTGAGCCACGCCTGCCGCTCCCACGGTCGCCCGAACGTCTCGTAGTAGCGCTCGGTCTGCGCCAGCGAGTTGGCGATGGCGCCGCGCGAGCCCTCGGGCCGGAGCCGCAGGTCGACCCGGAACACGACGTCGTCGGCGGTGACGTCGCCGAGCGCCTGGGTGACCGCGGTGGCCAGCTTGGCGAAGTACTCGTGCAGCGACAGCGGGCCGGCCGCGCCAGCGTCGGACGAGTAGACGTAGATGACGTCGACATCGGACGCGAAGTTGAGCTCGAGCCCGCCGTGCTTGCCCATCGCGATCACGCACAGGGTGGCGTCGTGTTCGGTGCCGGCGTCGTCCGACCAGCGCGGGGCCCCGTGGCGCACGCGCAGCCGGGCGTCGTGAAAGCGGATCGCCGCGTCGAAGCAGGCGTCGGCGAGGTGGGCCAGCTCGCGACCGACCTCGGTGTCGAGGCCCAGCGCCAGCTCGCGGGCACCGAGCCGGACCAGCTCGTCCGCGCGCACGCGGCGCAGGGCCCGGGCCAGCCCGTCGGCGTCGGACGCGGTGGCGATCGCAGCCTCGAGCTCGGCCGCGATCACCGCGAGAGGCTTCTCGCGCCGCAGGTACGGGTCGGTGGCGACCCGCATCAGGCGGGTCGGGTCGCGGGTCAGCAAGGTCGCGAGGTAGGGGGCCCGCCGACACGCGAGCGCGAGGATCGCCACGGCCTCCTCCGTCAGCGCGGCCGGGTCGAGGTCGGGCCCGGCCTCCAGGAAGCGCTCGGCGCGCCGGCCGGCATCCGCCGGATCCGGCGCACCTTCGGCCACTTGGCGTACCAGATCGGCCGCGAGCACGGCGGGACCATAGCAGGAGGGTCGTAGGCTCGCGAAGCGCAAGCCCAACGCGGGCGTCGCCCGCCGGCACGAAGTGCCGCCCCCCCGTCAGGGGGGTTGGGATTGACTTTGCCCTTCGGGCGCATTACCTAGGGCGGCGATTTCGCTGATGCCCTGAACATGCGCGACCTCTACGAAGTATTGAGCGTCTCTCGCGAAGCCAGCTCGGCCGAGATCAAGAAGGCGTACTACAAGCTGGCCAAGCAGCATCACCCGGACCTCAACCAGGGTGACAAGGCCGCGGAGGAGAAGTTCAAGGAGGCCGCCCAGGCCTACCAGGTCCTCTCCGACGACGAGCAGCGGGCCCGCTACGATCGGTTCGGCCACGAGGCGCTGCGCGGCGGTGGGTCGGGGCCAGGCGGCGGGTTCTCCAACGTGGAGGACATCTTCTCGGCGTTCGGCGACATCTTCGGCGACTTCTTCGGGGGACGCGCGTCGGGTGGCCGGCGCCAGGAGCGCGGCGCCGACATCCGGGTCGATCTGCAGATGACCTTCGCCGAGGCGGTGTGGGGCACGAGCAAGGAGATCAAGGTCCAGCGCGACATCGGCTGCACCACCTGCAAGGGCTCAGGCGCCAAGGCCGGTACCAAGCCCGAGAGCTGCGGCACCTGCAACGGCCGCGGCCAGGTCATGCACAACCAGGGCTTCTTCATGGTGCAGAGCACCTGCCCGCGCTGCCGCGGTGAGGGCCGCGTCGTCAAGGAGCCGTGCGCCGACTGCAACGGTCGCCGCACCCAGGTCGAGACCACGATGCTGTCGGTCACGGTGCCGCCCGGTGTCGACGACGGCCAGACCCTGCGCCTGGCCGGCAAGGGCGAGAGCCCGCCGACTGGCGGCGCGCCTGGTCATCTATACGTGGTCCTCCACGTGCGCGGCGACGAGCGCTTCCACCGCGACGGCGAAGACATCCTGAGCGACGTGCCGGTGAGCTTCGTCAAGGCGATCCTCGGCGGCGAGGTCGAGGTCCCGGTGCTCGATGACGCCTGCGAGGGGGTGGCGACCGTCGAGGTCAAGCCGGGGACGCAGCCCGGCGAACACATCGTGCGCAAGGGTCACGGCGTGCCGCGGATCGGCAAGCCGGGTCGCGGCGATCACGTGGTCCGCTTCAAGATCGACATCCCGACCAAGCTGTCGGCGCGCGAATCCGAGCTCCTGCGCGAGCTCGCGACCGAGATGGGCGAGGACGTGAAGTCCGAGAAGCGCGGCCTCTTCGGTCGGCTCAAGAAGTAGCGCCTGGCCGGGGATCGACCTCGACGTGGGCGCCTCGCGTTCTAGCTCCCGAGCTGGCCCGCGCTCGCCTCCACCCCGCGCGATGCGGTCGTCCGCGCGTGCCTGGCCAGCGCTCCGGCTTGACGGTCGTTCCGCCGTTCGGCATCGAGAGGCCATGAACGCGGTCCGCGCGGGTGCCGCCGGAGCGGTGCTGGATGACGATGGCCACGGCGAGCCGGCCCCGGTCGGCCGCCGCGGCGACCTCGCCATCGGTGGTACGCTCGGTCCATGCTCGGGTGGATCAAGCGATTCTACCGGAAGCGTGCACAGAGTCGGGCTCGGCCTGGCGAGCCCGCGGCCGCGAAGGTCCAACGTCCAACCGCGAAGTCGAAGCGGTCCGAGAAGGGCTCTTCCGAGCAGCCTCCGTTCGACTGGACGGCGCTATCTACATTTCCGGCCGAGGACCGACACATCCCCGAGCCCGCGCCGTTCGACGAGCTGGCCAGCTGGGCCGACGCCGTCCAGACGCGATGCGAGGAGTCATGGGACACGCTGTCGGCGTTCCCTCCGATCGCGACCAAGATCTTTTCACTGCTCGAGCACCCGGACTTCAATTTGCAAGATCTGGTCAATCTGATCCATCAGGATCCCACGATCTCGGCCGACGTCCTGCGCGCGGCCAATTCGGTCTTCTACGCGCGCAGCTCCAACCCTCTCGACATTCGCGATGCCGTGCAACGGCTGGGCGCGCGCGAGGTGGCCGGCATCGCCGCCGCCGCCTCGACCCGCACGCTGTTCGACATGGAGACCCGGGTCGCCGACGAGCAGTTCGTATCCCAGGCCCGCGCGCTGTGGCATCACTCCATGACCTGCGCGTTCACGGCCGGCTGGCTCGCCATGGACCGGGGCCGAGGCAGCCTGGATCACTCGTTCCTCGGTGGGATGCTGCACGACGTCGGCAAGACGCTGGCGCTACGCGCCCTGGCCGCGCTGGTCGTGTCGGGCAAGATCCCCTCGCCGATCCCCGACGACCGCGTCGAGCGCGTGCTCGAGGAGGTCCACCTGTCGATCGGGGCCGAGGCCATGAAGCGCTGGAGCCTCCCCCCGTTCTTCATCGGCCTGTGCGACTCCCACCATGGCCTGAGGGGCACCGAGCTGCTGCCGGACCGGGACTTTCATATCGTCCGCCTGGTCTCGGGGATGAACGAGATCCGGGTCAACCCGCGCTATCTTCCCGGCCTCATCCCTGACGTCCAGGAGAGCGCCGACGCGCTCGGGCTGACGCCGCAGCTGATCCTGTATGTCGCCTCGCAGCTGAAGGAGTACGCCGATCGGGCCGACCAGCTCTACACCGCCTGACCGGCCGGGGGCACCCGCTTCTGCACGATGCTGGCGTTGAGGGCCTGCCACTCGGGATGCTGCTCGACCAGCGCCAGCACCTCGCGCCAGCCGAACAGATTGTCGGCGAAGTGATCGAAGATCTTGCGAAGGAGCGCCGCATCCTCGGGCGTGTCGAGGGTCCAGCGGTGGTGCGAGCAGTCGGCGTCAGCCGGGTAACCGCGCAGGCGGAACCGGTCAGGATGGCGGTAGAGGTAGGGGGTGACGTGCTCGCGCCACGCCGGGTCGTGATCCTCGCGCCAGGCCTGCTCGAGCGCGCCGAACCGGACCACCTCGGCGGTGATGCCGTTGGGGAAGGTCGGATGCGGCCACACCGTGCTGGCGTAGTCGACCTCGGGGTCGGCGCGATAGGCGTCGAACAACCCGGTCAGCACCGAGGGATCGATCAGCGGGCAGTCGCTGGTGATGCGCACCACGTGATCAGCGGCGGTCGCGCGCGCCGCCTGGTAATAGCGATCGAGCACATCTAGCTCGGAGCCGCGGACGTGCCGCCAGCCGCGCTCGCGACAGACCGCGACGATGGCGTCGTCGGCCGGCGCCGGGGTGGTCGCGATCACGACCTCGTCCAGCCGCGGGCAGCGGCGGGTCCGCTCGACGCAGTGATCGAGCGCGGTCTTGCCGGCGAACCTCTCGAGCACCTTGCCGGGGAGCCGGGTGCTGCCCATGCGCGCCTGGATGATCGCCACGGTGGTCATCCCATCATGGGAGCGCGCGGGGCCAGGTAGGACAAGCCGAGCCGGCCTTGATCGGCGCCGAACCCGGGTGGTACTCGGACGGGTGCCCAAGTGGTCGCAGCGTGGGGATGTGTTCGTGGGACGGCGTCACACGATCAGCCGATTCCTGGTGTGCGCGATGCAGGGCCACTTTCCGGTGATCGCGCGCACCGGCGGCCGCGCGATCGCCGCGGTGTTCCGGACCGGCGCGCCGCACTACGGCCTGTCCGGCACCCTGGCCACGTCCCACTCGACCGATGGCGGCGAGAGCTGGTCGGATCCGATCGAGGTGGCGCCGCGCTGGCACGACGTGCGCAATCCCGCGTTCGGGGTCGACGCCCATGGCGGGTGGCTACTGGCCTACTGGCAAGCCGGTGTGCGCTGCTATCCGCCACTGCCGTCGGGCGACGAGCGACGCTGGCAGTCGCCCGCGCAGGCGCCGCTGACCGACCAGCCGGAGCTGTTCGTGATGACGAGCACCGACCACGGCCGCAGCTGGTCGCCGCCGCGGCCCCATCGCAGCCAGCGCCTCGCCTGGGGCTCGCCGTTCGGACGCATCGTCACCGGGCCGGACGGCACGCTGCTGATGGCGGCCTATGGCCCGGCCCAGGCCGGCCCGGCAGGCACGCGGTTCGACTCGATCGTGATCCGCAGTCGCGATGGCGGGCTGACGTGGGGCGACGAGTCGCTGGTCGCGGACAACACCAGCGAGCTGTCGCTATGCTGGGTCGCTCCCGACCACCTGGTCGGCGCGGTCCGCCACGCGGACGGTCATACCGCGATCGTCCACAGCCGGGATGGCGGCGACAGCTGGAGCCCGCCGACACCGGTGACACGCGCACTCGAGCACCCCGCCGATCTGTGCTGGCTGGCGAGCGGTCGCCTGCTGCTCACCTTCGGCCGACGGCGGCGGCCCCTCGGCTGCGGGGCGCTGGTCAGCGACGACCGCGGCGCGACCTGGAACCGCGATCACGAGGTGATCCTGGCCGGCGACGGTATCGGCAACGACGTGGGCTATCCATCGACGGTGCAGCTCGACGACGGCACGATCGTAACGGTGCTCTATTTCGCCCGCGGCAGCGCGGCGTCCGAGCCCGCCGAGGGCTGGGGCGAGACCTCGTGTCAGGCCCTTCACTACCGCGAAGATCTCCTGGGTCCGACCTCCGCCTCGGCTGATCCGCCGGTGTGAGCTTCCTGAACCGGGGTCGCGTATCTCGCCACGTGCACCGACCGTGCGCTCGATCTGGAGCGACATCGCAGAGTTGCCCTTTACCCCCCCCCGGGTAGGACCGCACCCGGTTCTTGCGGGTAGCGGGGACGCTGATGACGTCAAACACGCTCTTCTGCTGAGGATAAAACCGTATTGACGGATGCACTCCCGCTATTCAAGTTGGCTTGACTCTCGCATTCGGCCTGGGCAGTGGCCGACATCGATTTCGCAAGCTGGAGAACTCGTTGCGCCGCCGAAATCCTCGGAGAGTCACCCGCACTCCGACGTGCCCTCGAGGTGATCCGCCGCGTGGCGCCGTGCGAGGCCAGCGTGCTGCTCAGTGGTGAGACCGGCACTGGCAAGGAGCTTTTCGCCCGCGCCATTCATCAGGGATCCGCGCGCGAGGGCAGGGCGTTCGTGGCCGTCAACTGCGCCGCCATTCCGGAGTCGCTCATCGAGAGCGAGCTGTTCGGGCACCTCAAGGGCTCGTTCACCGGCGCCTCGAGCCAGCGCGCCGGCCGCTTCCTGGCCGCACATGGCGGCACCATCTTCCTCGACGAGATCGGCGACCTGCCGCTGGCGGCCCAGGCCAAGCTGCTGCGCGTCCTCGAGCAGCGCACGGTGTGTCCGGTCGGCGCCGACAACGAGGTCCCGGTCGACGTCCGCATCGTCGCGGCCACCCACCGCAACCTCGACGACATGGTCGCGCGCGGGCTGTTCCGGGCCGATCTCTACTTCCGGCTCGCGGTGGTCCCGCTCGAGCTGCCGGCCCTGCGCGCCCGCGGTGCCGACATCATCTTGCTCGCCGAGGCCGCGATCCGCCGCGCCACCCGCGACGCGCGCACGATCTCGCTCACCGCGTCGGCGCGGGCAGCGCTCCTCGATCACCCGTGGGTCGGCAACGTCCGCGAGCTCAACCACCTCATCGAGCGCTCGGTCGTCCTCGCCGACGGCGCCACCCTCGACGCAGCCGATCTCAACCTCAAGGCAAGCGCCCGCGTCCCGCTCGGCCGCGGCACCAACCCCCATCTCGCCGCGCTGGCCGAGCCGCCCGCGACCGGCGCGGTGAAGGTGCTCGACGCCGACGAAGGCGGCCTCGATCTGCGCACCGCGCTCGAAGGCCTCGAGCGCAAGATGATCCGCGAGGCGCTCGATCGCGCGCAAGGCAACCGCACCGAGGCGGCGACGCTGCTCGGCCTCAACCGCACGACGCTCGTCGAGAAGCTCCGCAAGTACGCCTGACGGGCTCCTTCAATCCGATGCCCACCCGCCCCGTCGTGCTCTGTGTCGACCCGGATCCCGAGATCCTCGCGGCGGTGGCCCGGCTCTTCCGCTATGACGGCCACGAGGTGATCACCGCCGCCACGGCCAGCGAGGCGCTGGCGGTGCTGGCGGCGCGGCCGATCGACGTGCTGGTCTCCGATTTCGAGTTGCCCGAGATGGGCGGGGGCGAGCTCGCCCGCCGCCTCCGCGAGATGCAGCCCGCTGCCGTCGGGATTCTGCTGACCGGCCGCAGGCCCGTCGAGGCCGTCCCCGGTGGCGCCGACCTCGGCGAGGGCCTCCGCTTCGCTGCCCTGCCGTTCGATCCGGACACCCTGCGTCGCCAGGTGTCGGCGGCGGTCCGCGACGTACTCCCGACGGCTGCCGTGGCCAGGCTGGCTGGCCGCTAGCGGTCCAGAAGAGGTCTATAGAACCCCGGGTACGGTCGACCCAGGATGCAACGGAGTACCCGATGCGTATCAAGTCGACCACGCTGACCAGCCTCGCCGGACCCACCGACGGACCAGCCCCGCCGCCCGAGCGCATCGGGCCGCGCGCGGCGCGCTTCCGCGAGACCCTGCAGAATGGCCTCTACCAGGTGAATCTCGACAAGCTCGCGGAGCGCTTGATAGCGCCGAGCCGGGCGACCGACGAGCCGGACGAGCCGGGCCAGCCGGAAGACCAGCCGGGCGACCAGCCGGGCGACGTCGATCCGCCCGTCGCCTCCGACGCGTAGCCCTGCGGTCGGACGCGGGCAATGGTACGCCACGGCACCAGCCGGCGCGCAGCAGCCGTTCTCCAGGGTCGCGATGCTGCCAACATTGACGGTGTTCGCTGCTGGGCCCCAGGAAATTCGACTGGTTGCGTCGGCACGCGGGTTGCTCGACGCGATCCTCATGAGCGACGACGAACCCGAGGAGAAGCCACCCCAGGTCCGCCCGCCCCGGACGTCCAAGGCTGTCCTGGGTTTGCTGGCGGCCAATCTCGCCGTGTCCGGGTTCATCCTGTTCCAGACGATGGGCCAGAGCAGCGCCCATCCGGCGGCCGCGGCGGCCGCTGTGCCCGCGGAGGGGACGGCACCGACCCCGGACCAGGCCAACCAGATCACGGGCCCGGTCATCCCGCTCGATCCATTCGTCATCAACCTGAACGAGCCCGGACCCTCGCGCTACCTCCGGATCCAGCTCCAGATCGAGCTGCGCGACGGCGCCGCGACCAAGTCGCTCGAGAAGTCCAAGCAGCTCGTACGCGACGACATCCTCAGTTACCTGTCGGGGCTGCGGGTGGCCGACACGCTCGGCCCCGAGAACAAGGATCGCATCCGCGACGCGCTCGCGCGGCGGGTCGGCGAGCGGCTGGGTCCCCAGCAGGTCAATCGCATGATCTTCGCGGAGTTCGTCGTCCAGTGAGCGACCTGTCTCGCCCCGGCCCTGGCGAGGCGCCGACCCCGCCGGTGGCGGCGACCACCCGTACCTGCACGATCGCGGGCCGCCCGGTCGGGCCCGGTCATCGCCCGTGGATCGTCGCCGAGCTGTCGGCCAACCACTTGGGTGACCTCGACCGCGCGCTGGCGATCATCGACGCGGCCGCGGCCGCCGGCGCCGACGCGGTCAAGCTGCAGACGTTCACCCCCGCCAGCATGACGCTCGACTGCGCGCGGCCCGACTTCTTGATCGCGGCCGGTCCCTGGGCGGGACGCCGCCTGTGGGAGCTCTACGCCGAGGCGGCGACGCCTTGGGCCTGGCACCCCGCGCTGTTCGAGCGCGGTCGGAGCCATGGCCTGACCGTGTTCTCGTCGCCGTTCGATCTCACCGCGGTGAGCCAGCTCGAGACCCTCGGCGCCCCGGTCTACAAGATCGCGTCGTTCGAGCTCGGCGATCTCGAGCTGATCGCGGCTTGCGGCGCGACCGGCAAGCCGATGATCATGTCGACCGGCATGGCCGATGACGACGAGGTGACCCGGGCGGTCGCGACCGCGCGCGCCGCCGGCGCCGCCGAGGTGATCGTCCTCCACTGCGTCTCCGGGTATCCGACGCCGCCCGGCGACTCCAACCTGCGCCGCATGGACGCGCTGGGTCGCCATGGCCTGGTCGGCCTGTCCGATCACTCGCCGGGCGCGACCGTGGCGATCGCGGCGGTCGCCCGCGGCGCCTGCATGATCGAGAAGCACCTCACGCTGCGCCGCGCCGACGGCGGGCCCGACGCCGGCTTCTCGCTCGAGCCCGCGGAGCTGACCGAGCTGGTGCGCGCGTGCCAGCTGACCTGGGACGCGCTCGGCGACGGCAGCGCCCGTCGACCGGCGAGCGAGGCGACCAGCCGTCCCTTCCGGCGCTCGCTCTACGCGGTCGCCGACATCGCCGCCGGGGAGCCGCTCACCCGCGCCAACGTCCGCGCGATCCGTCCTGGCCATGGCCTGCCGCCGCGCGAGCTGCCGGGCGTGCTCGGCCGCAGCGCGCGGGTGGCGATCGACCGCGGCACCGCGCTGGCCTGGGAGTTGATCGCGTGATCACGTTGCGGCCGGTGAGCGCCGACGATCGCGACCGGGTGCTCGCCTACAACGGCGCGCCCGACGTCCGCGACCGCTCGATCGATCCGCGACCGATCGCCCCCGCCGATCACGCGCGCTGGTTTGCGGCGCGCCTGGCCGATCGCCTGACCCGGATGTGGATCGTCGAGGCCGACGGCGCGCCGGTCGGCGTCGTTCGCATCGAGCGCGCCGGCGCCGACGACCCCACCGGTCGGATCGCGATCGCCCTCGCCGCCGAGGCCCGCGGCCACGGCGTCGGCCGCGCCGCGATCGCCGCGGCGTGTGTCGCCGATGGCGGTCCGGTGATCGCCGACATCCAGCCCGACAACCATGCCAGCCGTGCGTGCTTCGCGGCGGTTGGCTTCGCGCCCTGCGCCGAGCCCGGGGCCGACGCTCCGACCGCCCGCACGGTCCGCTACCTGTGGAGACGCGCATGACCACGATCGCCCCCGACCCCACCGCTGCCGACGCTGCCGAGACCGCTCAGCTCGCCCTGTGGCGCTCGCGCTTCGGCGCCGACTACACCGATCGCAACGACGTCGAGCGGCCGGCAAGGGCCACGACCTGGCGCCGCCTCCTCACCGGGCTCCGGGTCGAGCGAGCGCTCGAGGTCGGCTGCAACCTGGGCTGGAACCTGCGCTACCTGACCGCGGCCTCGGTCGGCGAGGTCTGGGGCGTCGAGCCGCAGCGCTACGCGGTCGAGCGCGCGCGGGTTCGCACCCCCGAGCTCAACATCGTGCCAGGCACGGCGTTCGATCTGCCGTTCAAGGACGGCTGGTTCGACCTGGTGTTCACCAGCGGCGTGATGATCCACATCGGGCCGGCCGACCTCGGTCGCGCGCTCGACGAGATGTTTCGCTGCACCCGTCGCTGGTTGTTCGCGATCGAGTACGACCACCCCGAGGAGGTCGAGGTCGCCTACCGCGGTGAGCACGGCGCCCTGTGGAAGCGCGACCACGGCGCCACGATCGCCCGGCGGTTCCCGACCCTGCGCCGGATCGGCAGCGGGCCGCTCGACCAGGCCGCCGGCTACGACGACTGCACCTACCACCTGTTCGAGAAGCCCGGCACCGGGACCGCGCCATGAAGGCAGCCGCGCGCATCGGCGATGACGCCGTCAGCACCTGCACGCGGCTGCTGGGCGAGCTGGGCCTGGCCGGCGAGGCCCTGGCCACCGCCGCCTGCGACGGCGACCTGATCGGTGCGCTGGCGGCGTCGCACGAGACCCGGCGGCTGCGCGCCGAGCTGGCCCGCCATCCGCTGCCGGCCGACGCCGCCGACGACCTCGACCTTCGCTCGCTCGCCGCGGTGGTCGCGGGTGGCCGCGTCACCGCGACCACGGTCGAGCGCTGGCATGCGCGCGAGCTGCCGCCCATCGACCGCCTGGTCCGCACCCCGCTGGGCGTGGCCTGCCTGGCCGACGCGATGCTGCCGCCGACCTGGGATGTATCCCGCGATCTGGTGGTCCTGGTCGGCGCCGGCCTTGAGGACCTCGCCATCCATCTCGCCGACCTCGGCCAGCAGCGCATCCTGGCGCTGGTCGACGTCACCGCCGCCGCCTACCAGGCGCCGGTGATGGCGTGCGCCAGCCAGGATGAGCTCGCCCACGCGGTGCGGCTGATGCACGAGTGCCCGCCGGATCGGGTGACCGTGCGCAGCCTCGACGGGGACGATCGGGCCACCACCGCGGCCACCACCGCGGCTACCGCCAACGTCGTCCACCAGGCCCTGTGCGACCTTCGGGTCCACCACAACACGCTCAGCGCGTTCTCGGCGACCTGGGTGACCCAAGGCGCGGCGAACCTGCCCGCGATCGCGCGCTGGCCGTCGGTCGCCGACGTCGGCGATCGCTTCGAGGGTCGTCCGATGATCATCTGCGCGCCCGGTCCATCGCTGGCCGGCAATGTCGCGCAGCTGCGCGAGCTGCGAGGCCAGGCGATCATCGTCGGGTTCTCGCACTCGCTGCGCCCCTTGCGTGCCGCCGGGGTGGTGCCGGACCTGGTGCTCACGGTCGATCCGCAGGACGTCCGCTACCACTTCCACGATGGCGACCTCGACGGCGTCGGTGCGGTGGTCAACGCGGTGACCGTGCATCCGGGGCTCTATCGGCTCGACGCCGTCCGGCACCTCACGCTGGCCTCCAATGGCGCGCTCGATCGGTGGCTGTACCAGGCGGTCGGCGGCGGTGCCGAGGTCCCGGGCGGCGGCTCGGTAGCGACCACCGCGCTGTCACTGGGCCTGCGCTGGAAGTGTGATCCGATCATCATGGTCGGCCTCGACCTGTCGTTTCCCGGCGGTCGTTGGTACGTCGACACCAGCTGCGACGGCGCCGCCCACGCGGTGGTCGGCGCCGATGGCACCGTGCAGGTCGCCGGCTGGAGCGATGGCTTCCGCCGCATGAAGGCCGGCGGCGGCCCCCAGGCGCCGCGCGAGCGGGTGGTCGAGCTGCCGGGGTGGCACGGCGACCCGGTGCCGTCGAGCTTCATGTTCGCCATGTTCCACCGCTGGTTTGTCGAGACCGCCCGCCGGGTCGCGGGCACCGTGCGCCTGTACAACTGCACCGAGGGTGGCGCCTTCATCGACGGCATGGAGCACGTGCCGCTCGCCACCGTGCTCGCCGGCCTCGACGCCCCGGTCGATGTCGCCGGCACGCTCGACGCCGTGCAGGCCACGATCGATCCGGTCGCCCGCGAGCGCGCCGCCCGGGCCTGGCTGCTCGCCACCGAGCGCGAGCTGCGCGTCATCGAGCGGCTGGCCGGCACCGGCGCCGGGCTGGCCGCCTCTGCGTCCGCCGGTCGCGACGACCGCCGCGGTGACGACACCCGCCTGCGGCTCGGCAAGATCGAGCGCGCCCTGGCCGCCCGGCTGGCCGCGCACGAGTTCGTCGCCCTGCACGCGCAGCGCGCGATCAGCGACGCCTTCGACGAGGCTCGTCGGCCAGCGACGCGGGCCGACTACCTGGCCGCGACCGCCCGGCTCATGACGGCGGCGGCCGCCGCCACCGCCCACACCATCGCCCTCCTCGCCCGCGGCCGCGAGAGCACGCTTGTCGACTGAACCCGTCCGGCGCGCCGGCCGGATCGTCGCGGTCGCCGGCGGCAAGGGCGGCGTCGGCAAGAGCGTGGTGTCGCTCAACCTGGCGGTCATGCTCGGCCGCCTCGGCCACAAGACCACGATCATCGACGGCGATCTGGGTGCGCCCAACCTCCACACGATGATGGGGATCACCCGGCCCGGGCCCGGACTCGGCGCGTTCCTCGACCAGGAAGTCCCGGCGCTGGCCGACGTCGCGCTCGACACCGGTCATCCCAACCTACGCGTGATCCCGGGGTCGTCCCGGATCGGCGCCGCCAACATCAACGCCGCCCAGACCCTCCGGCTGGTGGGCGCGCTCGCCGACCTGAGCGCCGACGTCGTCGTGATCGACGTCGGTGCCGGCACCGCGTTCAACACCATCGATCTGGTGGCCGCGGCCGACCTCAAGATCCTGGTGATGACCCCGCAGCTGACGTCGCTCCAGAACGCCTACGCGTTTCTCAAGGCTTGCGTGCAGCGCCGCCTGCGCCGGGTCCCCGACGACGGCGCCGGGCGCCGCATGCTCGACGAGCAGCTGGGCGGCGCCAGCGCCAGCGGCACGGTGGAGCACGCGGTGTCGGAGGTGCGCGTCAGCCACCCCGAGCTGGCCGAGGCGATGGTCGACATTCTCGATCGGTTCGGCGTGCTGCTGGTGGGCAACATGCTCACCCAAGACCATGACCACGCGACCCTGGGCCGCATGTCGGTGATGATCGCCGACTACCTTATGATCCAGGCGCCGCTGGTGGCGTCGCTGCGCATGGCCGACGAGGTCCGCCGCTCCGTCGACGCCCGGACACCGATCGCGATCAGCGACCGCGATCGCGCCACGGTCGCGGAGTTACGCCGTCTGGCACGCGTGGTGATGGACGCCGACGTAGCCCGACTGCGCACCGCGACCCGCGCCGGCGCCCGCGACCGCCCGCTGCCGAGCGGCGTGAGCCGGGCGCAGCACGCACATACCGACTGATTCACGGGCCCTCAACCTCCCGACGTTCCGGGCGATTCGAGCACCCGCATGACATTCATCGGACTGATCGTGGTCATCGGGTCCGTCATCGGTGGCTTCGTGATGGCCGGCGGCAAGGTGGGCATCCTGCTCCAGCCGGCCGAGTTCGTCGTGATCTGCGGCGCCGCGCTCGGCACGGTGCTGGCCTCCTCGCCGGGTCAGATGAAGGCGCGCATCAAGCATGTCCTCCAGCTCGCCTTCAAGGACACCGTCCCGAAGAAGCAGGAATACCTCGACGCGCTCAAGCTGCAGTACGAGCTGTTCACGCTGGCGCGCCGTCAGGGCGTGCTCGCGCTCGAGTCTCACGCCAGCGAGCCCCTCAAGAGCGACCTGTTCAGCAAGTACCCGTCGCTCGCCAAGAATGCCGGCTACCGGGTGTTCCTGGCCGAGGCCCTGCAGCACATGGCCAACGGTGTGTCCGCCGACGACCTCGAGGCGCTGCTCGACGCCGAGCTCGACACCTTCACGGCCTGCGGCCACCTGTCGACCGGGCTGCTCCAGAAGATTTCCGACGCCCTGCCCGCCCTCGGCATCGTCGCGGCGGTGCTCGGCGTGATCGTCACGATGAGCCACATGGATGCCCCGCCCGCCGTCATCGGCGCTCACATCGGCGCCGCCCTGGTCGGCACCTTCGTCGGCATCTTGCTGTCGTACGGCCTGCTGTCCCCGATGGTCGCGAGCGTCGAGCTCCAGGAGGCGCACCACCGCCGCTACATGGAGATGATCAAGGCCGGCGTGATCGCCTCGATGCGGGGCGCGGCCCCGGTCATCGCGGTGGAGTTCGGTCGCAAGATGATCTTCGCCGACGAGCGCCCCAGCTTCCAGGAGCTCGAGAAGGCCCTCCAGACCCTGAAGGGGGGCTGAGTTGCCGCCGCTGCCGGCCCCCGGCCGCCGTCGGGTGATCAAGAAGGTGGCCGCCCATGGTCACCACGGTGGTGCCTGGAAGATCGCCTACGCCGACTTCGTCACCGCGATGATGGCCCTGTTCATGGTGCTGTGGCTGCTGGCCTCGACTGACCAGAAGTCGCGCGCAGAGATCTCGAAGTACTTCCGCACCGGCGTCCTGCCCGACGCGGAGATGGCGATGAGCGGTGGCGCCCAGCTCATCCCGGCGATCATGGAGCAGACCGGGATGCCGACGCCGGCCGACCAGCAGTCGATCAACGACACCGCCACCGAGCTGCGCGCCGCGGTCCAGAGGGTCGCCGAGCGCCACGCCGAGCTGGCCGGCCTCACCTCCCAGGTCCACGTCGTCGTGGTCGAAGAGGGCGTCTTGATCGAGATCGTCGACGAGGACGGCGAGGGGCTGCTGTTCGACACCGCCTCGTCGCAGCTCAAGGCGCCGCTGGTGGCCTTCCTGGCCAACCTGGCGCCGGTGCTGTCCGAGCGTCGCGAGTTCCCCCTCGAGATCCAAGGTCACACCGATCGCCGGCCGTTCGTGGCCCGGGCGCGCACGACCAACTGGGAGCTGTCGTACGAACGGGCCGCCGCGGCCCGCAAGATTCTCGAGGCCAACGGCCTGGCCACCGAGCAGATCATCGGCGTGATCGGGCGGGGCTCGGCGATCCCGCTGGTCCCATCCGACCCGTTCGCGGCGAGCAACCGTCGTCTGTCGATCCTGCTCCGCAATCCGCCCCGGCCGAAGCTGACGGCGGCCCCGGTCCCGACGGCGGCGCCGGTGCCGTCCTCCCACGCGGCGCTTGTGACCGCGCCATCGCCGGAGCCGACGCCGTCGCCCGCGGTGGAGCCGTCGCCGACCCCGGTGCTATCGACGGCGGCGGTCCCCGTGCCCGCCCCGGTCGCGGCGGTCGCGCCGCCGGTCCCGTCGAGTCGGCCCGGCCCCACGGAGATCGCCAGGGCTGGCGCCGCGCCCGACGCGCCGGCGCCGCAAGTCCGTAATCCCTGACGAGTCCGCGCTGGCGTGGCGGTTGCAACCGCCACGGTCGTGCGCACCGCCAGAGTCGCTGCTTTGTTGCTGGGGGTGGCGCTCGCGAGCCCCGCCACCGCCGAACCGCTGCTGTCGCTCGAGGTCCGCGCCGCCTACGGGATGGCCGCTGGCGGCGGTTCTGGACGGGCAACCATGCGGCCAAGCCCGCTGACGCTGTCGGCGCTGGGCGCGTGGGCGATCCGCGACGAGCCGCGCACGGCCGCCTACGCCGGCCTGGTGATCGAGACGCTGGATCGAACCGGCGCCGGCCTCGAAGCCGGGCTGATGCTCACCCCCGGCCGGCACGCGCGGTTGCACGGCGGCGTCAAGGCGATCGCCCAGCCCTACACGCTCTACGGTCCTTCGTTCGGAGGGGGTGTGTGCGCGGCCATGGACGGCCTGCGCATGTGCGCCGACCTGACGATCGACGTCTTCGTGGCGGGCACGGATCTGCCCGACGACGCGGCCTCGGTGCAGGGGCTGTTCGGCCTCGGGATGGTGGTCGATGCGTTCTGATCGTCCGGGCCGTCACCTGCGCGCGGTTGTCGCCGCGGCCGCGGTCGCGCTGATCGCGATCACGGCCGCGTGCGGCGAGCCGCTGTGCGTGCGCCACAGCGACTGCGAGATGGGTGAGACCTGTGCGTCGAGCGGCGTGTGTACGCGACCCGGCGAGGGCCCCGACGACGATCAGGATGCCGGCGATGACGGCGACGCGGGCGCGGGGGACGCCGACGCGGCCGACGCGGGCGAGGCGGACGCCGGCGTGGCCGATGCCGCCGACGACGCCGACCCCGGTGATGCGGGCACGGCTGACGCGGGAGCTCCTGACGCGGCCGAGCCCGTCGATGCGGGGAGTGCTGACGCGGGCGAGCCCGATGCTGGCGCGGCCGACGCCGGCACCGACGCGGCACCGGTCGACGGGCCGATCGACGCCTCCGTCGACGCGCCGGTCGACGCCTCCGTCGATGGGGTCAGCGCACCGCCGCTACGCCACGAATGGTTCCCGTGGCCGTTCACCCAGGACCCGCGATGAGCCCCGCCATCGGCGCAGCGTCAACCTCGCCGACGGTGCCGGCGGCGGCTTGGACGAAGCTTAACCGTGGCGCCGACTTGCATGCCGCCCGCGAGCGGCATGCGACCTGCACATCAGGGCCGACGTGAGCGGCATCTACGACGGCATCAATCAGCTCGGTGGGGCGATGTCGTTCCATCGCGAACGCCACACCGTGCTGGCGGGAAACGTGGCCAACCAGGACACCCCTGGCTACCGGCCGGCCGACCTCCAGCGCGTGGTCGGCGCCGAGGCGGGCACCCTGGCCCGCACCGATCCGCGCCACCTCACCGCCAGTGGCACCCCCGGTCACGGGCAGGTGATCGACGACGGCGGCCAGCTGGTGGGTCCCGACGGCAACGCCGTCGCGCTCGAGCGCGAGCTGGCCAAGATCGACGCCAACCGCGTCCGCTACAACGCCTCGGCGGAGCTGGTGTCACGACGACTCGCGCTGCTGCGCTACGCGGCTGGCGACGGCAACCCCTGATCGGAGCCCCCCATGGACTTCTTCACCTCGATGGAAGTGAGCGCATCCGGCCTGTCGGTCGAGCGCACCCGCATGAACGTGGCCGCGTCGAACCTGGCCAACGCGTCGACCACGCGGGCCGATGGCGGCGGCGCGTACAAGCGCAAGGACGTCGTGCTCGAGTCGGTCCCGGTGCCCGGCGCCAGCGCCGGCGTGAGCGGCGTCGCCGTCCGCCAGATCACCCAGGACAACCTGCCGCCGCGGCTCGAGCACGATCCGGGGCATCCCGACGCCGACGCCCGTGGCTATGTCGCGTATCCGAACATCAACCCGGTCGAGGAGATGGTCGACATGATCACCGCATCGCGCGCGTACGAAGCGGGCGTCACCGCGCTGTCCACCGCCGTCTCGATGGCAGAGCGCGCGCTCGGGATCGGCCGATGATCAGCTCCACCGGCACGCCCGCGATTGGCGCGGTCGAGCTCCCGAAGTTCGAGCGCGCCGCGCCGGCCGGCAAGGTCGCGGCCGGCGGCGACTTCGCGCAGGTGCTCACCGACGCGATCGGCCAGGCTCGCACCGAGGAGCGCAAGGCGGTCGAGGCGTCCAGCGGCTTCGCCGCCGGGGACCCCTCGATCGGCATCCACGAGGTCATGATCGCATCCGAGAAGGCCAGCGTCTCGGTCCGCTACGCGACCACGCTCAAGAACAAGCTGCTCGAGTCCTACCGCGAGCTGATGAACACCGCGGTCTGATCGCGACCTCCTGAACCCTCGTGGCTGACTCCAACCAACCCTCGACCGGCGCTGCCGCCGCCATGACCGGCCAGGCCCAGGCCCTCTGGGGCCGGCTGCCCAAGGGCGCGCGCGTGGGCGCCATCGCGATCGTCGTGGTGATCCTGGGCGCGGTGGCATGGACGTCGCTGCGCACCCCCGAGTCGGGCTGGAAGCCGGTCGCTCAGCGGATGTCGCCCGAGGACACCAGCGAGCTCGCCGCGCTGCTCGAGAGCCGCGGCATCGCGACCCGGATCCCGGAGGGCGGCCAGTCGGTCGAGGTCCCGACCGAGCGCCTCGCCGAGGCCCGGGTGGCCGCGACCGGCGCCGGCCTGCCCCGCGGCGGCGTCGGCTTCGAGCTGTTCGAGGGCGCATCGCTCGGGCAGACCAGCTTCGCGGAGCAGGTCAAGTATCGCCGCGCGCTGCAGGGCGAGCTGTCGCGCAGCATCACGGCGCTGGCGCCGGTCGAGGGCGCCCGCGTCCACATCGCCCTGGGCAAACGGTCGGTGTTCAAGGATGCCGACGAGCCGCCGTCGGCGTCGGTCGCGCTGCGCGTGCGGGCCGGCCAGCGGCTCACCGGTGAGCAGGTGCTCGGCATCAAGCAGCTGGTGGCAGCGTCGGTCGATGGCCTCAACGTCAGTGGCGTGGTCATCGTCGACCAGCACGGCGACGTCCTGTCGGCCGACTCGGTTCGACCCGGCGCGGAGGGCGCCGACGTCGAGCGCTCGATCGCGACCCGGGTGCGCACGATGCTCGAGCGCGTGGTGGGCCCGGGCCGGGTCGCCGTGGTGGTCACCGCCCAGATGGATCTGCGCCGGGTCAGCCAGTCCGAGGAGATCTTCGACAAGGACCGCTCGGCGGTGCGCAGCGAGACCCTGGTCGGCACGCCGGCCACGCCCAGTGGGGTCGTCGCCAGCGGCATCGCCGGGGTCAAGGGCAACCTGCCGGGCGCCACCGCGACCACCGGCCCGGCGCCGGGCGCCGCCCCGACCGGCGCGGTGAGCGAGACCCGCAACTTCGAGGTGACCCGCACCACCCGCCAGATCGACGAGCCGGCGGCGCGGGTCGCGCGCCTGCACCTCGCCATCCTGGTCGACTCAAAGGCGACCGGCGGCGACGGCAAGCCGTTGCCAGCCGAGCAGCTGAAGGAGCTCGAGGTCCTGGCCCGTCAGGCCGCCGGCCTCGACCCGACCCGCGGCGACGTCCTCGAGATCCGGTCCATTCCGTTCGCGCCCGACGAGGCGAGCGAGCCGGCCGCCGCCGCCCCCACCCCGAGCTCGGCGCTGCCGTTGCCGCTGCCGTTGCCGCTGATGGTCGGGATCGGCGCCGGGGTCCTGGTCGTCGCCGCGCTTGGGTTCATGCTCCTGCGCCGCCGGGGCCGCCCGAACAGCGGGTCGATCATCGCCCTGCCGGCGCCGCTGGGCGACGTCGAGCGCGCGCTCGCCACCGGCGTCGGCCCCACCGTCTCCAAGCTGAGCGCCGCCCCCGGCCGCTCGCTCGAGGAGCGCGTGATCACGGCCGTGCGCAGCGACGTCCCACGCACCGCGCGCGTGCTGGCGTCGTGGCTCAACGAACCTGATCCGAAAGTGACCAAGCCATGAGCACTCCCATGACGACCCGCATGGGCACGCCGATCGGCGCTCGTCACAAGGCCGCGATCGCGGTGCTGGTGCTCGAGGAAGACCTGGCGGGTGAGCTGCTCGCGCACCTCGGCGATGCCGAGCTGCGCGCCCTGTCGTCGGCGGTCGAGGAGCTCGACATGATCCCGACCGAGAGTCTGGTCGCCGTCCTCGAGGATCTCGAGCGCGCCCTGGCCGGTCCGGTGTCGGTCTCGCGCAGCGGCGGTAGCGCCTACGTCCGCCAGCTGGCCACCCGATCGCTCGGTGAGGACCGTGCCCGGCGCCTGTTCGCGCCGGTCGAGGAGCCGTCGCCGGTGCCGTTCGAGCAGCTGCGCAACGCGCGGACCCAGGCGCTCGCCGACCTGCTGGCCGAGGAGCATCCGCAGATCGCGGCGGTGGTGCTGACCCAGTTGCCCGCGGCGACCGCGGCCAAGGTCCTGGCGGCGTTGACGCCGGCGATAGCGGCCGACCTGACCGCCCGGCTGTCCGATCTGGCCGAGATCCCCGATCGCGCGGTGCTCGAGGCCTCGGAGGCGCTGGTCCGCGCGCTGGCGTCGACCGGCGGCCTGGCGACGTCCGACCGCCGGACCGACTTCGATGGCCTGGCGTTTGCCGCCGCCATCATCAACGAGATGCCGAGCGACGAGGGTGATGCCCTGCTCGGCCGCGTCGGCGAGGCCGACGCGCAGGCGGCGGCCCGCGTGCGCGAGGCGATGTTCACCTTCGAGGACCTGCTGCGGATCACCAGCCGCGCGCTGGCGCCGCTCTTGCGGGTGGTCCCCAGCGAGACGATGGTCGTCGCGCTGCAGACCGCCGGCGACACGCTCCGCGAGCACTTCTTCTCGGCGCTGGCCCAGCGCGCGGCCCAGACGCTGCGCGAGGACCTGGCCGCGATGTCGCCGCGTCGGGTGTCGGAGGTCGAGGCCGCCCAGCGCGACATCATCGAGACCGCGATGCGGCTCGCCGCCGAAGGCAGCCTGCAGCTGCCGCCGCGCGGGAGCGAAGCGTGAGCCGCCGCGATCCCGTCACGCCGTGGCTGCGCGGGACTGCGGCACCGGCGCGGCCGCTGGCCGACGGCCTGCGCCGGACCGCCACCACGGCGGCGCCCGGGGCGTGGCTCCAGCGCGGCGCCGTGGGCGAGGGCGGCGCCGCGGGCGAGAGCGGCCCCGCCACCGGCGCCTGCGCTCGCTGCGGCGAGCTCCACGCTGCCCAGCTCGCCGCGGTGGCCGCCGACCGCGCCCGCGGCCTGGCCGACCTCGAGGTTCTCCGCGCCCGCATGACTGCCGCGCTCGCCGCGCTCGACGTCGCCCGCCAGGCCCGCGCGGAGGCGCTCACCCAGACCATCGTCGACGTCGCCCTCAGCGTGTGCGCCGAGCTGGCCCCGGCGGTGGCCGCGATCGACGCCGGCGGGCTGCTGGCCGTGGTCCGGTCCGCGCTCGGCATGGCCGGCTCGCCCGACGCCGTGCTGCAGCTGCGCACCGACGATGCCGCCGTCCTCGGCGGTCAGCTCCCGCCCGGGATCACCTGCCAGATCAACGACGACCTGGCGCCCGGCGAGGTGTGGGTCGAGGCGCCGCGGCTGGTGGTCGATGGCCGCTGGGCCACGCGCCTGGCCGCGCTGCGCGAGCCGCTCTTGGCGCTGGTGCGGGTCGTCGAGCCGACGCTGGCCCCGACCACGGTCGCGCTCACCGACGAGGTCGCCGATGAAGGCTGAGCTCGCCACCCGCTTCGGCAAGCTGGTCCGGCAGCACGGCGGGCCCGTCGTCGGCGGTCGGGTGATCGAGGTCAGCGGCCTGGTCGTCCGCATCACCGGCTTCGCCGTGAAGATCGGCGACGTGCTCGACATCGAGGCGGCCGGCGCGCCGCTGCCGTGCGAGGTCGTCGGCTTCCGCGGCGACGATCTGCTGGCGGTGCCGCTGGGGCCAGCCCGCGCGATCACGCCGGGCGCGCCGGTGTGGCGCAGCGGCGCGCGCTCGCAGGTCGCGGTCGGCGACGGTCTGCTCGGCCGCTTCATCGACCCGTTCGGCGAGCCCATCGATGGCGGACCGCGGCCGGTCGTGCTCGACCGGGTGCCGGTCGAGGGCCTGCCGCTGCCGATCGCGGAGCGGGCCCAGGTCGATTCGCGGTTCGCCACCGGCGTGCGCGTGATCGATGGCCTGCTGCCGTGTGGCCGCGGTCAACGGGTCGGCATCTTCGCCGGCGCCGGCTGCGGCAAGAGCGTGCTGGTCGAGCAGATCGCGAACCACAGCGC
>JBKJLC010000279.1:0-19905 GCA_046597055.1 Kofleriaceae bacterium | reverse complement strand
GGGTGGAAGCGCTCGAACTGGTCGAGCTTCTCCCCCGTCGAGGCGAACAGGATCGGCTTGCCCGTGACCGCCTTGACCGACAGCGCCGCGCCACCGCGCGCGTCGCCGTCGAGCTTGGTCATGATGATGCCGTCGAGGTTCAACCGGTTGTTGAACGTCTCGGCGACATTGACCGCGTCCTGGCCGGTCATCGCATCGAGGACCAGGAAGATGTTGGCCGGCTGCGCGGCCTTGTCGATGTCCTCGAGCTCCTGCATCAGCGGCTCGTCGATCGCGAGCCGGCCGGCGGTGTCATAGATGATGACGTCGCAGCCCTCGATCGCGGCCTGGGCCGCGGCCGCCTTGCAGATCGTCACCGGGTCGGCGCCCGGGATCGAGAACACCGGCATTGCCAGCGTGCGGCCGAGCGTCTTCAGCTGCTCGACGGCAGCCGGACGGTAGACGTCGGCGGCGACCAGCAGCGGCTTCTTCTTGTGGGTCTTCTCGAGCCAGCGGGCCAGCTTGCCGACCGAGGTCGTCTTGCCCGAGCCCTGGAGGCCGACCATCATGATCCCGGTCGGGCCCTTCTTCGCCCACCGGAACTCGGTGTCGACCGGCCCCATCATCTTCGTCAGCTCGTCCTGACAGATGGCGATGAAGGCCTGCTCGGGGGTGATGCGCTGGACCCCGTACTCCTCGGAGCGCGCCTTGAGCTTGATCTGCTCGCCGCGGGCCGCCTCCTTGACGCGCTCCATGAAGCGCTTGACCACCCGGAACTCGACGTCGGCCTCCAGCAAGCTGAGGCGGACGTCGCGCAGGGCCTCGTCGATCACATCGTCGTCGAGCTCGGCCTTGCCGGTGAGCCGTTGCTTGGCCGAGCGAAAGCCTTTGGTGATGGTCTCGAACACTACGGGCTCCTTGAGGGTCCGAACCTATACCACGGGTGTAGGCCCGTTGAATCCCGCCCGGCCGGGTGGTGTCCTAGTCCCATGAGGTCGACGCGCGCGGTGTTTGTGCTTGCCCTGGCGGTCCCGGCCGTGGTCGCCACCGCCCGGTCCGCCGCCGCCGCGCCCCTGGTCTGTGTCGCCGCCGAACCCGGTTCGGTCGAGATCGACGGCATGCTCGACGACTGGCAAGGGGTGGCCCGGGCCCGCGCCGGCGGCGCCGAGCGCGACGCCAGCTTCGACGTCCGCTGCCTGTTCGACGGTGACCGCGTCTACCTGTCGGTCGACGTCCGCGACGAGCGGGTGATCCGCAAGCCCAGCCTCGACCCGCGCAAGCCGGCCGGTCACGACCACCTCGTGATCGGGCTGCCCGGCGTCGGCCTCGCGCTGTTTCCCGGGGTCGGCAAGGTCAGCCCGGCCCGCCTGCTCGCCGGCAAGAAGCTGACCGACAAGGCGCTCCTGATCGAGGACACCCTGCAGCCCAGGGGCTGGTCGGTCGAGCTGAGCATCCCGGTCCGTCGGGTGACCGGCTGGTCGCCGGGCGCACCCACCCTGGATGCGACCGTGCGCCTGCTCGACGCCGACGTGCCCGACCTGGCGCTCAACGAGCACGAGGTGACGTGGGCGGGCGAGCTGGTGGTCGGCAACGCGACCGATCTCCTCGCCGGCCTGCTCACCGAGACCCGCCTGACCAAGGCCCAGCTGACCCTCGACGCCAAGGCCGACGTCGATCGGTCGTCGCCGGGCCCCGAACGCGTGGTCGCCGGCGGCACCGTGATCGCGCTGCTCACCGAGCGCTACGGCTTCATCAAGCTACCGGTCGACCGCGCGGCCGACGTCGTCAAGGTCGAGCTGATCGATCTGCGCGGCGACGGCACCCGCCTGATCGCGGCCCACGTCCGTCAGCGCGGCGGCGACGGCGTGCGCGACCTGCTGACCCTCTGGACCGGCGGCAACGGCACGCTCCAGCAGGTCGGCGCGATCGAGCTCGGCAAGGCGCACGCCGGCAAGCGCCTGCGCAGCACGTGGCAGCTCGAGCCCGCCAAGGGCTGGAAGCAGGCGCGCGGCGCCAGACGCGTCCTGGTCGTCCGCGCGGGTGCCGCGGTCGGCTGGGACGAAGACAGCTACGGCGAGACGCCGGCCGGCGACGCCGAGCCCGTCCACGTCCCCTGGGACGACGACCGCCTCGGCGGCGTGTTCTGGCTCGATCGCAACGATCGCCTCGACACGGCCCCGATCAAGCGCCGCTGACCGGCTCGCGGCTGCTGGCTCGCCGCAGACACGCCCGCCGCAGACGCACCCGCCGCAGACGCACCCGCCGCAGACGCACCCGCCACCGTTCGTCCTGAGCCGCGCGCCCGCAGGGTGCGCGTGTCGAAGGACGCCCGTCAGCCCCCGGCCAGAAACAAGAAGTACCGGTCGATGAAGTCGGCGAACCGGCTGACGGCGCCGCACTCGGGGCAGGGCGCCTCGGGCGTCTGTCCGGCCGCCAGGGCCGGCTTGACCCGCTCGCTGACCACCAGCTGCGGCCCCTCCCACCCGCACGTCTCGCAGGCGAACGGCGCGTGGAACGAGACCACCGTCGCCGCGCCGCGCGCGCCGTTGATCATGTTCATCTGCAAGATCATCACCTCGGCGCAGCGCTCGAGCGCGACCGTGACCCGGCGCTCGCCGAGCCGGCGCAGGAACACGACCCAGTCGCGCACGCCCAGCGAGTTGATGTAGGCGACGTCGGCCAGATCGATCGCGAGGGCGGTGCCGTCCGGGATCGACGCAGCCACCTCGGGCAGGCGCGCCCGCTCGTCCAGGCGACCGCTCAGGATCAACCGGCCGGGCAGGCGCTCGACGGTCATCCCGCTAGCGCTCATGAGATCCTTCGTAGAACACGTGGAACGAGGGTGTCATCGCGCGGGGCCCGTCGGGGCGGACGCGCAGGTCGATCAGCGCCAGCCCCTGGGCCGAGCGCGCGGGCGCGAGGTTGTAGATCAGCGCGCTCGCGGCCTGGTAGGCCATCGCCAGGCCGAGGCCGGCGCCGCCGCTGCCCTGGCGCGGGCCGCCGTCGCGTTCGGTCAGCTTGCCGATGTGCTGGCGCAGGATCTGAGGATCGACCGTGCCCCACTGATCGGTGACCTCGACCGCCAGGTAGCGACCGTCGCAGCCCCAACGAAGCCGCGGCTGCTCGCGCGCGGTCAGCGGCCGGTGGGTATCGCGGGCCGCCTCGCGCAGGTAGTGGTCGCCGGCGGCGTCGACCGGCGCGTTGTGGATCGCGTTCGACAGCAGCTCGTCGGCGATCAAGGTCGCCTGCCGCTCGTGGCGCGGCGACAGGCCGAGCGGGTCGAGCGCCTCCTGCAGGTCGAGCAGCGCCCGACGCCGGTCGCTGGTCGAGACCACCTCGGTCGAGCACACCTCGGCCGCCCAGGTCAGGTATTTCTCGAGTCCGAACACGTCGCCGCGGAGGAGCTTCTGCACCGTCGTCGGCAGCTCGTCGGCGAGCGACATCGGATCGGCCGACGCGACGTGACACAGCCGGTGGCTGGCGACGATCGGCAGGATGGCGATCGGCGGGCCCTCGCCGAGCACGACGCTGACCGCGCCGGCCAGCTCGGTCGCCTGCCGGAATGCCGCGTAGCGGGGGCTCTCGGCGAGCCGGGCCGAGACGATCGCCAGCGCGGTCGGTTGGTCGAGGTGCGCGCTCGCGTCGTCGAGGCTGTCGACCGCGATCACCGGCCGCAGGCTGCTGGCAAGGATGCGCCCGACCTGCCGCTGGGTCTTGCGGTCGGGGTGGACGAACAGGATGGCGCCGTCGAGTCCCAAGGCCGGCCGGGCAATGGTCGCACGACCGGCGCCGCGACCCAAGCGCGCCGTGGCGGCGGTAGCTGGCGTAGGCTGCCGCCCGTGCGCCCCGCCCGCCATGTCCTCGGGCTCGCGATCCTGGCGCTGTCGGGCGCGGCGCCCCTGATCAAGGCCGCCGACCCGGTGGCACCGATGGCGATCGCCGCCCTCCGCATCTGCCTCGCCGCGGTGGCGCTGGCGCTGATCGGCGCGCCCCGGCTGGCTGCGCTCGCCACGCTGAGCGGACGTGGGCGCCTGCTGGTGGTCGCGGCCGGTCTGCTGCTCGGCGTGCACTTCGGCGTGTGGATCACCTCGCTGTCGCTCACGTCGACCGCGGCGTCGGTCTCGCTGGTGGCGACCAATCCGGTGTTCGCGGCCCTGTTCGGGCTGTTCCTGGGGGACCGGGTCGCGCGCCGCGAGTGGATCGGCATCGCGATCGCGGTGCTCGGCTGCGCCGTGCTCGCCGGCGGCGACTGGCAGGCCGGCGGTGACGCGCTGCTCGGCGATGGCCTCGCGGTCGTGGGCGCCGCGGCCGCCGCCGGCTACCTCGTGGTCGGTCGCAGCCTGCGCACCGCGCTGCCGCTGTTCCCGTACCTGGCCGCGGTCAACGGCGTCGCCGGCGTCGGCCTGCTCGCGACCGTGCTCGTGCTCGGCATCCCGCTCGGCGGCGCGCCCAACGGCGCCTACGCCGCGATCGCCGCCAGCGCCCTGATCGCCTCGGTCGGGGGCCACACGCTGCTCAACGCCGCGGTGCGCCACACGCCGGCGCACCTGGTCGCCCTGGCCATCCTGGGCGAGCCGCTGGGCGCGTCGCTCCTGTCGTGGGCGTTCCTGGGCGAGCGGCCGCCCTGGTACGCCGCGCTCGGCGGCGCGATCATCGTGGTCGGGATCGCGATCGGCTTCGTCGGCAAGCCGGCTCCGGCCGAGTCGTAGCGGTCAGGACCCGGGCTGCGAACCGGCGCAGGCTCAGAGGCTGCGATTCTCAGGCCTGCGGCACCATCGGCTGCGGCCACGACGGCGCCACGTCCTTGCCCTCGCGCCACAGCGCGCGCTCGATCGCCATCAGGAGCGGCCCGAAGGTCGCCCGATCCAGGGCCGACACCACGAAGCCCTTGCCGTGGTCGATGAGGTGGTCGGCCTCCTCCCCGACCAGCCGGTCCGCCTTGTTCCACACCAGGATGCGCGGCTTCTCGGCCAGCTCGAGGTCGCGCAAGATCGTACCGACCGCCTCGATGTGCTGGTCGCGATCGGGGTCCGACGCGTCGACCACTTGCACCAGCAGATCGGCGTCGGCCATCTCCTCGAGCGTCGCGCGGAACGCCGCCACCAGATCCTTGGGCAGCTCGCGGATGAAGCCCACGGTGTCGGTGATGATCACCTCGCGCTCGTGCGGGAACCGCAGCCGGCGGCTGACCGGATCCAGGGTCGCGAACAGCTTATCGGCCGCGATCGCGTCGCCCTCGGTCAGCGCGTTGAGAAGGGTCGACTTGCCGGCGTTGGTATAGCCGCAGATCGCGATGATCGGCAGGCCGCGGGTGGTGCGGCGCTGGCGGCGCAGGCGCCGATCGTCGGCGAGCTCGCCGAGCTTCTTGTCGAGCAGGTGGATGCGATCGCGCGCGCGCCGGCGCGAGATCTCGAGCTTGGTCTCGCCGGGACCGCGGCCGCCGATGCCGCCGGTCAGGCGCGACATCATCGTGTTCTTCTCGATCAAGCGGGGCAGCGCGTACTTGAGCTGGGCCAGCTCGACCTGCAGCTTGCCGTCGCGGCTGGTCGCGTGCTGCGCGAAGATGTCGAGGATCAGCATCGTGCGATCGACGACCTTGAGCTCGGTCGCGTCGCTGATCGCGCGGGCCTGGCCGGGGGTGAGGTCCTGGTCGAAGATCACCAGCTCGGCGCCCAGCTGCATCGCGCGCAGCAGGATCTCGTCGAGCTTGCCGCGCCCGACCAGGAACCTGGGATCGACCGTGGGCCGGCGCTGCACCATCACGTCGAGCACGCGCACGCCGGCGGTGCGGCACAGCTCGCGGACCTCGGCGATCCGGGTCTCCGACTGCACGCCGCGGCCGACCGCGACGTGCACGACCAGCGCGCGATCCTTGCCGCGATCGGTCGCGGCCGCGCGCCGGCCTTTGCCGTACTCGGCCTCGAGCGAGGCGATCAGCTCGGCGAAGTCGGTCACCGGCGCATGGGCCGGCTCGGGCGGCAGCTCGCGCCACGGCCGATCGGCCGGACCATCGGGCAGCAGGTGGCCGATGTACATCCGGCCGGGGCGGCCGCCGGTATCGACCGCGATCGCGCACACCAGATCGAGGCGAAGGAGCGCGAGGTCGGTGAGGTCGTCGCGGGTGAGCGACTCACCGCGGAGGTGGGTGTGGACCAGCCGCAGGCCGCGGAAGCGGCCGGCCGCACCGCGCAGACGTCCGACGTCGGGCAGCGTGATCTTCGACGCATCGCCGACGAAGACGTGCGTGATCTCGCCGCGGCGATCGATCAGCACACCGACCTGGCGGTGCAGCTCGGCCGAGATCTCGGCGAGGAAGCCCGCCAGCTCCACGCTGACGACCTCGCTCGGCGCGACCCGACGTCGATACACGCGCTCGAGCGCCTTCAGCTCGCTCGCCTTGAGCCCGCTCGTGTTGCCAGTGACCTCTTGCATCCGGTCCGCACTATACGGCACGGCGGCGAACTGTCTCGCGGCGTACGTCCGAGGAGGTAGGGGCGCGTTTGGCGAGGGCGCCGCACCGCCTTCCGGCGCTATACTCGGTCCGTGGCGCGCTTCCGAGCCTTGGTGCTCCATCATCAAGCCGAGGCGGCCGGCGAGCTCGCCGAGCTGCTCGGTGGTCTCGACGTCACGGTCGAGACCACCGGCTCGGCCATCGACGCGCTCCGACGGATTCGCAGCGCGCCCCCCCATGTCATCATCGCGGGCCACCGGCCGCCCGGCCTCGACGGCGTCGCCTTTCTCGAGGCGACGATCGCGTCGGCCCCCGACGCGCTGCGCATCGTGATCGTGTCGACGCCCGACGAGGCGGTCGAGCTCGACTACCGTCCCGCCCACGCCGGGACGATCATGCGGTTCGTGGCCCGGGCCAGCGAGCGCAGCCGGGTGGTCGCGCTGGTCGCCGAGGGCCTCAAGTTGCTCGGCCTGGTCGACGAGCAGCGCGTGCTGGTCCGCAGGCTCGGGCTCGATCACGAGCGCCTGCAGCGCCGACAGACCTTGCTCGACGTGGTCGTGCGCGAGCGCACCAAGGAGCTCGAAGAGAGCTACCTCAAGCTCAAGGCGGCCAACCGGCAGGCGCTGTTCGGCCTGGCCGAGGCGATCGAGGCCAAGGATCCGTACACCAAGGGCCACTGCGGCCGGGTCTCCGCATATTGCCTGGTGCTCGCCAAGGAGGCTGGTTACCCCGAGGACGGGCTCGAGACCCTCGAGTTCGGCGCGTTCCTGCACGACATCGGCAAGATCGGCATCCGCGACTCGGTGCTGCTCAAGCCGGGCCCGCTCGACGAGCATGAGTGGATCCACATGCGCGAGCACCCGGTGAAGGGCTACGAGATCGCGTCGAAGATCGAGATGCTCACGCCGATCATGAGCGCGGTGCGCAACCACCACGAGCGCTGGGATGGCAACGGCTACCCCGATCGGATGAAGTCGACCGAGATCCCGATCGCCGCGCGCATGGTCGCCATCGCCGACGCCTACGACGCGATGGCCACCGAGCGTCCGTACAAGGCCGCGCTGCCGATCGAGGAGTGCGAGAAGCTCCTGCGCAAGAACGCGGGCACCATGTTCGATCCCGAGCTGATCGAGATCTTCATCACCCGCAAAGTCGGTGCGCTCTACCGCGACGACTACGACGGCTATGACGGCTACGACGACGCCGTCGACGCCGCCGGCGTCTGACCGCGCAACCGCCGCGCACGAGCTCGGGCGCGGGCCTCGGACCTGCGTGGTCCGCAGCGCCGCAGCGACCGCAGATCGCCGCTACGACGCGGGCTTGGTGCCGCCGTCGTCGAGCGCGGTCAGCGCGATCGCCAGCGCCTTCTTCGCGCGCGCGACCACGGCCTCGTCGGCCTTGATCTTCTGATAGGCCTTCAGCACCTGCTCCTGGTAGGTCGCGTTCTCGCGCTCGAGCTCGTCGACGTTGCCGCCCAGCTCCTCGATCCGCTGATCGCGCGCGGCGATCGCTTCCTGGTGCTCGGTCAAGGCCCGGTCGCGATCGCCGATCGCGGTCCGGGCCTGGGTCAGCTCGCCCTCGACGCGGCGCACGGCGCTGCGGGTCGACGACAGCCCGCGCTCGAGCTCGTCGCGCTCGGCCTTGGCCGCGGCCCGCGCGGCAGCCTCGGTCTCGAGCCGGGCGCGCAGCTCGTCGCGGACCACCTCGGTCGCCGTGCGCGCGGCGGTCTCGGCCTCGAGCCGGGCGCCGAGCTGGTCGCGCTCGCCCTCCGCGGCGGCCCGCGCCGCGGTCTCGGCCTCGAGGCGCGCGCTCACGCGCTCACGCTCGCCCTCCGCGGCGGCCCGCGCCGCGGTCTCGGCCTCGAGGCGCACGCTCACGCGCTCACGCTCGTCGGTGACGCGCGCCAGCTCGGACTGGTGCTGCGTGGCCATCCCGGTGAGCTCGGTCTGGTGCTGGGCGGCCACTCGGGCCAGCGCATCCTCGCGCGCGCGGTTGGCCCGGGTCAGCTCGGCCTGATGCTCGGCGTGCGCGCGGGCCACGGTGGCGTCGTGCTCGGCGCCCAGCCGGGCCGTCGCCTGCTGGTGTTCGCTGGCCTGCGCCTCCTGGGTCGAGCGCGCGCCGGCGGTGATCGCCGTCAGCGCGGCATCGTGCTCCGCGCGCAGCGTGATGACCGCGGCCTCGTACTCCGCGCGCTGGGCGGCCAGCGCCGACTTGCGCTCGGCCTGCTGCACCGCCAGCGCGGCGTCGCGCGCCTCGCGCTCGGTCGCCAGCGCGGCCTCGTGCGCGCGCTGCTGGGCCGCGAGCTCGGCTTCGCGGGCGGCCCGCTCGGTCGCGACCGCGGCCTCGCCAGCCGCGCGCGCCTCGGACAGGCTGGCCTCGTGGTCGCTGCGCTCGGCCGCCAGCGCGGCGTCGTGCGCGGCGGTCAGGGCCGCGAGCGCCGCGTCGTGGTCAATCTCGTGCTGGGCCACCAGGCTGCGCCGCTCGGCGGCCGCGCGGGCGATCGTCTCGTCGCGCTCGGCGACCAGGCGAGCCTCGAGCTCTTGCTGCTCGCGCAGCAGCCGCTCCTCGAGCTGCCGCATCGCGGTCGTCGTGGCGGTCTCCAGCCGGGTGCGCTCGGCGGTCAACGCCTCGCCGGCTGTGGTGGCGGCGGCGGCCAGCGCGGCCTGGTGCTCGGCCGCGAGCCGGCGCGCCAGCTCGGCGCGGGCGGCATCGGCATCGGCCCGGACCTGGCCGAGCGAGGCCTGGTGGTCAGCGCTCAGCCGCGCCACCGCCTCCTCGTGCACGGTGCGCAGCTCGCTGCGGTGCTGATCGGCCTCGGCCCGGATCTGGCCGAGCGAGGCCTGGTGCTCGGCGGTCAGCCGCGCGACCAGCTGCGCGTGGTTCCCGTGCAGCTCGCGCAGCTCCTGGGCCGCCCGCGTCTCGAGCGCGCCGAGCCGCTCGGTGAAGATCCGGCGCACGTCGGCCTCGGTCGCCGCCACCGCCTCGGTGCGCTCGTGCGCGGCCGCGGCCAGCTCCAGGGCCAGCCGCTCCTCGACCGCCTGGGTCGCCTCCTCGCGCTGCGACAGCGCGGCCTCGAGCTCGGCGGCGCGATCTGCCTGCAGCTGACGCACGGTCTGCTCGTGGGCGGCGAGGGCCTCGGCCAGCTCCTCGGCCGCGCGCCGGCGCTCGGCCCCGAGCGCGGCGGTCAGGGTCTCGGTGTGCTCCTCGTCGGCCTCGGTCAGGCGGTGGTCACGGGCCGCGAGCGCGGCGGCGTGCGCGCGCTCGAGCTCGGCCCGCGTGGCCGCAGCCTCGGCGGTGACCGCGGCGACCGCGGCGTCGCGCGCCTGATCACGCTCGGCGGCGAGCGTGGCCAGGGTCCGATCGCGCTCGGCCGCCAGCGCGGCCAGCGCCTGATCGCCACCAGCGGCGGCGGCGGCGATCGCCTCGCTCCGCGCGCGCTCGTGTTCGTTGCGCAGCCGCTCGAGCGCCACCGCATGATCGCGCTCGGCCTTGTCGAGCGTGGCCTGGAGGCTCGACAGCTCGTCGCGCACGCGCGCCTCGGCGGCCGTGCGGGCGGTCTCGGCCTCGGTGACGTGGTCCGCCATCCGCTGCAGCTCGACCTGGCTCCGCGCCAGCTTCTGCTCGAGCCCGCCCAGCTTGGCGCGCGCCTCCTGCAGCGCGAGCTCGGCGTTCTCGGTGCGCTCGGCGTCACCGAGCAACCGCGACTCGAGCTCGAGGTTCTTGCCGTCGACCGCCGCCTTGGCGTGCTGGAGCTGGCGCACCCGCTCGCGGGCCTCGTGGACCTCGCGGTCCTTGTGCGCGAGATCGTCGCGCAGCCCGAGCAGCTCCTTGTCCTTCGCGGTGATCATCTCGCGCAGGTTCAGGAAGTCGCGCTCGCGGCTCTGCGGCCGCGCCGCGCCCGCATCGGCCTGCCGCGCCTTCTCGAGCTCGGCCTTGAGCCGCTGGTTGTCGCGCTCGATCAGGTGGATCTTCTGGAGGGTGCGTCGATCGTGGACGCCCGACTGCTCCTCGTCGGCGCGGGCCGCGACCTCGTCGAGGCCGAGGTCGAACGCGGACGCGCTGTTGTCGGGCGGCGCCGAGGTCACGCGGGACCGACGCCCGGGCAGCGCGGCTGGCTCGGTGCGCACCGGCTCGGGCTCGGGCGCGCGGATCGGCTCCCGCTCGATCGCGAGCTCGGCCACCGGCTCGAACGCCGCGACCGGCTCGAGCGCCGGGACCGGCGCAAGCGCCGCGAGCGGCTCGGGCACCGGCGCGGCGATCGCGGTCGGCGCTGCCTCGTCGTGCTCCGCCGCCGGCTCCAGATCGGCCAAGGGCCCCAGATCGGCCATCGAGTCGAGGCCGGCCATCGAGTCGAGGTCGGCCATCGAGTCCAGATCGGCCATCGACTCGAGCTCGGCCATTGGCTCGAGCTCGCCCATCGGCTCGGGCTCGGCCATCGGCTCGAGGTCCGGCATCGGCCCGAGCTCCGCGAGCTCGGCCTCGCTCATCGGCCCGGGCTCGGCGAATCCCGGCACCCGGGTGATCGAATCGAGCTCGTCGACCGCGCCGATCGGCTCGGGCACCGGCTCGGGCACCGACGCCAGGTCGAGGTCGGGCGCCGGTTCGCGGGCCAGCAGGTGCGTCGGCTCGGGGACCGGCTCGGGCACCGCGGTCCCGCGCTTGAGCCGCGGCAGCGGCGCGACCGACGCCCGGTTGATCCGGCCGGACGGGCCCGGCTCGACCCGGTCCAGGCGGGCCGGCTCGTCGGCGTCGGGCGGTGGCAGCGGACGCGGCCCCGCCTCGGCGCGCAGCTCGCGATCCAGGCCGCGCTCGAGCGGCGCGGGTCGCGGTGACGGCGCGGGCTTGCCCCGCGCGCCTCGCACGGGCTCGTCGCCGAGGTCGCCCATCAGGAGGCCGGCGAACGCGGCGTCGGTCTCGGCGTCGAGCAGCTCGTCGAGCAGCTTCGGCGGCGCCTCCATGGTCCGGTTGCCCTCGTCGGCGAAGTCGTCGATCGCGCCGAGGTCGAGCTCGGCGCCGTCGACCTCGTCGACCATCACGTCGTCATCGAGCGGGACCTCGTCGACCTCGACCGGGATCGAGGTGAGCTCGGCGGCCGGCTCGTCGAGCGGCCCCAGCAGGTTGTCGATCTTGCCGATCAGCACGTCGGTGGAGAGCTCGCGCTTGTCGAGGTACTCGTCGGCGTGGACCTTCAGGCGGCGGTGGTTGGCGAACACGTCGGCCGGGACCGATCCGGTGACCAGCACCACCGGCATGCCGGCCGCGACGCCCTTCTTCGCCTTGTTGAACAGGGCGTAGCCCTTGCGCTCGGGCTCCTCGACGGCAATGAACAGCGCGACCGCGCCGAGATCCTGCAGCCGGCCGACCGCCTCGGGCGAGTCGTCGCGGACGATCTCGAACCCATACGGGCTCAGCTCACGGCTGAGCATCTTGTGAAATTCGCGGTCGGCGTCGATCAACAGGATGCGGCGCTGGCTCATGTTCCCCGGCGCCAGCATATCCGGTCGGGCGCCCGCGCGCGCGTTCCCGGCCAGGGAACGCCCACGCCACCGGCGATCGGTCAGGCGCCCGCGCGGTCGCGCGACCGCGTCAGCGACCGCGTTCGCGGCTCTGCGGCAGCAGGCTCGACCGGACCACCAGGGTCGCCAGGTCGTCGGGGAGCAGCTGGTTCGACGTGAAGATGTAGGCGCGCTGGTCGCTGTCGCGCAGGCTGACCACGCTGGCGCCGTCGAAGCTGCCGACCAGCAGCACGCGACCGTCGACGACCCGGCGCTGGTGGCCGTTGAGCCGCAGCCCGCGGGCGTCGAAGATCACCACCGCGACGTCGCTGGCGCGGCCGCCGGCGGTGGTCACCCGGTAGAACAGCTGGACCGCCTCGCGATCGAGCACCTCGACCAGGCGCGCGCCCCACTGATCGACGCGGACGTCGTTGAACGTCGGCACCTCGACGTTGGGATCGAAGTGGGTCTGCACCCACTGGTTGGTGGCGGCGCCCTGGACCTCGAGCGGACGGACCCGCCGCGCCTGGGTGACCGCCGCGCTCTCGACCGGCTTGGCCCGGTTCGGCACCGGTTCACGCGCGGTGATGAACACCGCGAGCGCGGCGACCGCGGCGGTGGCGGCGGCCCCCGGCAGGAGCCAGGCGCGCGCGCCGCGCCGCGCCGCGCGGTCCTCGCCATCGAGCGCGCGGCCGACCCGCGCTCGCAGGAGCTCGGGCGCCGGCGGCGCAGCCAGCGCCTTGCGCAGGCTGCCCATGGTGGCGGCCTCGGCGTCGACGCGCGCCCGGCACGGGGGGCACTCGACGAGGTGGACCTCGAGCTCGCGCAGGTCCTCGCCGCCGAGCTCGCCGTCGAGATAGGTCATGGCCAGCGTGTCGATGCTGGCGCACACGCGTCGGGTCTGATTGTCGGCCTCGTGATTCATCGGAGCTCTCGGGGCTAGCGCTTCTTGGAGCGGTAGGACGCCAGGTCGATCGGGTCCGGCCCAGGGCTAGAGGGGGGAGGGGTGATGGGGGCGGCGACCGCGTCGACCGCGTCGCCGGGGCGGCTCGCGCGCACGTAGCCAGCCTCGATCGCGAACTGCTTGAGCGCCGCCTCGAGCAGGCGGCGGCCACGGAACAGCCGACTCATGACGGTCCCGACCGGACAATCCATGACCTCGGCGATCTCCTTGTACGAGAGCCCGTCGACGTCGCACAGCACGACCGCGGTGCGAAAGTCGGCGGGCAGCGCGTCGAGCGCGCGCTGGACGTCGTCCGACACGCTGCGATCGAGCATCACGCCCTCGGGGCTGCGCTGGACCTGCGCGGCCTCGTGGACCAGGACGCCATCGGTCGCCGACTGCTCGGCGGTCGCGGCGTCGAGCACCTCGCGCTGGCGCCGGCGCCGCTGGTACTCGTTGATGAACGTGTTGGTCAGGATGCGGAGCAGCCACGCCTTGCAGTTCGAGTCCTTCTGGAACGTGTCCCAGAACCGGTACGCGCGCATGAGCGCTTCCTGCACCAGATCCTCGGCGTCGCGCGGGTTGCGCGCGAGGCGGTACGCGGTGCCGTAGAGGGCATCGAGGTGGGGGAGGGCCACCGCCTCGAACTCGCTCCGTCGCGTCGTCTTGCGCCCAAACATCTCGGTAGCTTGTACCAGCGCGGGCTGCGGGGTATTCCGGGTCTCCGGACGGCCCTGAATACCGTAGGAAAGTCGGAGGCTTGAGGGATCAGGTCGCGAACGGCGTGTGGGTAACGCCGAGGGCCTCGGCGACCGCCTTGTGCGGGATCGTGCCGCGGAACGTGTTGACGCCGCTGATGAAGACCGGGTCGAGCTTGATCGCGCCCTCGAGCCCCTTGTCGGCCAGGCGGGTGACGTACGGGATGGTCGCGTTGGTCAGCGCGTAGGTCGAGGTCCGCGGCACCGCGCCCGGCATGTTGGCGACGCCGTAGTGGATCACGTCGTGGACGACGTAGATCGGGTTGTCGTGGGTGGTCGGCCGCGCGGTCTCGACGCAGCCGCCCTGGTCGATCGACACGTCGACGATCACCGAGCCCGGCTCCATCTCCTTCACCATCTTCTCGGACACCAGCCGCGGCGCGCGGGCGCCGGCGATCAGCACTGCCCCGATGACGAGATCGGACTCGAGCACGCAGCGCTCGATGTTGACCGGGTCGGAGTACTGGGTCGAGATGCGGCCGATGTAGACGTCGTCGAGGTAGGCCAGGGTCTTGAGGTTGACGTCGAGCACCGTGACGTTGGCGCCGAGGCCGACCGCGATCTTGACCGCGTTGGCGCCGACCACGCCGGCGCCGATGATGCAGACGCGGCCGCGACGCACGCCGGGCACGCCGCCGAGCAGGATGCCCTTGCCGCCGCGCTCGCGCTCGAGATAGGTCGCGCCGGCCTGGACCGCCATGCGGCCCGCGACCGCGCTCATCGGCGTGAGCAGCGGCAGGTCACCCGGGGTCGGCTCGATCGTCTCGTAGGCGACGCCGTCGACGCCGCGCTTCAGCAGCTCGTGGCCGAGCTCGTGCGCGGCGGCGAGGTGCAGATAGGTGAAGAGCAGCTGGCCGCGCCGCATGAGCGGAAACTCGGGCGCGATCGGCTCCTTGACCTTCACGACCATGTCGGCCTCGCCCCACACCTCGTCGCGGGTGCTGACGATCTTGGCGCCGGCCCTGACGTAGGCGTCGTCGGGAATGCTCGAGCCGACGCCGGCGCCTTGCTCGACGAGCACGGTGTGGCCCCGGCCGGTGAGGATCGCGGCGCCGGCAGGGGTCATGCCGACGCGGAATTCCTGGGTCTTGATCTCTTTCGGGACGCCGATGCGCATGGGGCACGCACTATGTGTCGCCGGTTCAGGTCGCGTCAATCCCGCGGCTCGACGGTGAGCAGGCGATCGCGCGCTGCGATGCGTCATCGCGCCAGGCGCGCTCGCTCCGGCGGGCCACCAGACCGCCTCGCTGCGCTCGGCTCAGCCGTCGATCAAGACCGACAGCTCGTGGAGCGCGGCGAGCGTCAAACAGTGGAGGAACTCCGCCATGGCGCCGACCTCCATGGCCGGGGTCGGGCGGATCCGCGCCGACGCCAGCGCCTGGGTCCGGAGCATCGGATCGTTCAGCACCTCGACGTCGACGTCGTGGGGCAGGATCCCGAAGAACAGGCACAGCATCATCGCGTGGGTCGGCTCGAGGTGGCCGACGTGGAACATCATCTGGAGCACCTGATCGGACGACAGCGTGACCGCGTCGTCATCGTCGCCCCAGCGGATGGTGGCGGGCTCGTCGTCCTCGAAGAACGTGTTGCCCTGCGCGCGCATGGCGGCAACCGGGGCGCCGTCCCAGCCGAAGTCCTCGAGCGCCTGCAGCAGGAACTGGCCCGCGGTCGAGTCAAGATCCTCGGGCAAGCGCGCCATCAGCCAGTGCTCGGCCGCGGCCGGGATCGGGTACGCGATGTAGCGCGTGCAGCCGAAACCCTTGCCGCCGACGTCGACCGGGCAGGTCTCGCAGTGGTGGCGCAGGTCCTCGAGCGGCTCGGCCTGCTCCATCAGGTCCTGCACCCGGACGGTCTGGACGGTGTCGCCGGCCGGCGTGCGCAGCGAGACGTCGAAGGTGATCTGGGCGAGCGGCCGATCGTCACCCTCGGCGCGCACCGTCGCCAGCACCAGGTCGGCGCGCTCGCGCGCCTTGCCCAGGTCGATGATGCCGGTCGAGCCGAGCGCCGTCCGCGGTGCGCAGTCGCGCACGAGCACGTAGTCGATCCCCATGGGCCGCACGCTACGTCGCGGGCCGGCGGCGCGCCAGCCCTCCGCCGTCCTGGCCCGCTGATCCGACGTGCGCAAGATCCGAGGCCGCGCCGTCACCCGGCGCGCGATCAGTCAGCCGCGGTCGCCTCTTCGTCCTTGCCGTGACACTTCTTGTACTTCTTGCCCGAGCCACAGGGGCAGGGGTCGTTGCGGCCGACCTTGGGCCGCTCGCGGCGGACGGTGTCGGCCTTGTCGGCGTCGGCGCTCTTGGTCGAGGCGGTCGGCCGGGCCCCGGTGGGGCGGCCCTTCTTGCGGGCCTGGGCGGCCTGCTGCTGCTCGGCCTCGTCCTGATCGACCTTGCCAGCGGCGCCGGCCTCGACGACCTGACGCTGCTTGGCCTCGAGGGCCGGCACCGACTCCTCTTCGCGACGCATCTCGACCCGGAACATCTTGGTCGCGACGTTCGCGTTGATGCGGGCCATCATCTCCCGGAACATCTCGAAGCCGGCCTTCTTGTACTCCTTCTTGGGGTCCTTCTGGCCGTAGCCCTGGAGCCCGATGCCCTCGCGCAGCGAGTCCATCGTGCGCAGGTGCTCGATCCACTGCTGGTCGATCTCCTCGTGGAAGAACCGCCGCGCGAAGTACATGAGCCAGGCGCGCGACAGCTGCTTCTCGCGCTCCTCGATCCGCTCCTCGACCAGCTTCCACGACGACTCGGCCAGCTCGTCGCGGCTGCCGTTCTCGAGCTCGAACTCGCGGTTGAACTGCTCCTGGAGCGCCTCCTCGAGGCCATCGAGATCGACCTCGTCGTCGCCCTTGTCGGGCCCGCAGTAGGTGTCGACCGTGGTGTCGATCAGCTGCTCGCACAGGTCATAGATGCGCTCGCGCTGCTGGATCAACGACAGCGCGACCCGCTCCGCGACCCAGTCGACCACCGGCTCACGGTCGCCATCGAGCCGCTTCTCGAGGTCGAGCAGCGCGCCGTGCTGGCGCCAGATCTCGGAGCGCAGCACCCGCCACGCCGGGCGGGTGTCGCTGATCGGCTCGCCGGCGGCGATGCGCTCGTCCCGGTCCTTCACCCGGGTGAGCACGCCGTCGATCATCTCGCCCAGCTTGGGCCGCATCTCGGCGGCGAGCGCGGGCACCTTCCAGGTGCCGCTCTCGACGATCTCGGGCGCCGGCTCGGGCGCCTTGGCCGGGGTCTTGGCGTCGGGATCGGTCAGCGACACCGGGTGGTAGATACCCTCGAGGATCTGGCGGCGCAGCGAGTAGATCGTCTTGCGCTGCTGGTTCATCACGTCGTCGTACTCGAGGACGTTCTTGCGCGTGTCGAAGTTGCGACCCTCGACCTTCTTCTGGGCGCCCTCGATCGACCGGGTCACCATCGGCGACTCGATCGGGGTGTCTTCCTCGAGGCCGAGCCGCTCCATCAGGCCGGCCATGCGGTCGAGGCCGAAGATGCGCAGCAGGTCGTCCTCGAGCGACAGGTAGAAGCGCGACACGCCCGGATCGCCCTGGCGACCGGCGCGGCCGCGCAGCTGGTTGTCGATGCGGCGCGACTCGTGGCGCTCGGTGCCGATGATCTTGAGGCCGCCGGCGGCGAGCACCTCCTGGCGCTCGGCCGCGCACTGCGCCTTGAACTGCGCGAGCAGCTCCTTGTAGCGGGCGTCCTCGTCGATCGCCGGCACCAGCGCGCCACGGTACGGCCCACCGCCGCCCTCGCCGTCGCCGTCGCCGTCACCGTCACCCTCGGGGACGGCGGGTGCGGCCTGGGCCGCCTCGTCGGCGACCTTGGCGCGCTCCTCGGCGAGCGCCTCCTTGGCCATGAACTCGGGGTTGCCGCCGAGCAAGATGTCGGTGCCGCGGCCGGCCATGTTGGTCGAGATCGTGATCGCGCCCTTGCGGCCGGCCTGGGCGACGACGCCGGCCTCCTTCATGTGCTGCTTCGCGTTGAGGACGCTGTACGGCATCCCCTTCTCGCGCAGCAGCGACGCCAGCACCTCGGACTTCTCGACCGAGATCGTACCGACCAGCACCGGCTGCCCGCGCGCGTAGCAGTCTTCCATGTCGGCCAGCACCGCCTTGAACTTGCCCCTCTCGTTCTTGTAGACGAGGTCGGGCAGATCCTTGCGGACCAGCGGCTTGTTGGTCGGGATGACGGCGATGTCGAGCTTGTAGATCTGGTGGAACTCGCCGGCTTCCGTGTCGGCCGTACCGGTCATGCCGGACAGCTTCTTGTACATGCGGAAGTAGTTCTGGAACGTCACGGTCGCGAGGGTCTGGTTCTCCTCCTCGACGGTGACCCCCTCCTTGGCCTCGATCGCCTGGTGCAGGCCGTCCGACCAGCGCCGGCCCGGCATCTTGCGGCCGGTGTGCTCGTCGATGATGACGACCTTGCTGTCCTCGACCAGGTAGTTGACGTCGCGCCGGTACAGCGTGTGGGCGCGCAGCGCCTGGCTGATGTGGTGGTTGAGCTGCAGGTTCTTCAGCTCGTACAGGTTGTCGACGCCGAGCAGCTTCTCGACCCGCTCGACGCCCTCGTCGGTGAGCATGGCCGAGTGGGCCTTCTCGTCGACGGTGTACTCGACCTCGCGCTTGAGCCGCGGGATGATCTTGTCGACCTTGTGGTAGAGGTCGCCGGCGTCTTCGGACGAGCCGGAGATGATGAGCGGGGTGCGAGCCTCGTCGATGAGGATCGAGTCGACCTCGTCGACGACCGCGTAGTGCAGGGCGCGCTGGACCATCCGGTCGGGCGCGTCCTTCATGTTGTCGCGCAGGTAGTCGAAGCCGAACTCGTTGTTCTGGCCGTAGGTGATGTCGCAGTTGTAGTTGCGCTGGCGCTCGAAGTCGTCGAGGCCATGGACGATCACCCCGGTGGTCAGGCCGAGGAACCCGTACAGCTTCCCCATCCACTCGGCGTCGCGCCGGGCCAGGTAGTCGTTGACGGTGACCAGGTGCGCGCCCTTGCCGGCCAGCGCATTCAGGTAGAGCGGGAGGGTCGCGACCAGGGTCTTGCCCTCGCCGGTGCGCATCTCGGCGATGCGCCCGGAGTGCATCACCATCCCGCCGATCATCTGGACGTCGTAGTGGCGCATGCCGAGGGTGCGCTTGCCGCCCTCGCGGACCACCGCGAACGCCTCGGGCAAGATGTCGTCGAGGGTCTCGCCGGCGTCGAGGCGCCGCCGGAACTCGGCGGTCATCCCGCGCAGCTCGGCGTCGCTCTTCTTCTCCATCGCGGGCTCGAGACTCGCGATGCGCGCCACGATGGGCTGCATCCGCTTGAGCTCACGCTGGTTCTTGCTGCCGAAGATCTTCTGAAGGATTCCCATGGCCTGGTCCGTGAAGGGGGGCGCGACGAACGGCGAGTCTTAGCACGGTCGGCCCCTGGACAGGCTCGCGACAGGCTGCACGCCGAGAGGAAGGGTGACGTGGCCGAGAAGCTAGGCATTCCGAGACCATCGAGCAACCGGTCTCGTGCCCGCCTGATCAGGTGGGCCCGGCCCGGCCCGGGTCAGGATGGGCGGAAGCTGCGCAGGAACGCGACGCTGTCGCGGCGCAGGTCGAACCGGAGGTCGGCGCGGCCGACCGTGACGCCGGCGCCATCGGTCAGCTCGCCGGGGAGCTCGGTCCACGTGCGGACCGGATCGAGCCAACGGATGTCCTTCTGGCCGGCGAACCGGTACGGCTTGCCGTCGTCGCCGGTGAACGCGAACTGGTAGCGGATCACGCGGCGGAGGAACGGCGCGACCACCATCGTCCCGGTCAGCTCGCGCCGGGTGGCCAGGCCCTCGGCGTCGAGCGTGCCGGTGATGTTTGCCACCTTGTCAGCGCGGAAGCGGCCGAGCGGCCCCGACCGCGCCACCACCGAGAAGCGAAACGGCCGTCGCTCCGCGGGGCGGTCGTGCGGCGCCCACGTCCCGGTCATGGTCTCCGAGAACCCGAAGCCGGTCATGGCCCCGAGCGTACCGCGATGGCCCGAAAACCAGAACGGCGACGGAAGGTCCGTCGCCGTTCGGTGCGCCGAGCCCGGGGCTCGGTGCGAGGTCAGGGATCGGTCAGGTCCGGGGGACGCACGCCTGGAAGGTGTAGGGCGCGGTGCAGGTACAGGTCTGGTCACCCATCTGGCAGGTGGTCCCGTCGGGGCGCTGGCAGTTGGTGCCGGCGATCACCGCGCGGCAGCCGAGCGGGGCGGCCTCGCAGGAGGCCTGGTCGGTGTAGGTCGAGCACTCCGGCGGGGGCGGGGGCGGGGG
>JBKJLC010000240.1:0-32731 GCA_046597055.1 Kofleriaceae bacterium | reverse complement strand
GCAGCCCGACCGGTCCCCACGTGGCGCACAAGCAGCTTGCTCAGGGCCCGCGAATGGATAAGTCGATCGACGATCGCGGCCGAGGCGCCCGGATGGCGAGGCGCGAGGAGGGCGCATACTCTCCGTATGTAACCGACGAGCAACGAAGCCAGCCGGGATGGATCGGCCGCGAGGGCGAGCGAGTGATCCATTCGCGAGCCCTTGGCTCGCGCACCCACAGCACCGCGCTGCCGGCGACCGCACACCGACCCCAGTCGAGGAGGCCGAGGCCGGTGGTCGACACCGCCGGCGTGCGAGCATGGCGTGGTGAAGTCGGCCCGGCCCGGGCCCGACGACGGTCAGCGCGGTCAGCTCGCGCCGGTCTCGGCGCGACGGCGGCGCCGGGGCGCGCGCAGCTTGTAGCGAAGCAGCTTGCCGCCGGGTCCGCGCGGCAGCACGTCGATGAACTCGACCCAGCGCGGGTACTTGTACGGGGCCAGGGTCTGCTTGATGAACTCGCACAGCTCGGCCTCGAGGGCGGCGCCGGCGGTCTGGCCGACGTTCACGACCACGAACGCCAGCGGCTTGATCAGCCCGTCTTCGTCGTCGGCGCCGATCACGGCGGCTTCCCACACCGCCTCGTGCGAGGTCAGCGCGCGCTCGACCTCGAGCGGCGACACCCACTTGCCCCCGACCTTGAACAGATCGTCGGCGCGACCACAGTGATGATAGACGCCGCGGGCGTCGACCAGGAACCGGTCGCGGGTGGTCAGCCAGCCGTCGCCGCCGAGCCCGTCGTCGTCAGGCGCGGCGCCGCCCGGGCCGTACCAGTAGCCGGTGCAGATCGACGGCGTGCGCAGCTGCAGGGTGCCGATCTCGTCGGCCCCGACCACCCGCCCGTCATCGTCGACCACCCGGGCGTCGACGCCGGGCAGCGCGATGCCGCACGCACCGGCGCGCTCGTCGGACCCTACGTGTCCCGCGATCGCGAGCTGCATGACCTCGGTCAGGCCGTAGCCGACCACGACGTCGACCCCGAGCGAGCCGCGGATCTTGCCGATCAGCTGCTCGGGCATGCCCTCGCCGCTCGCGATGGCCCCGCGCAGCGTGGCCAGCGGCGGCCCGGCCCCGGCGACCTCGACGTCGCGGGCGAGCTGGCCGTAGATCGAAGGCGTGGTCACGAAGAAGTCGGGGCGGAACCGCTCGATCGCGGCGAGCAGCACCCGGCTCTGCGGCTGCTCGGGCAACAGCAGCGACTCGGCGCCCGCGAGCAGCGGGAACAGCAGCGCCGCGCCGATGCCGAACGCGGTCGACAGCCGGTTCACCGTGAACATCCGATCGCCGGCGGTCAGGCCCAGCCAGGACGCGAACGAGCAGTGGGCCGCCAGCACCGACGCGTGGCTGTGGCGGACCCCGCGCGGCTCGTCGAGGAAGGCGGCCGAGTACAGCAGCAGACAGTCGTCGCTGGCCGCGACCATGGCCGGCTCGGCCGGGAGCACCGCCGCGATCAGCGCGGCCAGATCGTGCACGCCGGCGGCCTGCGGGGTGACGCACACCACCTCGCGCAGGCGCGGCAGCTCGCCCCGGACCTGATCGAGCGCGGGCTCGAGCTCGCCGTCGACGACCGCGGCGACCGCGTCGGCGTGGGCGAGGACCTCGCGCAGATCGTCGGGCCGGGCCAGCTCGGACAGCGGGACCGCGACCGCGCCGGCGTGGATGACGCCGAGGATCGCCGCGGCCGCCTCGAGGGTGTCGCGCATGAGGATCGCGACCCGCTCGCCGCGCGCGATCCCGAGCCGGGTCATCGCCGCGCTGATGCGGGCGATGGTGTCGGCCAGCTGCGCGTAGGTCCAGGCGCGCTCGCCCTCGCGCAGCGCCACCGCCTCGGGCGCGCCGCTGGCCAGGACCAGCGCGGCGAGGTTGTGCTGGCGGTCAGCCATCCGGGGCTATCGTAGCGTTGCCGGCACAACGACACAAACCGGCGCTCCATGATAAGCGACTTCGGTGCGCATCGTAGCGGGCAGTCTCGGAGGTCGCGTGCTCCGTGCCCCCCACGGCGCCGCGACCCGGCCCACCACCGAGAAGGTGCGCGAGGCGCTGTTCAACGTCCTCGGCCCGCCGCCCGACGACCTGCACGTCCTCGACCTGTACGCCGGCTCGGGCGCGCTCGGGATCGAGGCGCTGTCGCGCGGCGCGGTGGCGGCCACGTTCGTCGAGCGGGCGCGGCCGGCGCTGGCGGTGCTGCGCCAGAACCTGACCGAGCTCGGCGTCGACGCACGATCCTCGGTGGTCACCACCGACGTCACGCGGTTCCTGAACGCGCCGGCGCCCGGGCCCCGGTGGACCTGGGTGTTCATGGATCCGCCCTACGCCGACGGCGCGGTCGCCGCGCTGACCGCGCTGCCGCGAGTCCGGCTCACGGACGACGCGGTGATCGTGGTGGAGCACGCTCACCGCGGTCCACCTCCCGACCGCGCCGGGTTTCTGATACGAACGAGCCTGCGCCGCTACGGCGACACCGCGTTGTCGCTGTACCGGATCGAACCTGAGCGGGAGCCCGCACCATGACGACCTACGATCCCGCCAAGTACGTCATCGCCGTCTATCCCGGCAGCTTCGATCCGATCACGAACGGCCACCTCGACATCCTGCAGCGCGCGCTCGCGATGTTCGATCGCATCGTGGTCACGCTCGCGGTCAACCCGCGCAAGGAGCCGCTGTTCACCGTCGAGGAACGGATCGGCTTCATCCGCGACGCGCTGCCCGAGCACGCCGACCGCCTGCAGTTCGCGTCGTTCAGCGGGCTGCTGGTCGAGTTCTGCAAGGAGCAGGGCGCGACCTTCATCGTCCGCGGCCTGCGCGCCCTCGCCGACTTCGAGTACGAGTTCCAGTTCGCGCACATGAACCGCCGCCTCGCGCCCGCGATCGACAGCGTGTTCCTGATGACCGACGAGCGGAACCACTACGTGAGCTCGTCGCTGGTCAAGGAGGTCGCCAGCCTGGGTGGCGACGTGACCGGCCTGGTGCCGCCCCCGGTGGTCGCCGCGCTGGCCCGGAAGTACGGCCAGCCGGCACCGCAGTCCCGAGGAACCTGAGGAGACCCGACATGACCGCTCCCCCCAACGTGAAGACCGCCGCTCGCCTCGACGCGATCAAGCCCTCGATCACCCTGGCGGTCACCGCCAAGGCCGCGCGCCTCAAGGCCCAGGGCGTCGACGTCATCAGCTTCGGCGCCGGCGAGCCGGACTTCGACACCCCCGAGCACATCAAGGCGGCCGCGCGCGAGGCGCTCGGGAAGGGCGCGGTCGCCAAGTACACCGAGGTCGGCGGCGTGGCGCCGCTGCGGGCCGCGATCGCGGCCGAGCTGGGCCGGGTCCACAACACCGCCATCGCCGCCGAGAACGTGCTGGTGTCATGCGGCGCCAAGCACTCGCTCTACAACCTGTTCATCGCGCTGCTCGATCCCGGCGACGAGGTGATCATCCCGGCGCCGTACTGGGTCAGCTATCCCGACATGGTGATGATGGCCGGCGGCACGCCGGTGATCGTGCCGACCTCGCCCGACGACGACTTCACGATGCGCGCCGACGCGCTGCGCGCCCACATCACGCCGCGCACCCGCGCGGTCGTGCTCAACACGCCGTCGAACCCGACCGGCGCGGTCTATTCGCCGGCGCAGATCGCCGCGCTCGCCGAGGTCGTGGTCGAGAAGAACCTGCTGGTGGTGTCCGACGACATCTACCGCTCGCTGGTCTACGGCGGTGCCACCTACGCGTCGATCGCGGCGGTCGGCCCCGAGCTGGCCGCGCGCACGATCCTGGTCGACGGCGTCAGCAAGACCTACGCGATGACCGGCTGGCGCATCGGCTACGCGGCCGGCCCGGCGCCGATCATCAAGGCGATGGCGAAGGTCCAGGGTCAGTCGACCTCCAACCCGACCCACCTCGCGCAGCTGGCGGCCCTGGCCGCGATCACCGGCCCGCAGGAGCCGGTCGAGGTCATGCGCAAGGCGTTCGACGAGCGCCGCCAGGCCATGGTCGAGCTGCTGCGCGCCATCCCCGGCGTGGCCTGCCGCGAGCCCAAGGGCGCCTTCTACGCGTTCCCCGACCTCGGCGCGTTCCTCGGCCGCAGCACCGCCGAGGGCAAGACGCTCGGCGATGACGTCAGCCTGTGCGACTGGCTGGTCGAGCACGCCCGGGTCGCGGTGGTGCCGGGCTCGGGCTTCGGCGCCGCGGGTCACGTCCGGCTGTCGTACGCCTGCTCGATGGAGAACCTCCGCGAGGGCGTGCAGCGGATGCGCGACGCCCTGCTCGCGCTGCGCTGACCTTGCCCGCACGGTGGCGCCGGTCACGTCCACCGTGGCCGCCGTACCTCACCAGTGCGGCCCCCCCGCGCCCCCCTGTGCGTACGCGCCTCGCTCGTCGCTGCAAGGCAGCGAGATCAAGCTGGCTGATTGCGGCACGACCGCTGCAGTACAGACTGGCATGAGCCATCGAGACGAGGACGACGTGGCGTCGCTGGCGTCGTGGGCGGCGGCCGACGGCTCGCAGGAGCGCGACCGGTACGACGCCGCCGACGTGGCGGACGACGAGGCGGCCGAGGCGGTCCTGCAGCGGCTCGGGCGCGATCGCCTGCTCGGTATCTGGCGCAGCGCGGTCGGGTGCGTCGGTGCGTCGCTGCGGCGCGCCGAGGCGATCGCAGACGCGGTGCCCGAGGCCCCGGTCGCCCGGTCCGCGCCCCGCGCCTGGGGACGCGCGGCGGCCGCCAATCGCGGTCCCGAAGACTGACCGAGCCGACCCGCGGGGCGACCACGGCGGGCCTCCCTGCGGTGGCGATCGGTCGCCAGCCGCGGGCGAAGCGAGGCGCGCTGGCTTGCGCCCCGGCCGTCTGGCCGCAATGATCGCGTCTAGATGAGGCCGGCCGAGCGCTACCGGCTGATCGAGCGGCTGGGAGCAGGTTCGATTGGCGTCGTCCACCGCGCGCTCGATCTCGCCACCGGCCGTGAGGTCGCGCTCAAGATCATGCCGCGTCCCCGCTGGGGCACCAACCTGCGCGGTGAGTTCGTCGCGCTGGCCCGGCTGCGGCACCCCAACGTGGTGTCGGTGCTCGACTACGGGCTCACCGAGGGCGGCGAGTACTTCACCATGGAGCTGGTGATCGGACCCTCGCTGATCGAGGCGGCCGGCCCCCCGACCGAGCGGATCTTCTACGCGCTCCTCGCCGGCGTGCTGGACGCGCTGGCCGCGGTCCACGCCAGCGGGATGGTCCACGCCGACGTCAAGCCGAGCAACATCCTGGTCGACGGCCGCAGCCTGCAGACCACGCCCGGCCGCGCGGCCCGCCTGGTCGACTTCGGCCTGGCCGCGCCGCTCGCCGATCCCAGCGGCCCCACCGCGCGCGGCACCATGGGCTACGCGGCGCCCGAGGCGTGGTCGGGGCGGCTCGATCCGCGCTCCGATCTGTACTCGTTCGGGGTCGTGCTCTGGCAGCTGGTCACCGGCTCGCGCCCGTTCGAGGGCCCGACCCCGCGCGCGATCGTCGCCGCCCAGCGAGCCGGCGCGCCGTCGGATCCACGCCGGCTGCGGCCCGAGCTGCCGGCGGCGCTCGCCGATCTCATGACCGCGCTCCTCGATCCGGTCCCGGGCGCGCGCCCGCAGACCGCCGACGAGGTGCTCGAGCGCTGGCGAGCGCTGGCCGATACGCTCGGCCACCGCGGCGTGCTCGCCGAGCGGGCCCCGTCGGTGCGTACGCCGCGGGTCGCGATCGAGGTCGGCACCGTGTTCGGTCGCGACCACGAGCTCGGCGAGCTCGAGCGGGCGTGGTCGGAGGCGCAGGCCGGCCGCGGCGCGCCGGTGCTGATCGTCGGCGAGCCCGGCATCGGCAAGAGCCGGCTGCTCGCCGAGCTCGGGCTGCGTCTCCAGCTCGAGGGCGGTCAGGTGCTACGGCTGTCGGCGCGTGCCAGCGACGAGACCTGGGGCGTGGTGCGCGAGCTGACCCGGGCGCTGCTCGCGATCGCGGGCCCGGCGTGGGCCGAGCGCGGCGGCCAGGCCCGCGCGACCCATCAGCAGGCGCTGGCGACGCTGCTGGCAACCGGCACCGCGTCGTCGGGGCCGGGTCGGTGGGTGGTCGCGGAGACCGTGGCCGAGCTGGTCGCCGCCGCCGGCGCAGCCCGCCCGCTCGGGCTCCTGATCGACGACCTCGACGCGGCGGCGCCGGCCAGCATCGACGTGCTCGCGTACCTCGCGCGCGCGGTCCCCGATGCCCGGGTCCTGCTGGTGATGGCCGGCCATGCCGCCGCCCCCGAGCGGGGCCAGGCCCGGACCCCGCTCGAAGACGCCGTGCTGACGGTCGCGCGTGGCCGTCGGTTCGAGCTCGCCCCGCTCGGCCAGTCGAGCTTCTTCGCGCTGATGACCGCCGCGGTCGGCGCCGAGGTCGGCGCCCGCATCGCCGACGACGTGCGCCGGGTCTCGGGCGGCAACCCTCGCCACTCGCTCGCGACCCTCGACGCGATGGTCGAGGCCGGCAGCCTGGCCCGGGTCGGCGGCCAGTGGATCGCCAGCCGCGACCTGGTGGTCCCGCTCCTGGCCGCCGCCCGCCAGGGCGCCATGAACCGGCTGGCGGCGCTGGCGCCGTCGTCGCGCGCGCTGCTGCGCGCGGCCGCGATCCTCGGCGATACCTTCGATCGCGACCTGCTGATCGCGATCCTCGGGATGACGCCCCCGCCAGCCTTGGCCGACGGGGTGCCCGAAGCCCTGGCCGACGGCGTGCTCTCGGTCTCGAACCGGCTGGCGCTCCCCGACGGCGCGGTCGACGACGACCGCTCGCGCCAGACCGCGATCGATCCGACCCACGACGATCTCGAGGCCGCGCTGGCCGACGCGGTCGCCGCGCGCGTGCTCACCGCCGACCCCGCGGCCGGCCGGTTCCGGTTCGCCCACCGCGAGCTGGCCGACGCGCTCGGCCGCGAGCTGACCCCGGGCGCGCGCCTCGAGTACCACCGCCGGGCCGCGCTCGCGCTCGACGACCGGCTCGCCGCCGGGACCGCGGTGCCGGCAGCCGCGCTCGCGCGTCACCACCGCGCGCTGGGCGACGGTCCGCAGGCCTCGCGCTGGTGCCTGGCCGCCGCCGACGAGGCCGCCCGCGGCGGCGATCTGTCGGGCGCGCTGGCCCACGCCACCGACGCGCTGGCGCTGGCCGAAGCCGGCGAGCACCGCCACCTGGTCCGCCGGGTCGCCGAGCTCGCCAGCCAGCACGGCGATCTCGCGCTCGCGCTCCATCACTTCCGGCTCGCGTCGGACGGCGCCTCGCTCGAGGAACAGGTCCAGCTCCAGCTCGAGATCGCCGAGGTCGAGCGCCGCCGCAGCGAGCCCGGCCGCGCGCTCGAGGCGGCCGGGGCCGCGCTCACCCTGGCTCGCCGGCGCGGCGATCCGGCGCTCGAGGCCCGCTGTCACCTGCGGATCGGCTGGCTGCACTCGCACACCGCCGACTTCGCGGTCGCCGCCGAGCACGCCGCGGTCGGCGCCGCGCTCGCACGCCGCGCGGGCGATCGCCTGCTGACCGCCGAGCTGGGCCGGCTGTCGGCCGCGGTCGCGACCAGCATGGGTGATCCGCGCCGCGCGATCGCGATCCTCGACGAGGCGCTGGCCGAGGTCGCCGACGACGCCGAGCACCGGCTCGATCCCGGCATCTCGCACGAGATCGGCCGGGCTGCGATCCAGGCCGGCGACTACCCGCGCGCGATCGCCGCGCTCGAGCGCGCGGTCGCCGGCGCCGAGACCCAGGGCGATCTGGTCCAGCGCGCGCGCTCGCTCAACAATCTGGCCGCGGCCTGCTACTACCAGGGCGACTGGGCCCGGGCCCGCCGGCTGTGGGAGCAGTTCCGCCAGCAGACCGAGCGCCAGGGCGACCGGCTGGAGACGCTGTACGCGCTCAACAATCTCGGCTCGCTGTACCGCGAGCTCGGCATCCTCGGCGAGGCGCGCGCCGCGCTGGCGCGGGCCGCCGAGCTGGCCGCCGCGCTCGGTCACCCGCTCATGCAGGCGATGGTCCTCGCCAACCGCGGCGAGGTCGACGCCCGCGCCGGCGACCTCGGCCCGTCGCGCGAGCGCTACGACCGCGCGCTCGCCGAGTTCGTGAAGCTGGGCGCCCGCGACGATGCGATCGAGACCCGGCGCCGGCTCGCCGAGCTCGATCTCACGGTCGGCCGGGTCGACGAGGCGCTGGCGCGCGCGCTCGAGGCCGCCCGCGACGCCCGCGACGGCGCCAACCGGTTCGAGGAGGGCGTGCTGCACCGGGTGGCGGCGACCGCGCTGCGCTGCCAGGGCGACTTCGAGTCGGCCGCGTGGTTCGTCGATCGCGCTCGCGAGCTGCTGTCGGGCCTGGGCGCCCGCTACGAGCTGGCCAAGGTCGCGTTCGAGGCGGCCGAGCTCGCCCACGCGATCCGCGACGACGTCGGCGCGCGCGTGCACCTGGCCGCCGCCGACGCCGAGCTGACCGCGCTCGGCGCCCGCTGGGATCTCGAGCGGCTGCGCGCCCTGCAGCGCGCGCTCGGCGCCGCGGTCGTGGCGGCGATCGACCCCGGCACCGTCGACCTGGCGCGCGCGGCCGCCGCCGGCGACGCCGACGCCGCGATCGAGCTGGCGCTCGACGGCATCCTGCGTGATGCGCGCTGCACCCGCGGCTTCGTCCTCACCCTCGATCCGCAGGGGCGGCCGCGCATCCGCGCCCGCCGCCTGCGGCCGGGCGCCCGCACCTTCGACAAGGGCGACGCCGAGGTGTCGGGGACGATCGTCCGCAAGGTCGCCGCCTCCGGCCAGGCGATCGCGGTGGCCGACGCGGTGCTCGATGCCGAGCTGCGCGAGCAGTCGAGCGTGGTCGCGCTCGGGGTCCGCCGGGTCTACGCGGCGCCGCTGCGCGCGCGCGGGCGCCTGACCGGCATCGTCTACGCCGATTCGCAGGGCGGCGACATCGACGAGGCCCCGCTCGATCTGTCGCTGCTCGACGCCGCGACCATGCCGCTGGCGCTCGCGCTCGATCATGGCCGCCTGCTCGACGACGCCCGGCGCACCTCGGAGCTGATGTCGATCCTCGCCCACGAGATCCGCAACCCGCTCGCCGGCATCCTCGGCTACTCCGAGATGGGCGCGGAGTCGGCCGGCGGGTCGGACACCCTGGCGCCGGCCGAGCTGTTCGCGCGCATCCGCCACGACGCCGAGCGCCTGCGCCGCCTGGTCGACAACGTGTTCGAGATGGCGCGCCACGAGGCCGGCCACAACGACTGGTCGATGACCACGGTCGACGTCGGCAAGCTCATCCACGACGTCACCGGCGGGTTCGCGCGCGCGCTGACCACCCGCCGCCTGCGCCTCACGATCGACGTCGACGAGCCGCTCGGCCCAGGCATGGGCAACGCCGATCGGCTGGCCCAGGTGCTGTCGAACCTGCTCGGCAACGCGATCAAGTTCTCGCCCGATGGCGCCACCATCGTCATCGCCGCCCGCCGCGAGGTCGTGCGCGCGGGCGACCCGGTGGCGCCGCCGATCCCGCCCTCGGATCCCCGGGCGTGGATCCCGACCGACGCCGACGACGAGATCGGCGAGGTCATCCGGGTCGACGTCCGCGACCACGGCCCCGGCATGAGCGCCGAGCTGCAGGCCCAGCTGTTCGAGAAGTTCACCCAGGGCGCCGGCGCCGCGCGCCGCGGCGGCATCGGGCTCGGCCTCTACCTGTCGCGCGAGATCATCCGGCGCCACGGTGGATCGATCTGGGTCGCCAGCGAGCTCGGCAAGGGCGCGACGTTCTCGTTCCGCTTGCCGGTCGCGCTGTAGCGCCCACGCGAGGCCGCGCGGCTACTTGCCGACCTCCTGCGCGCCCTCGCCGTCGAGCCGGAACCAGTTCGCGTCGCGGGCCTTCCACACCTCGGTCTGCACGGCGGACTTCGCGGCGGGAGCCGCGTAGCCCCCGACCCGGTCGGCGGCCTTGCCGGCGTCGCGCGCGATGGTCGCGGTCAGCTGCTTCGGCATGCGGGTGCGGCCGATGGTGAAGGGCGTGGTCGCGGTCGGACTGGCGCGGTGGGAATCGATGCAGAAGACGTCGAGCGTCACCCGCACGGTCGCGCCCGCGGGCACCTCGACCGCATCGCGCCGCTCGATCTGGTCGCCCTTCGCGAGCTGCATCGGGCCGACCGCGCCGAGCCGCTGCGGGGCCTGGTCGGCCTTGCCGTCGGGCACGAAGTAGAGGCCGGCCGCCGAGAAGGTCTGGGCCCCGCGCGACAGGTTCTTGACCTCGACGGTCAGCACGCCGTTGGTCGCGCCATCGTAGGCGACGACGCGGAGCTGGAGCCGGTCGGCGGGCTTGCCAGCGGGCGGCACGGCGTGGAAGCGGGTGTCGGCGTGGGCCGACCGGAGCGGCGCGAGCGACGCGACCAGGATGAGGGCGGTCAACGCGGCGAACAGGAGAGGACGCATCGGGAGCTCCGGGTGCGGGTGGAGCCCGGTGCAGACGCATCAGGCGGCGATCGGATCTACCCGCCCCTCCTGCACGTTGGCGTTGACGTCCGCGCCCACGCCTCACGCCACGCCAGCGCGAAGGAGGCCTACTTGCGGAAGCGGCCCAGCTCGAGGCCGTGCTTCTTGGCCAGGGCCCACAGGTTCTTCCGATCCATCCCGGCCTGGCGCGCCGCCGCGGCAAGGTTGCCCGTGTGCGCGGTCAGCAGCGCCTGCAGGTAGTCGCGCTCGAACCGATCGATCACCTCGTGCTTGAGGTCCTGAAACGGTCGGTCCAGGTCGAGCGCGATCCACGGCGGCGAGGTCGGGGCCCGCAGGCCGTGGGCCGCATGCACATCCAGGTCCTCGGCCGTGATCAGGGGCCCCTCGGCCACGACCAGCGCCTCCTGGATCTTGTTCTCGAGCTGGCGGACGTTGCCCGGCCAGTCCTCGGCGGTCAGCCGGACGATCGCGCCCGGCGTGAAGCCCTCGATCCGCTTGTCGGCGCGCCCGCGGTGCAGCAGCAGGAAGTGCTGGGCCAGCAGCGGCACGTCCTCCTTGCGCTCGCGCAAGGGCGGCAGGCGCAGCGGGAACACGTTGATGCGGTACAGCAGATCCTGACGGAACTCGCCGAGCTCGACCATCTGCTCGAGATCGCGATGGGTCGCGGTGATGACGCGCATGTCGACCCGCCGGTCGTGATCTTCGCCGAGCCGCCGGTACTCGTGGAACTGCAGCACCCGAAGCAGCTTGGCCTGCAGCTGGACCGGCATCTCCCCGATCTCGTCGAGGAACAAGGTGCCGCCGTCGGCCTGCGCGATCAACCCGTCGCGATCGCGGCTGGCGTCGGTGAACGCGCCGCGGACGTGACCGAACAGCTCGTCCTCGAGCAGGTTGGCCGGCAGCGCGGCACAGCTCACGACCACGAACGGATGCTCCGAGCGCGGCGAGAGATTGTGGATCGTGCGCGCGACCAGCTCCTTGCCGGTGCCCGACGGCCCCGAGATGGTCACCGAGATGTCGGTCGCGGCGACCATGCCGATGCGCTCGTAGAGCTGCTTGATCCAGGCACCGCCGCCGATGACGACGTCGCTCTTGCGCGGCCGGCGCGCGCCGGTGTCCGGCCGCGCCACGTGCCGGCGGTCGCGGAGGGCGCGCTCGACCCGGGCCCGCAGCTCGTCGCCCTCGAGCGGCTTGTGCACGAAGTCGAACGCGCCGAGCCGCATGGTCTCGGCCGCGATCCGGGGCGGATCTACCTCGGACATCACGACGACACGCGCGTCGACCCCGCGAGCGCCCAGCTCGCGGATGACGTCGGTGCCACCGGTAACGGGGTGGTCGTAATCGAGCAACACGACGTCGAAGCCTCGGCCCGTCTCGGTGGCCGACAGCGCTTCGTCGATCGCAGCCCAGCCGTCTCCCGCGGAGGAAACTTCAGCGCCGTCCTGCTCGAGCAGGGCGCGCACCACCTCCACGGTACCTGGCGCGTCGTCGACAACCAGGATCCGCGGACGCAACATGGCTACCAATCCTTTTCTTGTTGCCAGCGGTGATCGCCGCCGGACTTCCGCCGTACCTGATCGCGCCGCTGCTGGCGCGACATGTCCTCGAGTTGTTCCAGCTTGGCATCGCGGGGCGTATCGGGAGTGTCGTACTCGGTGTCGTCGTGCGGCCACTTCGGAGGTGGCTGCGCCGGCGTGCCCTGCCCCTGACCCTGCTGTGCACCCGGCTGACCTGGTTGCCCCGGCTGCTGGCCGGATGGATCAGGCGGCGGTTTATCCGGTTGTCCGGCTTGGCCCGATTCGCCGGCCTGCGGCGGATCCGGTCCCGGCTGAGGCGGCGGCGTCGGCGCCTCGCCATCCTGCGGCTGGCCCTGGCCAGGCTGCGGCTGCCCTTGCTGACCTTGCTGCGGCTGGCCTGGCTGCCCCGGCTGCCCCGGCTGCGGGTCCTGAGGCTGGCCCTGACCCTGACCCTGCTGGGGCTGACCCTGGCCTTTGCCCTGCTGCTGCTGCTGCTGCTGCCGCTCGCGCTGCCGCAGCGCCAGCTCGAGGTTCACCCGGGCCGACTCGAGGTCAGGATCTGCGCGCAGCGAATCCTTGTAAGCGTCGATCGCCTCCCCGAGCTTCTTCTGCTTCATGTGCACGTTGCCGCGGTTGTAGTGAGCCCGCGCGGCCAGCGTGGCGTCCTTGCTCCTGGCGGCAGCGTCGAGATGCCCCAGCGCCTCTTCGTACGCGGCGGCGCGCGCAGCCTCATCGGGCAGCGCCTCCGCGCGGCCGATCTTCGCGGTACCGACGTCATACTCGAGGCCAGCGTCGTCGACCCCTGACGCCCGCGCGCGCTCGTAGGCGGCGACCGCGTCGTCATAACGCTTGTTCGCGTACGCCTGATTGCCATCGGCCACGTCGGGATCGAGACGCCACAGCGGCTCCCACCCGCCCAAGGCGAGCACTACAACGGGGCCCCACCACCGCTGCCACGACCCACTCATGAGGTTGAGCTTGACACGTTCGCAAGCCGCGCGCACACGCCTACCTCACGCGACCGGGGACTCCGGATACCGGAGGCGCCGACGTGTGCCAATACAGGCTTCGATGACCAGAAGCAGAAAGCCAGGAAACAGGAAGAAGTGATAAAGCTCGTCCATCACCCGCTGATCGTGCCGCTCCAGCGCACCCCGCTTCAGCGCGCCGAGCACCTCGACGATCCGCGTCGGGTCGACCTTGCCGCCGGTGACGGGTAGCTCGGCCAGCTCGAGGTAGCGGCCGGCATCGCCCCCGGCCTCCGCGAGCAGCCGCAGCGACTCGCGATCGAGCTTCGAGACGATCACCTTGCCGCTGTCGTCGCGCTTGGGCCCCACCGGCTGGCCCTTGAAGTCGAGGTCGGGCACGGTGCCGCCGGCCTCGGTACCGGCGCCGACCACGACCACGGTGATGCCGAGGGTGACCGCGTCGCGCACCTCGCGGATGATCTTGCTGCCGTCGTCGGCGCGGCTCCCACCGCCGAGCCCGTCGGCGCCGTCGGTGATGAGCAGGATCACCTTGGCGCGCTCCTCCTTCTCGGTCACGTCGGCAGCGACCTCGAACCGGTCCTCCTGGTAGCGCTCGTTGGGCAGCGGATCGCCGCCGTGGCCGCGCCCGCCGACGTCGCCGCAGTCGTCGTCCCAGGAGTCGCCCAGATCGGGCCGCAGCAGGCACTTGGCGACCCGCAGCGCCTCGGCGAGGTCGGAGCCAGGCGGCAGGTCGGCCGGGCCCAGGTCGGCCATGATCTCGACCGCGACGTCCTTGTCCTCGGTCAGCGGGAAGTGCGCGGCGGCGCCGGCGAACACGATCGGCGCGACCCGATCGTTGGGGAGCTGGGCGAACAGGCTCTTGACCAGGGCCCGGGCCCGCGCCAACCGGGTCCCGTCGAGATCGTCGACCATCATCGACTTCGACACGTCGAGCGCCACCACCAGGTCGAGGCTCTCGGTGCCGCGGGTCGCCCGCCCGGGCAGCTGCGGCCGCGCCGCCGCCAGCACAATCAAGGCGACCCCGACCGCCTGGAGCACGCGCTTGATCCGCCGGCGCGCCGGCGATGCCGACGCCATCATGCGCCGCACCGCCTCGAGCTCGCCGAGCCGACCCAGCAGGACCCGCCGCCGCGAGCGGTCGAGGACCGCGATCAGCGCGACCACCAGCGGCACCAGCGCCGCCACGCCGATCAGGAACGGACTCTCGAACCTCACGGGAACCTCCGGAACCGGGTCGCTGACAGCAACAACTCGACCAGCAGCAGCCCGACCGCCAGCGCAACCAGCGGCACGAACAGCTCGCGGTCCTTCTTGCGCTCCTGGATGCGGCGCTTGTCCTTCTCGAGAGTGGCACGCACCTCCTCGAAGCTGCGCTTCAGCGTCGCGTAGTCGACGGCCTTGAAGAACTGGCCACCGGTGACGTCGGCGATCGTGGTCAGGGTCTCGGGGTTGACCGAGTTGCCCCAGGTGCCGGTGTCGGCGCCGACCAGGACCGTGAAGACCCGCACGCCCATCGCCTTGGCCGCCTCGGCGGCCTGGCGCGGCGTCATCTGGCTCGAGACGTTGTTGTCGCCGTCGCTGAGCAGGATGACGATCCGCGACTTCGACTCCGACCGGCGCAGGTACGCGAGCCCCATGCCGAGGCCGTCGCCGATCGCGGTGCCCAGCGACGGGATGTCGTCGATCTCGAGGTTGGCGACCACCCGATCGAGCATGTGCATGTCGTGGGTCAGCGGGCACTGCAGCATCGCCTGCTGCGCGAACACCACCAGGCCAACTCGATCGCCCTGGGTGGTGGCGACGAACCGGCGGACCACGCGCTGCGCGGCGTCCATCCGGTCGCGCGCGAGGTCGGTCTCCTCCATCGACTTCGACATGTCGAAGACGATCATGATGTCCACCGAGTCGACCTCGCTGGTGACCGTGCGCCAGGTCTGGGGCCGGGCCAGCCCGACGACGATCGCGGTGATCGCCAGGATCCGCAGCACCCCGGGCAAGCTGGCCAGGTAGCTGACGAAGCCGGGCCCGACTGCCTTGAGGTCGTGGACCCGGGTGAACGCCATGGTCGCGCCGCGATGCGCGCGCAGGTGGAACAGCACCCAGGCCAGGAGCCCGCACGCGATCAGCAGCACGAACGCCAGCGGCTTGCCCCACGCCAGCTCGTTGCGGCGCTCGGCATCCGCGAAGTAGGTGTGGACGCCGATCGCGAGCGGCCCGCCGATCGCGAGCAGCAGCAGGTACGGGACCAGCGCCCGCCACACCCTAGCCATGGGCGACCTCCCCAGGGCCGACCACCGCGGGCGCGAGGCCGCCGGCCGCGCCGACGATCACCGCGCGGGCGCTGGCGAGGTCCTCGCCGCTGCCGGCGGCATCGGGCCGCTGGGCGGCGTACTTGACCAGGTCGCAGCGCCCGAACCAGTGGCCAGCCGCGGTCAGCGCCGGCCGAAAGATCGAGGTCCGCCCCAGCGCCACCAGCAGCTCGTGGCTGGTGCGATCGAGGGTGGCCACGCCGAACTGCTCGCCGACGAACGTCCGCATGATCGTGACCATCTCGTCGTAGCCAACCCGCGGCTCGCGGGTCAGCGTGCCGGCCCGATCGAGCTGATCGAGCGCGGCCAGCGCGCGCTCGGCCGGGCCGCCCAGGCGCACCCGCGCGCTGCGACCGCCCGCGGTGGGCGCGCGGATCAGCGCTGGCGCCAGCGGGCGGCGCCGGCGCAGGCGGCGGGCGATCAGCGCGATCGCGATCACCAGCACCGCCGCGATCGCGACCATCACCCACCGCCAGTCGCGGCGCGCCAGCGACACCGGCGGGGTGTCGTCGAGCATGGCGGTCTTGTCGTCGACGTCGCCGAGCTGCCCGGTCACCTCGATCGGCACCGGGTTGGTCACCACCCACGAGCGCTGGCCACCGACGGTGTACGCGACCTGGAACGGCGGCAGCCGCAGCTCGCCGAGCTCCCAGGCCCGCAGCTGGATCTGGTAGCTGCGCTTGCGGGTCCCGTCGCTGCGCTGCTGGTCGGTCGAGGTGCGCTTGACCTCGTCGAAGGCGTCGCCGAGGTCGAGGGTGGCGGCCAGGTTGACCGTGACCTGGTCATCGAACACCACGTCGATGAACAGCGTGAAGGTGTCGCCGAGCCGGACCCGGCTCGGGGCCGCCGCCGCCGAGGCGACCGGGCGGGCGATGCCGAGCAGCTCGGGGCCATCGACCACCAGCGGCCCGGCATCGGGCGCGGGCGCCACGCCACCATCGCTGGGTCCGGTGGGGTCGGCGGGCTGGGCCCATGTCGGCCCGGCCGCGAGCGCGGCGATCACGGCGGCGGTGACCGCGTGGCGAGACCGCCTCATCCGTGCGCCAGCCGGCGCGCGCGCGCGCGAAAAAACGCGACCAGCGCGTCGACGTAGGGCTGGTCGGTTCGGACCTCGACCACGTCGACGTTCATGCGTCGCAGCGCCTGGTCGCGGGCGCCCTCGGCGGCGCGCAGCCGGCGCCGATAGTCGCGGGCGGTGAAGCCGCTGGTGTCGAACTCGATCACCTCGCCGCTCTCGAGATCCTCGAAGGCGATCAGGCCGACGTCAGGCAGCTCGAGCTCGACCGGATCGGCGACCACCACCGGGACCAGGTCGTGCCGGCGCGCGGCGATCCGCATCGGCCGGTCCCAGCCGTCGGACAGGAAGTCGCTCACCAGGAACACGACCGACCGGCGGCGCGCGATCTTCCCGAGGAAGTCGAGGCCGACCGCGAGGTCGGTCTTGCGCGACTCGGGCTTGAACGCGAGGATCTCGCTGACCACCCGGAGCACGTGGCGCTTGCCCTTCTTGGGCGGCACGTACCGCTCGACCTTGTCGGTCACCAGGAACAGGCCGACCCGGTCGTTGTTCTTGATCGCGGAGAACGCGACCATCGCGGCCAGCTCGGCCGCGATCTCGCGCTTCGACGCCCCCGCCGTGCCGAAGAAGCCCGACGCGCTCATGTCGATCACGAGGTTGACGGTCCGGTCGCGCTCCTCGACGAACTGCTTCACGTGGGCGTGGTTCATGCGCGCCGACACGTTCCAGTCGATCGAGCGCACGTCGTCGCCCGGCAGGTACGGGCGCACGTCGGAGAAGATCAGGCCGCCGCCCTTGAACACCGAGTGGTACTGCCCGGCCAGGCGCTCGTTGACGAGTCGCCGGGTGGCGATCTCGATCTTCTTGGCCTTGCGGAACAGCTCGGTGGCGGCGATCGGCATGAGCAGGGCGGCGACGCGGCGGGTTACGGGACCGGGATGTGCTCGAACACGCGGCGGATGACGTCCTCCGACGTGATCTCCTCGGCCTCGGCCTCGTAGGTGATCACGACGCGGTGGCGCAGGACGTCCATCGCGATCGCCTTGACGTCGTCGGGCGTCACGTACGGACGGTGACGGAGGAACGCGTGGGCCCGGGCGGTCATCGCCAGGTACAGGGTCGCGCGCGGCGACGCGCCGTACTCGACCAGCGGCGCCAGCTCGTGCAAGCCGTAGGCGCGTGGGTCGCGGGTGGCGTGGACCAGGTGGACGATGTAGTCGCGGACCTTGTCGTCGATGTAGATGTGGCCGACCACCCGGCGCGCGGCGCGGATGTGCTCGATGGTGCAGACCTGGCGCACGATCGGCGGTTCGGGCAAGGTCATGAGGTCGAGCATCGCCCGCTCCTCCACCGCGTTCGGATACCCGACCTTGATCAGCAGCATGAAGCGGTCGAGCTGCGCCTCCGGCAGCGGGAAGGTGCCCTCCTGCTCGATCGGGTTCTGGGTCGCCAGCACCAGGAACGGATCGGGGAGCTTGTGGGTCGAGTCGCCGATCGTGACCTGGCGCTCCTGCATCGCCTCGAGCAGCGCCGACTGCACCTTGGCCGGCGCGCGGTTGATCTCGTCGGCCAGCACCAGGTTGGCGAACAGCGGGCCCTTCTTCTGGGTGAAGGCCCCGGTGTGCATGTTGTAGATCGTGGTGCCGGTGATGTCGGCGGGCAGCAGATCGGGCGTGAACTGGATCCGCTGGAAGCTGGCCGCGACGCACTGCGAGAGGGTCTTGACGGTCAGGGTCTTCGCCAGCCCGGGCACGCCCTCGATCAAGGAGTGACCGTTGGCGAGCAGCCCGATCAAGATCCGCTCGATCATGTAGGCCTGGCCGATCACGACCCGGCCGACCTCGGCGGTGACCAGGTCGACGAACCCGCTCTCGCGCTCGACCTGCGCGCCCAGCTCGCGGAGGGCACCGTCGAGCACGGCGGTGGCGCCGGCGAGCGGTGCTGCCATCGGCGCCGCGGTCACCAGCTCGGGCGACGCCAGCGACGCCGAGGTCGATGGGTCCGGGAGCGCGGCGCCGTCGGGATCCGGCGCAGGGTCGACCAGCGTGTCCATGTCTCTCGACGATGTCACGGAACCGGCCGTGGTGCACATCGCGGCCACGAGCGGCCGGGCCCAGCGGCTGTGATTCTTTCGAAATCCCACCCTCCCTTTCGATCGGTCGGCCGCGGCCCGGAGGCCGCGCCCGATCTGTACGGAACCGGAGCCGCCTCGCTTCGCTCGGCTCGGCGCCGGGGTCGGCCGCGCTTCGCGGTCCGGTGGCGGCCCGGTTCCGGGCTTCCGCGGTAGAGTGCCGGCCATGTCGGAATCCGAGCCCCTTGGCGAGCACGAGCCGCGGCCGGCGCTCCACGAAGTCGACTTCGCGACGCACGTGCTGTCGCTGGCGTCCTCCGCGATGGTCTCGCTCGGCGTCATGCCGGCGCCGTCGGGCGAGCCGATCGAGCAGGACATCGACACCGCGCGCTACCTGATCGACGTGCTCGGCATGCTCGAGCGCAAGACCCGCGGCAACCTCGAGCAATCCGAGGAGAAGCTGCTGCAGAGCCTGCTGTACGACCTGCGGGTCGCGTTCGTCGATGCGTCGGCGGCCGCGGCCCGCACGGGCAAGGCCCCGGCGTCGTCCAGATGAAGCCGGTGGCCGCGGCGCTCGCGGTGGGCCTGCTCGCCGGCGGCTGCCAGTGGCGGTCCGAGGCCCAGGACGCGGGCCCGGTGACCACCACGCCGTTGGCCGACGATGCCGGACGGACCAGCCGCCTGCTCTACCCGACCGCGCCCAGCTCGTTCGTCGACCTGGTCCGCGACGCGCGCCGCGCGGTGGTCGCGATCCGCGCGCGCAACCCGGTGAAGAGCGGCCCGGCCGCGATGTTCCCCGGCACCGCGCCGACCGTGAACGACCTCGCGCTCGGCACCGGGTTCCTGATCCAGTCGAGCGGCACCTACGTGCTCACCAACGACCACGTGGTCGCCGACGTCACCGAGATCCAGATCGGCCTGGTCGACGGCACCGAGCTGCCGGCGCGGATCATCGGCCGCGACCCCGGCCTCGACGTCGCGCTCCTGGCGGTCGACGCGCCACGCCTGCCGACCCTGCGCCTCGGCGACTCCGACGCCCTCGAGGTCGGCGAGTGGATCGTCGTGCTCGGCAACGCCTTCGGCGAGGAGGTCTCGGCCTCGGCCGGGATCGTGTCGGCGACCGGCCGCGAGTCGTCCGGCTCGCTGGTCGAGGGCCCGTCGATCGGGTTCCGCACCTACCTCCAGGTCGACGCCCGCATCCACCGCGGCAACAGCGGCGGCCCGGTGCTGTCGACCGCCGGCAAGGTGATCGGCCTCGCGGTCGCGACCGGCGATCGTCCCGGCGAGCTGGCCTTCGTCCTGCCCAGCAACCGCATCCGCGAGGTGCTCGAGCCGCTGCGCAGCTCGGGCAGCGTGCGCCGCGCCTGGCTCGGCGTGCTGGCCCGCCCGGTCACCCCCGTCCTCGCCGAGCAGCTCGGCCTGGCCAAGGTCGGCGGCGCGCTGGTGACCGAGGTCAAGGTCGGCTCGCCGGCGATCAAGGCCGGCCTGCGCCCCGGCGACGTCGTGACCGCCTGGGACGGCCGCACCGTCGACCACCGCAACCTGCCCTGGCTGGTCGCCAACGCGCCGGTCGGCAAGCCGGTGACGCTGACCCTCTGGCGCGACCGCGCCGCGGTCACGCTGGCGCTGGTGCCCGAGCCGATGCCCGAGTAGCCCGGCGACGCCGCCGTGGTTCCACCGCGCGCCGCGCTTGCCGCGGGCTAGCCCCCGGCTAGCCCGGCTGCAGCCAGCGCGCGTCGACCGTCTTGGCCCCGACGCTCGCGAACTCCACGACCACCCGCACCTGGAAGCCCTCGCCGCTGCAGGTGACCACCCGGCCCGGCCCGAACGCCGCGTGGCGGACGGTCGAGCCCACCGCGAACGCGCCGCGCCCGCCGCCGCCGCTGTCGCGACTGCCGCGGACGTCGGCGTTGATGTCGAACGCCGGCAGGTCGTCGTCGTACGAGCGCTGATCGTGCTCGTCCCACGCCGGTCGCTGGCTCCGCGGCGGCGCCGTCGTCGGTCGCACCTTGAGCGCCGCCGGCGCGTGCACGCGCAGCTTCTTCGGCGGCGTCGCGAAGCAGCCCGCCGGGATGTCGTCGAGGAAGCGCGACGGCGACTGCTGCTTCACGTCGCCCCACACCCGCCGGAGCCGGGCGTTCGACAGGTACAACCGCGTGCGCGCGCGGGTCAGCGCGACGTAGGCCAGGCGGCGCTCCTCCTCGAGCGCCGCCTGCTCGTCGATCCCGTCGCGCGGTCGCAGCGACGGGAACAGCCCGTCCTCCAGGCCACACAGGAACACCAGCTCGAACTCGAGCCCCTTGGCCATGTGGATGGTCATCAACGTGACCGTCTCGCCGCGGCCGTCCTTGTTGTCGGCGGCGCCGGTCAGCGCGATCCACTCCAGCAGCTCGGCCAGGTTGCCCTCGCCCTTGCTCTCGTCGTCGTAGTCCGAGACCACGTTGACCAGCTCGGACAGGTTCTTCATCCGGTCGTCGCCGTCGCCCTCGCCGACCAGGTACTCGCGATACCCCGAGCGCTCGACCACCTGGATCACCAGCTCGGCCAGCGACGCGCCGGCCGCGGCCACGTCGCGCAGCCCCTCGATCAGCGGCACGAACGCGGCGATCTTCTTGCGCGGGCCCGGCCCCAGGGTGCCACCGCCGCCGGCGACGTCGCGGGCGGCGGCCAGCAGACCCTCGCCGCGGGCCCGGGCGTGAGCGCGCAGCTTGTCGACGGTCACGTCGCCGATCCCGCGCGGCGGCACGTTGATCACCCGCTCGAGGGCCGAGTCGGCGTCGGGGTTGGCGCACAGGCGCAGGTACGCGATCACGTCCTTCACCTCCTTGCGGTCGAAGAACGCCTGGCCGCCGACCACCATGGGCTCGAAGTGGTGCCGCCGCAGCTGCATCTCGAGCTCGCGCGACTGCGCGTTGGTCCGGTACAGGATGCAGGCATCGCCAGGCGAGCAGGTCCCGTCGTCGACCAACTCGCGCAGGGTCCGGGCGACCCAGTCGGCCTCGCCCCGGTCGTCGCCGGCCGGGTAGTACTGGATCGGATCGCCGCCGCCCTGCTCGGTCCACAGCGCCTTGCCGCGGCGATCGTGGTTCTTCGCGATCACCGCGTTGGCGGCGTCGAGGATCATCGAGGTCGAGCGGTAGTTCTGCTCGAGCTTGATCTCGACCACGTCGGGGAAGTCGCGATCGAAGTCGAGCAGGTTGCGCGGCTCGGCCCCGCGCCAGGCGTAGATCGACTGATCGTCGTCGCCGACCACCGTGAGGTTGCGGGTCGCGTCGGCCAGCATCCGCACCAGCTCGTACTGCACGAGGTTGGTGTCCTGGAACTCGTCGACCAGGACGTGGCGGAACATCGTGCGCAGGCGGGGCCCGACCTCGGCGTGCTTGCCGAGCTCGATGACCTTCAGGATCAGGTCGCCGAAGTCGACCGCCTTTTCGCGCGCCATCTGCGCCTGGTACTTCGGGTAGATCACCGCCGCGATGTCGTCGACGTAGGTGCCGGTCGGCATCGTCGCCGGGTCGAGGCCGCGGTTCTTGGCGTGGTCGAAGCGCGACAGCAGCGTGCGCGCGCCGATCTGATCGGCCATGCCTTCGGCCTTGAGCAGCCCGTTGATCGCGCGCTGCTGGTCGTCGTCGTCGAAGATCAAGAAGTCGCGCGGCAGGCCGATCGCCTCGCCGTGGCGCCGCAGCAGCCGGGCGCAGGTCGCGTGGAAGGTGCCGATCGACATCCGGTCGACCACGCCGCCCAGCAGCTGGCCGACCCGGTGGCGCATCTCACCGGCGGCCTTGTTGGTGAAGGTGACCGCGAGGATCTCCCAGGGCGCGACCCCGCGCTCGACCAGCCGGGCGATGCGGTGGACCAGCACGCGCGTCTTCCCGGTGCCGGCGCCGGCGAGCACCAGCAGCGGTCCGTCGCCGTGCTCGACAGCGGCGCGCTGCTCCGGGTTGAGCGTGGCGACCATCCGGCTCGTCTTACCCGAAAAACGACACGCCCGCCAAGCCCAAGCCGAGTGCGGCGGGGCGAGGCGGGCGTCGGCGAGGAGGGAAGTGATCCCCCCCGTCCGCTGGATCAGAAGGTCAGGCGGGCGCCGAACTGCGCCGACAGCGGCGCGTAGCGGCTCGACGTGTTGGCGAAGTTCGGGTTCGGCCTGATCGGGCGGTTGGTCTCGGCGCCGATCGGGGCCTCGAGATCCTCGACTTCCTTGGCGAAGATGAGGTCCTCGTAGGTGCCACCCACGATCGGGTTGGACGACGACCGGCTGGTGTACTCCTCGTCGATGGAGCCCACACCCTGGCGGTTGAAGACGTTGAAGACGTCGCCGTAGACCTCGAGCTCCATGCCCTTCGACAGCTTGCGGCTGTAGCCGACGTGCAGGTCGATGCTGGAGTCGAAGTTGGTGCGGCCGATCTCGCCACGCGGCAGCAGGAACGACTCGCCACGACCGTAGCGGTAGTGAGCCGCCAGCACGTCGCGGGGCACGCCCGACAGCGCGCGGGCGCGGACGCCGGTGGTCAGCTCGCCGGCCTGCTTGAGATCGAACGTGTAGTAACCGTCGACCTTGATGTAGTGCGGGCGATCCTGCGGCAGCGGGCCGTAGCGGTTGGCCAGCAGCTCGACCAGGTCGTACTGCGACGAGATGTTGGGATCGACCTGGCCGTTGTCGTACGAGATGAGGCCCGGGTAGTTACCGACCGTCTTCGAGTAGGTGTAGCTGCCCTGCAGGTAAAGCGCCTTCGAGAAGCGGCGGGTGACCGTGAACTGCAGCGCGTGGTAGTCGCGGGTTGGCGGGTCGAAGACCCGGATGTCCTTGAAGAAGTTCATCAGCCGCTGGAGCCGCGCCTTCTCGGCCACGTCGTCGGTGCCGTCGATCCGCGCCTGGAGCTTGGTCTCCTCTTCGGTCGACCATTCCCCGGGGTTGGCGATGATGTACGTGTTGGCGTTGTCGGTCGACACGTCCTCGATCACCCGGCCGACGCTGCGGTTCTGGTAGGCGACGCCGAGCTTGAGGTCCTCGGCGATCTCGTACTCGACGCCCAGGATGGCCTCGTCCATGTACTGCGGCTTGATGCCGGGCGCGACCAGCGAGCCGTTGATGCCGACCAGATCGGTCGAGTTGGGCATGGTCGGGTCGCAGCCGTTGCCGCTGGGACCGCCGTAGCCCTCGGGCGCAGTACCACAGGGCGGCCTGGGATCGCCCGGGCCCTGCGCGGTCGAAAACTGGGCCCGGTAGTTGACCTCGCCCGCGAACGAGCGAGCGTTGATGTTCATCGGGACCGACTCGTAGAACCGTCCCCAGTGACCGTAGATCTTCGAGCGACCCTCGCGGGTCCAGTCGTAGAGCAGGCCGAGCCGGGGCGCCCACATGTTGGTGAGCTCCATCGCGTTCTTGCCGTACGGCTTGCTCGTGACCGGGTCGAGCTCGTCGCGCAGGTACTCGGCGAAGCGCAGGCGCTGCTCCTCGTAGCGCATGCCGTAGTTGAACGTCAGGTTGGGACGGATCTGCCAGGAGTCGCGCAGGTAGGCCGACCAGTTGACGGTCTGGCCATTCACCTCGGCTCCCTCGCCGGTCTGACCGATGAAGCGGCACGCGACCGGGGTCGTCATGTCGCCGCACTCCATGTCGAACTTGCGGTCGGTGGTGCCGGCCGGTGCGACCTGGACCCAGCGATTCGCGAACACGATGTCGCGATCGAGGCGGTTCTGGAAGAAGACGCCGCCGGTGTAGGCGCGCGGCTGGCGGAGCCGGTTGTCCTCGATGTCGACGCCGGCCTTGATCTCGTGGCTCCCGAGCGCCTTGACCCGCTGGGTCAGCGACAGCTTGGCCGCGTAGCGATCCTCGACGTCGTCGACAAAGCCACCGCCACCGCCGACGCGGTAGCCGACGCCCTCGTCCGGGCAGTTCTCGATCAGCTCGTAGGGATCGCCCGACCCGGCGCCGTCGGCGCAGCCGGCCTGGGTCTCCATGGCCTCGTTGGCGCCGGTGATGCGGCTCCACTGCCCGAGGTTGCCGAACAGCAGGTGCTCTTGCGGGATGGTCCGGGCGGCGACGTCACGGGTCTGCTGCTTGGCGCGGTCGCCGTGCCAGCCGACCACAGCCTCGACCTCGGTCTTGTTGTCGTTGAACTTCGAGGTCCACTTGGCCGAGACGTCGGCCGTCAGCGACGACGCGTCGAAGTTGGTCGTGCTGGGCAGGCCGTAGACCCCGTAGCCATGGCTTTCGCTGGGCAGCGCGGTGACGCTCAGCTGGCCCTGCTGCTCGGGCGAGACCGCGTAGTTGAGCTTGCCGAGCAGGTTGGCTCCGTAGGCGTACGGGCGGAGCTTGCGGGTATGCAGCTCGTCGACGAAGTAGAAGCCGGTCTCGGGATCGACGTCCGGCTGGCCGTCGGCGAAGCCGCCCGCTGTACTCGTGCGTGGATCACAGTTGGACAGCGCACCGGAGTCCAACACCTTCCGACAGTCGGTGCGGCGCTTGGTGGTGCGCGTGATCGTGGTCTGCGTGTACGATGGCGCCGCGGCGATCACGAACCACAGCTTGTCCTTGATCACCGGGCCGCTGATGATCGCACCGCCGTTCGTGTCGACCGTGAGATCGGCCCGCGCGTCGATCGAGCTGGCCTCGGTCGGGGTCCGGTCGCGCGCGGCGCTCAGGAAGCCGGGCTTGGCGTAGACGAACACCACGCCCTCGAACTCGTTGGTGCCGGTCTTGGTGACGACGTTGACGACGCCACCGGTCGCGCGCCCGTACTCGGCGTTGTAACCGCCGGTGATGACCTCGATCTCCTCGATGAACTCGTTGATCACGGGCGAGCCGACCGAGCCGTAACGCAGGCCGGTCGTGTTGACACCGTCGACGTAGTACTGGTTCTCGAGCGAGCTCGAGCCCGAGAACGCGACGCCGACGCCGTCGTTCTGGGAACCGGCCGCGGCGCCCAGCGCCGACTCGAAGGTGCGACCGGGCACCGGGATGTTCTTCGTGTACTCGCGGTCGATCGTGATGCCCTGGCTGGTCGAGGTCGGGTCGATCGCCGGCGCCTTGTCGTCGACGTAGATCGTCTCGCTGACCGCCGACTGGGTGTCGATCTTCTGGAAGACCGGGGTGGTCTTCTGGACGCCGACGTTCACGCCCTTGCGCTCGATGGTCGAGTCGCCGAAGAAGAAGGTCACCAGGTAGTCGCCGGGCGGCAGACCAGTGATCTTGTAGGTGCCGTCGTCCTCGGTGATGCCGGTCTGCGACGAGGCACCCGAGGTGGCGACGATCGTCACGCCGGCGAGCGGCTCGCCGGTCTTGGTGTCCGTGATCCGGCCCTGGATGGCGCCGCTGGTCGAGCTCTGGGCGTGGACGGCGGACGGGGCCACGAGGCCTCCGGCCAGGGTCCCGGTGCCACCCAGAACCACCGCGAGCAGTAGCTTGTGCGTCTTCATGGACTTCCTCAGTTGGCGGCGGCAGGGGCGGTGGTGAACGTGAGGGTGACCGGGGCAGCCGGCGGCACGCCGTAGAGGTCGGCGAGGCCGGTGAGCGTGACCGTGTACTGCGTGGCCGCGGCCAGGGGCGCAGTCATCGTGATGGTGAGCCCGCTCGAGTGGTTGGTGTCGGTGGCGATCGTGACCGTGTAGGCGGACGCCGGCACCACCGAGGCCCCGGCCATGACGGTCAGCGTCTTCGAGCGCAGGTCGTCGATGGTGGTGTTGAAGAAGAACAAGATCGGATTGCCACGCGGCGCGCCCATCGTGTTGGGCCGCGGCACGCTGCCGGTGGTGGTGAGGCCGATGGTCTTGAAGGTGAACCCGCTGACGTCACCGGCGGCGGCGCAGGCCTGGTTCATGTCGCCCTCGGGCGGCGTGCACAGCGGCAGGTGCTCCTTGTCGGTCACGTCGCTGGCAAACCAGAGGCGGCAGGTCTGGCTGGTCGGCAGCACCGGCCGCGCCGGCATCGTGTTGCTCACCGGCTTGAGGACGAGCGCCGGGCCGAGCAGGCCCGACGGGTCGGTGCCCGGCGGCGCGAACTGGTTGCCCGACGGCTGCCAGTAGGACGCGGTCTGCTCCATGTCGATCTCGAAGCGCGTCGGGGGCGTGGCGGTGGGGTTCTCGCAGATCAGCTTCACCTGGCCCTGGATGAAGCGCAGCGAATCGATCGCGCTGTCCTTGGGGTTGTCGTCGAGCACGCCGCACGGCACGCCGGCCCCATCGAGGCAGACCGCGTGCTCGCCGGTGCAGGTCGAGACGAGGAGGTCGTCCGAGACGATGCAGTTGGCGATGTCGTCGGGCGTCGCGCCCTCGGGCACGCGCGAGTAGCCGCCGTCCACGACGCAGCCGTTCCGGCTGCGGCAGGCGACCTCCTCGAGGTAGTTGCCGATGAGCAGCTCGTCGACGACGACGCGGAACTGCTGGCCCACGACGATCGACGCGTCGGTGCTCTTCTGCAGCTCGGGGAGCACGCCGGGGTGGGTGCCGAAGGCGAGGATGCGCACGTCGCGGTAGGCGCCGGTCGCCGGGTCGGTGATCTGCCTCTCCTTGAGGAAGACCTGGGTGATCATCGGTGGACCTTCGGGGTTGAGCCCTGTGGTCGACACTGGGGTCTCGCAGGCGGCCGCGAGAAGCGCCAGGGCGCTCGTACCGAGCACCAGGCTAGTGAAATTGGCCATGTTTCGTATGCTCCGTCGCAAGCTCATATGGGCTCTCGCGGTTCCCTCGAAGTGAGCGCAACCGCTCAGAATCTCGTGCGTATTACTCGTGTGCGTGAGTGGATGTCAAGCACATCCGAGCACGCTTCCCCACATCACAACCTCGGCATCCGATGGAAGGGAGGGGCAAGTGGCATCGCCCCTCGATATCACCGACTCGACGCAGCCGTGAAGCGGTGGGTCTCTCACCACCCGTGACCACAGCAGCGGTCGCAGTCACGGCCGGTTCGCACTTCTGTCGCACGCGCCGCCCGCGCGGGCCGCAAGCGACCCGAAACGACCACGGGCCCCGGCGTGAACCGAGGCCCGTTGATCGAGCAGCCGCGACGCCCCAGGGCGGCGTCACGGCGCGGGCGGCTTCTCCTCTTCCTTCATCTTGAGCGCGACCTTGATGTCGATCGGATCCGTCCCCGAGTTCGGGTCCTGCTGCCGGGCCTGATCGGCGGCGACGCGGCGGATCGAGTCCATCGCCGACACCACCTCGCCCCACGGCACCGCCTCTTCGAAGTCCACGAAGACCAGCTTGTCGGTCTTGCGCTCCTGGAGCAGCGGCACGAGCGTCTTGGTCAGCTCGATCATCGGGATCTCGATCTCGCGGTCGCCCGTGTTGAGCATGACGGTGAGATCTCGCCTCACCAGCACCGTGATCTGCTTGGTGTTGGCCGCGACCTCGGTCGCATCGTTGAGCTTGCGCGGCACCTCGAGGGTGATCGTCCGCATCATGATCGGCATCGTGACGAGGAAGATGATCAGGAGGACCAGCACCACGTCGATGAGGGGCGTGACGTTGATGTCATTCTTGACCCCGCCCGAGGTGCCCATCTGCATGCCCATGACTACTTGGCCTCCCGCTCGTTGGTGCCGAGGTCGATCGACTGGACGCCCATGTCATTGATCGCCATCAGGACCGGGTAGACCTTCTCGTAGGGCACGTCCTTGGACGCCTTCAGGTAGACGCGGTTCGCGTTCTCCTGGTCCTTCACCTTGGCCCAGCCGCGGGTGATGCGGTCCTTCAAGGTGGCCAGGGTGTCGGGGCTGATGTCGCCGAGCTTGTCCTTCTCGTAGTAGAGAACGCCGCGGTCATCGACCACGACGACCGGCTGCATCTTGTCCTTGCGGTTGTAGTGCGTGTCGGTCTTGGGCAGCTGGACGTCCTTGCCGCGCGACATCATCGGCGTGATCACCATGAAGATGATCAGCAGCACCAGGACGACGTCGACGAGCGGGGTGACGTTGATGTCACTCTTGGGGGGCGTGTAGCTCGCCTTCTTGGTCTTGTGAATGCGGGGCCGGTGGCCAGCCCCACCGCCTCCCCGGCGAGCCCCGCCCGCCATGGCTCAGCGTCCCTCGCGCAGGACCACGTCGAGAAACTCGGACGAGATGTCGTTCATGTCGACCGTCATCTCCTCGACGCGATTCGTGCAGTAGTTGAACGCCATCGCGGCGACGATCGCGACCAGGAGACCGAACGCGGTCGCGTAGAGCGCCTCGGCGATCGCCGGGCCGATGACCTCGATGGTCGCGTTGCCCTTGAGCAGGGCGAACGCGTTGATGATGCCGATGACGGTGCCGAACAACCCGATGAACGGGGTGGTGGTCGCCACCGTGCCGAGACCGGCGAGGCCCTTGCGCAGGCCGGAGGTCTCGCGGTCCTTGACCCGCTCGAGCGCGCGGTTGACGGCATCGACGATGTCGAAGTCGCCCACGTCGTTCGGGCCGTGCTTCGACAGCGCCTCGCGGCCCTGCTGGTACGCGCGCAGCGCCGAGCCGATCACCTTGGCGACCGGGCTCTTGCCGTGGGCATCAGCCGACTTGAGCGCGTCGTCGTAGCGGCCGCCCTTCAGGTGGCCGCGCAGCCCGAGCACGAACGAGATCGTCTGGTCAGACGCGGAGCGATACGAGAGGACGCGCTCGATGACACGGAAGACCGTGTAGATCGAGAGCAGCAGCATGAAAGCCATCGTGATCTGGACCGCGATGCTGGCTTCCTTCAGGACTTCGACGATTCCGTGCTCCATGACTCGAGACCTCGGTTGTTATCGGCGGGGGCGGTTCGCGAGCGCGCAGGGGCGCGGTGACACAACGACGAACGAACGAACGGGGGCGGTCGCTACTTCTGGCGGTATGCGAAGCTGACGACCGAGCACACCGGCGCGGCCTGGCCGTTCACCATGAACGGCCGGTAGCGCCACTTCTTGATCTCGCGGTCGAGCTTCTGGTCGTACGACGCGAAGCCGGACGACTTCATGATGCGGACGCTCTCGACCACGCCACCGCGGGTGAGACAGACCTTCACCGGCACCATGAACTGGGTCTTGCCCGACCGCTGGATCTCGGTCCGGGTGACGTCGTCGGGCATGATCTGCTTCTCGCCGGCGATGCGGAGCGCGTCGAGCGCGGTCGGCGCGACCGTCTGGGGCGCGGCCGGCCGCGGCGGCGGCGGCGGCGGCGGCGCGACGCCGACCCCGCCAACCACACCACCGACAACGCCACCCTCTTCACCACCCTCTTCGCCGCCCTCTTCACCAGCCGGGTCATCGGCCCCGGTGTCCTGGGCGACCTCGGCCGGCTTGTTCACGTCCACCTTGACCGGCTGGACGGGCTCGGAGACCTTGACCTTCTTGGGCTCCTTGGGCTTCTGCGTCTCGAGCTTCCGGCCACCCTTGGGCGGCGGCGGCGGCGGCGGTGGCGCCGGGGCGATCGCGACCTCGAGCGGGGTCGGCGGAACGTCGAGGAGCGGCGCCTTCCACATGTCGCTCACCACCACCACGCCGCCGAAGGCGACGTGCGCGGTGATCGCGACCAGGACCAAGGCGTACACCCAGACGGGCGTCTTCCGATTCTTGAAGTTCTCGAAGTTCTCGAACATTGGAGCTCCGTTCCGGCCTCAGGTCCCGTTCCCGGAGCCGCCGGACGTGGCGGGCTTTCCGGGCGCGGGCTGGTTCTTCTTGGCCTGCTCCCTTAGAACGCGCGCCCGCTCACCATAGACCTGAGCGACCGAGCGATCGATCGTCGAAGCCCACATCGGACCGTGCGCGGTGCCGCGATTGATCCACAACCCTTGAGAAATGCTGACCAGACCCAGGTTTTCCGGGTCGAGCTCCAAGCCCTTGCCGGCGGCCTCAAGGCCGATCTCGACCAGCTCGGTGCGCTCGAGGCCAACGACCTTCTCGCGCGAGCTCATCGTCCAGATCTTGCCGAACGCCAGGTTGGCGATCGACTGGTAGGCGGCGACCTTGGCCGGGGCGTCGGGCGCGGCCTCGATATCCTTGCGGTACCAATCGACCGCGGACCGCCAGTCACCCGACTTGAGATAGATGCCGGCGATCAGCTGGATGACGTCGCGCGCGGCCGGCGTGGCCTCGTGCTCCTTCTTCCAGAAGGCGATCGCCGTCTGGTAGTCGCCCGAGTCGATCCACAGGCTGGTGAGGAGCTTGCGCACCTCCGCGTCCTTGGGGTGCTTCTCGAGCCAGGTCGCGAGGTGGCTGGTCGCTTTTTCGGCGATGGACTTGTTCGCGTCGGTCTCGATGCCCGGGTGGAACAGGCGGCTGTACGCGATCCCGAGGTTGTGATGGATGACGTCGAGCGTGGGCGTGAGGGCGAGCGCCTCCTCGTACCGCTTGACCGCCTTTTCAAACTCTTGTTCGCCGTAGGCGGCGTTGCCGTCCTGGACCTTGGACCGCGCCGACAGCTCGTCGCAGCCGGTGAGGCCGGAAAGCGCGGTGGCGAGGGCCACGACGACGAAGAACCCGTGCCGGCTCATAGGACGCGGCACTGTACAGAACAGGTTCTTGGGCGGCAAGAGCCGAGGCACGAAGGGCGACATACTACGCGGCACGGGTCACCGAAGGACGCGCGCCATAACCGCGGCTGGCAAGGCATGGGTCGCACGCGACGCCAGATACGCGGCAAGATCCTGCGACGCACTGCCACGGGCATGCGCGCGTGCCACGTCGCGCTGCGTCAACACGCGACCGTGTTGCCGCCCCCACACCTCGGGCCCCGGCGGGCATCATCGGAGCCGCATGGGGAACTGGACGACATAGCTGCTGCGATCCGGCTCGTCGGCCGTGGTCATCGAGAGCCCGGCAGCGCGCTCGCGCACGCAGGTGGCGAGCCGCTCGCGGCTGCCATCGGAGACGTCCATCGAGCCGGCGTTGACGTCGGTCGCGGTCAGGCTGCCGCCCGCGATGTCGACCGTGAGGCTGACCATCACCATCGGCTCGGCGCCACGATCACGCGCGGGCACGTCGCCGGCGCACGCCTTCACCATCGGTCGCAGCTGCTGGTACAGGGCGGCGGTCACGTTCGGGTTCAGGGTCCGCTGCTCGGGCGGCAGCGGCGCCGGGAACAGGGTCGGGTGCTCGTTGAGCCCGGGCCGGTGGTCGCGCACGATGCGGCCGGTGTCGGTGGTGTGGATGCGGGTATCAGCGGTCGCACCGCCGCCGCGCGCGGACGTGGGCGGGGTCGGATCGGTGGGCTGCAGCACCGGTCGCCCGTTGGCACCGGTGGCGCCGCCCGGCCGCGCGCCGCCGGCGGCGGTCGGGTCGCTGCGCGGGGCGTCGAGTCCGGTGCCGCGGCGCAGCCAGAGCAGCACGGCGACCGCGATCGCGGCGACGACGCCGAGCGCGACCAGGGTTCGGCGAAAGGGGGTCACGGTGGAGGTGGTAACACGCGAAGCGGGGGGCGACGACACGCGGGGTTGGACGCCGGCACGGGAGACCCGATTCAGGGGCGTCCCGCCGCCGGTCGCGCGGTCACGCCACCGTGATCTCGCCGGCGATCACGCGGTGCACGACGCCCTGGTCGTCGCGCAGGCGCAGCCCGCCGTCGCGGTCCAGCCCGAGCGCGACGCCGACCACCGGCAGCCCAGCCGGGCCGACCCGGTCGACCCGGAGCCGCAGGGTGGCCGCCATCCGCGCCTCCCAGGCGGCCGCGATCGCGGGCACCCCGCCGGTGACGAAGCGGTCGATCCAGGGTTCGAGCTCACCCAGCAGGCGCTCGGTGAACGCGGCCCGATCGACCCAGCGCCCGAGCTCGTCGGCGATGGTGGTGGCGCGGTGCGCGATCTCGGGGGGCAGGTCGTGGGCCGCCCCGTTGAGGTTGACGCCGATGCCGACGATCACCGCGCCCTCCCCCGCGCTCTCGCACAGGATGCCGGCGAGCTTGCGGCCCGCCGGCGCGATCACGAGGTCGTTGGGCCACTTGAGGGCCGCGCTGGTCACGCCCTCGGCGCGCACCGCGTCACACGCGCCGATGCCAACCGCGAGGGTCAGCGGCGCCAGGCGGGCCAGCGGCAGCGGCGCGCGTACCACGATCGACAGGTAAAGGCTGCGGCCCGGGGGCGATGCCCAGCTCCGACCGAGCCGGCCGCGGCCGGCGGTCTGGGCATCGGCGACGACGATCATGCCGTGCGGCGCGCCGGCGCGGGCGCGCTCGATCGCGAGATCGTTGGTCGAGGCGCACACCGCGACCTCGACCCGCGCGTGGCCGAGCCAGGTCGGGCCGGTCACACGAAGTCGAGGCCGATATCGACCGCCGGCGCGGAGTGGGTGAGCGCGCCGACCGAGATCAGATCGGCCCCGGCCTCGGCATAGGCGCGGATGGTGGCCAGCGTGATCCCGCCGGAGACCTCGACCAGCACGCCGCGCTCGTGGGCGCGCGCCGCGGCCTCCTTCACCTG
>JBKJLC010000190.1:0-6056 GCA_046597055.1 Kofleriaceae bacterium | reverse complement strand
TCGGCGGCGAACGCGTTGGCGTACAGGGCGGCGCGCGCCTCGAGCTGCCAGCAGGGCGACAGCACGCGCGCGACCCGCACCGAGACCGCGCTGCGGTTCTCCTCCTCGATCGACTCGAACGTCTGCGCGGCGACGTCGCTCGCGATCAGCAGGGGATCCAGATAGCGGTCGAGCTGGGCGGTGACCGCCGCGGTGACGAACAGCCGGCCGGGGGCGGGCGTGGTCGCCGACACGGTCAGGCGGTGGCGGACGAACGAGCTGCCGAAGCTCGACGAGTCGTTGCCGACCAGCTTGTAGGCCGCGGCCAGCACGCGCTCGCCGGTGTAGGTGAGCTCGGCCGAGACGACGTGGTGAAGATCGGCGCGCGCGGCGTGGGTCGGCACGAAGCAGGTCAGCGCCGCCGGCTCGCCGGGCGCGCAGCCGTCGGTGTAGGCCCGGCCGCGGTAGCCGCGACGCTCGAGGCGGTAGCCCGCGTGCAGCTCGAGCGTCTGTTCGTCGCGACCGCGCCACAGCTCGTCGGTGATGGCGACCGCGGCCGCCGGACCGCTCCAGTCGAAGTCGTCGTCGGGCTTGTAGCGCAGGCGGCGCACGCCGGCGGTCAGGGTCGCGGCGCGGCCGGCGCCCCCGGCCAGGCGCAGCCCGAGGTCGGCGCCCGAGCTGGCGAACGCGCGCGTGCCGTCGGCGCCGTCGACCGGGAAGACGTCGTAGTGGGTCGCGCGGGCGAGGAGCGCGACGTCCTCACCGGGGCCGTCGTGCTCGAACGCCAGGTCGACACCGGCGGTGAGCAGGTCCTCGCTGGTCACCCCGCCGGCGACCGCCCGCCGCAGACCGAGCAGCCCGCGCGCGGCCGAGCGCAGCGGACCGTCGCCATCGCGGCGGATCACGTCGACCTGGGCGCGCGCCAGCGGCGCGGCGACGACGCCGGCGGTGCCGCCCTCGACCCGGCGGACGTTGGAGTCGACCTCGCCGCCCAGCTCGACCGTCGCGCGCCACGGGTCCGCGCCGGCGGGTGCCGCGGCGGCGACCGCGAGCGCGAGCGGGACGAGCCTCGAGCGAGTCATGTCGGCGTCGCGACGCTACCGCGGCGACTGGGCGCGGAGCTCGCGCGCGCGGCCCTCGATCGCCGCGCGCCGCTTGCGCAGGGTCGCCAGCCGCTGCGCGACCGCCTCGCGCGCGCGGCGGGCCCCGGCGGCGCGGATCGCCGGGTCGGTCGAGCGCTCGGCCCGGCGCAGCGCATCGACCGTCCCCGGATCGACCACGTCGGCGAGCGAGGTCGAGAGGTCGCGGCTGTCGGGCGACGGGCCCAGGCCGCCGCTGCTGGTGCCGGGGTCCGCTTCGGCGCCGGGCGCCGCGCTGTCGTCGTCGGACGCGGACTCGTTGCCGCTGCGCACCGCGACCCGGCGCGGATCGGCGTCGTCGCGACGGTCGAGCTCCTCGGCGCGGTCGTGCTGCTTGCGGACCGCCGCCATCCGATCGAACCGGGTCACCTGCTGCTCGAGCCGGTCGACCTCGCGGCCGAGCTCGGCTTCGGAGTCGCGCAGCGCCCCGGCCTGCTGCTCGAGCTCCTCCGGGTCGGCCAGCGGATCGAGGGCGTCGTCGGGGATGACGATGCGGCGCGACGGCGCGGGGGCGGGTGCCCAGCTGCGGCGTCGACGCTCGAGCTCGCTCCGGTAGGCGCCGGTCGCCAGCGGCAGCGCGCGATCGATCGCGGCGATCGCGACCGCGCGGGTGCGGGTGACCTCGGCGCCGGCCCGCTTGATGCGCTCGGCGAGCGCGGCCATCGTGGTGGCGGTCTCGAGCGACGAGGCCAGCTTGCTGCGCAGCGCGCGGTCGCGCCGCCACGACGGCGGCTGGCGCTTGAGCCGGTCGATCTCGGCGAGCTCGCTCTGGTAGCGGGTGGCGAGCTGCACCCGTCGGGCGACCAGCTCGAGGCGCACCTTGTCGGCCCGCTGCGCGGCGGCGATCGCGAGCTCGAGCGCCGAGGGCTGCTGCGCGACCCGCCAGGTGCGCGAGGGCGCCCGCGGCTCCGAGCGGGTGCTGGTCGTGGCCAGGGCCGTTCGCGGCCGCGCGTGCGCCGCGCCGGCGCCGAGCGAGCCGACCGCCAGCGAGGCGGCGAGGACGAGGGCGAGGCGCACGGGTGCAGTCTAAGCAGCCAACGTGCCACGCACAACCTCCTGGAACTGCTTGGGCCTGTGCGCGGGTGGCCCGACAAACCCGGCGTCCCCACCACCGCGATCACGGAAAACTGATGGAGAGGGCGGCGTCAGGGTTCGACCGGACCGGTCGTGCGCTGTCGGGTCCGGAAACGGCCAGACGCGCGCGCCGCGCAGGGCTACAAGAGCCACGTGACCCACGACGCCCTCGACGACGACACCTGCCACGGCGCGCTGCGCGCGCGCGATGCGCGGTTCGACGGCGTGTTCTTCGTGGGCGTCACCACCACCAAGATCTACTGCCGGCCGATCTGTCCGGCGCGCACGCCGCGTCGCGAGCGCTGCCGCTTCTTCCCGTCGGCGGCCCAGGCCGAGCGCGGCGGTTTTCGCGCGTGCTTCCGGTGCCGGCCCGAGCTCGCGCCCGGTCGTGGGCCGGTCGATTCGATCGCGCAGCTCGCGCGCGGGGCGGCGGCACGGATCGACGCCGGCTACCTCAACGAGCACTCGGTCGACCAGCTCGCCGACCGGCTGGGCGTGACCGCCCGCCACCTGCGCCGCGCGCTCGAGACCGAGCTCGGCATCACGCCGATCGAGCTGGCCCAGACCCGCCGGCTCGCGCTCGCCAAGCAGCTGCTGCACGACAGCCGGCTGGGCCTGACGGAGATCGCCTTCGCGGCCGGGTTCGCCAGCGTGCGCCGGTTCAACGCCGCCTTTCGCGATCGGTTCGGGCGGCCGCCGAGCGCGGTGCGGCGCGGCCTGGGCGGCGCGGGGGTGGGTGAGGAAGCCGGTGACGCGATCCGGGTCCGGCTCGACGTGCGGGCGCCGTTCGACGGCGCCGCGGTGCTCGAATTCCTGGCCGCGCGCGCGATCCCGGGCGTGGAGCGGGTCGACGCCCGCGGCTACCACCGCAGCGTCGTGCTCGACGGTCACGCCGGGTGGCTGGCCGCGCGGCCCGACCCGCGGCGCGCTGCGATCGAGCTGGTGGTGTCAGCGTCGCTGTCGCCGCGCCTGATGGCGATCGCCGCGCGGATCCGCGCCGTGTTCGACGCCGACGCTCACCCGGTCGTGATCGGCGAGCGGCTGGGCGCCGATCCCACCTTGCGCGCGGCGATCGCGGCGCGTCCGGGCCTGCGCGTGCCCGGCGGGTTCGACGGCTTCGAGCTCGCGGTCCGCACGATCCTCGGCCAGCAGGTGTCGGTCGCGGCGGCGACGACCCTGTCGGGCCGCCTGGTTCAGCGCCTGGGCGAGCCGAACCCGGCGGCGCCGCCCGGCCTCGACCGCAGCTTCCCGACCGCGGCTCGGCTGGCCGCGGCCGGGGGCCCGGCGATCGCCGCGATCGGCCTGCCCGCCACCCGCGCCGCGTCCATTGCGCGGCTGGCCGAAGAGGTCGTCGCCGGCGCCCTCGACCTCGCGCCCGGCGCCGACCCGGGGCCGACGCTCGTCGCGCTCGAGGCGCTGCCCGGCATCGGGCCGTGGACGGCCCAGTACCTGGCGATGCGCGCGCTGCGCTGGCCCGACGCGTTTCCCGGGGGCGACCTGATCATCCGCCGCGCGCTGGGCGTCACGACCTCGCGCGCCGCCGAGGAGCGGGCCGCGCCGTGGCGGCCCTGGCGCGCCTACGCCGCGATGCACCTGTGGAAGGCCCACGCGGCCGGAGGATGACCATGCCCACCACGATCATGATGACCTCGCACACCACGCCCGTGCCGCTCGCCGCGCTGCCGCTCGTCGCCGGCACCCTGCCCTCCCCGGTCGGGCTGCTCCGCCTGGTCGCGACCGACGCCGCGCTGGTCGGCGTGTACTTCCCCGACCACGCACCGGGGCCTGCCCGCGACGTGCTCGTCGCCCCATCCGCGCCGCACCATCCCGTGCTCGACCAGGCCGCCGCCGAGCTGACCGAGTACTTCGCCGGTCGGCGCGCGCGCTTCACGGTGCCGACCGCCGCCCGCGGCACGCCCTTCCAGCAGCGGGTCTGGGCGGCGCTGGCGCGGATCCCGTTCGCGACCACCTGGTCGTACGGCGACCTCGCCCGCGCGATCGATCAGCCCTCGGCGGCGCGCGCGGTCGGCGCCGCCAACGGCCGCAATCCGCTCTCGATCATCGTGCCGTGTCACCGCGTGATCGGCGCCCGCGGCGACCGCGTCGGCTACGCCGGCGGCCTGGTCGCGAAGCGCTGGCTCCTCGCCCACGAGGACGGCCGCGGCTAGCCCACGGCGCTCTGCGCTCGTGATCCAGCACAGCTTTTCCGGTGTCCCTGAGCGAAGGCTCGCGCAGCGAGCCGCAGTCGAAGGGCAGCGCCCTGCCCTCTGGATATCCCACACATCTTCCCGGTGGCCCTGAGCCAGGGCGAGCGCACGCGAGCCCGCCGCCTCCGGGCAGCCCGTCGAAGATCACGTGCGGCACCTTGGCGCTCTGCCCTCTGACACGGCGCCTTCGGCGCCGGCTCAGGGACACCGGGAAAGGGTGAGCGCTTCCGATCACATGGAGACTTGTGATCAATCCCGAGCCCTGCCCCCTGCCCTCTGCCCTTCGACACGGCGATGTCCAGTGCTGCGTGACCGCCATTGCGGCTCGCCCGCAACGTCGCGAGCGCCCGCAGCTCAGGTCTGGGTCGGCTCCTCACGGTGGCCGGCGCCGGCGATGCCGTACTTCTCGAGCTTGTAGTAGAGGGCGCTGGTCTTGATGCCGAGCAGGCGCGCGGTCTCGGTCTTCACGCCCTTGGCGCGCTCGTAGGCCTTGAGGATCAGCTGGCGCTCGAGATCATCGAGGAGCTCGGGCAGGCTGAGCTGTTTGGCCACGTCGAGGCGGTCGTCCTCGGTGGCGGCCTTGCCTTGCAGGAACGCGGGCAGCGCCGAGACCGGGATCTCGGTGCCCTCGGCAAAGACCAGCGCCTGCTCGATCGCATTCTCGAGCTCGCGAACGTTGCCGGGCCAGTGGTAGGCCATCAGCCGGCCCAGCGCGGCGTCGGACACGGTGCGCACCTTGGGGTTCGTGCGCGGGCCCAGCTTGTCGACGAAGTGCTGGGCGAGCAGCGGCACGTCCTCGCGCCGCTCGCGCAGCGAGGGCAGCCGCAGCGATACCACGTGGAGGCGGTAGTAGAGGTCCTGGCGGAAGCGGCCGCTGGCGACCTCGGCGTCGAGGTCCTTGTTGGTCGCCGACACGATCCGGACGTCGACCTTGATCGGCGTCTCGCCGCCGACCCGCTCGAACTCCTGCTCCTGCAGCGCGCGCAGCAGCTTGACCTGCATCGACGGCGGGATGTCACCGACCTCGTCGAGGAACAGGGTGCCGTGATCGGCGAGCTCGAACCGGCCGAGCTTCTGCTTGATCGCGCCGGTGAACGCGCCCTTCTCGTGACCGAACAGCTCGCTCTCGAGGAGCGTCTCGGTCAGCGCGCCGCAGTTGACCTTGATGAACGGGCCCTTCGCCCGCTTGCCGAGCCGGTGGATCGCACGCGCGATCAGCTCCTTGCCGGTCCCGCTCTCGCCGTGGACGAACACCGTGGTGTCGCTCGCCGCGACCTTCTGCACGGTCTTGCGGACGGTCGCCATCCTCTCGCCGCCGCCGATCAGGTCCGGGAACTTCGAGTCGACGTCGGCGTGGAAGGCCTCGGTGATCGCGTCGGCCTTCTTGCGGCCGCGGCGCGCCGCGCACAGCTCGAGCGCGCGCTCGACCTTGAGGCGCACCACCTCGGGCTGGATCGGCTTGGTCAGGAAATCGAACGCGCCGAGCTTCATCGCCTCGACCGCCGTCTCGACCGTCCCGAAGCCCGTGATCAGCATGATCGGAACGTCCGCGTCCAGCGCGCTGATCGCGCGCAGCACCTCGACGCCCGTCGCGCCCTCCATCTTGAGATCGGTGATCACGAAGTCGGCGCCGCCCGTCTTCTGCGATGTCTTGAAG
>JBKJLC010000094.1:0-62707 GCA_046597055.1 Kofleriaceae bacterium | reverse complement strand
ACGGGTTCCTGAAGGACGCCTGTGCGGCTGCGCTTCATGGCACTCCGGCGCCATCGCTGCTACCCGCGCATCTGCGAACTGACCAGCGGTCCGCTGTCGCCGCGTGAACGGTTACGTTCGATGATGCCTTCGCAACCGACGCTCGGGGCCGCGTAGACAAGCGCGCTTTCGCTCAGACGACGATAGACCTGCGGCAGCTGCGGCAGCTCTTGCAAGGTCTCTAGCCAGCCTCGAGCCAGCGACAGCAGTCGGTACATCTTGATTTATCGGAAGACGAACCCGACGCTGTTTCAGCAGGTCGGTTGCGGGCGTGAAGGCGAAATCGAGATCGACAAGTTGTTCTCTCGGGTCACGACATCCTCTATGCGCCGAAAGGTGAAGCGCTTTCGCCTGTCCGATGCAGGGGGCTTATCCTTGCGACGAATTGCCGGCTGTTCGCTGGGCGAGCATTCGAGCCGCGACCAGCGCCAGCCATCCCATGGCGACAACTCCCGTCAGAAAGAACGATGCGCCAATGACGGCGGGGTTTGAAAACCCGGCAACAATCAGGGCAGGCGTGCCGATGCCGGTTGCGACGCTGTAGGCCGCCCAGCCTTTGTCCCCGTGCGCAAGGAAACGGCGCGCGAAGACGAAGCAGGCGAGAATGACCGAAAGGTGAGCCAGGAAAAACGCAGCGCCGTGGAGTGTGGCGTGCCAGCTCGTGGCATCGGCTTGCACCGCCCCCGGCGGAAAGCCCAATCCCGGATCGGCGGGGAATACGCCGGCCGCGAAGAGACCCAGGCCATAGAGCGCAACCAGCAGCGGCGCCCACGTTCCGCCCCAGCGATGAGACAACAACCGCCGCATCCCGAAGGCGCAGGCGATAATCAAAAGGCCAGTTGCTATGAAAGTGGCGGTTTGAATCCAGCCCAAGTCGCCAAGACTCAACAGGCTGAGCGGATGAATTGCGAGATGGAATCCTTCTCTCGCATAAGCCTGAATTGCGACGACGCCACAAAACAATGGCGCGGCGACGATTCCGCAGATCAGCGGCCAGCGCGATCCCTGAGCCTTTAAAAGTCTGTCCATTGCCATATCGCTCATTTTTAGTCGCTCCTAAGTGTCCACGATTAGGTCAGTCACGTCGGCCGATAGATGCGCCGGCGCCCGTGTGCAATGTGCCATCCGAAGTAGAGCTCGGCCTCGATTAGTTGGCCATCGCGCACCGTCAAGGCGCTCGGCGAGCCGTCGAGCCGCGATCGAAACCGTCCGGTTCCTCACTCGCCGGTACACCACGCGCCCGAGCGCGCCGCCCAAGATCGGAGGACTCGATCGCAGACGTCGCGGCACCGCGATTGGCCGAACCAGATCGATGCGCGAACCGCCTCGAAGCTGCCCGGTCGCGACCTTGGCATACAGTTGACATGAATACGATTACGTAACACGATTATGCGACGTAGCCACTTGTAATCATTACAAATAGCCATGTCGCTTGGTAAACATCGTCCGCGCCAGCGCAAGCTGTCCGGGCGGGAGCGATGGTCACCGCCATCCGGCGCCCAAGAAGAGTATTGAGAGTCAATCGCTGCGGTGGACGATGAGATAGGGGTTCTTGGTTGCCGTCACGCACGGGGCAATCGGGGACACGACGCCGTCGGTGTTCCAGCACCTTCGGCGTCACCTATTTCGGCGGGCGACCTGCCCAGCCCTTGCGAACGCGGCGCCATCGTCCTCGACCATCCGAACCAGGGCCAACTTTCCCGCGTGATGGCGTCTCAGGCCACCGCCATCACGCAGCGTGCTCCGTCCTGTCCTTGTTCCCGTCGTCGGGCCCGCTCCCTAACACGCGGATGCTCGAGCGATCGAGGTCCTGCGGCGTATCGGTCGAGGAGGTACGACCCGATCAACCCCTCGAGCGTGTTGCCCGCGGCGATGCCGAGAGACGGGAACGCGTTGCCCGCGGTCGTGAAATTCACCACGAACCCGCCGACCAGCACCGCCGGCCAGACGCGCCGGCCGAGCATGAGGAACGCCGCCAACGCGATGCCCGTAGGCGGCGACACTGCCGTCGCGCTCGGGTGCACGAGAGTTAAATGAACCCCGAGCTTCCCGGCCACGATGTAAACGGCGGCGAGACCGAGAAGCACCGCCCACCGTCTCCGCGACGCTGGCTCGCGCACGGCCGACCTGCGGCTACCAAGTACATGCTCGCTCTGTGGCACCGTCTCCGAAGTGTGAACGCGCGCACCGAATCATCAACGGGAATCGGCGTTCGTCGCGTTGGTTACGAAACCGCGCGACGACAACGCTATCGGTTCACGGGGCAGTCTCCCCCACAGGCGTCCGTGAGGCGCACCAGGTGATTTCATGCCAACACTTACCGACGCCAGATCGTCGCTCCCATCACGAACAGTATCGTCCGGCAGCCGGACGGAAGCGGCCTCCGTTCGCGACACGGCCGCGGTTGGGTTCATCCGGCGAATCCTGATCGACCGCTGAGTTTCGCCCTCCCCCAAAGTACGAAGCACGAACTCTGCCTCGCCGACATTTCGCCCTTGACCGCGCATAACGCCTGAATTGAGCCGTGCCGCGAAGCGGCATCGGCTTGAATGAATTGTTAGGCCGCGGCCCGAGCTTTGCCAGCGCCCCATACAACGACAAGCCCCGCCGCAAGCAAAGCCAAGGAAGGTAGCCGCCAGATCGAGCCATGTGGTGCCTCACCCAAGTTGGTGAAGACTAAGCCAACCACTGCACCCAAGAGTGTGAGCAGCCCGATGGCCCTCACTGCAGCAACTGATTTGGCGGGAGACGCCAGGCCTAAAAGCAGGATACCGATGAGAGCTCGTAGGGCCACTGAGCCAGGCCAGCTGGGCGGCGATTGAAGCCAGACGACTAGTGCGCGGAATACTTCCGGAGCGATCAGACCGATGAACCCTTCTAACGCGAAGAGAAGGCCGATGATCCTGACAATTACTCTAGGCACTGGTGTCATCTTCATATGCGGCCTAACGCCTGAGTTAAGCCGACCTGCGTAGCGGAGCCGGCAACATGGCAAGCTAAACCTGCCATGTTGCCGGTGTAGCAAAGTAGGGCCGGCTTGAACGAATTGTTAGGCGGCGGTGTCCGCGGTGCGACGCGGCCAGCCAGCCAGTGGGCTGCGGGCTCGGCCTGCATGGCCACGGCCTGCGCGACCGGATGATCCTGGGCCCGCTCGAGGTCGGCGACGCCTCGACGGAGACCTGGATCGCCTGTCGGCGCTACGCCAAGCCAGTTGTGGACCCCCCGGGCGGCCTCGTCAGCGCCCGGCTGTTCGTCGTGTGACCGCCGCGATCCTGCTCGGCGCGACCGGCGCCGGCGACCGGCTGCTGCGCGAGCCGCACCGCCAGGCCTGGATGGTCGCGGGGATGCTCGCGATCGCCGTCGCCGGGCTCACCTGGACGGTCATGCTCGGCCTGACCCCGCGCTCGCCGTCACTCGAGCTCCGCGTGAGCACAGACGGGGTCGCGCTCGCCGACTACCGAGGTGCCGAGCACGTCCGCGTGCCCTGGCCGGCGGTGCGGGCCGGGGCGCGTCGGCTCGTTGTCCGCAGCAAGAGCGTCTCGTGCACGCTGCCCGCCCTCGAGGTCCGACTCGGCGACCGCCCTGTCGTGATCGCCTGCTGGGATGAGCGCGCCGCCTGGTCCTTCGAGGCGGCGCGCGCCCGCCCGAAGTGGCTCGCCGGCTACCCCCAGTGGCTCCAGCTGAGCGCTGCACTCGAGGCCCGTGGCACGTTACCGCGCTGAGGTGGTTCAGAACACGATGCGCATGCCGGCGCCGATCTGGGGCAGATCGACGGTCGGGTACACGGCCACGTTGGCGCCGCGCTTCTTGGCCTTCTGGCGGCCGGTCATCGTCGTGTTCGCGCTCTCGGTGCTCGTCTTCGAGGCGATGAAGCCCTGGTAGTAGCAGAACACGGTCGCCACCGCGGTGACGGCCGTCGCGCCGTTCCCCGGCCGACCAGGACCGCCAGCTGTGGGCGTCGTTCGCATCGGGCATCGACTTCGACGACCGCGCGAGCATCATGCTGGCCAACGCGTCGACCCGCCTCACCAGCTGGCTCAAGCAGTTCCAGCAGCAGTACCTGGAGTGGGAAGGGCCGCGACGACGTGATCAAGAAGGCGCGCAAGTACGAGCTCGCGGAGGAATCGTCGGCGCCGGGCGGCAGTCCGTTCACGATCATCGGCGACCTCAACGCGCGAAGACCGCGATCCAGCGACCCTGACCGCCGCGATTGGCCGAACCAGTTCGATGCGCGGTCGGCCTTAAACCACTGCGGGTTCGCGACCTTCGCGGACAGTTGACATAAGCATCGGCTCGACGCGCTTGCCACTGTCACACCGACGCACGTCGTGGAAGATGACGCGCTGGTCAGCCCCGGTCGACCCGGCTCCCGCTCGTGCGGCGTCGGCAACCCGGGTTCGTGCGGAGTCGTCGCGGCGAGCGAGCCGGCGAATCCTGGCAGCCGCTGGCACGCCGGCGCGCGAACGAGGCCTGGCTTGCGCGGCGACCGAGGCCGGCCGGCGCCGGACCGGTGGACGGTTCAGTTGTCGCGATTCCGGCTGGGGAAAACGCCCGCGTCGATGGTAAGGAACCGCCGATGGAGCACACGCTGGATCCGCGATCGCTGGGATCCGGCGTCATCGATCGCGATGCCCTGACGATGAACGCCGTCACGGTCGTCCTGTTCCACCCCGACCTGCGCCGGGTGGGCGAGGTCCACGTGCTGGGACCGGCCCACACCGCCGCGCGCGCCGAGACGATCATCGGGCGCGATCAGCCGGTGTTCGTGGCGGCCAGCGGACACGGTCGGCCGCTCGCCGACCCGTGCATCAGCCGGCACCAGCTGTCGATCCGCTATCTGGGGCCGTCGGCCGGGTTCGCGGTCCTCGCCGCACCGGACGCGCGCCGGCCGCTGTCGCTGTGGACGATGGCCGGTACGCCGCTCGCGGGCGACGGCGCGGCCCTGCCCGCCGACGCGCTGGTCGCGATCGGCGACCGCATCCTGCTGTGGGTCGGGCTCTTGCCGGACGACGGTGGCTCCGACCCGGTGACCGCCGACGACCTCGGGATCATCGGCACCAGCCCGGCGTGCCGCGCGCTGCGCCGGCAGATCCGCGCGCTCGCCGGCGAGAGCGCGACCGTGCTGGTCCGCGGCGAGACCGGCACCGGCAAGGAGCTGGTCGCCCGCGCGCTCCACACCGCGGGGCCGCGGGCGAGCGAGCCGTTCGTCGCGGTCAACTGCGCCGCGATCGCGGAGGACCTGATCGACAGCGAGCTGTTTGGGCACGCCCGCGGCGCGTTCAGCGGGGCGCTGCACGCCCACGAGGGCCTGTTCCGGGCCGCCCGAGGCGGCACCCTGTTCCTCGACGAGATCGGGGAGCTGTCGCCGATGGCGCAGGCCAAGCTCCTGCGCGTGCTGCAGGAGCGCACGGTGCGGCCGGTCGGCGACGCTCACGAGCACGCCATCAGCGCGCGGGTGATCGCGGCCACCCACCGCGCGCTCGACGTGGCCGCCGGTGCCGGCCGCTTCCGACCCGACCTGCTGGCCCGCATCGAGGCGCCGGCGATCGACGTCGCCCCGCTGCGCGAGCGCGCGCTCGACGTGCCGCTCCTGTTCGTGCACTTCCTCGAACGGGCCGCGCGCGCCAGCGGCTCGGCGGCCGCGCTGTTCCGCGAGGCCGCGGCGGCGCCGCCGCGGCTGCCGATGACGTACCTCCTCGACCTGCTGGCGCGAGCCTGGCCGCGCAACGTGCGCGAGCTCGAGAAGCACGCGGTGGTCGCCGAGCTCGGGTTCCGCACCAACGGCCGCTGGCCGGCCCCACCGAACCCGGCGCGCGCGACGGCCCCACCCACGCCGGGCCCGGCCGAGGTGACCGGCGAGGTGGCCGCGGTGCCGGCGCCGCCGCGGACCCGGGCCCGGCCGAGCGCCGAGGAGCTGGCGCGCTGCCTCGACGAGCGCGATGGCATCGCCCGGCGGGTCGCCGAGGACCTCGGCGTCTCGCGCACGACCCTCGACAAGTGGATGCGCGAGCTCGGCATCCGCCGTCCGACCGACGTCGGGATCGACGAGATCCGCGCGGCGCTCGGCACCCACGGTGATGATCTGGTCCGCGCGGCCGCGGCCCTGCGGATCTCGGCGCGCGGGCTGAAGCTGCGCCTGCGCGAGCTGCGCTTGCTGCCGTCATGATCGGCGAAGCCGAGCTCACCGCCGAGGCGCAGGCCCGGGTCGGCAGCGTGCTCGCACGGAAGTACCGGCTGCTCGCGATCCTCGGCATCGGCGGCATGGGCGCGGTGTACGCCGCGGTGCATCGCAACGGCGGGCGGGTCGCCGTGAAGATGCTGCATCGCGCCTACGCGACCAGCGAGGACGTGCGCCGCCGCTTCGTGCGCGAGGGGCTGGTCGCCAACCGGGTCGGCCACCCCGGCGTGGTCCGCATCGTCGACGACGATCGCGCCGAGGACGGCTCGGTGTTCCTGGTGATGGAGCTGCTCGACGGCCTGACCTGCCGCGAGCTCGCCGCGCAGCGGGGCGGCCGGCTCGGCCTGCGCGACGCGGTGATCATCGCGCGCGGCGTGCTCGACGCGCTCGAGGCCGCGCACCGCGAGGGTGTCATCCATCGCGACATCAAGCCGACCAACGTGTTCGTCACCCGCAGCGCCGAGGTGAAGCTGCTCGATTTTGGCATCGCGCGGCTGCGCGAGTCCGCCGGCATGGACGACGGCCTGACCCGCACCGGCGCCGTGCTCGGCACCCCGGGGTTCATGAGCCCCGAGCAGGCGATGGGACGCACCGCCGACCTCGACGCCCGCTCCGACCTGTGGGCAGTGGGCGCGCTGCTGTTCACCTTCCTGACCGGACGCCCGGTGCACGACGGCGAGAACGCGCAGGAGATCGCGGTCTACACCGCGACCCGCCCGGCGCCACGGTTGCGCGACCTGGTCGAGGCACCGGCCGCGCTCGCCGCCGTCGTCGATCGCGCGCTGGCGCTGGCGGCGGTCGACCGCTGGCCGAGCGCCGCGGCCATGCGCGAGGCGCTCGATCGCGCGATGGCGGAGAGCGCGGATGCCGGCGAGACCGAGGGCGCCGAGGCAAGGTGGGCGCCGCTCGCCGGCCTGGTCGTGCCCGACCCGCTCGCGCTGGTGATGGATGGCGCCACCCTCGACCCGCTGCCGGAGCGCGCGCTGCCCGACGCGCCGACCGAGCGGATGCGACCGGCCGGGTCGCCCGCCTTTGGCATCAGCGTCGCGCCCGACCCGCCGGCGACCTTGCCGCCGGCCCGGAGCGTCATGGCCGAGGTCGCGCCGATCACCGACACCGGCGCGGTCGCGGCGCGCTCGCGCCGGCCAGCGCGCGGCCGCCGACTCGCCATCCTCGCGGTCGGCCTCGCCGCCAGCGTCGGGCTGACGATCGCCGGGGTTCGTCGGCTCGGCCCGCGCGCGGGTGCCGGTTCGCTCGCGCCGCCGCGGGTGGGCGCGGTCAGCGACCAGGATGCCTGCACCGCGCTCGGCTGTGGCGCCGGCGCGGTGTGCGCGCACGGTCGGTGCTGCCGGGCGCCCGCGACCACCGGCGCGCCGACCGGCGGCACCAGCACGCTCGTCTACTGGCAGCTGGCCGCGCCGGCGACGACCCTCGAGGCGACGGTGACGATCGAGGAGGCACCGGCCCACGCGATCGCCATGAACATCGTCCCCCTGCGCGGTGTCATCGACGGACAACCGTTCGCCTTTGCCCTCCAGACCGACGTCTACGACGCGGATGGCACGTTTGGCCGCGGCGTGTGGTTCGTGCGCTACACGACCGGCGACACCAGCGAGATCCGGACCGCCCCGCACGGCGACGCCGACGGGCCCTGGGACGGCGTCGGCGGCGTGCAGGTCAGCCTGCGCCAGAGCTACGACTGGCGGGGCGGCACCTACCGGCTGCGCCTCCGCCGCGCCGAGGCCGCGGCGCATCGGCGCACCGGCGTCGCCGGTGACTGGTTCGAGCTGTCGAGCCTCGACCTGCGCCTCGGCGAGGAGACCCCGCTCGGCGCCGTGTGGTTCGCCCGCGCGACGCCGACGGTCCCGGCCAGCTTCGCCACCGGCCTGCGCAGCTACCTCCAGTTCTATCCGCGCCAGCGCACGGTCGAGATGTTGGGGCTCGACAAACCCGACGCGCCACTCTGGTCGCTGCCGTACGCGGAGACACCGGCGTGGTCCGTCGCGACGATGGTCGCCGGCGATGGCGCCCCGGCGCGCGGCGCCGCCTCGCGCTACCTGGTCCACGAGCCGCAGCCGTTCGCGAACTCCAACATTCACTACGACGCGGCCACCGACCGCGTGGTCGCGATCCAGGGCGGGATGACGCCACGCTGCCACCCGGCAGCCGTGCTGTTCTCGCGCTGAGCCGGCACGTCCGCGCGCCGGTCGCCCGGGCTACTCGTTATAGATGAAGGCGTCGGCGCCGTCGGTCGTGATCACCACGACGACGGTGTCGCGCTTCACGTCGGCCCCGAGCAGGTCGTAGGCCCGGATCACGGTGGCCGCGGCGGCGGCATCGAACGCCAGCACCGGCAGGAACTGCTTGGTCCAGCGGTCGCCCTCGGACACGCTCGCGGTCGACAGCGGGATGTCCTGGAGCTTGCCGGTCAGGCGCCGGGTCGCCTCCTCCATCGAGAGGGGCGTGGGGAGGGGGAACTGAAACATGCGCACGACGCTGACGCCGATGTTGTGGCCCTCGAGGCGCACCAGGATGTCGGTCTTCTTGCTCGTCGTGTCGTAGACGATCTCGGTCTCGGTCTTGAGCAGGGTCGCGCCCTCGCAGCGCGCCAGGTGCTCGAAGGCGAACAGCTCCGACAGCTCCGAGCTGCCACCGGCGTTGGGCGTCGTGGCCAGGCGCATGCCGCCGCTGGTCAGCAGGGGCTGGTCAGCGGCCGTGTACTCGCGCGGGAAGTCGAACGAGACCTGGACCAGCCGCGAGGTCGTGCTGGTGAGGTCTGCGAGCGTGATGCCGCCGCAGTCGCCCGACAGCGCGCCGAATCCGACCGCGGCATCGGCGCTGGCGTCGAGCCGGGCGTCCACGGTCAGGGCATCGTCGACCGCGCCACCGTCGGGCAGGGGCGGATCCGCCGCGCCGCAACCGAGCCCGCAGACCAGGCCGCCCAGGATCACCGCAAGCGAGGCGCGCATCGGCCGTCGACCTTAGGGCCAAGGCCAGGGCCCCGACCAGCACAAAAGCCGGGTCAGCCCGAGGCGGGCGCCCGACCGCAACGCGCGTGCGGCGATCCGGGTAGGCTCCGGCCATGAAGCTCGCCGACTACGTGACGCTCGGCCGCAGCGGCCTCCGGGTGAGCCCGATGTGCCTGGGTACGATGACGTTCGGGATGGCGTGGGGCTGGGGCGCCGACGAGGCCGCGGCGCGCGCCATGTTCGAGCGCTACGTCGACGGCGGCGGCAACTTCGTCGACACCGCCGACATCTACACCGGCGGCCAGAGCGAGGAGCTGGTCGGCAAGCTGATCGCCGAGCGCTCGCTGCGCGACCGGATCGTGCTCGCGACCAAGTTCACGATGAACACCGAGAAGGGCAACCCCAACGCCGGTGGCAACGGCCGCAAGCACGTGCGGCGCGCGGTCGAGGCGTCGCTGCGCCGGCTCGGCACCGACTACATCGATCTGTACTGGCTGCACGCGTGGGACATGGCGACGCCGGTCGACGAGGTCATGCGCACGCTCGACGATCTGGTCCGCGGTGGGCTGGTCCGCCACGTCGGGTTCTCCGACGTGCCAGCGTGGTACGCGGCGCGGGCCCAGACCCTGGCCGAGCTGCGCGGGCTCGAGCCGGTGATCGCGGTGCAGCTCGAGTACTCGCTGGTCGAGCGCGGCATCGAGCGCGAGCTGGTCACCGCCGCGCAGGAGCTCGGCATGGCGATCACGCCGTGGAGCCCGCTGGCCGGCGGCTTCCTCGCCGGCAAGTACCCGCAGGACGGCGGCGGCGAGGGCCGGCTCGCCAAGCACCGCGGCAGCGGCATCCCGGCGCTCGACCGCATGACCGGCCGCAACTACCAGATCCTCGACGTCGTGCGCACGATCGCCGCCGAGGTCGAGCGGCCCGCGGCCCAGGTCGCGCTGGCCTGGGTGGTCGGGCGACCTGGGGTCACCTCGACGATCATCGGCGCCCGCTCGGCCGAGCAGCTCGCCACCAACCTCGGCGCGCTCGACCTCGTGCTGTCGGGCGAGCAGCGCAGCCGGCTCGACGAGGTGTCGCGGATCGACCTCGGTCACCCGTACAGCTTCTTCACCGACAAGCTGCAGCCGATGATGTACGGGCCGGCGCGGGCGCGGCCGTGGCGACCGGCCTGACCATGGCCGCGCTGGAGGTGCGCCGCGCGATCCGCATGGTCGCGGCCATCCGGCGCGGGAGCTCGTCGCCGATCGTGGTCGACACCGACCATGGCCGCTGGATCGTGAAGCTGCGCGGCGCGGCCCAGGGCGTCGGGCCGCTGATCGCCGAGATCGTGGTCGCCGAGCTGGCCGGCGTGCTCGGCCTGCAGGTGCCGGCGCGCGCGCTGATCACGATCGACGCCGACTTCGCCGGTACCGTCCGCGGCGACGAGCTCGGGCAGCTGGTCGACGCCAGCGTCGGGCTCAACCTCGGCCTGGCCTGGCTCGACGGCGCCCACGAGCTGACCCCCGAGGACGCCGCGTCGGTCGATCCCGACGTCGCCTCACGCATCGTCTGGCTCGACGGCCTGGTCGGCAACGCCGACCGCACGGTCGCCAACCCCAACATCTTGCGCTGGCGCGGCGCCGACTGGCTGGTCGATCACGGCGCCGCGCTGACCTTCCAGTACGCGTGGGGCGCGGTATCGGAAGCCTCGCCTCGGCGGGTGGCCCGGGCCGGACCGCCGCACGCGCTGGCGACGCGGGCGACCCGGGTCGACGCGCTCGACGAGCAGCTCGCGGCCCGGCTCACCCGCGAGGTCCTCGCGGCGGCGGTGGCGCTGGTGCCGGACGAGCTGCTGAGCGCCCTGCCCGGCTCGGCGCCCCGCGATCCGGCCCGATTGCGAGCCGCCTACGTCGCCTTCTTGTGGAAACGCCTCCGACCACCGCGCCCGTTCGCGCCCGCATCGCCTCAGCACCCGCTATAGTGGCCGCGCCTTGTCCGAGCGCTTCACCTCCGCCGACGTCGCCAAGCAGCTCGACTACTGCACCTTCTGCCCGAAGATGTGCCGTCACGCGTGCCCGGTCTCCACGACCTCGGGCCGCGAGACGCTGATCCCGCAGGCGAAGATGGACCGGCTCAACAAGCTGCGCACCGGCCTCGAGCCGTGGCGCGCCGAGTCGGCCGATCCGCTGTGGGCGTGCACCGGTTGCCGCCACTGCACGGTCTACTGCGACCACGCCAACGAGCCCGGCCTCGTGCTGCTGGCCGGTCGCGCCGAGGCCCAGAAACGCGGCGCCGGCCACCCCGCGCTCGCCGGCTACGGCGAGCGGTTCCGCGCCCGCGACGAGCGACTGGCGCGGGTCGCCAAGGAGCGCTTTGGCGACGACCGCTTCGCGTCCACCGGCCAGGTCGGGTTCTGGCCCGGCTGCGACATGATCGACAAGGGCGCCGCGGACGTCGCCGCCGCCTTTGCGATCTTCGCGCGCATCGGCGCCGAGCAGGTGCGGATGGTCGACGCCGGCCTGGCCTGCTGCGGCTACCCGCTGCTCGCCGCGGGCCTGACTGATCTGTTCCGCTGGCACGCCGGCAAGGTGGCCGGCGCGATGCGCCGCTTCCGCACCGTCGTCGTCAACTGCTCGGCCTGCCTCTACGCGCTGCGCGCGCAGTACGAGGGCGAGGGCGTCTCGGTCGGCACCGAGGTGCTGTCGCTCGCCGAGTTCCTGGCCCAGCACGCCGACCGGCTGCCGGTGCCGACCACGCGCAAGTCGGTCTACTACCACGACCCCTGCTACCTCGCGCGCTACGCCGGCGTGCTCGAGCCGCCGCGCCGGGTGCTCGGCAAGGTCAGCAACGTGCGCGAGTTTGGCTGGTCGCACCAGGACACCGAGTGCTGCGGCGGCGGCGGGCTCCTGCCCAAGACCATGCCGGCAACCGCCGACGCGATGGCGCGCCGACGGCTGGCCGAGGTCGCGGCCGGCGGCGGTGGCACCGTGGTCACCTCGTGCGGCACCTGCGCGTTCATGCTCCGGCGCAACGCGCCGGCCGGCGTCGACGTCGCCGACCTGCCGACCGCGCTGGCGAACCTGACCGAGACCCACGTCGAGCCGCCGGCGACCATCGCCGACGAGCCCTGACCGACGCCCGCCGGCCGCGGCCGGGCGTGCGACCATGGCGGCGATGACCATCGTCTACCCGACCGACGACGAGATCCCCGCGGGCGCGCGCATCGACGGGGCTCGATGGGATCGCCAGTACCTGGTGGCCGGCGAGATCCGGACCTGGGCCGGTCCGTCGAACGAGGTGGTGTCGCCGATCTGTACCCGCGTCGGCGGTGCCGCCACCGCCACGCCGGTGGTGCTGGGCCGGGTCGCGCAGCTCGATCGGGCCGCCGCCCTCGACGCGCTGGCCGCCGCGCGCGCGGCCTGGGACCACGGGCGCGGCCGGTGGCCGACCATGCGGGTCGGCGAGCGCATCGAGCGGATGACCACCTTCGTGTCCGGAATGCGGACGGTCCGCGAGGACCTGGTCCGCCTGCTGATGTGGGAGATCGCCAAGACCCGCGGCGACGCCGAGGCCGAGGTCGATCGCACGATCTCGTACATCCAGGACACGGTCGAGGCGCTCAAGGAGCTCGACCGCACCGCCGCGCGCTTCACGGTGACCGGCGGCTTCGTCGGCCAGATCCGGCGCTCGCCGCTCGGCGTGGTCCTGTGCATGGGACCGTTCAACTACCCGCTCAACGAGACCTTCACGACGCTCATCCCCGCGCTGCTGATGGGCAACACGATCGTCTCGAAGCTGCCGCGCTTCGGCCAGCTGGTGCACCTGCCGCTCTTGCCGGCGTTCCGCGACGCGTTCCCGGCCGGCGCGGTCAACGTCATCCAGGGCGACGGCGCCAGCGTGATCGGGCCGATCATGGAGAGCGGCGACGTCGACTGCCTGGCGTTCATCGGCAGCTCGCGGGTGTGCAACATCCTCAAGCGCCAGCACCCCCGGCCCAACCGCCTGCGCAGCATCACCGGGCTCGAGGCCAAGAACCCGGCGGTGATCCTGCCGTCGGCCGACCTCGACCTCGCGGTGGCCGAGTGCGTGTCGGGCGCGCTGTCGTTCAACGGGCAGCGCTGCACCGCCATCAAGCTGGTCTTCGTGCACGCCGACATCGCCGACGACGTGGTGGCCCGCCTGGCCGCGGCGGTCGTCAAGCTGCCGGCCGGCATGCCGTGGGACGCCGGGGTCAAGCTCACGCCCTTGCCCGAGCCCGGCAAGCCAGCGCACCTGCGCAAGCTGCTCGACGACGCGGTCGCCCACGGCGCCCGCGTGATCACCGGCGGCGAGACCGACGCGACCTTCTTCCGGCCGGCGGTGGTGTACCCGGTCGCTCCGGGCGCGCGGCTCTATCAGGAGGAGCAGTTCGGCCCGATCGTCCCGGTGGCGACGTTCCGCTCCATCGACGAGATCGATCAGTTCATGCGGACCTCGGCCTACGGCCAGCAGATCTCGCTGTTCGGCCGCGACCCGCGCGAGCTGGCCACGCTGATCGACTCGCTGGTGAACTCGGTCTGTCGCATCAACCTCAACACCCAGTGCCGGCGCGGCCCCGACACGTTCCCGTTCACCGGCCGCAAGGACTCGGCCGAGGGCACGCTGTCGGTGAGCGACGCGCTGCGCGCCTTTTCGATCCGCACCGTGGTCGCCTCGACCGCGACCGACAGCAACGAGGCGCTGGTCGGCGAGATCGTCACCCGCCGGCTGTCGTCGTTCCTGTCGACGGACTTCTTGTTCTAGCTGTCGCAGGCAGTCACAGGCTGTCGCGGTCACCTCCAGAATGCGCAATCCGTGCGCGGGTGCGTAGCGACGTGCGCGCTCGCGTGCGCGACGCCGCCCGCCGGCCAGGTTGTGTGTCCGAAAAGTTGCGGACCGGCTACCAGCCCAGGATCCTGTTCGTGACAAGCGGGACTCGTGGGCTCGGGGAGCTCACGTGGGGTCGCGTACCACCGCCCTCCGCGGCGAACACCTGGAGACATCGAGATGAAGAACAAGAGCCTGCTCCTCTGTGGATTGATTCCTGTCGCGGTGGTGGCGGCACCGATGGTGGCGTCGGCCGAGGTCACGCACGCGCAGGAGATCATCGACCGCCCGCGGACCAACCCGGCCAGCCAGCTCACCGTCGGTGGCGATCTCGGCTTCGCGTTCGAACCGACCAGGATCGGGCTCGGCGTCCTGACCCGCTACGGCGTGAGCGACGCGCTCGAGGTCGGCGCCAGCTACGGCTTCAGCCTGAAGGACTTCGAGGCCAAGGGCAATCTCGGGGTCGAGATCGCCTTTGGCGTGATCAACTCCGGCAACCTGCAACTCGCGCCCCAGGCCTCGGTTGGCTACAGCTTTCTCAGCGAGGGCCTCACGCCGCTCGGCCTGGGCGCGCGCTTCCAGCTCAAGCTCGACGACAAGATGGCGATCTACTCGAGCGGCAATCAGCTCGTCATCTGGCTCGACAAGCAGGAGGTCAATGTGCCGCCGCTGCCGGTGGTCGAGTTCCAGCCGATGTACCTCCACGTGCCAGTCGGCTTCGGCTTCCAGGCCTCGAGCAACCTGTGGGCGTTCATCGAGACGGACATCGCGACCATCGAGATCCAGGACGCCGACACCGGCTTCATCTTCGCCGACCGCACCCCGCTCTCGCTGGGTGCGTTCTTCTCGCCCTCGAACACGATGGACCTCGGCGGCTCGCTGAACTGGGGCGACATCATCGAGGATGCCGGTGGCCTCGGGATCACCGCGTCGGCGCGTCTGCACCTGTGATCGGCGGCCCGACCGCGCCCGATCGCGGCGCGGTCAGCGGGTGGCACTGCGGCCGCGCGGCGCCCGGCCCTCGGCGCGGGTTGCCGGCTCCGGCACCGCGTCGAGCGTGCGCTCGAGCCCCGTCTCGGCCGGCCCCGGGATCCACGCGGCGTCGAGCCGGTAGCCGCCGGTCCAGGCCGCGGCCAGGCCGGTCGCTTCCAGCGCGGCCCCCAGCGCGGCGGCCCCGGCCGGGCGCCGGGCCGGATCGGCGTCGAGCGCGGCGACCAGCGCATCGTCGAGCGCGGCCGGCACGCCGGTGATCAGGGCCGAGGCCGGTCGACCGCCGCCATCGCGCGGGCTGCGGCCGGTGACCGCGAAGTACAGCGTCGCGGCCAGGCCGTAGACGTCGGAGGCGGGACCGGCGGCGATGCCGGCGGCGACCTCGGGCGCGATGAAGCCCGGGGTGCCGAGCACGACCCCGACCTGGGTGAGGTCGGCCTCGTCGTTGCCGACCCGGGCGACCCCGAAGTCGAGCACCTTCACCAGATCGACCTCGCCGGTCACCGCCACCATGAACACGTTGCCCGGCTTGAGATCGCGGTGGATGATGCCGCGCTCGTGGGCGAGCGCGATGGCGCGGCAGCCCTGGATGCCGACGTGCACGCACAGCGCCGGCGGTAGCGGCCCCTGCCGCTTCACCAGCGTGTTGAGATCGAGCCCCTCGAGCAGCTCCATCGCGTAGTACCAGACGCCGTCGTCGGTGACGCCCCAGTCGTGGATGCGCACCACGTTGGGGTGTGCGAGCTCGGCGGTCGCCTGGATCTCGCGCTCGAAGCGCGCGATCGCGGCCGGGTCGCGCCCCTGCTCGCGCGACAGGATCTTGAGCGCGACGTCCTGCCGGGTCGCCTTGTCGAGCGCGCGCCAGACCTCGCCCATGCCGCCCTTGCCGATCCGGCGCAGCAGCTTGTAGCGCCCGATGCTCTTGCTCTCGAACACGCTCTGCCGCAGCGACCACACGATGTGGCCGCCCCAGGCGACCACCACCGCGCCGGCGACCATCACCGCGACCGCGGTGACGAACGCGGCGACCGCCTCGGGCTGGTCGAGCTGCGCGCGCAGGACCGGATCGATCAGCGCCAGCGCCAGGGTGCCGGCCGGGTAGATGCCGGCGGTCACGGTGGCGAGCAGCGCGCCGCGGCGCCAGTGCTGCGGCAGCGACATCGCCTGCGCCATCAGGATCACGAAGAAGCCGGTCTGATACGGCGAGGTGAGGCCCCCGATCCGCGCGCTGATCAAGGTCAGCGCCAGCGAGGTCACCGGAAAGATCGACGCGACCACCGGCACGGTCAGCCGCGCCGACGGCAGCGGCGTGCGGAACAGCAGCGCGATCACCAGCACGTGATAGCCGGTCGCGCCCAGCCGGAAGACGAACGGCATCGCGTGGCTGCCGCGGCCGAGCACCGGGAACACGAACAGATCGAGCCCAACGCCGACCGCCAGCCACAGCGCGCACGCCACCAGCAGCACCCCGCGGGCGCGCAGCATGTCGGACGCGAACCGGTGGTAGGCGAGCCGGTCGGCTGCCGTCCCCGATCGCGTCGACGTCGTCGTCGCCCGCCCCGTGCGCGTCGTCACCGGCCGATCATACCGCCAGGGTGAGGGCGTGGCACGCCGGCCGGTCGCGCGACCCGCACTCCCGTATCGGCGCCCGTGCCAGCATGCCGCCATGACGCCCGTTCTTCGGGGGGCACCTCCAGGTGCCGGGGCGGCATGGCCGCCGGGTCGCCGTACCAGGCAGCGCCGCGGCGTGCCCGGGCGAGATCGCGCGCGCGCTGCACTGCTACGGGCCGTGACGCCGGGCCGTCGGCGCGATCAGGGCGTCGCCGTCGGCGCGCGCGCGTCGGCCAGCCAGGCCTGGAAGCCAGGCAAGGCCTGGACCGTCGCCACGTACGCCTGGCAGGTGTCGTCGAGCGCGACCTGGTAGGTGGTGAACCGGGTCGTCACCGGGGCGAAGAACGCGTCGGCGATCGTGAAGTGACCGAACAGGAACGGGCCGCCCGGCGCGTGCGCGCGCAGGGTTCGCCAGATGTGGCAGATGCGGTCGACGTCGGCGAGCGCCTCCAGGGTGTGGCCGACCCCGGGCTTGGTCGCGCGCAGATCCATCGGCATCGCGGTGCGCAGCGCCGTGAAGCCACTGTGCATCTCGGCGGTGATCGCACGAGCGCGCGCGCGGTCCTCGCGGTCGGCCGGCCACAGCGTGGCCTCGGGGAACAGCTCGTTCACGTACTCGCAGATCGCCAGCGAGTCGTGCACCAGCAGATCGCCGTGCCGCAGCGCGGGCACCTTGCCGGCCGGGTTGATCGCGAGGATCTGCCACTTGGTGTCGGGCTGATCGAGCGCGATCGTCTCGGTGCGGAACGGCGCCCCGGCGGCGGACAGGGCCAGGTACGGGCGCAGCGACCAGGACGAGAAGCGCTTGCTGCCGACGTGGAGGACCAGCTCGGTCATGGCGGACATGGCGGGATGGTACCCGGCAGCGGCATCGGCGCCAGGTAGGCGGTCTTCAGCCGCCGGTAGTCGCCGCGCAGCGGCACGCCCGCGCGCTCCAGCCAGGCCAGCACCGCCGGCGAGCGCAGCAGCGCGAGCAGCGCGCGCGGATCGTCCCACGGCGGCGGCGCGCCGAGCCGCGGCCGCAGCGCGTACGCGGTGTCGAGCACCAGCGCGCCGGTGTCGTCGAGCCGGGCCCGCGGCGTGCGCGCGACATCGGGCACCACGACCTTCGCGGCCGGATCGAGGTGGAAGCCGAGGTTCTGCGGACGCCCGAAGGCGTGGAACCGGTCGCCGGTGAAGCGCCCGCGCTCGCGCGCCTCGAGCCGCGGCCGGTGGCGCTCGAGGTGGGCCGCCGCCAGCGGCCACGCCTGCACGAGCTCGGTCCACGGGATCAGCCGGGCGTCACGATACGGCACCAGACAGCGCACGTCGTCGCGCGGGGTGTCCTGCACGTCGCGCCCGCGCAGGCACGCGCGGGTCGCGGCCGCCTCGATCACGACCGGCTCGCCGGCGGCGATCCCGCGCACCAGCGCGCCCTCGACGATCGCGGCCTCGATCACGAAGACCGGATCGGCGTTGGTGCCGGTGCCCTTCGCGATGTGCGCCACCTCGCCGAGGCACAGCGCGCCGTCGGCGGTCGCGCCGGTCACCCACGGCGCCGCGCCGACCCCGTCGATGCGGGACCGCGCCCAGCCGGCGGCGCCGCGCCGCAGCACCTCTATATATGAAGGGCCGTCCGACCGCTCCATCACGATCACGGACGCGTAGGTGGTCGCGTCGGGGAACACCTGGGCCGCGCCGAAGTCGACCACCTCGCGCACGACGCGCGCGCCGGCGAGCTTGCCGCGCAGCCGCGTCGCCCACGCCGCCGTCAACCACCGCGACGGGATGATCAGCCCGATCCGCCCCCCGGGCCGGACCCAGTCGAGCGCGCGCTCGACGAACGCGCCGTAAAGATCCCACTCGCCGTGGGCGGTCGCCGCGAACGCGCCGCGCAGCCGCGCCCACAGCGCGGGGTCGGCCTCGCGCAGCCGGATCGAGCGGACGTAGGGCGGGTTGCCGATCACCGCGTCGAGCGGGCCGAGGTCGGGCGCCTCGAACAGCGCCTCGACCACGTGGAGCGTCGCGCCCGGGACCCGCGCGCGCGCGGCGGCGGCCAGGCCTGGATCGCGCTCGAACCCGTGCAACTCGACCGCGAGCGCGCGCGCGGCCGCGACCGCGGCGACCGCGGCGAGGAAGCGCCCGTCGCCGGCGGCGGGATCCAGGACGCGCAATGGTCGGGCCGGGTCTGCCTGGATCAGCGGCGCCAGCACGGCCTCCGCGACCAGGCGCGCGAGCGGCTCGGGCGTGAACACCTGCCCGCGGGCTCGACGGTCGACCGGGTCACGACGGCGCTGCTCGGTCAGCGCCGCGCTGGCGATGATCGTCTGTTCGAGTTCGGTGGGATCCACGCGGATGATGCCTGGGTCGGCGGTAGCCCCACCGTTACCCCAGGAATACTCCATGCCTGCGACAGCGGCGGGCTACCGTGGGAGCAATGGTGGCAGCGACACCAGCGCGGGGGCGTTTTCGGCCGATCGTCGAGCTGCGGTCGGGTCGGGTACACTCGATCGTGGTCGAGCCGCGGGCCGCGGGGGGGCCGCTCGCGGCGCTGGAGACGCTGGCCGGATGGCGGCGCGCGTGGCCGGTGACCCGTGACGCCGCCATCGCGATCGACGTCGAGGCCCACGAGCTGTCGCGGCTGTCGGCCAGCGATCTCGCCGACGCCCTGGCCCGATACGGCCTGGCCCCCGAGTCGCTGGTGCTCCGCATCGGGCGGTTCGGTGCCGGCCACGAGTCGTCGCTGCTCGACGCGATCGCCGAGCTGGGCGTGGCGATCGCGATCGCCGAGCTCGACCTGCGCGGCGCCGACTCCGGCCTGCTCGCCGGCGCCCCGATCGACGTCGTCGAGCTGCCCGCCGCTGCGGTCGCGACCGTCGATCGCGGCCCGCCGGCGGTCGTGCTGCGCCAGCTGCTCGCGCTGGCCCACCGCCACGACTGGCTGACCGTGGCCCGCGGGGTCACGCGCGAGGGCCAGGTGGCGGCGCTCGACCGGCTCGGCTGCGACCTGCACGCGGGGCCCCTGGTCAGCGACGACCTCGACGAGGCCACGGTCGATCGCTGGCTCGCCGGGCGGTAGCGGGCCGCCGCGGTTTGGCCCCATACTGCGCCGCGATGGGGTCTCCCCGTACCGTCGTCATCGTGAATCCCAACTCGCAGGGCGGCGAGCTCGGCCGGCGCTGGCCCGAGCTGGCCGACGTCATCCGGCGCAAGCTGCCGTTCGAGGACGTCCACACCCGCGGTCGCGGCGACGCCACCCGCCTCGCGGCCCAGGCCCTGCGCGGGGGCGCCGAGGTGGTCGCTGCGGTCGGCGGCGACGGCACGATCAACGAGGTGATGAATGGCTTCTTCGAGGCCGGGGTGGCGATCGCGCCGACCGCCGCGCTCGCGATCCTGCCGTTCGGCACCGGTGGCGACTTCGTCCGCACCACCCGCATCCCCAAGCACTTCCCGCGCGCGGTCGACGTGCTCGCGACCGGCCGCCGGCACCGGATCGACGTCGGTCGCATCGACCTGACCCGCCGGTCGACCGACGGCGGCGGCACCGTCGTCCGCATGTTCATCAACATCGGCTCGTTCGGGATGTCGGGTGTGACCGATCGCTACGTCAACCGCTCGAAGAAGCGGCTGGGCGGCACGCTGTCGTTCCTGGCCGCGACCACCCAGGCCCTGCTCGCGTACGACAACCAGCGGGTCCGGCTGACGTTCGACGAGAAGCCGGCCGATGCGATCGACCTGACGATCAACACGGTCGCGATCGCCAACGGCCGCTACTTCGGCGGCGGCATGTTCATCGCACCCGATGCCGAGATCGACGACGGGTTCTTCGACGTGGTCGCGATGGGTGATCTGGGGCTGACCGACTTCCTGCTGCGTGGGCGCCGGGTCTACGCGGGCACGCACCTGACGATGCCGAAGGTGAGCCATCGCCGCGCGACCGTCGTCCGCGCCGAGCCGGCCGCGCCCAACCAGATCGTCGAGCTCGACGTCGACGGCGAGACGCCGGGCATCCTGCCAGCGACCTTCCGCGTGGTCCCGCGCGCGCTCGATCTGATCGTGCCGGACCCGGACGCGACGAGGGGCTGATGGCGAGGGCCGCGATGACGCCAGCGCCCACGAGCTGGCTCGATCTCCCGGGGCGTCCCGGTCGGCCGGGGCTGCTGGCCGGGGCCGCGGCCGCGATCCTCGGCGGCCTGCTGTGGGTCCTGGCGTCGCCGCCGATCGGGGTGTGGCCACTGGCATGGCTGGCGCCGCTGCCGACGCTGTGGGCGATCGACCGGGCGCCGACCGCACGCCGGGCCGGGCTGTGGGGCGCGCTGACCGCGCTGGTGTTCACGCTCGGCGGCTTCCCGTGGCTGGTCGATCTGTTCACCCGGTTCGCGGGGCTGTCGACGCCGATCGCCTGGTTCGGGCTGCTGGTGCTGGGCGTGGTCCACGGCGTCGTGTTCTTGCTCGGCGCGCGCCTCGTGCGCGGGCTGCGCGACCAGCGCCGCGGCGATCCGCGGGGACCGTGGCCGCTCGCGCTGTGCGGCGCGCTCGGCGCGTTCGTCGTCGAGGTGCTGGGCTGGACGCCGTTCCCGTTCTCGCTCGGTGGCATCGCGCTGCACGACGTGGCCCCGGTGCGCGCGCTGACCGCGGCGCTGGGCCCGGCCGGGATCACCGCCCTGGTGTTCGCGATCGCCGGCGCGGTGCTCGACGCCATGGAGCGTCGTGGCCGGTCCCGCCTGATCCCGGCGGCCGCGGTCGCCGGCTACGCCGTGCTGCTCGCGCTGGCCAGCCTCCGTGGCGCCGGCGGCAGGACCCGCACGATCCAGGTCGGCGTGGTCCAGCCCAACCGCGCCAACGACGCGCCCGACTCGATGCGCCTGCGCCTCGAGCATCTGCGCGGCCTGCAGCGCGCGACCGCCGAGCTCGAGCAGCGCGGCGCCGATCTGGTGGTGTGGAGCGAGGCCGCGTATCCGTTCAATCTGCCGCGCGACCTGGCCCAGGATCTCGACGAGAACCGGAGCGCGCGCCTGCGCCGCGGCTTCACGATCCCGGTCGTGGTCGGCGCGATCACGTCGGGGTCGCCCGGGCCGCACTGGAACAGCGCGCTGATGCTCGCCGCCGATGGTCGCTTCACCGGACGCCACGACAAGGTGCACCGGATGATCGGCAGCGAGTACAACCCGGTCCTCGAGTGGTTCCCGTCGGCGCGTCGCTTCATGCCCGAGGGCGCGGGCGCCTACGCGGGCGGCGACCGGGCGGTGCTGCTCGAGGCGGTGGTCGACGGCGCGCCGCTGCGGATCGCGGCCCTGGTCTGTCTGGAGGACGTGATGCCCGGCTTCGGCCGCGAGCTGGCCGCGCTCCAGCCCGACTTGGTCGTCAACCTGACCAACGACAGCTGGTTCGGCAACGACGAGCCGCTCCAGCACGAGGCGCTGGCGCGCTACCGCGCGATCGAGATCGGCGTGCCGCTGGTGCGCGCGGTCAACACCGGGCCGTCATCGGTGATCGACCCCGACGGCAACTTCCTGGCGCGCACCACCGTCGTCGAGGGCGGCGAGCCCACGACCCTGCTCGTCGACCTGCCGGTCGGCCCGCGTCGCACCAGCTTCTACAGCGGCTGGGGCGGCCCGCTCGGCTGGATCGTGGCGATCGGCGCGATCGCGTGGTGGCTGGTGCCCGCGATCGTGGCGCGCGTGCGCCGCCGCGGCCGACGCTGAGCCAGCGGCAGCAGCAACGGCAGCGGCAGCGGCAGCGGCAGCGGCAGCGGCAGCGGCAGCGGCTGCGGCTGCGATGGCTGGGATGCCGCGCTGGGATCCGCCCCGCATCGCTCCGGATCCGGAATGTTTTTTTAGATCAGGGTCTGGGGTCGGCACGGCTGTGGGCTTTGTGCAAAGGCGCGCCCCCCGAGCCACCAGCCGCCCACCCACGCCTCGAAGGCGCGGCTTTCCAAGCGCCTGTGGGGAGTCGCGCCCGCGCTCCCTGCCCGCTCGCTGCTCGCACCTCGTCAGGCGCGCTCTCCACAGGCGCGTCAAGTCCACAGCCCAGCCGCGGGGGCCATGCCTCCGGCCTCGGCCACCGCCGGTCGGGCGCACCCGGGCGCCCGGAACCGACGTCCTGAGCTCCGACGTCGAGCGTCGAGCGTCGAGCGCGAAATACATTGTTGTGTGCAAGCACGGACATCTCTTGACGCACAGCGCCCCGATGATATTATCGGTGCAATCAAGATGGCGACGCCGCGGCAGACCACGCTCGAGTTCCGGACCCACGGCGGTCGCCGTCCCGGCGCGGGCCGCAAGCCGGCACCGGGCCGACGCCCGCACCGGCGCGTCCGCAAGCGCGCGTCCATCACGTCCGCCCTGCCGGTCCACGTCGTCCTGCCGGTGAGCCACGAGGTCGGTCGGCTCCGCCGCCGCAGTGCGTACCAGGCGCTCCGCGGCGCGATGGTCACGACGTTGCCGCGCCACGCCTTCCGCATCGTGCACATCAGCATTCAGCACAACCACGTGCACCTGCTGGTCGAGGCCGACGACGAGCGTGCGCTCGCCCGCGGCATGCAGGGCTTCGAGATCTCGGCCGCCCGCCGGCTCAATCAGGCGATCACGCGCGACCGACGCCTGGCGCGACCGCACCGCGGCCAGGTGTTCCTGTCGCGGTACCACGTGACCGTCATCCGCACGCCGCGGCAGGCGCGTCACGCGCTCTGCTACGTCATCAACAACTGGCGTCGTCACTGCGAAGACGTCGGCGGCGTCGCCCAGCGCCGGGCCCAGGTCGATCCCTACTCGAGCGGCATCCGCTTCGACGGCTGGCGCCCGGGCGCGGTGCCGCTGGGAGCCGCCCTGGGCGCCGAGCCGCTACCGGTGGTGCCGGCGGCGAGCTGGCTGCTCCGGGTCGGCTGGCGACGGCACGGCCCGATCGATCCGCGCGAGGTGCCGGGGCCCGCGCCATGAGCGTCGCCTGAGCACACCTCCCCGACATCGGGCACCAGCACCACCAACGCCCGCCCCCGAGGCGCGCGAGCTGGTCGACTTGCACGCCTCCGCGCGGCTCGACGGCGTGGTGCGCTGGATTCACCCGGGCGACGAGGCAGCCGAGCTCGACTGGAACCGCTACGCGACGCTGGGGTCGGCACGTCCGCGGCGCGGCTGATGGGCACGCGCTGGCGACGGCACTGACCGAGCTGGTCCGCCCGCTCGGGCCCACGATCCGGATCGCGAGCGTCAGCGAGCCTGCGCCCCTGATCGCCGCGCTCCATCCAGCGAGCACCGTCGGTCTCGAGCCGGTCGCATGGCAGCACCTCGGGCCCGGTTTCGATGGCGGCCAGGACGAGACCTACCAGAGCCGACATACCAGCCGGACGGGCTGGGTACGCAGTGGCAGCTGGGGCTCGTTCTCTCAGCGCATGAACGCCGAACCGCTGCGCGGGAAGAAGGTCGCCTGTCCGCGCAGCTCCGCGCCGACCCGGCACGCAGGTCGGTGTGTGGCTGCGGGTCGATCGTCCGGCGTCCGCGACAGGCTTCTTCGACAACATGATGGACCGGCCGGGTGACCACCGCGACGTCGCAACGCGGGGCGAGCACCGGCGAGGTCGCTGCTGATGCGGAGGCGGTCGTCCTCGGCGGCCTCACCCTGGGCGACGCGGGCTGGTTCGACGCATTCGCGCTCGAGGTCTCGGATGGCGCGGGTGGCTGGCGACCCGTGCCGCTCGTCAACCCGGAGCTCGAGGACCGCGCCGCCGCCGCGCAAACTGTGCGCGAATGGCGCGTTGACCGGCCCTGTCCAACGTGGTCCGGTGCGATCGCGTCGTCGCCTGGGTTCGACCGCAGCCCGGACCGCGACGCGCGGCCACCGGCCTCGTGGTCGCCAGCGCTCGGCCAGCACCCGCCATGTCGCGCCGTCGAAACACGATCATCGCCTTCGTCGCCAGCGCCCTGATCGGGGCGGCGATCGGCCTTGCCCTGTTCACGTTCTCGTACGCGAAGGGCGCTTCCTATCTCGGGAACGACCCGCGCTCGTGCGCGAACTGCCATGTCATGCGCGAGCACCTCGACGCCTGGCGCAAGTCGAGCCACCACGCCGTTGCGACCTGCAACGACTGCCACGCACCGCCCAGCGGTCCGTCGAAGTACTGGGTGAAGGCCGTCAATGGCTTCTACCACTCGTATGCCTTCACGACTGGCTCGTTCCACGAGCCGATCCAGATCACCAAGCGCAATCGCTCGGTCACCGAGGCGCAGTGCCGGCGTTGTCACGCCGACATGGTCGCCGCGATGGGCCACGACGGCGCCGTCTCCTGTATCCGTTGCCACGACGGCGTCGGGCACCGGACCCGCGATTAGGAGTCACCGTGACCGACTCACCCGAGACCTCCCCCCGTGTTCGTCCCCGCACGCTCCTGCTGGTCGTGGTCGCCGGCGCGCTCGCGGCAGCCGCCGCGGCCGCGCTCTTGCTCAACATCGCCGAGCGCAAGCGCGAGGCCCACAACCCGTTCTTCCGCGTCGTCGAGCTGACCGAGGACACGGTCGACCCTGCGATCTGGGGCAAGAACTTCCCGCTGCAGTACGACGGCTACCGACGCACCGTCGACCAGGTACGGACCCGCTACGGCGGCAGCGAGGCGACGCCGCGCACGCCGACCTCGGCCGACCCGCGGTCGATCGTGGCGCAGTCACGGCTCGAAGAGGACCCGCGCCTGGTCGCGATGTGGAATGGCTACGCGTTCGCGGTCGACTTCCGAGAGGAGCGCGGCCACAGCTACATGCTCGACGACCAGACCTTCACCGAGCGGCAGCGGGTCGTGAAGCAGCCGGGCACCTGCCTCAACTGCCACGCGTCGATGGTCGCGGTCTACCGCCAGCTCGGCGGCGGTGACCTCACCGCGGGCTTCGAGAAGATCAACGCGATGCCCTACGCCGAGGCGCGCAAGCAGGTCACCCACCCGGTGGCGTGCCTCGATTGCCACGATCCCAGCACCATGGCGCTGCGGGTCACCCGGCCCGCGTTCATGGAGGGCCTGCGTGCGCTGAAGGCGTCGCAGGGCGTGACGGGCTACGACGTCAACCGCGACGCGACCCACCAGGAGCTGCGCTCGTTCGTGTGCGGGCAGTGCCACGTCGAGTACTACTTCCAGGGCCCCGAGAAGCGCCTGGTCTATCCGTGGGCCAAGGGCCTCACCATCGACGCGATCTACGCCTACTACCGCGAGGTCGATCACGCCGACTTCACGCACAAGCAGACCGGCGCGCGCGTGCTCAAGGCCCAGCATCCCGAGTTCGAGCTGTGGAACCAGGGCATCCACGCGCGGTCGGGCGTGTCGTGCGCGGACTGCCACATGCCGTACCAGCGGGTCGGCGCGACCAAGATCAGCGACCACCACGTCCGCAGCCCGGTGCTGAACATCAACCGTGCCTGCCAGCCGTGCCACAAGTTCCCCGAAGAGGAGCTGCGCGCGCGGGTGGTCGCGATCCAGGACCGGACCCACGAGCTGCGCGGCCGCGCGCTCGACGCGCTGCTCGATCTGATCGGCGACCTCCAGGCCGCGGTCGCGGCCGGCCGCACCGACGCCGACCTGGCGCCTGCGCGGGCGCTGCAGCGGCAGGCGCAGTTCTACGTCGACTTCATCGAGGCCGAGAACAGCATGGGCTTCCACGCGCCCGGCGAGGCGGCGCGGATCCTCGCGATCTCGGTCGATCTGGCGCGGCAGGGTCAGCTCGCGCTGCGCGGGGTCGCCGCGGCCTCCGGTCCGCCTCTGCGGCCGCCGACCGGTGCCATGCTCGCGACACCGGGTCCCCCCGCGCCGGGTGCCGGCTCCGACGCCGGCCTCCCGTCGGCGCCCGCCACCGGGACCGGCACCGGGACCACCACGACCGGGTCGCCCGCGCCGATGGCCGTGGACGCCGGCGCCAACGGCCGCTGACCCGGTCACCCTCGGCCCGATCAGCGACTGCGCGCTCAGGTCCGTGGCGCGCTGCCGTCGCCGTCGAGCTCGCGGACGGCGAGGGTCGCGCCGGTGGCGCCGAGGCCGAGCGCGACCAGGTTGATGCCCGGCACCAGCAGCAGGCCGGCGACGGTGGCGCCGAGGCCGAAGGTGCGGCCGCGGTGCTGGCGGAGGTAGCGGAGCTTGTCATGGTACCCGAGGCCGCGCCGCGCCAGCACCGCGTCGTAACAGTCGTAGGACGCGCCCCGCGCCGCCAGCCAGAAGCCGATGGCCGCCGCGGCCAGGGTCCCGATCACCGGGATGAGCGCGATGGCGAACAGGACCACCGCGCCGGCCAGAAACACCAGCAGCCGCCGCAGGCCGTGCAACACCCCGACCCCGGCGTCGCGCGCGAAGCCGATCGGCGAAAAACGCGGACCGCGCACGCCGGTCAGCTGCCGCTCGACCGCCTCCGACAGCAGCTCGTTGAACGGCCCCGCGACCGCGCCGGCCACCGACACGAAGATCAACACCGCCCCGAACCCGAGCGCCACCACCACCAGCAGCCACACCAGCCAGCTGGCCCAGCTCTCGACGGTGTCGGGCATCCAGCCGGTCACCCAGTCGACCACCGGGCCGGCGACCGCGACCACGCCCCAGATCGCCGCGACCAGCAGCAGCAGCGTCACCACCGCCGGCGCGATCACCCAGCCCCACAGCCGCGGATGTGCGGCCAGGAACCGGTAGCCGCGCATCACGTCGTCCGGGCCGCGCGCGAAACCTTGCATGCCGGGACGGTAGCACCGGCGCCGCTCCTGACCTGCGGGCCACGCGATCACCGAGCTGTCGGGCGCGCGCAAAAGCGCAGCGTTGTTTGCCGCCGCCGGGGCAACCGACCGTCTCCGTCGGAGTCATGACCCGTGACCGGTGGTGGCGGCCCCGGCCCACATCGCGGCACACGCACCCCGTGGCTGACGCGTCCGGCGCTGGACTAGACTCGAGCGGTGGAGGTTCGCATGGTCCGCACGCTCGTCTCGCTCGCCGTGATCGTCCTGACGTCGGCGTGCGGCGGCGATGCCGGTGACGACGGCGTCGACGTGCCCAACCCGCTCACCGACCCCGACGACGGGCCGGCCGCCGGCAACCCGACGGGGACCTGCCCGGTGCCGGCCGAGGCTGGCCTGGCCGACGTCTCGAGCCCGCGCACCGTGGTCGGTGACGGCACCGCGGCCAGTTGCACGAGCGACGCCGTGATCGCCGCGGTCGCAGCTGGCGGCGTGATCACCTTCGCGTGTGGCCCGGACCCGGTGACGATCACGCTCGACCGACCGGCCAAGATCGTCAACGCCACCGGCCCCGAGATCGTGATCGACGGCGGCGGCAAGGTCACGCTCAGCGGCGGCGGCCGCACCCGCATCCTCTACATGAACACCTGCGACGAAGCGCAGGGCTGGACCACGGCCCACTGCAACGATCAGGATCACCCGCGCCTGACCGTCCAGAACCTCACCTTCATCGACGGCAACTCGAGAAGCGAGACCGAGTACGACGGCGGTGCCGCGATCTGGGCCCGCGGCGGCCGGCTCCGCCTGGTCAACACCCGCTTCTTCGGCAACGTGTGCGCCGACAGCGGACCCGACGTCGGCGGCGCCGGCGTGCGCGCCTTCGATCAGTCCGAGGACAAGCCCATCTACGTCGTCAACTCCACGTTCGGTGGCGCCGCGGGCTTCGGCAACACCTGCTCGAACGGCGGCGGACTCAGCAGCATCGGCGTGTCGTGGTCGATCTTCAACAGCCGCTTCTCGCACAACCGCGCGATCGGCGCCGGCGGCAACCCGCCCCAGGGCGGCGCGGCCGGGGGCGGCAGCGGCGGCGCGGTCTACAACGACGGCAACGAGATGACGCTGTCGCTGTGCGGGGTCGCGATCGCCGACAACCAGGCGGTCCAGCACGGCAGCGCGATCTTCTTCGTCACCAACAACCACACCGGCGACGTCCGCATCGACCGCTCGGTCATCACGGGCAACCTGGGCGGGACCTGGTACACGCAGTACCCGCAGATCTCGACCCACGACGACACCCCGATCGCGGTGGTCGACTCGACCATCCAGTAGGGTGGCGCTGCCAGCAATTGCCTGGCGGCGGTGGGGGCGTCCGCGATACTTGGTCGCCATGGGACGTCCCGCTGCATCCAGGCCCGCGCCCGGGCAGATGCGCTGCTGCAACTGCAAGGCGCCGATGCCAGTCATCGAGCGGTACTGCCCGGCGTGCCGCGCCGATCAGGACGTGCTGCCGAGACACGCCGGCGATTCCCGGGAGACGCTGCGGGCGCGGCTCGCGATGCTCGGGGTCGCGGGTTGCTACCTCTTCGTCAGCATGGCGCTCATGTTCCTGCTCGACGATCCGGCGCCGCCCGGCGAGCGGACCCGGATCCTGGTGACCTACGGCGGCCTGGCCGCGGTGCACGTCGGGCTGTTCTTCTGGGCCCGGACCGCGCCGCTGGCCGCGCCGGTGGCCGCGCTGCTGCTGTTCATCGGCCTGCAGGCGCTTTCCGCGATGAACGATCCGAGGTCGCTCGCCAGCTTCGCCATCCCCAAGGCCGCGCTCATCATCATCCTGGCGGGTGCGATCCGGGTCGGCTACGTCTGTCGTCGATCGCAGCGCGCCCGCGCGGCCGCGTTTCCCACTGCGCGCGTGGTCTCGGGCGGGCGTGGCACGGTGCCGGCCGGTCCCACCGATCGGGCCCGGTGACCAGCGTGCGCGCCGTGCGGATCGCCGCACTGACTCTCGTCGGGGCGAAACGCCACGAGATCCGAGAGCTTCGACGCGGCCCCAGCGATTGTCCGACGACGAGATCCGCCCGGTAGCGTCGGAGCCATGGAGTAACGTCCGCGGGTCGTGTCCTTGCGCGTCGTCGAGAGCAACCGCTTCGAGGAGCTGGCCGCCTGGCTGGCGGAGCTCCTCGCCGACGCCGCCGATCCGTTCGCGCCGCCGTACCTGGTGACCGAGAACCGGGTGGTCGAGCGCTGGTTGCAGTACGAGGTCGCGCGCCGGGGCGGGGTCGCGGCCGGCTACACCGCGGTGCGCATGCAGGAGCTGCTGGGCGAGGTGCTCACCGCCGACCGTCCGACGCTACAGGCGCTCGACAAGCGCCGGCTCGAAGCGGTGTGCGCGAGCGTGCTGGCCGACCCGGCGCTGCTGGCCGAGCCGGTGATGGCCGAGCCGCGCGCGTTCCTCGACGAGGATGGCGACGACGGCCGCGGGCCGCGCCGGGTCCAGCTGGCCGCGCAGCTGGCCGATCGGTTCTGGGAGTACGCGCTGACCCGCCCCGACTGGCTGGAGGCGTGGGAGCGCGGCGGCGCCGCCGAGCTCGGCACCAGCGACACCGCGCTGGCCGCCTGGCAGGCCCGGCTGTGGCAGGCGGTGACCGGGCACCTGCGCGGGCTCACCACGCCCGAGGGCCGGCGCTGGGTGGTGACGCCGCGGCTGGCGGTCGCGCGCCATCACGCCGGCCTGGCCGCGCCGGCGGGTCCGCCGATCATCGTGGCCGGTTTCGGCTTCTTGCCGCGGGCGTACCTCGACGCGCTGGCGTACCTCGCGACCGCGCGCGACGTGATCGTGCTGGCCCTGTCGCCGTGCGCCGAGTACTGGGGCGACGTCGCCCGGACCCGGCGCCGGCCGCCCCGCGCGGGTGGCCCGCAGGCCAAGGCGGCCGAGGATCCTCCGGCGCTCATGCGCTGGGGCTCGCCCGGTCGCGATCATCTGTCGACCCTCGCCGAGCTGTCCGAGGGCGACATCGACGACCGCTTCCTCGATCCGCTGCCCGAGGGCGTCCGGCCCAGCGCGCGCGACCTGTGGGCGTTCGACACCCTGGTCCGGGCCGCGCCCGACGCCGCCGACCCCCGCCGCGCGACCCGCAGCGGGGTCGAGGTGCTGGCGTGTCCGTCGCCGGCGCGCGAGCTCGAGATCGTCGCCAGCGAGATCGTCCGGCTATGCGCGGCCGACCCGACCCTGGCCGCCAGCGACATCGCGGTGCTGCTGCCGCCGGGCGCGACCGAGCCGTACCTCGCGCAGCTGCCGGCGGTGTTCGGCGGCCTCGAGGTGCCGTACCACGTCGTCGACGTGCCGGCGGTCGGCCACGGCCACGTGGTGGAGGCGGCCCAGCTGCTGCTCGCGCTGCCGCTCGGCAGCTTTCGTCGGCCCGAGCTGCTCGGCCTCATGACCCACCCGGCCGTCCAGGCCCGACACCCTCACGTCGACCCGGCCGACTGGGTCCGCTGGGCCGACGCGCTCGGCATCGTGCACGGCGCCGATCACGAGGACCACGCCGGTACCTATCTCGCCGCCGCCGATCACTTCCACTGGGAGCAGGGCCTGCGCCGGCTGGCGCTCGGCGCGTTCATGGCCTCGCGCACGTCGGACGCCGACACCATCGCGCGGCTGGCCAACCGCACCTACCTGCCGGAGGAGGTCGGCTCCGACGATCAGGCCTCGGCCGCGACCTTCGCGCTGCTGGCGCGCTCGTTGATCGCCGACGCCCGCTGGCTGCGCCGCGAGCGCCAGCCGCTGGCGACGTGGGCGCAGATCCTCGACGCGCTGTGCGAGGCGTACCTCGGCGGCCGGGGCGCGACCGGCGTCGCCGAGCTGGGCCGGGTCCGCGCGATCCTGGCCGACCTGGCCGAGCTCGACCTCGACGGCCGCGAGCTCGACTACCGCGAGCTCGCCGAGCTCGCCCACCGGCGGCTCGACCGGGTCCGCGGCGATCGCGGCGAGCCGCTCGCGCACGGCGTGCACGTCGCCCGGCTCACGCCGCACCGGCCGCTGCCGTTCCGCGTGATCTTCGCGGTCGGGCTGGGCGAGGACGACTTCCCGGCCAGCGACCGGCCGGCCGCGCTCGACCTGCGGCGCGATCGGCGCAAGCACGACGTCGGCGCCCGCGATCGCGACCGCTATGGCTTCCTCGAGACCGCGCTGGCGGCGCGCGAGCGGCTGTACCTGTCGTACGTGGCGCGCGAGCCGGTGAGCGGCGAGGCGCGGATGCCGTCGACGGTGCTGCACGAGCTGGCCGAGATGCTGGCGCCGTACCTGGGCGTGTCGCCCGAGGCTGCGCTCGCGACGATGACCGAGCGCCATCCGCTCCACCGGTTCGCGCCCGACTACGACGCCGCGCTGCCGCGGTCGGCGGCCGCCACCACCACCCGCGAGCGCCACGCGGCTGGCATCCGGGCCGCGGTCGAGGAAGCCGCGGCCGACACCGGCGCCGCGGTGCCGAGCCCGCGCGACCTGCGCCGCACGCTGTCGTCCGACGACGCGCTGCGCTCGTACGCCAGCGCGCTCGGGGTCGGGCTCGGCCGCGATCTGCGCCCGACCAGCGACGACGCCCCGCTGGTGCTGCGCATCACCGCGCTGCGCCGGTTCCTCGAGTCGGCGCCGCAGGGCTGGGCCCAGGCGGTGCTACGCCTCGAGGAGGACGACGACGACGAGGGCCTGGCCGACCGCGACGAGGAGCCGCTGGCGCTGGGCCCGCTCGAGCGCAGCACGGTGGTGCGCGCCGCGTTCGCGCGCTACCTGGCCGGCGAGCCGCTCGACGACGCGCTGGTCCGCACCTGGGAGCGCCTGCAGCTCGGCGGCAAGGTGCCGGTCGGCGTGTTCGCCGAGGCGACCCGGCCCCGGCTCGACGCGCTGGTGCGCACGTGGGCAGCCGAGCTCGATCGTCACGGCGGTCGCGACCAGACCTTCACCGTGTTCGGCCTCGGCAAGACCCCGCGCGAGAAGGCCGAGCTGCTGCCGCCGGTGCGGCTCGAGGTCGCGACCCCGGGGGGGCCGCGCCTGGTCGAGATCGTCGGCACCACCAGCCCGTGGGGCGAGCACGCTGGCTCGCTGGTCCTGGCGCCCGGCAGCCTGTCGCCGCGGCACGTGCTGCGCGCCGCCTTCGACCATCTGGTGCTCGCCGCGGCCGGCCGGTTCCGGTTCGGGATGAAGCACCTCTTGCTCGGCGGCCGCGGCAAGCACCTGGTCGAGGTGGCGCGTCACGAGCGCTGGGAGCCCGAGGCGGCCCGCGCCCACCTGACGCTGCTGGTCGGCGATCTGCTCGGCGCCGGACACGACTACCTGCTGTCGCTCGACATGTCGGTCGACAGCTTCGAGGGCAAGCCGCCCCGGGTCCAGGAGAGCGCCGACGGCCGTCCCGGCTCGTTCGGGTACGGGCCAATGCCGCAGCGCGAACTCGAGGCCGCGCCGGATGCGGCCAGCCTTGGCATGCGCAGGATCGGCCCGCTGTGGTCGCGCTATCACAAGGAGTCGGCGTGACCACCGTCCGCTGGCATCGGCCCGACATCCTGGGCGACGCGCGCGCGCCGCTGATGGTGGTCGAGGCGTCGGCCGGGACCGGCAAGACCTGGTTCCTCGAGCGCCGCGTGGTCGATCTGGTGCTGAACGCGGGGGCCACCATCGATCAGATCGTGGTGGTCACGTTCACCGACAAGGCGACCACCGAGCTGCGCGCGCGGGTGCGGGCGCTGCTGGCCCGGCTGGTCCACGGCCAGCCCGATCCGGCGCCGCCGGATGCCGATCCGGCCCACGTGTGGGTCATCGACGACGACGCCCGGGCCCGGCTGCGCGCCGCGCTCGACGGCTTCGACGGCGCGCCGATCAGCACGATCCACGGCTTCTGCCAGCGAGTGCTGGCCGAGGAGTCGTTCGCGGCCCGGCGCCGCTTCGATCAGATCCAGGTCCCCGACGAGGCCGCGCTGCGGGCGGCGTTCACCTCGGCCCTGCGCGACCGGTTCGCGCTCGATCCCGACGAGCGCGTGCTCCTGAAGGCCTACCTCGACACCGATCGCAGCGTCGACGATCTGTTCGAGCTGGTGCTGCGGGTCTACCGCTCGGGCGCCGAGATCGCCGAGCCCGGGCCGGCCGCCAACCCGGCCCAGCAGCTGGTGCCGCGGGTGTGCGCCGAGGTGGTGCGCCGCGCCGATCACTGCAAGCGCCGCGACGGCCAGCTCGACTTCCAGGATCTCTTGCGGCTGACCGAGGCCGCGGTGACCGGCCCCGCGGGCGCGCCGCTGGCCCGCCGGATCGCCGAGCGCCATCCCTACGCGCTGATCGACGAGTTCCAGGACACCGACCCGCTGCAGTGGCGGATCTTCCGGACCATCTGGGCGCCGGCGCGCGGGACCGCGCCCGGGCTCACCACCGGGCTCACCGTGGTCGGCGACCCCAAGCAGGCGATCTACTCGTTCCGCGGCGGCGACGTGCACACCTACCTCGAGGCCATCGGCGAGCTGACCGCGCGCGGCGCCGCGCGGGTCGACCTGGCGGTGTGTCAGCGCTCGACCACCGCCGTGATCGACACGGTCAACACGATCCTGACCCGGCCGCGGCCGCTGTTCCCGGGCGGCCCCGGCCAGATTGGCTACCAGCACCCGGTCATCGCGACCGGGCGGGTCACCGCGGCCTGGGCCGACGGCCGGCCGCTGGCGCCGCTGGCGGTGCTGCGCTTCACCGAGTTCCCGAGCTCGGGCGTCTTCAAGAGCACGGTCGCCGAGGCGATCGCCGACGAGATCGCGCGCCTGGTCCGCGATCCGGCCCATCGCATCGTCGGCGTGCGCGGCAGCGACCCACCGCACGTGGTCGGCGCCGGCGACATCCTGGTGCTGACCCGCACCAACGACGACGCGCTCGACATCGCCGAGGCGATCCGCCGGCGCGGCGTGCCGTGCGCGCTGGCCCGGGCCGAGCACCTGTTCGCCACCGGCGAGGCCCGCGACGTCGCCGACCTGCTCGACGCGATCGCCCACCCGCGCGATCGCACCGCGCGGCTGCGGGCGTGGATGACCGGCTTCTTCGACGTCGATCCCGACGACCTCGGCCGCGCGCTCGACGTCCCCGACGATCACGTGCTGGCCGCGCGCCTGCACGACTGGCGCGGGCTGGCCGCCCGCATGGACTACCCGCGGCTGTTCGCCTGCATCCTGGCCGAGAGCCGGGTCGCCGAGCGCGCGCTGGCGACCGGGCGCGGCGAGCGCACCGTCACCAACATCGCCCACGTGTTCGAGCACCTGCACGCCGAGGTCGAGCGCAGCCGGTGCGAGCTGCCCGAGCTGGTCAGCCGCCTGCGCGGCTGGATCCGGTCGGCCGGCCTCGATCGCCCCGACGAGTCCGACGCCCAGCGCCAGGAGACCGACCGCGCCGCGGTGCAGGTCATGACCGCGCACCGGGCCAAGGGCCTGGAGGCGTGGGTGGTCTTCATCGCCGGGCTGGTCGCGTTCTCCAAGCGCAACGAACCGATGCTGACCTTCCACGACGAGCACGGCCACCGCCGGATCGCGGTGAAGAACGGCGACGATCCGCACACCGAGCTCGCCGCCGCCGAGCAGCGCGACGAGCACAAGCGGGTCGCGTACGTCGCGCTCACCCGCGCCCGGGCCCGGGTCTACCTGCCGCTCCTGTGCGCGAAGACCAGCAAGGCCAAGGTCAAGCCGGTGAAGTCGGTGAGCAGCGGCCTGCACGGGCCCTACGCGACGATCCACGACAACCTCGACGCGCTGTGTGCGCCCGGTGGGGCCGACCAGGCCGGGGTGGCGATCGACGCGTGGCCAGTGGCGACCGCGGTCGGTCGGCCGCTCGACCTGCGCGCGGTGCGCCTGCCGCCGCCGCCGCCCGAGCTGCCCCGGGTCGCGATCGAGCGGGTCGGCTTCGTGGTGACGTCGTACACGCGGATGAAGCACGCCGCCGCCGCCCGCCGCGGGCTCGGCGAGATCGAGGCCACCGAGATGACCGGCGACGATCGCAGCCGGATCGCGCCGGCGCCCGGCGATCTGCCGGGCGGTGCCGCCACCGGCGTGCTGCTGCACGAGGTGCTCGAGCACGCCGACTTCGCGGCCGCGCTGGCCGCGCCCGACGCCACCACCTGGCTGGCCGAGCCGGCGGTGACCGCGCTGTTCGCCGCCGCCGAGCGTCGCCACGGGCTCGACCCGAGCCACCGGCCCCGCGCCGCGGCGATGCTGCACCGGACCCTCACCACCGACATCCAGGCCGGGGCGCTGCGGCTGCCACCGCTCGGGCAGGCGACCCGGCTCGCGCCCGAGGTCGAATTCGTGTTCCCGATCCCGGACGCGCCCGGCAAGCCGCGCGGCCGCGGCTACGTGAAGGGCTTCATCGACCTGCTGGTCGCGTGGCCGGGCATCGACGAGCGCTGGTTCGTCATCGACTACAAGAGCGACGTGATCGACTTCGGCCGCGAGGCGGCGTCGCGCCACGTCGACGAGCACTACGCGCTGCAGGCCCGCCTGTACGCGATCGCGTGCACCCGCATGCTGCGGGTGCAGAGCCCGTCCGACCACGCGGCCCGGTTCGGCGGCCTGCTCTACTGGTTCCTGCGCACCCAGCAGATCATCCACCTGGCGCCGACCGCCGAGCAGCTCGCGGGGTACCAGCTCGACCTCGCGCGAGGAGACTTCGCGTGACCATCCCGCTGTCCCCGCTGGGCGCGGTGCGCCGCAAGTTCGCCGGCGACGACGCCGACCGGTTCTTCCGTCAGCTCGGCATCGGCGCCGCGCGGTGTGACCTCGGCGACCAGGGGCTGTACCTGGCCGAGGAGCTGGTGTCGTGGAACCCGCAGATGACCGACAGCGACCGGCGCGCGTTCGGCGTGTTCGTGCTCGCGCTCCTGCTGGCGACCCGGCAGGGCTCGACCCGGCTGCCGCTCGATCCGAAAGGCCCGGGCGCCGCGCTGTGCACCCAGGTGCTGGTCGCGTCGAACCTCGACAAGGAGCTCGATGCCCGCCGGGTGCTGGCCCAGGTCCGCACCCAGGTCGGCAGCCTGCAAGGCGTGATCGGCGCGCCGCCGCATGGCGAGGAGTCGCGCCCGCTGATCGAGGACGACGGCGCGGTCTATCCGCACCGGCTGTGGTGGCTCGAGGATCGGCTGGCGACCCAGCTGTCGGCCCGGGCCGGGCTCGAGGTGTGCACCGAGGCCAGCGCCGCCGCCGCGGTCGCCGAGGTCCGCGGCCCGCTCAGCGACGAGCAGGCCGCCGCCGCGACCGCCGCCTGTCGGTTCGCGCTGTCGGTGGTCACCGGCGGCCCCGGCACCGGCAAGACCGCGACCCTGGCCGCGATGGTGCGCGCCCTCCTGCGGCTCGGGCTCACCCTCGACGACGTCGCGCTGGCCGCGCCGACCGGCAAGGCCGCGAACCGGATGAGCGAAGCGCTGGCCGCCGCGCTGCGCGGGGCCGAGCCGGCGCTGGCGGCGGCGGCGCCGCGCGCGACCACGCTGCACCGGCTGCTCGGCTTCCAGCCCGGCGGTGGCTTCCGCCACGGCGACGCCAACCCGCTGCCGGCGCGCGCCGTGATCGTCGACGAGGCGTCGATGATCGACCTCGCCCTGATGGAGCGGCTCGGCCGCGCGCTCCTGCCCGACACCCGGCTGGTCCTGCTCGGCGATCCGCACCAGCTGCCGTCGGTCGACGCCGGCCAGGTGCTCGCCGATCTGCTCGAGGCCGCCGGTGACGCGCCGTGGGCGGCGCGGCTGACCCACAGCTTCCGCATGGACGCCGGCACCCGCGGCGGCAGCGCGGTGCTGGCCGCCGCCAACGCGGTGTGGAGCGGGCACGCGCGCAAGCTGGCCGCGACCGGGGCCGAGCGCCTGGCGGTCACCCGGCTGCAAGCGCGCGACGTCAGCGGCGTCGGGGTCGAGCGCCTCGAGGCCGATCTGCCGGCGACCGGGCGGTTCGTCGATCACTGGTGGGAGCTGCGCCGCGCCGCGGTCGGCGAGCTGGCCGCGCGCGAGTACCGCCGGCAGGCCGGGCGCTGGGTCGGCGACGACGGCGACGCGCTCGAGATCCTGCTCGCCCGCCACGAGGCCTCGCGGCTGCTCACCGTCACCCGCGGCGGCGACGCCGGCGCCCACGCCTGGAGCGCGCGCTGCCACGCGCACATGCTCGCCGAGGTCACCACCACCGGCAGCCCCGACCTCATCCCCGGCGAGCCGGTGCTCCACACCCGCAACGACTACGACCGCGGCCTGTTCAACGGCGATCAGGGCGTGATCGCGCGGGTCTGCGACGACGGCGGCGAGCAGCGCTGGCGGGCCGTGTTCCGCCGCGGCGGCGAGCTGGTGCCGTTCCCGATCGACGCGCTGCGCGGCGGCCTCGAGCTGGCGTGGGCGCTGACCGTGCACAAGAGCCAGGGCTCCGAGCTCGATCAGATCGCGCTGCTGCTACCGCAGGACGACACCCCGCTCATCACCCGCGAGCTGATCTACACCGCGCTCACCAGGGCCCGGCACAGCGTGATCGTGGTCGGCCCCGGCAAGTTGCTCGGCGACGCCGGCGGTCGCAAGGCCACCCGCAGCTCGGGCCTGGCCGGTCGGCTGCGCGCCGCGCTGGCCCGTCGCGGCTAGGCCCTGCCATGGCGCCACCGCCCGACGTCACGGTCACCGCCGGCGCGGGTCGCAGCGACTGCCTGCACCGCGCCCGCCACGAGGGCGTCTGCCTGGCCTGCGGCCACTGCGAGCACGACGTGCTCCTCAACGGCGCGTGCCTCGCGTGCGGCTCGACCGACATCGATCCGGTCGCGCGCTCGCCGCGGCCCGAGCTGATCCCGGCCGACCGCCTGAAGCGCCGGTAGCGGACGCCCACGTTTCCGCACCGCGTGGCGAGGGTCGCGCCAGGCCCGGTGCGACCCGCCGGCGGCCCGGGGTGTAGGACGGACGCCGACCTGAGACCGCGCGAGTTTCCCGGCCAACGGGACTGTCCGCGCCGCGGTTCCGGTCGATTGAACTCCCGTAGCTCCATTGGCGCACCCGAAGCCCGTCATGTCCCCTCCCACGCCCCCGAACGAGCGGCCGGCCCGCCCGACCCGGCCGACCCAGCCGCGGAAGGTGCCCCCGCCGCGAGCGCGGGCGATGCGACCGACCCGACCGATGCGGGTGGAGGTCCAGGCGGTCGAGCTCCCGGCCTCGGGCCCGGCGGGTCGCCCGTGGCTATGTCGCGTGCACGACGTGGCGGGCAGCTCGATCGGGATTCGATGTTGCCCGGCGGCGACCCCGCTCGACGGCCCGGCCGATCGCGCGGCCTGGTACGCGCTGCGGCTCGCGGCCAAGCCCGACGCGGAGCGCGCCTCGATCCGCATGAGCTGCACCAACATGACGTGGAGCGCGCGCGTGCTGGCGGAGCACGCCGCCGCCTCGGGCCGCGCCTGGACCTGGGTGTCCGCGGTCGAGCGCGACCGCACCCGCACCGGCCGCCGCCGCAAGGCGTCGCCGCGCCGCTAGCCTCGGCGAGCCCGGCCGTGTGTGACGCGAGCGTGCGCAGGTCGTCCGAGCGCGGGTGCTCAGCGGCCGTCCGGTCGGCATGCGCACGCCGGCATCGCGCGGCGCGACCGCGCCCGGGATGCGGCGCCCACGAAGCGCGGGTAAGCTCGCGGCGATGTCCTCGTTGTCTGTCCGCCTGCGCCGGCGCGCCGCCCGTGCCGCCACGTCCCTGCCGAGGCCGATGCTGCGCGCGCTGGCCGGCGCCCCCGAGAAGATCGACGGCCAGGAGCTCGACCTGCAGCTGCAGGCCGGGCTCCGGCTGCAGCGCCTGGTCGGCCCGCGCCTCGAGACGATGACCCCGGCCCGCGCCCGCCGCGCGGGATCGGCGGCGTTCGAGCCGTACCAGGCGGCGCCGACGCCGATGGCGCGCGTGTTCGACGATCATGCGCCGGGGCCGGGCGGTCCCATCCCGGTCCGCATCTTCGTTCCCGAGCGCCGCGACGGTGGGCTGCTGCTCTGGTTCCACGGCGGCGGCGGGGTGATCGGCTCGCTGGCCGGGTCGGAGCCGTTCTGCCGCGACCTCGCCGACCGCGCGCGCTGCGCGGTGGCGTCGGTCGAGTATCGACTGGCGCCCGAGCATCCCCATCCGGCTTCGATCGACGACGCGCTCGCCGCGTGGGCGTGGGCGGTCGCCAACGCCCATCGCTGGGGCGCCGACCCGGCCCGGGTCGCGGTCGGCGGCGACAGCTTCGGCGGCTTCCTCGCCGCCTGGATCGAGCGTCGCACCCACGCCGCGGCCGCCGCCGCGCCGCCCGGCCGGTCGCCGCTGCCGCGCCCGCGCGCCCAGCTCCTGGTCTACCCGCTGCTCGATCTCACCCTCGCGTCGCCGTCGTGCCAGCTGTTCGCCGAGGGCTACGGCCTCACGCTGCCGCTCATGCGGTGGTTCGGCGATCACTACCTCGCCGACGCGAGCGCGCGCCGCGACGCATCGCCGCTGTTCGTTGCCGACGCCTCCGGCGCCCCGCCAACGCTGATCGCGGCCGCCGGCTTCGATCCGCTGCGCGACGAGGGCAAGGCCTACGCCGACCGCCTGGCCGCCGGCGCCACCGACGTCTCGTACCGCCGCCACGCGCCGCTCATCCACGGCTTCATCGATCTGGTCGGGGCCTGCGACGGCGCCCGCGCCGCGGTCGACGACCTGGCCGCGTGGCTGCAGGGGGTGGTCGGGGGCCGATCGTGACCCGCGCGCCGCGGGTCGCGGTGATCGGCGCCGGCTCGAGCGGCATCCCGGTCGCCAAGGCGCTGCGCGACGCGGACGTGCCGTTCGTCGTCTACGAGAAGAGCGACCGCGTCGGCGGTAACTGGGTCTTTCGCAACAAGAACGGGATGTCGTCGGCGTATCGCTCGCTGCACATCAACACCTCGCGCGATCGCATGCAGTACGCGGACTACCCGATGCCGCGCGACTACCCCGACTTTCCACACCACGCGCTGATCGCGCGCTACTTCGACGCCTACGTCGACCACTTCGGACTGCGCTCGTCGATCCGCTTCGAGACCGGCATCGCCCGCGCCGACCGCCGGCCCGGCGGCGGCTGGGAGCTCACCACCGAGGCCGGCACCCGCGAGCGGTTCGATCTGCTCGCGGTCGCCAACGGCCACCACTGGGATCCGCGCGGGCCCGATCCGGCCCCGCCCGGCCGCTGGGACGGCATCGCCTTTCACTCGCACCACTACGTCGACGCCGCCGAGCCCCACGACCTGCGCGGCAAGCGGGTGGTCGTGGTCGGGTTCGGTAACAGCGCGATGGACATCGCGTGCGAGCTCGCGCGCGAGGGCGTCGCCGCGCGGGTGTGGCTGTCGGTCCGCCGCGGCGCCCACGTCGTGCCGCACTACTGGTTCGGCAAGCCGCTCGACGAGGCGATCCGGCTGCCGCCCTGGGCGCCGTGGCAGCTCAAGCGCACGGTCGCCGGCCTGTTCCATCGGATCGCGGTCGGCGATCTGACCAAGCTCGGCCTGCCCCGCCCCGATCACCGCCTCGGCGAGGCGCACCCGACGGTGTCGAGCGAGCTGACCCAGCGGCTCGGCCGCGGCGACCTCGCGGTCAAGCCCGCGATCGCCGCGCTCGACGGTCACCGCGTCCACTTCACCGACGGCACCGTCGAGGACGTCGACGCGATCGTGTGGTGCACCGGCTACCGGGTCCGGTTCCCGTTCCTCGACCCCGCGATCGCCGACGCCCCCGACAACGATCTGCCGCTGTTCCACCGCTGCTGGAAGCCGGGCCTCGACGATCTGTTCTTCGTCGGCCTGTGTCAGCCGCTGGGCGCGGTCATGCCGATCGCGGAGGCCCAGGCCAAGTGGCTGGCCGCCTACGCCACCGGCCGCTACCACTTGCCCAACGACCACGCGATGCAGGCCGCGATCGCCCACGATCGGCTCGAGCTGCATCGCCGCTACGTGCGCAGCGCTCGCCACACCATGCAGGTCGACTTCGACGAGTACCTGTGGCACCTGGCCCGCGAGCGCCGCGAGGGCGCGGCCCGCGCGCGCGCCGCCGGCGGCCGGCTGCCGGTGGCGGCCCGGGCTCCGATCTCCGCGGGCACCTGACCAGGCGCCCGGGCCACGCGGGCCGACTTTCTTCTCTGGTACGATCGGCCATTCGCGTCCTGCTCGCCTTCGCCGACGTCGGGCTCGGCATCCCGCTGCAGGAGGCCCTCGAGGGCCTCGGGCACGAGGTGCGCTGGCTGCCGGCGGCTGCGCGCGGACCCACCGCCGACCTCGGCGATCCCCCCGACGCGGTGATCCTCGATGGCGACGGCGGCGCGGCCGCGCTCGGCGAGCTGGCCGCCGCGTGGCGCGCGCTCGACCCCGCGCCCGGCGTGGTCGCGCTTTCCCTGAACGCCGAGGCCGCGACCGGCGCGGCCGCGGCCCGGGTCACCTTGGTGCCGTCGACCGCGGCGCCCGCGGTGCTCGACCGCGCGCTCGCCGATGCCGCCCGCCTGCGCTTCACGGTCGCGCTGACCGCCGGGCTGGCCCGGCGCGCGCTCGGCCTGCCACGGACCGCGAGCCCGGCCGCGATCGTCGCGGCCGCCCGCGGGCTCGACGTCGAGCTCGCCCGCGCGGCGCTGCGCTGGTACGCGCAGCACTACGTCGGGGCCACCGCGGGGATCGACGAGCTGCGCGAGGCGCGCGCGCTGATCGTCCCCGAGATCGAGCACGTCGCGCACATGACCGGCGCCACCACGGTGCAGGCGGTGGTGCGGCAAGGTCCGCTCGACAGCTACGGCGCGGCCCGCCTGATCTGGGTGCTGGCCTCGGTCGGCGCGGTGACCCTGACCGCCGAGCCGCCCGACCTGGCGACCCCAGCTCGCCGCGCGCTCACCGAGCTGCGCGCGCACCTCCGCGTGCGCGCCGAGCGGCTCACCCGCGCCACCTTCTACGACGTCCTCGAGGTGACCACGCTCGCCGAGGAGCCCGACCTCGACACCGCCTTCCGCATCCTCGAGTGGCGCTACGGGCCGGCCCGCACCGCCCGCATGGATCTCGGCGACGTCACCACGCTGGCCCAGCCGGCGTGGGATCAGATCGAGCGGGCCCGCAAGGTGCTGTCCGACATCGCCGCCCGCGGTCGCTACAACGACTGGCTGCGCAGCAAGTGGTCCGAGCTGCGAACCAGCTGGGCGATCGAAGGCACCTCGGCCCAGGCCGCGGCCGACGCCTATGGCCGGGCCCAGCAGGCGCTGACCGGCGGCGACGTCCACCGCGCGTTCTCCGAGATGGCGATGGCGGCCCGCCATCACCCCGGTCACCCCGACTACGAGGCCGGGCTGGCCTGGACCCGCTACCGGGTCGAGACCGCGGGTGGCAAGGAGCCCGCCGAGGTCGCGCGCCGCGAGCGCGCCATCGCCGAGCGCGCCACCCTCGGCATGCGGCCGTGGCCGCGGGCGCTGCTCGCGCTCGGCCTGCTGTGCGTCGCCGATCGCGATCACGAGTCGGCCCGCTGGCACCTCCGCGAGGCGCTCGCCGTCGATCCCGGCTCGCCCGCCGCGCGGCAGCTGATGGCGCGCCTGGGCGGCTGAAGCAGCGTCCACCCGAACCGCCGCGGCGCATGGCGCTCACGGCGGAGGCTGCTGGACAGCGCAGCAGCTGCGCGCGCGAACGTCGGGCCCCGACCTCGTGGGATCGCGCGCACCGCATGATAGCGTGCGCGCCCAATGGACAGGCTGGCCCTGCGCGGGATTCCAATCGCAGTTTCTGTGCTCCTGCTCGGAGTACCAAGCTGCTCGTCGGATCAGCCGACCGTCCCCGACGGGCCCCCGCCGTCGGCGGCGACGCCGCCGCCACCGTCGCCTCACGTGGCGTCGACGGACGAGCGGGCCGGCGTGCCGTCGTTCGTGTGGGCCGATCCCTCGCGCAAGGGGACGGTCGCCAACCTCGCGAGCGCCAGCGCCACCGACGCCGCGCGCACCCATCTGCGCGCCTATGCGCCGCTTTATCGCCTGCCGCCGAAGGAGGTCGACAGCCTCGAGCTGCGCGATCTGCACGACACCGGGCGCGGTCCGATCGTCGCACGCTTCGCTCGCCGCATCGGCGACGTCGAGGTGTGGAACGAGGTGGTGTCGGTCGCGATGGATCGCAAGCACGAGGCGATCGCGCTCACCGGCTTCGTGACCGGCGATGCTCCCGCACTGATGAAGTCCGCCACCGGCACGGCCGGCCGCGGCGGGTTCACGCTGTCGATGGCCGCCGCGGCGGCGGCCGCGATCGGCGACCTGGGCGGCACCGCCGTCGACACGGCGGCCATGGCGGCACCGCGTCCGAGCGAGGGCGGCTATCAGGAGATCGCCACCAGCGCGGCCAGCAGTCCGGTGCGCGTGAAGAAGACCTGGTTTCGCACCGACGATCACAAGCTCGTGGATGCCTACTACCTGGAGGTCGATCACGGCCACGACGCGGCGGGAACACCCCAGTACTTCGGGTATGTCGTCTCGGCCACGGACGGCACGATCCTCTTCAAGAACGATCTGACCGCGCACGCGCACCCGGTCACCTACCGCGTGTGGGCCGACTCGACGCCCGGCGAGCTGCCGGTCCCGTTCGACGGCCCCCAGGGCAACGCCACCACACCGCTGCCCGGCGCGTCCCCCAACAACTACAACCCGGACTTCGTGCCGTCCGCGCTGGTGACGCTGTCGAGCCTGACGGGGATCGGGGTCCACGACGACTGGCTGCCGGTCGGCGCCACCGAGACGCTCGGCAACAACGTCGACGCCTACGCCGACATCACCAACCCGGACGGTTTCACGCCGGGCTCGGACTTCCGCGCCAACATCACCACGGCCGACACGTTCGACCGGATCTTCGATCTGACCCAGGCCCCGGCGTCCAGCGTCGACCAGCAGAAGGCCGCCATCACCCAGCTCTTCTACAACATCAACTTCTGGCACGACTGGTACTACGTGGCCGGGTTCGACGAGCGGTCCGGCAACGCCCAGAGCTCGAACTACGGCCGCGGTGGCGTACAGGGCGACCCGATCCGCGGTGAGGCTCAGGACGTCAGTGGCAAGAACAACGCCAACATGAGCACACCGGCGGACGGCGCCCGGCCGCGCATGCAGATGTTCCTGTGGGATTTCGGCACGGCCAGGCTGACGATGAGCGCGCCGACCGCGGCCACGTTCACCAACGTCGGGCTGCCCTCGGCCTGGGGCAGCACCAACTACAACATTCCGGACGGCACCCCGTTCGTCCGCGCCGTCCCGAACGACGCCTGCGCGGCGCTGACCGGGACCTTTACCGGGATGATCGTGGTCGTCGATCGCGGCACCTGTGGCTTCAGCGTGAAGGCGCAGTTCGCGCAGAACGCGGGCGCTGCCGGCGTGATCATCGCCAACGTCGCCACCTCGGCAAATCCGACCGTGGCGCCCGGCATGACCCTCACCGGGCCGCCGCCGCCGACGATCCCGGCGATGTCGGTCAACCTCGCCGATGGCACCACGCTGCGCGACGCGATCGCCGCTGGGCCGGTGGTGGGTGGCATGGCGCGCACGTCCACGCTTCGCGACGGTGACCTCGACAGCCAGGTCATGGCCCACGAGTGGGGCCACTACATCTCGAATCGCCTCGTCTTCAATGCCAACGGCCTGGGTAGCACCATGGCGCGCGGCCTCGGTGAAGGCTGGGCCGACACCCACGCCCTGCTCATGATGGTGCGGCGCGGCGACGACCTCGAGCCGACGAACGCGACGTTCAACGGGGTCTACGCGGTGGCGGGCTACTCCGGGGCCACCAGCGCGCGCGGCAATCCCTATTACTACGGCATCCGCCGCTATCCGTACTCGACGGATATGACCAAGAATCCCCTGACCTTCAAGCACATCGGCGACGGCAACCCGCTGCCGGTGGGGCCACCGATCAACGGCGGCGCCGCGCCCAACGCGCAGGTGCACAACACCGGCGAGGTGTGGGCCACGATGTTGTGGGAGTGCTACGCCGCGCTCCTGCGCGATACCCAGGGCGCCGGCGCCCGCCTGACGTTCGACCAGGCCCGTGACCGCTTTCGCGACTACCTGGTGGCCAGCTACAAGCTGACCCCGGCCAACCCGACGCTGCTCGAGGCGCGCGACGCCTTCCTCGCCGTCGCCCTCGCCAGCGATCTCACCGACTACACCGCGTTCACCCGCGCCTTTGCCAAGCGCGGCGCCGGTGTCTACGCCGTCGCGCCCGACCGCAACAGCGCCACCAACATGCCGGTCGTCGAGGACTTCAACGTCGGCGCCGCCATCGTCCCCACGACCGCAATCGTGACCGATGACGTCGCGCCGGTCTGCAACGCCGACGGCGTCCTCGACAACGGCGAGATCGGCACGCTGACCGTTTCGTTCCGCAACGTCGGCAATGCCGCGCTCGCGTCCACCGCGGTCACCGTGAGCAGCGCGACGGCGGGCATCACCTTCCCGGACGGCGCGACCCTCACGCTGCCGGCCGCCGGGCAGTTCCAGACGGTGTCCGCCAGCCTCCCGATCGCGATGAATGGTCTGGCTCCGGTGGCCACGCTGTTCGACGTCACGATCACGGTCCCTGACCTCGGCGGCGGCGCGCCGGCGCCGGTGACCCTCTCCCTCCTCGGCAACTACGACGTGGTCGGGAACGCCTCGTACCTCGATACCGTCGAGACGCCGGCCACCGCCTGGCAGGTGGTCAACAGCCCGGCCACGATGGGTGTGACGGAGATCTGGCAGCGCGTGACCCTGGCGCCCAACAACCATCGCTGGTCGGGCGCGAGCGCGACGCAGGCGGGGACGTCGGACCTGGTCTCGCCGGCCATGTACGTCCTGCCGGAGCAGCCGTTCGTGGTCAGCTTCCGCCATCGCTACTCGTTCGAGTCGCCGGTGTTCGACGGCGGCGTGATCGAGCTCAGCAGCGACGGTGGCGCCACCTGGACCGACGTCGGCGCCGCCGCCGGCTACAACGGCGCGCTCGGCACCGCGTCGGCCAATCCGCTCGGCGGACGCGCGGCCTACGTCAACCAGAGCACGGACTATCCGGCGTACAGCTCGCGGACGCTCGATCTGGGTCTGGCCTACGCGGGCCGGCGGGTGAAGCTGCGGTTCCGGGTCGCGTCCGACGCCGGCACCAGCTCGCCGGGATGGGATGTCGATGACATCCAGGTGGCCGGCGTGTCGGCCCCGCCGTTCGACCTCATGATCGGACAGCCGGCGACCTGCAACAACGCGCCGGTCGCCAACGCCGGCCTGTCGCGCGCCGTCGACGAGCTCACGCCGGCGCCGGCGTTCGCGCCGGTGACGGTCACGCTCGATGGCTCGGCCAGCTTCGACGCCGATGGCCATCCGATGACCTTCCAGTGGCGGCAGACCAGCGGTCCGCCGGTCACCCTGAGCGACGTCACGGCCCGCCAGCCTACGTTCACCGCGCCCCTGGTGGCGCGCGCGGCCAGCCCGGCGCAGCTGGTCTTCCAGTTGAACGTCTTCGACGGAACCGTCGCCAGCGCGCCGGTGTTCGTCGGAATCAGCATCACCAACGTCAATCGCCCGCCGGTGGCCAATGCGGGTGCCGCCCAGCTCGTCGCCGAGCGCACCGTCATCACGCTCGACGGTGGCGGCAGCACCGACCCCGATGCCGACGACACGATCACCTACCTGTGGTCGCAGACGGCCGGGCCGGTCGTGACCCTGTCGTCGACCACGGCGCGCCAGCCGACGTTCACGGCCCCCGATGTCGCCGCCAGCACCGCCCTGACGTTCCGGCTCGTGGTCAACGACGGCCTGGCGTCGAGCGCGGCGTCGGCCATCACGGTCACCCTGAGCGACGTGAACCAGGCCCCGGTGGCGAGCGCCGGTGTCAGCCAGACCGTCGCCGAGCTCACGCCCAGCCCGGAGCTCGGCCCGGTCACCGTGACGCTCGACGCCTCGGCCAGCCTCGACCCCGAAGGCAGTGCGCTCACCTACGCGTGGACGCAGACCGGTGGTCCACCGGTCACCTTGAGCGACGCCACCGCCCGCCAGCCGACCTTCACCGCACCCGCGGTGCCGCGCGCCGGCGCCGTGTTGACCTTCGCGGTCGTGGCCAGTGACGGCGCCGCGACGAGCGTGGCGTCGACCGCCACCGTGACCGTCACCAACGTCAACCGCGTGCCGGTCGCCCAGGCCGGCCCCGCCCAGGCGGTGGCCGAGCGCACGCTGGCGACGCTCGATGGCAGCACCAGCGCGGATCCCGACAGCGACGACACGCTCACCTACGAGTGGAGCCAGACGGCGGGCACGCCGGTGACGCTGTCGTCGGCGACCGCGGCGCGCCCGACCTTCACCACGCCCGAGGTCACGGCGGCTGGCACCGACCTCGGCTTCCAGCTGATCGTGGACGACGGCCTGGCCGCGAGCGTCGCCGCGACGATGACCGTCCGTGTGAGCAACGCGAACCGGCCACCGGTCGCGGCGGCCGGCCCGGTGCAGACGGTGGTCGAGCGCACCCTGGTCACGCTGGCCGGAGCCGGCACCGATCCGGACGGCGACGCACCGCTCACCTACCTGTGGACGGCGCCGGTGGGCGTGACCCTGAGCAGCACCACGGCCGCGGCGCCGACCTTCACCGCGCCCGACGTCACCGGCCCCACGACGTACACGTTCACGCTCGTGGTCGAGGATGCGTCGCGTGCGGCCAGCGCGCCGGCGACGGTGGCGATCACGGTCACCAACGTGAACCGTGCGCCGGTGGCCAGCGCTGGCAGCGCGGCCACGGTCCGCTCGGGTGATCTGGTGGCGCTGCGCGGCTCGGCCGTCGACCCCGATGCCGAGACCCACTTCGCCTGGGCCTGGACCGCGCCCGCCGGCATCACGCTGAGCGACGCGACCAGCGCGACGCCGACGTTCGTGGCACCGGCGGTGACCACCGCCACGCCGTTCGAGTTCAGCCTGGTCGTGACCGACGCGTCCGGGCTGGCCAGCGCGGCGGCGACGGTCACCATCACGGTCCAGCGCGCGCTGCGCCTGCCGACAGCGGACGCCGGCGTCGCGATCATCACGGCGCCGGGCCAGAGCGTCAGGCTCGATGGCAGCAACAGCCGTGATCCCGACGGGCGCGCGCTGACTCACCAGTGGACGCAGACGGCGGGCCCGACGGTCGAGCTGCGCGAGGCGACCACGGCGACGCCGACGTTCACGGCGCCGGCCGTAGCAGCCGATACGGTGCTGACGTTCCAGCTGGTGGTGACGAACGCCGATGCGGTCGCCAGCCCGCCGGCCACGGTCTCCGTGTTCGTCCAGCTCGCGCCGACCGATGGCGAAGGTGGCGGTGGCTGCGGCTGTCGCACCGGCGACAGCGGCGCGGGCCTCGGGCAGATCTTGCTGGCCGGCCTGCCGCTGCTGGTGCTGATGCGGCGCCGGCGAGCTCGCCGCCAGGGCCGGCGCGGCTAGCGCCTGCCCGCTGGCGCCGGTCGTGTTAGCACCGGCGCCCATGGTTCAGCTAGGCCCGCTGGCGGGCGGCCCGGCGCTTGAGCTTGGCGCCGACCCGCGCGATCGCCTCGAGCGCGGGCAGCAGCTCACGGCCGAGGTCGGTCAGCTCGTACTCGGCCGATGGCGGCGAGGTCGCGACCACCCGGCGGGTGATCACCTCGCTGGCCTGCAGCTCGCGCAGGCGCGCGCTCAGCACCCGCGCCGACACCCGCGGGATGTCGGCGCGCAGCTCGCCGAACCGACGGGGCCCGCCGCTCAGGTACCAGATCACGTTGGGCGCCCACGCGCCGGACAGGAGCGTCATGCAGGTGGTGAGCGGGCACGCGCCCGGCGGCTCGCTCACCTTGCTCTTGCGGACCCGTAGCGCCATCGCGACCTCCACTTTCAGGTAACCACAGGGATACCACGATCGACAGTATCTGCCGGTTACCAGGTATCTATCAGTAATTGGCCTGCTAGGGTGGCGGCCATGACCGGCGCCGCTACCGAGGCCACCCAGCGCCTGGGCATCACCCATCCGATCGTCCAGGGCCCGTTCGGCGGCGGGTTGTCGACCGCGACGCTGGCCGCGACGGTGTCGAACCTGGGCGGGCTCGGCTCTTACGGGGCCCACGTCCTGGCGCCCGATCAGCTCGGCCCGCTCACCGCCGAGCTGCGCGCGCTGACCGCGCGGCCGTTCGCGCTCAACCTGTGGGTGTCCGATCACGATCCCGGCGGGCTCGCGCTCACCGAGGCCGAGTTCGACCGCGTGTTCGCCCGCTTCGAGCCCTACTTCCGCGAGCTCGGCGTGGCCCGGCCCGCGATGCCGGCCCGCTATGGCCAGCGCTTCGACGATCAGGTCGAGGCGCTGCTCGCCGCCGCGCCGCCGGTGTTCAGCTTCGTGTTCGGCGTGCCATCGCCGGCGGTGCTGGCCGAGTGCCGGCGCCGCGCGATCGTCACGGTCGGCGCCGCCACCTCGATCGCCGAAGCCCGCGCGCTCGACGAGGCCCGGGTCGATCTGATCGTCGCCACCGGCGCCGACGCCGGCGGGCACCGGCCGTCGTTCCTCGCCCGCGCCGAGGACTCGCTGATCGGCACCATGGCCCTGACCCCGTTGATCGCCGACCGGGTCCGGGCCCCGGTGATCGCCGCCGGCGGCATCGCCGACAGTCGCGGCGTCCGCGCGGCGCTGGCGCTGGGCGCCCAGGCTGCCCAGCTCGGCACCGCGTTCCTCGCCTGCGAGGAGTCGGGGGCCACCGCCGCCCACCGCGAGCTCCTGTTCAGCCCGCGCGCCGAGGCGACCACCCTGACCCGCGCCTTCACCGGTCGGCTTGCCCGCGGCATCACCAACCGCTGGACCCGGGAGCTGGCCGCGCTCGCCGCCGAGCTGCCGCCGTTCCCGATCCAGAGCTGGTTCCTGTCGCACCTGGCGCCGGCCGCCCGCGCCGCCGGCAACACCGAGCTGGTCGCCTTGTGGAGCGGCCAGATCGCTCCCAACCTTCGTCACCGGACCGCGCCTGCCCTGATGGCGGCGCTGGTCACCGATCTCCCAGCCAAAGGTCACGATTCATGAAGCTCTACTTCTCTCCCGGCGCCTGCTCGTTCTCTCCCCACATCGTCGCCCACGAGCTCGGGCTCCCGCTCACGCTCGAGAAGGTCGACATGGGCACCAAGAAGACCAAGAGCGGCGACGACTTCCTCGCCATCAACCCCAAGGGCTACGTGCCCGCGCTCGAGCTCGACACCGGCGAGGTCCTCACCGAGGGCCCGGCGATCGTCCAGTATCTCGCCGACCTCAAGCCCGGCTCGGGGCTGGCCGCCGCCAACACCACGATGGCGCGCTACCGCCAGCAGGAGATGCTCGGCTTCATCAACTCCGAGCTGCACAAGACCTTCAGCCCGCTCTTCAACCCGAAGACCACCCCCGAGGTGCGCCAGGAGAAGATCGACTATCTCCACAAGCGCTACGCGGTGATCGAGCAGGCGCTGGCCACCGGGCCGTTCCTGTTCGGCGAGCAGTTCACGGTCGCCGATGCGTACCTGTTCACCGTCACCAGCTGGGCCGGCTTCGTGAAGGTCGACCTCGGCGCGTTCCCGGCGCTGACCGGGTTCCAGGAGCGGGTCGGCGCGCGTCCGTCGGTGATCGCCGCGCGCGCCGCCGAGAGCGCCGCGAAGTAGCCGTGACCGTGATCGATCTCGAGCGCTAGATCCGGTTGCCGCAGGCGGTGGTCGCGCAGTCGCAGGGGACCGCGACGCCGTCGATCTTGCAGGTCTGGGTGATCCGGCCGTTGATGACGAAGTCCTTGACCTGATCGAGCACGGCCTGGCGCCGGTTGACGCCAGAGTGAGTGCCGTTGTCCTCGGCGGGCTGGGCGTTGGTCACCGTCGGTGGCAGCGGCGTCGGGTGCTCGTCGTAGATCGAGAACCCGCTGGTCAGCTCGGCCGCGGTGCCGGTGATACCCCACGGCGACTTGACCGCCGGCAGCACCAGCTCGAGGCCCATCGTGCGCACGACCGTCTCGGTCGAGTAGTTCGATACCAGGCAGTCGCCGATCGCCTCGTAGACCAGGATCTGCTTGCCGGGAGTCCCCGGCAGCGGATCGCGCACCACGCGGCCCGCGGTGGTGATCGGGTCGTACGGCTCCATGCGCATGCCGAGGAAATGGATCAACGACTGATACTCGAGCGGATTGGTGTACGAGCCCTGGGCCGCGGTCCGGAGCGGACTCCACGCGATCGAGCGCTCGAACAACATCGTCCACGCGCCACCCGGCACGCCGAGCGCGCCGCGCAGGATGTTGGGATCGTAGGCCATGAACGTGTTGCCCATGATCCCGCCGAGCGAGCCGCCCAGGTAGAAGACCTGGGTCGCGTCGATCAGCTCCATGCCGGCGGCGGTCCCGCCCTGGCGGAACTGCGGCGACGTGCGCAGCGGCCCGCGCACCAGGTGCTCGAGCGCGATGAAGTCGATCACGCTCTGGGCCAGCTTTTCGGCGATGCCCCCGGCCTTGTTGAGATCGTTGGCGGCCAGCGCCACCACGGTGAGCTGGCGCTCGGTCAGGCCGATGAAGTCGCCGGCGACGATCACGTAGCAGAACTGGTCGGCGACCCGGTGCAGGAAGCCGTCCTCGAGGTAGTCGCTGGCCGAGCCGAACAGGCCGTGGCCGAAGACGATCACCGGCAGCGGCGCGGTCGCGGTCTCCGCGCACCTCGGGATGATCGCCGCGAACGTGGCGTCCCGCATCCCGGTCATCAGCGGGCGGCCGTCGACGTCGCGGCGCATCACCGAGTCGTTGCGCTCGCCGTTGGTGAGAAAGTCGGGCGACTTGAACGTGCCGAGGTAGCCCTTGCTCACCAGCTGCGCGTCCGCCGGGCGCTCGCTGGCGGTGAAGGTCAGGTTGGCGCCGGCGGTCCCGATCGCGACCACGGCCTCGTCGCGCATGTGGGTGAGGTCAGCGGTCAAGAACTCGTCGGACGCGGTCACGAAGTCCCAGGCCAGGACCAGATCGGCCTGCGCGACGCCCGCGGTGGCAAGCGCGCCGAAGATCGCGGGGTAGCCCGCCTTCTGCAGCCGCGGATGGTCGGAGCTGCCGCCGTCGCGCATGGCGAGGAACGCGGGCGGCGACGGCAGCTCGCCGCCATCGAGCGCGCGCAGCGACTTGCGCAGCGCGACCGCGTACCGCGTGGCCGGCTTGAGCCGCACCAGCGGGCGGATGATCAGGGTCCGCTGCGTGGGCTCGACCACGTTCTGGTCGATCTCGGCGAAGAACGGCGCCCGCTCCATGCGGTCCATGTCGAGCAACACGATCGGCGAGTCGGCGGCCAGCGACTGCTCGGGCGCGTCGGGCGGCGGCAGGTTGGCCCCGCTCACGCCGGTCTCGAAGGCGACCACGATGTGCGCCGACGGGCTGAAGCCGTCCCAGCGGTTGAACACCGCGCTGTCGAGCACGATGCCGTCGGCGTTGACCGGCATCGCCGCGTTGTCGAGGGCGAGCCGGTACCCGGTCCGCGAGGTCGCGTCGGGCTCGAGGAACGCCGACGACGGCCACGGCAGGAGGCACGCCGGGCCGCCCATCGGGTTGCACGCAAGCGGCACGTCCGTGCCGTCTTCTCCACATCCCACGACCAGGACCAGTGCCAACACGAACGAGCCAGGACTGCGCATGTGATCTCCCTGCGGGCACCGTAACATTGGACCGGGAGCGGGACGGCCACCGATTCCGGGGCGGCGTGCGCGGGCCGACATCGGCGACGCCGGGTCGGGGTGGGTCGGCGCCCGCGACCTCAGACGCGCTACTGTCTGGCCGTGTCCTGGGCTGCTCGCTGGCTGGATCCGTGGCTGTACCGGCGGCCGTTCCGCGGCGGCAGCGCGCGCCGCTACGCCATGGTCGAGCGGCCCGGCTTCGGCGATCTCGACCAGCGGCTGTGCGCGCTCTGGCACGCCGATCTGGCCGGTGCCCGCACCGTGATCGACGTCGGCGCCGGGCCCGGCACGGTCGGTCGGGCGCTGCGCCTGGCGTTTCCGGGGGTGACGGTGCTCGAGGTCGAGCCGAGCCCGGACTTCGAGCTCGGCGACGCCGGGGTGCCGGTCGCGCGCCGCGCCCGGGTCCGCGCCGCCGCCGAGGCGCTGCCGTTCAGCACCGGCGCCGCCGACGCGATCGTGTCGGTGTCGGCGATCCGCCACGTCGCCGACCGCCAGCGTGCGTTCGCCGAGATGCGCCGGGTGATCCGGCCTGGCGGGGTGGCGTGGGTGGTCGAGCTCGACCCCGACGCGCCGGCGGTGCGGGTCCGCACCCACGCCCGCGCGGTGCGCTCGCGCATGCTCGGCGTGGCGTTCGGTCCGCTGGTGGTCGCCACCGCGCCGCCGGCCCGCGCCATCGCGGCCGCGGCGCGCGCCGCTGGCTGGACCGAGGTCCGCCGCAGCGACGACCCGATCCAGCCGGTCTACCTGCTGAGGCTGTCGTGAGCCGCGCCGAGCTGGGCCACCTGATCGACGAGGTCGCGCCGGCCGGATGGCGCCGACGGCCGCCGTGGTGGGCGCTGTACGGAGCGGTCTCGCTGGCCGAGCGGCTCGGGCGCGGCGCGCCGGCGTACCTGTCGTCGGACGCCGAGCCGCGGGCCGATACGATGATGGGCGTGCCGGGTCCGGCCGCGCCCGACGACGCCGCCGGCCGCATCGGCTGGGCGATCGCGGCCGCCCACGCGGTGGTCCGCGCCGTGATCGCGCGCGACGGCACCCTGCCCGACCAGCCGCTGGCGGTCGCGATCGCGCTCCGCCGCGGAGCCGCGCATGCGGTGCCGGTGGCCTCGCCCTGGCGAGTCGGCTTCGCGCTCGCCGATCGGGTCCTGGTCGCGCAGCTCGATCCGCGCGGGCCCGGCCACGAGGCCGCGCTGGCCCGACGGCTGGCCGCGGCGGTGGCTGGCACCCCGGAGCTGCTCGACAGTGGCCGGGCCGGGCCGATCGGCGATCCCCGGCCGCCGCTGGCGGTGATCGCGCTCGGCGATGACGATCTGGCCCGCGCCCACCACGGTCACCGCCGGGCCTGGCACGCCGGCGGCGGTCCCTGGCTCGGCCTGGCCCGCGCCGGCGGCATCAGCGTGCTGTCGACCTGCCACATGGTCGTCGACGGCTGGGGCCACGCGCTGCTGGCGACCGATCTCACGCACGGCATCGATCGCGCGGCCGCGCGGAGCCTGGCCGCGGCCGCCGCGGTGCGGCTCGGGGATGCGCCGCGCCCGCCGCTCGCGCCGCTGCCACCGGCGGCGGGCGGACCGCTCGGGGTGGCGTGGCGCCGGGTGCCCGGCCGGCTCCCGGCGTTCACCACCCAGGCCTGGGCGCTCGGCCGCGTGCTCCACCACGACCGCGGCGACCCGGCCGCGACCCGGTCGCCGACCCTGCAGGTGCCGGTCGCGCCCGGCGCTCCCGACGACGCCGCCCGGTTCGCGCGGCGGGTGCGGATCGCGGTCCTGAATGTCCGGTTCTCGGACGGTGTGCCCGAGTCGCTCGCGACCTTCGCGACCCGGGCCCGCGCCGCGGTCGCGCGCGAGGCCGCCGGCCACGGGCTGATGTCGCGGCTGGTCGCCGCGCTGGGCGCGGTGCCGCTGCCGCTCGGCTTCAAGCGACGCTCGGTGGTCGGCACCCGCGGCGGCTGGCTGCGCGAGCCGATCGAGGTGCTGGCGGGCGCGGGCTGCCTGTCGCTGTTGCGCCCGCCGGAGCCGCCGCCGCTGATCGCGGTGTCGTCGCCGGCGCTGCTGATCCCCGCCGAGTCGGGACGCGCGACCACCGTGCTCACCGTGGTCGCCGATCGCGACGGCGCCACCGTGACGGTCACCGGCAGCGGTCGCGCCACCGATCCGGCGGTGGCCGAGGCCTTGCTCGACGCCTGGCTCGACGCGCTGGCCGCGGTGCCGGTGGCCGGGGGAGCCCGGCTGGCGCGCTGATGCTAGGTTGGGTCGTGAGCCGCGTGTCCCTGGTCGTGCTCGCCGTGGTCACGGCCGCGTGCCGCGGCGACGACCGACCCGCGCCGCCGCCGGGCCCCGCGACGGAGCCGGGGCTGACCGCGGCGCTGACCGAGGTGATGACCCGGGCGGTCGCGGCCGCAGACGGCGCCCGCCGGCTCCACCGCGAGGCCGAGGAGCGACGGGTGGCGGCCGCCGCGATGGAGCCCGACGTGCCGGTCATGCTGGACGACGATGATGATGATGACGCCTCCGGTGGGCTCGGGCTGCTCGCGGTGCCCGACGGGGATCCGGACGGCGTGGCCGGGGCCGTGGTCGGCGGCGTGATCGGGGCCGACCCCGACGACCCCCGTGACCTGGCACCGACGCCACGACCGCCCCGGTTCCTCCTTCGCAGCGCTCGCGGCGATGGCGGCTTTCCGCCCGATCAGGTCGACACCCAGGGCCGGCGGCTGGTCGACGCTGTCCGGTCGTGCCTGATCGGCGGCACGCTCTTCCAGTTCCACCGCGATTTCTATCGCGATGCGCGAACCGTCAGCGTCACCGTTCGCATGGCGTGGACCGACGACGACCCCACCGTGGCACCTCGGGTCTCGACCGACTCGGCCTTGCCGCTGCGCGCCTGCATCGAGGACAACCTGCGCGCGGTCGTCGCCGATGCCGGCGCGACCTTCAGCGGGCTCGTCGAGATCCAGTAGCGACGCCGCCGTGCCCTGGCGGCGCCGGCCACGCTCAGCTCGGCCGCGGGCCGCGGGCCGCCAGCATGTCGATCAGGTCCATCTTGGTCAGGAGCGCGAGGACCCGGCGCTCGGGGTCGACCACCAGCGCGACCTCGCCGCGCTCGAAGATCGAAGGCAGCTCGCTCGACGACGCGTGCATCGCGACGGTCGAGACGTTGCGCACCATGACCTCGGCGACGATCGTCTCGCTGGCGACCTTGCCGCTGACCAGCGCCTGCAGCAGATCGCCCTCGGTGATGATGCCGGCCAGCTTGCCCTGATCGAGCACCGGCAGCTGCGAGATGCCGTGCTGCTTGAGCAGCTCGGTCGCGCGCCCGATCTTGTCGTCGACCGCGACCGTGATCACCTCGCTGCGCTTGCCGCCCAGCGCGCGCACGACGTCAGCGATGGTGCCGACCTCCCAGTCGGCCTTGAGGTAGCCCTGCTGGCGCATCCAGCGGTCATCGACGAACTTGCTCAGGTAGTTACGGATCGAGTCGGGCAGGATCACGACCACGCGCTGGCCGGGCTTCATGTCGCGCGCGACCTGGATCGCGCCGCACACCGCCGAGCCCGACGAGCCGCCGACCAGCAGGCCCTCCTGGCGGATCAGCTGGCGCGCGATGCGGAACGAGTCGCGATCGTTGGTCTTGATCCAGCGGTCGACCAGGCTGCGATCGAGCACGTCGGGGATGAAGTCGTAGCCGATCCCCTCGACCTTGTAGCTCTTGATCTCGCCGGGGCCTGCCAGGATCGAGCCTTCGGGATCGACGCCGATCACCTGGACGTGGGGCAGCTCCCTCTTCATGACCCGGGCGATGCCGGTCAGGGTGCCGCCGGTGCCGGCGGTCATCACGATCGCGTCGAGCTTGCCGCCGGTCTGCTGGATGATCTCGCGCGCGGTGCCCTCGTCGTGCGCGAGCGGGTTCGACGGGTTGGCATACTGATCGAGGATGTGCGAATTCGGGATCGCCTGGTGCAACCGGCGCGCGACACCGATGTGGCTTTCGGGGGAATCCCAGGCCGCCTCGGTCGGCGTGCGGATGATCTCGGCGCCGAGCGCCTCGAGGACCACCTGCTTCTCCTGTGACATCTTCTCCGGCATCGTGATGATGACCCGGTAGCCGCGCACCGACGCGGCCAGCGCCAGGCCGATGCCGGTGTTGCCGGACGTCGGCTCGATCAGCGTGTCGCCCGGCTTGATGCGCCCGCTCTTCTCGGCGTCGAGCAGCATCTTCACGCCGATGCGGTCCTTGACCGAACCACCGGGGTTCATGAACTCGCACTTGGCGACGATCTCGCCCGGGAGCCCGCGGCCGACCGCGTTGAGTCGGACCAGCGGGGTCTCGCCGACGGCGTCGAGGATCGAATCGAGGAGATGATCGCGCGTGCTCATGGCCGCGAGATACTACAGGCAGCGCCGGGCGGACAGGGGGATGGCCGCTCCGTGCGCGCGTGACGCAGTGCGTGGGAGGAGCGCCGGCTCACTTGTGATAGAAGCGCTCGTGGACGATCTTGCCGTCCTGCCAGCGGCGCACGGCGACCTGGGTCATCTTGATGCGACCGACGCCCTTGAGCGTCACGTCCATCTCCCACTCGGAGAACGACACGTCGCCGCTGGCGGCCGACGCGAGCACGGCGCCGCCGTGCCACGCCTCGACGCTGGCGAAGAAGTCGAGCTCGCGCTGCCGGTTGAACGCCTTGCCGCGGTACTCGGCGTCCGTGTTCTCCTGCATCACGACCTCCTCGGCGTACAGCTCCTCGAACGCCTCCATCGCCTTGCCCTGCAGGACCGCGTCGTTCAGCTTCTTGTCCAGCTCACCGATGTTCATGCTCCAGCTGTAGAGGGCCGCCGGCCCCGGCACAATGGCCGTCGGAGGGATGGATTGTTCCGCCAACGTTGGTCAGGCGATGAGCCGCTCGGTCTTGAGGATCCGCGCGATGAGCGCGGCGTTGACCGGCTTCACAATATGCGCGTCGAAACCGGCGGAGAGCGCGTCGGCGCGATCACCTTCGTTCGAGCGGCCGGTCAACGCGACGAGCACGACCGCGTTGCCGAGCATCGCGCGAACCCGCCGCGCAACCTCGAAGCCATCGATGGAGGGCAGGCCGAGGTCGATGATGGCGATATCGGGCTTCTCGGCGAGGATGCTCGCCACCCCCTCGAGCCCGTCGTTCACGTCGACGACGTGATGACCGCTGAGCTCCATCACCTCGCGCATCAGGGCGCGCAGATCGTCCTGGTCCTCGACCAGCACGATCCGACGTGGCCCGCCCGCCGTCGGCGCGATGGCGTCGAGCGCCGTCGCGACCCCGCCCCCCTCGGTGCGCGCGAGGAACTCGAGCCCCGTGCCGATGCTATCCAGAAATGCGGTCAGCTCGTCCACCCAGCGGCGCGCCGCATCGGTGTTCCGGACGCCGGCCTCGCGCTCGAGTCCCGTGCCGATGTCGCTGATCGGCGGAAAGCCGAAGCTGACGCCTGCGCCCTTCATGCCGTGCCCCAGCCGCCCGACCGTCTCGAAGTCGCCGCGCGTCAGCGCCTTTAGCATCGAGACGACGTCGTGCCGGCGGTTCTGCAGGAATGCAGGAATGCGCGCCTTCAGGCTGCTATGCACGGATGCCCGGCTTGGTTCCGTCAGCGTTGGATCTGCCATCGGTGCGGAGAGCCCGACCAGGAAGCGCTCCTTGATCGCCCGCAGCAGCACCTCCTGTCTGATCGGCTTGGTCAGGAACGAGGTGCAGCCCGCCGCGAGACAGGTTTCGCGATCCCCCTTCAAGGCCGACGCCGTCAGCGCGATGATCGGCGTCGGTGATCGGTCGTGCGCGACTTCCCACGCGCGGATCGCCCGGGTCGCCGTCAAGCCATCCATGATCGGCATTTGTCGATCCATCAAGACGAGATCGTACTGGCCGGCGGCGAACATGTCACAGGCGATCGCGCCATTGTCGGCGACCTCGATCCGGTAGGGCGTCCCCTCCATGTATGCGACCGCGATCATGCAATTGTCGGGATTGTCTTCGACCAGGAGGATCCGCAGGGGTGTCAGCGCAGAGTCGGCGACCGTGGGGTCCGGCTCCAGCAGGTCCGAGCTGGTCGCGGTCCAGACCTCGAATGGCGCGACGAACGAGAACACACTGCCCTCGCCCGGCACGCTCTCCACCCAGATGCGTCCTCCCATGAGCTCCACGAGGCGCTTGCAGATCGTGAGCCCCAGTCCTGACCCGCCGAACCGGCGCGTCGTGGACGAGTCGGCCTGCGTGAAACGGTCGAACACGCTGCCAATCTTCTCGGAGGGAATGCCGATGCCGCTGTCCGTGATCGTGAACCGCAACGCGGTCGGCACCACCGAGTTGCCGTCGAGCGTGACCCGAAGCGACACTTCGCCGGCCGTCGTGAACTTGATCGCGTTGCCGAGCAGGTTGAGTAGCACCTGACGCAAGCGGGTCGGGTCACCGACCAGCGTCGGAGCTACGTCGCCGGTGACCTCCCACAACAAGGTGAGCCCCTTCTCTTGCGCGCGCGCCGCCACCATCTCCACCACCTTCTCGAGCAAGTCAGTGATCGAGAAGCCGGTTCGCTCCAGCTCGAGCTGCGAAGCCTCGACCTTTGACAGGTCGAGGATATCGTTGATGAGGTCGAGCAGATTGTCGCCCGCGCGGCGAAAGACCTGCACGTACCGGTCTTGCTCCGGTGACAGCGGGGTCTTCGCGAGCAGGTCGGCGATGCCCATGATGGCATTCATGGGCGTCCTGATCTCGTGACTCATGCTCGCGAGGAAGTCGGACTTCGTCCGACTGGCGCTCTCGGCAGCCGCCTTCGCGTGCTCGAGCTCGACCTCCACGCGCTTTCGCTCGGTGACGTCACGCGCCGCGGCGAACACGCCCTGCAGCGTACGCGCTCGATCGTAGAAGGTCGTCGCGTTGCAGGACACGACCGTCCGCTTGCCGTCGCGAGCACACGCCGTCAGTTCGTAGTTGGTGACCTTCTTCTCGCTGAGCACGAGCTTGATGCCAGCCTCGGCACGGTCGGAGTCCGTGAAGTGGCTCTTGAACGGAGAGCCGATCAGCTCGTCGCGCGTGCAGCCGGTGAGCGCCTCCATCTCCTTGTTGACGTCCGTGATGAACCCGGACGGGTCGGTGGTCATCAGCGCGTCGATGTTCGATTCGATCAGCGATCGTGTGTAGAACTGCTGGTCGCGCAGGCGTTGATCGAGCTTCTTCTGCTCCGCCTCCACGAGCTTACGCGCGGTGTTGTCCGTCCCGATCAGCAAGTAGCCGATGATGACATCCTGCGCGTCACGCAGCGCGGTGACCGAGACCACCGCCGGGAAGCGGCTCCCGTCCTTGCGGAAGTACGTCAGCTCGTAGATGTCCTCGATCCCGCGCGAAGCCTTGAAGACCAGGGCCTCGAAGCCGGGCATGATCGACGTCCCGAGCTCAGCACTCAACGCCTTCGCCCGCGCGACCAACTCATCCGGATCCGAGATGTCGGCCGGCGTGATCTTGTTCGTCACCTCGGCCGCCGAGTAGCCGAGCATCCGCTCGGCGCCGACGTTGAAGATCTGGATGACGCCCTTCGCGTCGGTGGCGATGCTCGAGAAATTGGCGCTGTTGAAGATCGCGTTCTGCAACGCCCCCGCTTTCAACAGGACCTCCTTGCGCTGGACTTCGGTGACGATTTCCACCGCGATGGGGTCGGATTCGGGATTGGTTGGTTGCTCCATAATTCTTTCCGTCCTTAAAAACATCGTGAGTTCTCCATCGTGTCAACTTCGCTAAAATGCAAATTCCTCCCGGCCGAGTTTGTCGTGCGGCTCGTCATCGCCCAGGTGATGCCTGAGAGGGGGCAGCATCTCCGACAGCACGACTGGTTTGGCCAAGAAAGGCCACCCAAGTTGCCCACCACCAGCATCTATTTCTCCCTTCGTAAACGCCGGTGTCAGGAAGACAATCGGCTCGTCCTTGAATAAATATTGGGTCGAGTTGAACGACTTGGTAATAGGGTAAAGCCCGACCATGAATTCTTCCGGATCGTTATGGTTTGACGAGGTCGAGGTTGATCCGCGCCGCGAACCCCTCCTCCGTAATCTGAGGCTGTCTCGATATCGCAGACATATGAGGGGCAAGGGGAGGCGACGAGTCTGGCCTCGAACCGGACGTGGTTTTCGACCGCCTCCACAAACCCTCTGCAGCCCAGGAGTTGTCGGCGGGACATGTTTCCTTCGTCGTAGAGCAGACGTGGAGCGGGCAGGAAAAGTATCCAGCCCTCTCTCGGGTGGTCCATGTCACGGAGTTGAACTGCCTGCGCCATGTGATTTGGCAGATGTTGGAGCACGGTTACGCCCATCAAATCCAGAGCCTCATGGTTACGGAGCTCTTCGCCATGCTGCTCGGCGTCCGGCCGAAGGAGGTCCACGAATGAACCTTGTCCGGCTGACGCCGGAGAAGAGGGCCGACATCAGGAAGCAGGCCGAGAAAATGAGAGGCACTTCTTAGAGCGCCCGTTCGTTCGGTTATCCAGAGTTCAAAAGTTAGGATCGGGGGGAGGCAACCTTGCCGGAAAGCGTGGCACAGCTTGTAACCGACCACGGTTCACGGTTTCAGGCCGCGAGGGCGAACAGGGCGTTGACAGTCTCCATCTTCTGATAGGTCTCGATCATGAGGAGCGGGATTGCATCCGGTTCCAGGTCGAGGATGGCGAGAGCTTCGGACCGGCCCTTCATGGCGAAGGCCGCGTGGCCGAAGCCGTGGCCCATGAAATGGGCGACGAGGTCGCCGACATAGACGTAGGCGGCCAGCTTCTCGCAGGGGGCGGCGGCTTTCGGGTTGTGGTGGAACCAGACGGCCGCGACGACGTTGGAGGGAAACTTCCACCGGGCGAGCAATCGCCCGCCGATCTCCGCGTGTTCCACACCGAGGAGCTTCTTCTCCGCTTCCTGGAGAGAACGCTGGTTCTTCTCCACTTCCTCGATGACACGGTCGTATTTCGTGGTGAGCGCTTCTGAGAGGACGATTTTGCCGATGTCGTGGAGCAGTGTGGCCGTGAAGACCGTGTTCTCGTCTTCGCCCTTCTTGCAGGCGATGAGCTGCGCAGCGACGGCGGCGGTGACGGAGTGTTTCCAAAGTTCGCCACGGTCGTTGCCGTAGCCCTGCTGGGCGGGGGCGAGCGACTTGCCGCCGGTGACGGCGCAGACGATCTGGAAAACCAGGGAGAAGCCGAGGCGCTGGACCGCTTCCTGGATGTCGGCCGTGGGGGAACCGGTGGCGAAGAAGGCGGAGTTGGTGGCCTGCAGGACTGCGACGGACAATCCAGGGTCGTAGGCGATGAGCTTGACGACCTTGCTGGCGTCGATGTTGGGGCGGTTGAGCAGCGCGAGCAGCTCGGGCAGGACCTTGGGAGCAGGAGGCAGCTGCTTCATCTGGTTGATGAATTCGTCTAGCTCTTGCATAGGAAGATTTCCTGGGGCTGGCCTGAAATCTTCAGGCGGACGTCACCGGTGGCGAGGTTGAGATAGAGGGTGCGGTTGACCATGCCGCCGACCTGCTCGGCGTGGCACCGGAGGCCGTGTTCGTTCAGCATTTTGGAGAAGGCCTCGTAGTTGCGCTTCCCGATGTTGAAATGGCCGCTGTTGTCCATGATTTGCGCCCCGCCGGCGACGCAGATCTGCACGCGACGCTTGTCGGCTCCGAGCTTGCAGGCGGCGACCAGAAGGGCGGGGAGGCCGGAATCGACGAACATCGCCGGCTGGGCGGTGGCCTTGCCGGAATTGATCCGGGAATCCGGCAGCATGATATGGAGCAGTCCTCCGACGCGGACTTCAGGATCGTA
>JBKJLC010000090.1:0-7098 GCA_046597055.1 Kofleriaceae bacterium | reverse complement strand
CGGTCTCGGTGACTTCCGCGACCTCCGACAGCTCTCGCTGTCGACGGAGTGGTCCCGATGACGGTCAGCATCGAGACCGCGGCTGAGGTGCGACGGCTGTACTTCCGTGAGCACTGGAAGCGCGGCACCATCGCCACCAATCTCGGCATCCACCACGACGTCGTCGTGCGTGTGCTCGGCGACTTCGGCCCCAAGCCGGGCACGCCTCGACCCGACGCGCGCGTGCTCGACAACTATCTCGCCTTCGTCGACGAGACGCTCGAGCGCTACCCGCGCTTGGTCTGCACGCGCCTCTGCGACATGCTTCGCGGTCGCGGCTACACAGGCTCGCTGCGCACGCTGCGCCGCTACGTCCGCGGTGCCCGGCCGAAGCCGAAGGCCGAGGCGTTCCTCCGCGTCGAGACGCTCCCCGGCGAGCAAGCGCAGGTCGACTGGGCGCACGTCGGTACGATGATCGTTGCTGGCGGACGCCGCCCGCTATGGGCGTTCGTGATGGTGCTCGCGCACTCCCGCGCGATGTGGGGCGAGCTCGTCATCGGCCTCGATGTCCACTCGCTCCGCCGCTCGCTCGTGCGCGCCGCGACGTTCTTCGGTGGCTCGCCGAGACAGTGGCTCTTCGACAACGCGAAGACCGTCGTCGTGGAGCGGCGCGGAGACGCGGTGCGATTCCATGACGGGCTCCTCGATCTCGCCGCACGTCTCCACGTCCAGCCCCGCGTCTGCGCGCCACACAAGCCCAACCAGAAAGGGAAGGTGGAGCGCGCGATCCGTTTCCTCAAGGAGCGCTTCTTCGCCGCGCGCACCTTCCACTCGCTCGCCCACGGAAATGCGCAGCTCGACATCTTCCTGCGCGACATCGCCAACGTGCGTCCACACCCTCGATGGCCAGATCGTACGGTCGCGTCCGTCCTCGAAGAGGAGCGGCCGCGGCTCCTCGCGCTGCCAGATCCGCTGCCGAGCGTCGACCTCGTCGCACCGATTGCCGTCGACAAGACCGCTTTCATCCGACTCGATACCAATCGCTACTCCGTGCCGAGCGAGTACGAGCGCCGGACCGTTACGCTCGTCGCCTCCGACCAATTGATCCGACTGCTCGACGTCGATCGCGAGATCGCGCGACACACGCGCTCCTGGGCGCAGCATCAGGTCATCGAGCTCCCCGCGCATCGCGCCGCCCTCGTCGACCACAAGCGACAGGCACGCGATCTCAAGGGCCGCGATCGGCTCGACGCCGAGGTGCCCGGCATCGCAGTGCTCGTCGAGCGCTGGGTCGATCACGGTCGAAACATCGGCAGCATGGTGGGGCGCACCGTGCAGCTACTCGACGCGTACGGCGCCGCCACCATCCGCAAGGCCGTCGCCGAGATGATCGCGCGCGGCACACATGACATCGGCGCACTCGCGATCCTCTGCGAGCAGAAGCGACGCGGCACCACCGACACGCGGCCCATCATTCTCGATCTCGCACCCCACGTCGTCGAGCGCGACGTCATCCCTCACGATCTCGGAGGTTACGATGACTGATCTCGCGGAGCTCATTCGCCGCCTCGGCCTGCGTCTATCCCCCGATGCGCTCGCCGCACTGCTCGCGCACGCAACCAAGGCCAAGCTCTCACCGGCACAACTCGTCGAGGCCCTCTGCGAGGCCGAGAGCCGCGAGCGCGATGCACGCAACCTCGTTCGACGCGAGAAGACCGCCTCGATCGGTTCGCCCAAGCCACTCGACAAGTTCGACTGGAATCATCCTCGCGCCGTCGACCGCGACCTCTACGAGCACCTCCACGGTTCGCTCGACTTCGTCTCCGCCGGCGAGAATGTTCTGCTGCGCGGACAGGCGGGAGTCGGCAAGACCACCCTCGCTCAACACCTCGGCGTGCGCGCCCTCGAGCGCGGTATGACGGTCCGCTTCTCAACGCTCCCTGCTGCGCTCGCCGATCTATTGCGACAGGAGTCGCTCCCGGCGACCGAACGGCGGCTGCGCCGCTACGTCACACCCGACCTGCTGATCCTTGACGAACTCGGCTACGTCCCCTGCGACGCGCGCGCCGCAGACCTGTTCTTCCACATCGTCAGTCGCCGACACGAGAAGCGCTCGATCGTCGTCACCACCAACCTCTCCTACAAGCAGTGGGGCACCGTCTTCCGCGATGCCTCCTGCCTCGGCGCGCTCATCGATCGCTTCGCGCAGCACTGCCACACCCTCGACATCGACGCCGACTCCTGGCGCAACTCCGAGGCTCAGAAGCGAGGAGCCAAGAAGAAGGGCGGCAACGAACCGAAGTGAACCTCAGAACCGGGCCCGGGAGCCGGGCCCGGTTTCTACGGATCGGTGTGGCCCGCTACACCCGTCGGAGTTGGGCTGCGCAGTCCGGTGCCCCTGGTGTTTGATGTCCCGATTGATGAGTCGACCGCGAGCACAGTGGTCGTCACCGTCCCCGCGACACGTAGCGTACGGTTCGATCACATTCGGTTTGATCCGTTGACCTCGTTCGTGAACGGGGGTCTGTCTCTCGAGGCGGATGGTCTGCGCGATCTCCTCGGGCGCCCGTTCACGCTGAGCCATACCGACTCCATTCGCGTGAACCAGCCGTCGCTGGGCCTCGACGCCGCCGCCGAGAACGCGGAATTCGGGCGCTCCGGCGACAAGTGGTACGCCGCACCGCCGAAGGGTCAATTGCGTTTCAGCTTCGTGGTGAGGCTGAAACCACCACCGGGCTCACGCACGCTACGCATCCGTCACCGATTCGATTGTACGACGTCCTCGCCAGGGGCGCGCCTCCTCACTTCCGTCTTCTCGCCGTCCGGGCACTGGCTTCTCAAGACCAAATGCGCGACCGCGTTCGCCGACGAGACCCTCGCGCTCCCGAGCGACGCTGCGTACCTATGGGCGGAGGGAGAGCTCGATCCGCCGCTGCCGTGTTGGTCGCCGTGGACGCCGACGTTGCCGCGCTACGAGATTGAGAAGATCAGCTACGAGCCGTGATGAGGCTGCATGCCACCGGAGATCGCCGGGCGATCTTGGATGGCGCGCGAGCATCGTATGTCGATGCGTTCCTTCGTTCCGTGCCCTCGCCCTCGCCCAACTACTGCGCCAGCATCTACCAGGCACCAACGTCCGACGAGGCGCTCTACCGAGAGGCCACCAACTTCCCGCCCTGCGCGTGATCAGTCCGCGCCCGCGTCCGTCGCGCAGCGCACGACCTTCAGCGCAAAGCTCCTGACCGCGTTGCCGTCCACGGACACGACGATATCGGTCGGGCCCTCATTCGTTCCTGTCAACGACGCGCCATCCACCGAGCCGACCAAAGGCCGCGTGAGCTTCAGCGCGATGCGCTCCCGTGCGACTCGGCTGAAACATGAATCTCGGACTTCGATCGTCTTGGTCTCGCCGATGCAGACTTCGGCCAGCGCTTCGACTTCGTACGGTTGACCGCACGGAGCGCCTGGGTCTTTGTTGTGAACGAGGTGGCCATCGGCGAAAAACGTCCGCGCGCCGCCAACGGTGAGGTTGAAGACATCGACGGTGTCGTCACCGATCGGCGCGACGACGTCGATGATGTCGGCCGCGACCGGGTGGTCACCGTTCCAATAGAGCAGGCGATCGTTGCTCGTGAGCGAAGCGGCCGGCGCGAACGTCGAGCGCGTCGCGACGTATAATGGGTGCGTCGCCGTCACTGCTGCGATCGCGCCCCGAGAAGTGCGCACGGTGTGGATCCTCCCGCGCGTGCGGTGGATCGCTTGCACGGCGACGATCGCCAGCCGCGACGTCATAGGATCGAATGACCACACCTCGTCGCCAACCGCGAGGTCGCAGATTCGTCGCGGTCCCGTCGGCGACGCGATCATTGTCGGCGCGGCGAAGCAGCCGTGCAGATCGGCCCACGCGCTGCATCCCGCGAGAAGCGCAGCGGCGACAAGACAACGCGACATGAGAACAGCCAATGTACCAGACCTGAGCGGCTTCGCACCGATCGCGACGTGCAGCCCCGGGATGTGCAACGCCGCCGAGAAGAAGTGCAACGCACCGATGACCGATTGCGTTCCGGGCGCGAAGGGCTGCGTCGACAACAGCACCGCGACCTGCGATTCCGCGGGCAAATGGGTGCTCGGCTACATGTGCGGCGGCACCACGCCGACGTGCTCTTCGGGCGTGTGCGTCGTCTCCGGGAAGTGCACGCCCGGCTCGTATCGCTGCACCGGCTACGAGATCCTTGAACGCTGCGCCGCCGACGGCGCGGGCTGGGAGGTCTACAAGAAGTGTTTGCCCGCGTTCTGCGACGCGACCGGCGGCGAGTGCGACGACTGCAAGCTCGGCGAGAAGGGCTGCGCCGGAATGACACCGCGCAAGTGCGACAGCACTGGCCACTGGATGTACTCCGCGCGGTGCACAATGCCGTGCGTTGATGGTGCCTGCACGGGGTGATCGGACTGTGCGTGCGCTCGCACACGATCGGGTGCGCTCGACCCCGGTGGGCCATGAACACCAAACGCTCTTCGGCTGGCGCCTTGCTTCTACGGGCCGAGCGGCGACGGAGCAATCTTCTTGCCGTGCAGGACCGCGACCCATCGTCCGCGCTTCACGCGCCGACCGTGGCTACCTGGCGAAAGGACGGGAACCGCTCGCCGGTGATTCGGTGCACCCCTAATAGTCCTTGATGAACGTCAGAGCTGCTTTTCCAGCTGGCCGACGTCCTCCCGCGCGAGGCCGACCCACGCGATCTCGGGATCGAGCTTCGCCGCGATCTCCAGCTCGCGCTTCGCGCGTTCCAACTCTTTGCGATCGCGAGCGCGCGCCGCACGAGCGCGATGGACGGCGGCCAGACCACAGTGTCCCAACGCGGACGCGGGGTGCTCCTTGACCGCGGCTTCAAAGAAGGCCGCAGCGCGATCGACATCGCGACGATCCCACAGTTGGAAGATGCCCAGACCGACGTTGGCGCTCGCGTGGTTCACGTGCGCGGCAGGACTGTCCGAGAGGTCGAGCGACGCACGCGCGACCTCTTCAGCGCGCAAGTAGTCGCCACGCGAGTTGAGAAATCCGGCGTAATTCAAGAGTAGACGAGGGTTCCGTGGTTCTCGCGCGATCGCTCGCCGATGGAGCGCATCAACAGCGTCGAAATCGCCGAGGTGCTCGTACGTCTTCTGCAACGTCTCCTCCGCGCCGCCGATCTGCGCCGCCGTCGCCTCCTTGCTGTCGAGGGCCCGTACGAGGTACTTCTCCGCCTCTTCCCACGCCTCGAGCGCGCTTGCGAGCTCGCCGTGCAGCACCAGGCACTCGGGTGCGTTCGGTGCCACTGTCTCCGCTTCGTCGAGCGCTCGGCGGGCGGCGTCGTAGCGGTGTCCCCGCAGGTACGCCCACACGAGCAGTGTCCGCGACTCGACGTGCTTGGGATCGGATTTGATGGCCTCGAGCAGGAGGTTTCGCGCGGCGTCGATCCGCGCTGGTACGTAAGTGCCGCTCTTGCTCCCACGACGCATCTCGATGCGTGCGAGCTGCGCGAGCGCCGGCGCAAATTTCGGATGTAGGAGAAGTGCTTCATCGAGCTTCTTCTCCGCCGCATCAAGCAGCGCCGGGCCGCCCGTCCACCGGTCGATGATCCGCTGTCCCTCACGCGCGAGCACGAGCTCTTTCGGCCCGTTCGGCTCCGGTGGTACGAACGGCGCGTGCACAGCCGGCAACGTGTGCGTCTGCCCGCCCGGTAGCGCACGGACGTGGATCGTTCCGTCGCCGTGCGCGGTCAGCAGCCCTAGGTGCGGTGAGAACGCCATCGCGAGGATCCCGCCGCCGCCCGCCTGTTCGGACGTGCGCAGAGCAACCGTCGGCAGTCCGTACAGACGAAGCGCGCCGTCCTTGGCGCCGGTCGTGAGGTAGTTGCCATCGTCGCTGAACGACGCGCACCACGTCTCCTCCATTGAGTCGAGCAGCGTCGCGAGCACCTTGAGGTCCGCAGCGTACATGACGCGCACGGAGTGATCGTCGCTGGTGGTGGCGATCTGGGTACCGTCTCCCGAGTAGGCCACGGAGGTCACCGGGGCGCCGTGGGGCGGCGTTTGCGCGACCAACTTTCCATCGTCGGCGTTCCAGATTCGCGCGACGCGGTCCTCGCCGCCTGTCGCGATGCGCGATCCATCCGGCGAGTAGCGAACCGTGAACACACGACCCTTCCCCGGCGAGTGAGGAAGGATCGCGCGGACCGCGCCGTTCGAGAGCGAGATGACACGAACGTTGCCATCGAAGCTCGCGACGGCTGCATTTTCGCGGCTGGCGTCGATGTCCAACGCCGTGACCTGTTGCGTGCCGACGTCGACGCGCAGTCGGGCGGTTCCGAACGGGATGTCCCACGTGCGAAGCGTGTGATCGCCGACGGTCGCGAGCACGTTCGCATCCACGAAACGTACCCCGCTGACGCGACCGTTATGACCGACGGACATCATCGACTTCCACGTCTCGGTCGACCACACCTTTGCCGTGGCGTCGTTGCTCGCGGTCGCGACCATCTTGCCGTCGGTCAACGCGGTGACGTCAAACACAGCGCTGACATGCGCGGGAACGCGCCGCAGGTCACGAAGCTCGGGGAAGCGGAAGAGCTCGAGACGCGGCGGCAACTCGACGATGTTCGGTCCAACGCCGTTGACCGCGCGCGGGTCGCGGGTCTTCCACACGACCGTCGCGCTGCCGGCGACGACGACCGCGAGGAGGCCGCTGAGCAACGCGACGCGAAGCCCTCTTCCGCGGCCCGAGAGCGCAGCCAATGCGTCGGATGCGGAGCGAAAACGATCCTCGGGCGCGGGCTCGAGGAGACGGCGAACAAACGCGGCGAGCTCACTGCTGATCGCGGGCGTCTTGGGCAGCTCGACGCGAAGTCGCTTCTGCGGGAGCGCCGCCGGCGTCGTTCGATAGAGCAAATATACGAGCGTCGCGCCGAGCCCATAGAGGTCCGACGCCGTGGAAGCCGAACCGCGGAGCTGTTCGGGAGCCATTGAGCAGCGCCGCGTAGTTTGAGGGGCTGTTTTGCAGGCGCGGCGAGGGCGTCAGAACGGCAGATCGTCGCCCGGGTCGACTTCGAATCCTTGTCGCACGGCGTGGGTGTAGCGCTG
>JBKJLC010000059.1:0-33818 GCA_046597055.1 Kofleriaceae bacterium | reverse complement strand
CGCACATCTTTCCCGGTGGCCCTGAGCCAGGGCGAGCGCAAGCGAGCCCGCCGTCGAAGGGCAGTCCGTCGAAGATCACGTGCGGCACCTTGGCGCTCTGCCCTTCGACACGGCGCCTTCGGCGCCGACTCAGGGCCACCGGGAAAGGTGAGCGCTTCCGATCACCTGAAGACTTGTGATCAATCCCGAGGGGCGCCCTTCGACACGGCCCCTTCGGGGCCGGCTCCGGGCGAACGGAACCAGGATTCGCTCCAGCCCGACGCGGGGCCGGCTCCGGGCGAACGGAACCAGGATTCGCCCCCGCGCGACGTGGTGGATCCGCTGCTGCGCGATGCCGTGATCCGGGCGTGGATGGACGCGCGTGCGTACCAGCTGTTCACGCTGCAGTCGGTCACGCGGCTGGCGGCCGGCACCGCGATCGGGGCCGACTCGTCGATCGCCAAGCTGGCCTGGTCCGAGCTCGACCTGCGGCTGCACGAGGCCGCGCTCGGGTTGCTCGGGCCGCTCGCCGAGCTGGCGCCGGATGCGCCCGATGCCGTCGAGGGCGGCGCGTGGCAGAAGGGCTTCCAGTTCGCGCTGGCCGGCCCGATCTACGCCGGCACCAACGAGATCCAGAAGAACGTCGTCGCCGAGCGGCTGCTCGGACTGCCCAAGGAGTGACCTGACGTGCGGTTCGCCTTCTCCGACGAGCAGCTCGCGCTGCAGCGCGTCGTGCGCGAGCTGCTCGCCCGCGCGTGTCCGCCGACCCGCGTGCGAGCCGCGTGGGACGCGGCCCCCGAGGCACCGCTGACGACCTGGCCGCACCTGGCCGCGATCGGCGTGGTCGGCATGACCGCGCCCGAGCGCGCCGGCGGCATGGGCTCCGACGAGCTCGATCTCGCGCTGGTGCTCGAAGAGGCCGGTCGCGCGGCTTTGCCCGAGCCGCTGGTCGAGCACACCGCGGTCGCCATCCCGCTGATCGCCGAGACCTGCGACGACGGGTTCGTCGATCGATGGCTGGGCGCGGCCGCGGCCGGGCGGGTGATCCTCACGGTCGGGCTCGCCGGCGCGCCGTTCGTGGTCGACGCCGCGCGCGCCGGGCTGCTGCTCCTCGAGCACGACGGCGAGCTCCACGCGCTCGAGCCACGTGCCACGACGCTGATCGCTCAGCCGTCGGTCGATGGCGCCCGCAAGCTCGCCCGGGTCGCCTGGAAGCCGAGCCCGGCGACCCGGGTCGCGGCCGGGCCCGGGGCCCGGGCCGGTCTGGCCCTCGCCTTCGATCGCGGCGCGTTCGCCACCGCCGCCGAGCTGATCGGCGTCGCCCGCCGCCTGATCGATATGACCGTCGACTACGCCAAGCTGCGCACCCAGTTCGGCCGCCCGATCGGCAGCTTCCAGGCGGTCAAGCACCAGCTGGCCGAGGCCCACGTCGCGCTCGAGCTGGCCCGGCCGTGCGTCCACCGCGCCGCCTACGCGCTGGCCCGCCGCGAGCCCGACCGCGCGGTCCACGTGTCGATGGCGAAGGCCTACGCATCGGACGCCGCCACCCGCGCCGCCCGCACCGCCCTCCAGTGCCACGGCGCGATCGGCTATTCGTTCGAGTACGACCTCCACCTCTGGATGAAGCGCGCGTGGAGCCTGGCCGCCGCCTGGGGCGACGCCGCCTGGCACCGCGCGCGCATTGCCACCGCCGTCCTCGACGGCGCCCCGCACACAGGAGCAGTCCATGGCTGACGCGTTCATCGTCGAAGCGGTCCGGACCCCGGTCGGCCGTCGCAAGGGCGGCCTGGCCGCGGTCCACCCCGCCGATCTCGGCGCCCACGTGCTGCGCGCGCTGGTCGAGCGCGCCGGCATCGATCCCGGCATCGTCGAGGACGTGATCTTCGGCTGCGTCGACAGCATCGGGCCCCAGGCCGGCGACATCGCCCGCACCTGCTGGCTGGCCGCCGGGCTGCCCGACCACGTCCCCGGGGTCACCATCGATCGCCAGTGCGGCTCGTCGCAGCAGGCGGTGCACTTCGCCGCGCAAGCGGTCATGAGCGGCACCGCCGACGTCGTGGTCGCCGGTGGTGTCCAGAACATGACGATGATCCCGATCGCGTCGGCGATGACCAGCGCCCAGGCGCTCGGCTTCACCGATCCGTTCAGCGGCTCGAAGGGCTGGAAGGCCCGCTACGGCGACCGCATCGTGTCCCAGTTCGACGCCGCCGAGATGATCGCGGAGAAGTGGAAGTGCACCCGCGACGACATGGAGGCGTTCGCGTTCGAGAGCCACCAGCGCGCGCTGGCCGCGATCGCCGCCGGCTACTTCACGCGCGAGATCGCGCCGGTCGGCGAGCTGCGCGCCGACGAGGGTCCGCGCCAGGACACGACCCGCGAGAAGATGGCGTCGCTCCAGCCGATCGTGCCGGGCGGGCGCCTCACCGCCGCGGTGTCGAGCCAGATCTCCGACGGCGCTGCCGCGCTGCTAGTAGTGTCCGAGCAGGCGGTGAAGACTCACAACCTGAAGCCGCGAGCCCGCATCCACCACCTGAGCGTGCGCGGCGACGATCCGATCTGGATGCTGACCGCGCCGATCGCGGCGACCCGCCACGCGCTGGCGAAGACCGGCCTGACCCTGGCCGACCTCGACCTGGTCGAGATCAACGAGGCGTTCGCGCCGGTGGTCCTGGCCTGGCAACGCGAGCTCGACGCCGACCTGTCGAAGGTCAACGTCAACGGCGGCGCGATCGCGCTCGGCCATCCGCTCGGCGCCACCGGCGCCCGCCTGATGACGTCGATGCTGCACGAGCTCGAGCGTCGTGGCGGCCGCTACGGCCTGCAGACGATGTGCGAGGGCGGCGGCCAGGCCAACGTCACGATCATCGAGCGCCTGTAGCCGCCGCATGTCGAGGTCGGCGCTACTGGCTCTCGTCGTCGGGGTCTTTGCGGTCGGCGCGGCCGCGTGCGGCGATGCCGCGCCGAGCTGCGCGCTGACGATGTTCGGGACCCCCAACGCCCGCACCGGCCTCGGCGCCGACCAGTGCGGGCCGGCCTGTGCCTGCGAAGACACCCGCTTCGAGGCGCCGGTCTACACCGCTGACGATCTGGCGGCGCTGCGGGCGTGGGCGCTGCTGGCGCCACCCGCGCCGATCCTCGTCGACCCGTACACCAGCCCGGCGCCGCCGATCGCGGACGGCACGTTCTGCGCGGTGTTACGAGACGAGCCGGCCGCGGGTCGCTATCGCCTGGCGACCTTCGCCAGCCGCGCCGAGGCCGAGGCCGCGGGCGCCGCGCCGACCCACGCCGGACCGTGCGGCGCGTGCTCGACGCTGGTCGATCTCGCGGTCTACATCGAGACGCCCGACCTCACCGAGCCGGTCCGCGCCTGTGGCCTGATGCACTCGGCCAGCACGCCGGCCGAGCACGTCCAGTGTCTGCGCGACCTCGGCTTCACCGAGCCGTGCGCGCAGATCTGGTACTTCAACACGCTCCACACCCGCGACCGCTGCCTGGGTCCGTGCCTGCTCGCGCTCGACGCGCCGTATCACCTGCCCGACGGGACGCTCAACGAGTGCCTGCGCTGCGACGAGGTGGAGAGTGGCCCGGTGTTCAAGGCCATCGCCGGCCGCACCCGCCGCAATACCGGCGTGCCGTCGGCGATGTGCCGGCCGTGCAGCGAGGTCGAGCAGCTGGTCCACCGCTACTGAGCGGCGCCCGCGCGCGGCTCAGCCGCCTTGCGCGGCGTCATGATCGTCAGCGAGTTGAACTCGTAGCCGGAGTCCGTGCCGATCAGCGCCACAGCGCGCCGTCGCACTGGATCTCCACCTGGGTCGTCTGGCGCGCGAGCATGGCCGATCGACCGCTCGACGTGCGCCTCGTGATCGACGCCGCCGACGGCCGGCCCGGCCTGCCGGTCGACACCCATCGCGTCGGCCTGTCGGGCCACAGCTTCGGCGGCTGGACCGCGCTGCACGGGGTCGCCGACGAGCCGCGGGTGGCGGCGGTGGTCGCGCTGGCGCCGGCGGCCGGCCTGCCCCACCTGCGCGCCGTCCTCGATCTGGGGTGGACCCGACCGGTGCCGACGATGATCGTGGCGGCCGACGGCGACTCGGTGCTGCCGCTGGCGGGGAGCGCGCCCCCGACCTGGCAACACTGCCTCGACTTCGCGATCGACGCCGCGCGCGAGGCGTGCGCGCAGGCCGGGCTGGCCGGGATCGGGCCCGGGCGGATCGCGCTGGTGATGGGCAGCAGCCTCGGCCATCCCGAGGCCCCGATCTACCGGATGACCGAGCAGCTCGGGGACGCGCTGGGCGTGGCCGGGCCGCGGCTCACGGTGACCACCGCGTGCAGCTCGTCGACCAACGCGCTCGGGCTCGCGCTCGATCTGCTGCGGACCGGCGCCGCCGACGTGGTGATCGCCGGCGGCGCCGACGTGCTGACCCCGCTGGTGCTCGCCGGCTTCACCGCGCTCGGCGTGCTGACGCCGGACAAGCGCGCCCCGTTCAGCGAGCCGGCCGGGACCACGCTCGGTGAGGGCGCCGACTTCCTGGTGCTCGAGCGGCGCGCCGACGCGCGGGCGCGCGGGGCGACCGCGGCGTTCGCCGTGCTCGGCTACGGCCTGTCGGCCGACGGCTTCCACGACACCGGCCCCGACCCGACCGGCGCCGGCGTCGCCCGCGCGATCCGCGCCGCGCTCGATCACGCGGGGGTGACGCCCGACCAGGTCGACTACGTCAACGCCCACGGCACCGGCACCCGCGCCAACGATCCGGCCGAGTGGCGCGCGCTCCAGCCCGTGTTCGGCCGCCGCGCCGAGGCGCTCCCGATCCGCGCGAGCAAGAGCTTCCTCGGCCACGCCCAGGGCTCGGCCGGCGTGCTCGAGACCATCGCCACCCTGGTCGCGCTCGAGCGCGGCGCGATCCCGGCGACCCAGCGGTTCACGGTGCCCCGGCCCAACAGCCCGCCCGACGCGGTCGGTCAGGACACCCCGCGCCCGGCGCGCTGCGACCGCGCGGTCTGCACCAACTCCGCGTTCGGCGGCGCCAACTGCGCGATCGTGATCGGACGCGCCGACCACGCGGACCCGACCGCGCCGCGGCGGCCGGTGTTCCTCGCCGGCCTCGGCGCGATCGGCCCCCACGGGATCGGGCTCGACCGGCTGCGCACCACCGAGGTGCGCGGCCGGGTCGCCGGGTTCCGGATCGAGGACGTGATGCCCTCGGTGGACCCGCGTGGGCTCGACCCGTGCACCTGCTACCTGACCGGCGTGGCGGCGCTGGCGCTCGCCGACGCGGGCGTGCGCGTGCGCGGCGACGCCCGCGATCGCACCGGGCTGGTGGTCGGCGTCACCGTGCCGTCGCCCCAGGTCGAGGCCGCGCTGAACCGCACGATCGAGGAGCACGGGTACCGCGGTCTGTCGGCCAACCGGTTCTCGCGCATGGTCCTCAACGCCCCGGCCGGGACCTGCGCCAAGCTGCACGGTCTGCGCGGCGCCCACAGCACGGTGTCGGCCGGCCCCGCGTCGGGCCTGTTCGCGATCGCGTACGCCGCCGAGCTGCTGGCGAGCGGCGGCGACTGCGACCGCGTGCTGGCCGCCGGCCTCGACGAGCTGCCGCCGGGCCCGGTCGTCGACGGCGCCAGTGAAGGCGCCGCGGCCGTGCTGCTGGCGAGCGCGCCCGGCCGGATCCGGGTGGCCGGCTGGAGCCTGGCGGGACCCGGCCAGCTCGCCGCCGCCGCCACCACGGCGATGGCGATGGCCGGCCTGACCGCGATCGACCGGGTGGTCGGCGAGCGCCCGGCCGGCATCGACGCCGCCGACCAGCTCGATCCGGTCGCGGCTGACTGTACGCTCAGAAGCCGTTCAGGCGGGCGAAGCGGTCGCGGTGGTAGCCGGCGCTGCCGAAGGTGAGGTCGGCGACCCGGGCCCGCTTGTAGTAGAAGCCGACGTCGAGGTCGTCGGTGACGCCGATGCCGCCGTGCATCTGGACCGCCTCGCCGCTGACGAGCAGGAAGGTGTCGGACGCGCGGGCCTTGGCCGCGCTGACCAGGGTCTCGGCGTCGGCCGCGTCGGTGTCGAGCGCGGCGAGCGCGGCGCGGACGACCGAGCGGGTCAGCTCGAGCTCGCAGAACATGTGGGCGGCGCGGTGCTTGAGCGCCTGGAACGAGCCGATCACGACGCCGAACTGACGGCGCTCCTTGAGGTACGCGATCGTCGTGGCGAAGACGGCGTCGCTGGCGCCGAGCATCTCGGCGGCGAGCGCGGCGGTGGCGCGGGCCAGCAAGCGATCGAGGAGGTCGGCGCCCTGCCCGGGCGTGCCGAGCACGTGGCTGTCCGCCACCCGGACGTCGGCGAGGGTGACCTGGGCCGCGCCGCGGCCGTCGACCATTGACCGGGGCTCGATCGCGAGCCCGGCGGCGCCGCGGTCGACCAGGAACAGGGCGAGGCCGTCGCGGGCCTCGGCCTCACCCGCGACCCGCGCGACCACGATGACGGCATCGGCCGCGGGGCCGTCGAGGACGAAGCGCTTGGTGCCGTCGAGGCGCCAGCCGCCATCGCCACGCACCGCGGCGGTGCGACCGACATACGGCGCGAAGCAGTGGGACTCCTCGAAGGCCAGCGCGAGCAGGCGCTCGCCAGCGGCGACCGCAGGCAGGTGCTCGGCGCGCACGGCGTCAGGACCCGCGGCCAGCGCGGCCGCGCCGATCACGGCGGTGGCCAGCATGGGCGTCGGCGCCAGGGTGCGACCGAGCTCCTCCATGACGACGCCGATCTCGGTCAGGCCGAGGCCGGCGCCGCCGTGGGCCTCGTCGACCGCGATGCCGGCCCAGCCCAGCTCGGCCATCTCGCGCCACGCCGGCCGCGACAGCCGGGCCGGCTCCCCCGCGTCGCGCAGGCTGCGCAGGTGCGCGACCGGCAGCCGGCGCTCGACGAAGCCACGCGCCGCGCGCGCCAGCTCCTCCTGTTCGGACGTGAGGACGAGTCTTGCCATGATCAATCCGGGAGCCCGAGGACGCGCTTGGCGATGATGTTGAGCTGGATCTCGCTGGTGCCGCCCTCGATCGAGTTGGCGCGCGAGCGCAGCCACTCGCGGGTGAGCTGGAGCTCGTCGCGGCTGAAGCCGGGGCCATCCCAGCCGATGCCCTGGTAGCCGGCGAGCTCGACCCGCAGCTCCTTGCGGCGCTTGTTGAGCTCGGTGCCGTACAGCTTGAACATCGAGCTGGCCGCGCCCGGCCCGCGCCCGGCGGCCGCGGCCTGGCGCGTGCGCTCGAGGGTGAGCCGGTTGCAGAGGAAGTCGAGCTCGGCCTGGGCCACGCGGTTGCGCATCGCGGCGTCGCCACCGAGGCGGCGCAGCATCGCGACCAGGCTCTCGCTCTCCTCGGGCGCGAGGTCGCGCATCACCGAGATGATGGTGCGCTCGTGCTCGAGCAGCTTCTTGGCGATCTGCCAGCCGCCGCCTTCGCGGCCGACCAGGTTGGCGGCCGGGACCCGCACGCCCTCGAAGTGGGTCTCGCAGAATGGCGACGAGCCGCTGATGAGCTGGACCGGCCGCACCGTGATGCCGGGCGACGTCATGTCGATGAGCAGGAAGCTGATGCCGTCGTGCTTGGGCCCCGACGGATCGGTCCGGACCAGGCAGAACATGAAGTCGGCGAGGTCGGCGTGCGAGGTCCACACCTTGGCGCCATCGACGATGTACTCGTCGCCTGACCGCAGGGCCCGGGTCGACAGGCTGGCCAGGTCGGAGCCAGAGCCCGGCTCGCTGTAGCCCTGGCACCAGCGGATCTCGCCGCGCGCGATCGGCGGCAGGTGCTGGCGGCGCTGCGCCTCGCTGGCGAACTCGAGCAGCACCGGCGCCAGCATCCACAGGCCGAAGCTGATCAGCGGGCGCCGGCAGCCGAGCGCGCGCATCTCCTCGTCGAAGATGCGGGCCTGCTCGGTCGACAGACCAGCGCCGCCGTACTCGCGCGGCCACGCCGGCGCGGTGTAGCCGCGCCGGGCGCAGCGCTCGAACCAGAGCCGGGCGTCGTCGGATGGGAACCGGGCGTTGCGCCCGCCCCAGACCTCCTCGCCCGGCCGCGCGATGGTCCGCATCGACGCCGGTGCGTTCGTCTCGATCCAGGCGCGGAGCTCGGCGCGGAAATCGTTCGGGTCGGTCACCCGACGCCGCCCTTGGCCCGCGCCATGTCGAGGGCGAGGTCCTCGATCAGATCCTCCTGGCCACCGACGGTCTTGCGACGGCCGAGCTCGACCAGCAGGTCGCGCGCCGACACGCCGTAGCGCGCGCCGGCGCGCTGCGCGAACAGCAGGAACGACGAGTACACGCCGGCATAGCCGAGGATCAGCGCGTCGCGGTCGATGCGGACCGGGACGTCCATCATCGGCACCACCAGGTCCTCGGCGACGTCCATGATCTTGTAGAGGTCGACGCCATGATCGGCGCCCATGCGATCGAGCACCGCGACGAACACCTCGAGCGGCGTGTTGCCGGCGCCGGCGCCGAGTCCGGCCGCCGAGCCGTCGATGCGGGCCGCGCCGGCCTCGAGCGCGGCGATCGAGTTTGCGATGCCCATGCCGAGGTTGTGATGACCGTGAAAGCCGATCTCGGTCGTCGGTGCCAGCCCCGCACGCAGGGCGGCGATGCGGGCCCGCACGTCGTCCGGCAGCATGGTGCCGGCCGAGTCGGTGCAGTACAGGCAGTTGGCGCCGGCCTGCTCCATGATCCGCGCCTGGGCCACCAGCGCCTCGGGCGGGATCATGTGCGCCATCATCAGGAAGCCCACGGTGTCGAGCCCGAGCTGGCGAGCCAGGCCGATGTGCTGCACGGCGACGTCGGCCTCGGTGCAGTGGGTCGCGATGCGGATCGTGGTGACGCCGCAGTCGGCCGCCATCCGCAGATCGTCGACGGTGCCGATGCCCGGGATCAGCAGGGCCGACACCCGCGCGCGCGTCATGCGCGGCACCACCGCGCGCAGGTACTCCTGGTCGGTGTGGAGCGGAAAGCCGTAGTTGATCGACGCGCCGCCCAGGCCGTCGCCATGGCTCACCTCGATCAGGGGCACGCCCGCGGCGTCGAGCCCGGTGGCGACCGCGATCATCTGATCGAGCGTGATCTGGTGACGCTTCGGGTGCATCCCGTCGCGCAGGCTCATGTCGTGCAGCACGACCTTCCGGCCCTGCAGGCTGGTGGCGCTGGTCACTGGGCCCTCCCGCGCGACTCGGCCCACACCTCGCCGGTGCGCAGCGCGGCCGCGGTCATGATGTCGAGGTTGCCTGCGTACGGCGGCAGGTAGTCGCCGAGGCCCTCGACCTCGACGTAGACCGTGACCCGGCGGCCGTCGAAGATCGGGCCGTTCTTGAGACGATAGCCGGGCACGTACTTCTGGACCTCGGCCACCATCGTGCGCACGCTCGCCGTGATCGCCTCGACGTCGGGCTCGCCGGCGACCAGGCAGTGGATGGTGTCGCGCATGATCAGCGGGGGCTCGGCCGGGTTGAGGATGATGATCGCCTTGCCGCGTCGGGCGCCGCCCAGCTTCTCGACCGCGCCCGCGGTGGTGCGGGTGAACTCGTCGATGTTGTTGCGGGTGCCGGGCCCGGCCGAGCGCGACGCCACGGTGGCGACGATCTCGGCGTACTCGACGTCCTGGACCCGGCTGACCGCGGCCACCATCGGCACCGTGGCCTGGCCACCGCAGGTCACCATGTTGACGTTGAGCGCGGCCTGACCCGAGCCGCGGGTCAGCGCGAGCGCGAGGTGGGCGTCGAGGTTGACCGGCGGGATGCAGTACGGCCCGATCGCCGCCGGCGTCAGGTCGACGACCAGCAGGTCGTGCTCGGCGAGCTTTCGCCAGTTCTGGCCGTGGGCGTAGGCGCTGGTCGCGTCGAAGACGACCTTGACCTGATCGCGGGCCAGGTGGGGCACCAGGCCGTCGACGCCATCGGAGGTCGTCTGCACGCCGAGCGTGCGCGCGCGCGCGAGCCCTTCGGACGCCGGATCGATGCCGACCATCCACACCGGCGCGAGCACCGTGCTGCGATGGAGCTTGTAGAGCAGGTCGGTGCCGATGTTGCCCGACCCGATGATCGCTGCGTTCAGTCTGGGAGGAGCCATCAGCGTACCTGCGGCCCTTCGACGCCGGGCTCGCGGGCGCACGCGCTGCGCCCGGGGACACCGGAAAGAAGAGCGGTTGAGAGGGTCATCAGCGCGGGCGGAAGGGCGCCCTTCGACTCCGGGCTCGCTGGCGCTCGCCCTGCGCTCGGGATGAACGGGGATGAACTGGGTCGTGGCGCGATCGAAACGACCCCGCCCGGTTCGCCCTGAGCGCAGCGCGGAGTCGAAGGGCGCCCTCCAAACGAAAGCTGGGCGTCGGGCGTCCTTCGACACCGAGCTCGCGTGCGCTCGCTCGGGGTCAGGACGGACGGTTGGTGAGCGGCGCCCAACGATGGCTGGGTCTGATCACGCCGATCAGCAAGTCCCGAACGAGGGGCGGTCGAGACGGCCATGGCTACACGAAGCGGACGGAGGTGCCGCCCACGCCGGGGATGTCCATCCGCATCCAGTCGCCGGGGACCACCGGCTCGAGCGGCACCAGCGAGCCGCTCAGGATCACCTCGCCGGCCTCGAGACCGTGGCCGAGCTCGGCGAGCTTGTTGGCGAGCCAGGCGACGCACACCAGCGGCGAGCCCATCGCCGCGGCGCCGGTGCCGCGCGACAGCGGGCGACCGTTCTTCTCGACCGCGACCTCGCAGGCCGGGAAGTCGAGCCCGGCCGGCGACGCCGGCGCCCCGATCAGGAACAGGCCCGACGACGCGTTGTCGGCGACCGTGTCCTGGTAGCGGATCTTCCAGGCCTCGATCCGCGAGTCGACGATCTCGAAGCACGGCAGCACGTGGTCGGTGGCCGCCAGCACGTCGCCCGGCGTGATGCCGGGCCCGCGCAGGTCGCGCGCGAGCACGAACGCGAGCTCGGCCTCGGCGCGGGGCTGGATGAGCTGGGCGCCGATCGGCACGTCCTGCCCCTCCACGAAGCGCATCCGGTCGGTCAGCCAGCCGAAGTCGGGGGTGTGGACGTCGAGCATCGCCTGGACCGCGAGGCTGGTGACGCCGATCTTCTTGCCGATCACGCGCTCGCCGTCGGCGAGCCGGCGCTCGAGCAGGCGGCGCGACACGTGATACGCGTCGACCGTCGTGATGGCGGGCACCCGCGCGGTCAGCGGCGCCACCGTCGTGCGGGCGCGCAGCGCCTGGTAGAGCTGGTCGCCGTGGTGGCGAACCGCCTCGCCGGACAGCGTCGCGCCAGGCTCAGCCGACATGCCGCGTCACCCGGCCTCGTTCAGGAAGTCGAGCGTGACCCGGTTGAACAGCGTCGGATGCTCGACCATCACCCAGTGGCCGCAGCGCGACAGCAGCACCACCCGGGCGTCGCTGCACTCGCGGGCCAGCGTGGTCGCGCCGCTGGGCGGACAGAACTGATCGTTCATGCCCCACCAGCCGAGCACCGGGCAGGTCAGCTCCTTCAGGCGCGGCGCCAGGTGCGGCACGCTCAGGCTCGACATCACCCGCTTGGGCTGGTCCTGCGCGATCGCGACCCGCTCGTCGAGCGTCTGGTCGTCGAGGCGGCTGGGATCGAACAGCTGCAGGCTGAACACGGTGCGCATCGCCTCGCGGCTGATGCCGTCGGGCCCGAGGAAGACCTTCATCATCGTGCGGATGCCGGCCATCTTCATGTAGGCCTCGCGCTCCTCGAGGCCGCCCGGTGCCATCAGCACCAGCTTCGACACCCGCGCCGGCTCGTCGAGCGCCAGCTGGATGCCGACCGCGCCGCCGTGCGAGTTGCCGACCACCGCGCACCGCTCGATGCCGAGCTTGCCGAGCAGCCGCTTGACCGCGCCGGTCACGAAGTCGAGCGCGTAGTCGACGTCGGGCTTCGACGAGTAGCCGAAGCCGACGTTGTCGACGACGATCGCGCGGTGGCCGTGCTCGGCGAAGAACGGGAAGTTTTTCTTGAAGTTGCTGTAGCCGCTCGCGCCCGGCCCCGAACCATGAAGAAAGACCAGCGGCGTGCCGCGGCCGACGTCGTGATAGTGCATGCGCAGGCCGTCGCCCACGTCCTGGTACTTGCCTTCCGGCACGGCGGTCGTCGTGGTCATTTCGGCGTTTCCCTTCCTTCGACACGGCTCGCGGCTGGTGCATCCGCGCTGCTCGCAACCGGCTTCCGCCGCGGTGCGTAGCGCTCGGGCGGATGATGCCCCCATTCGCTCACGCGGTCGTGGACCGTGGGCTCCCAGGTGGCGTCGTCGACCAGCCGACCGCCCCAGCCGTACTCGAACTGGAAGCCCGACGGCGTGAACGCGTAGAACGACACCATCCGGTCGTTGGGATGGCGCCCGATCATCTGCGCGATGCGCACGCCCGCGGCGACCGCGCGGTCGAGCCCGGCCCCGACGTCGTCGAGGCTGCGCACCTCCAGCAGGAAGTGGTGCAGGCGCTTGGGCTGGGCCCCACCGAACGCCAGCGAGTGGTGGCGCGGGTTGGTGTGCAAGAAGGTGATGTCGACCGGGTAGCCGTAGAACTCGCACACGATGCGGTCGCTGAGCTTGAACCCGAGCAGATCCTGATAGAAGGCCGCGGTCGCCGCCGGATCGGGGGCGCTGCACACCAGGTGGCCGAGGCCGTGCTCGTCGGCGACGAACCCCGATGGCGCCAGCTTCGACACGAACCGGTCCGGCGCCAGCGTCGGACCGAACGAGATCTCGACCCGGGTGCCGGCCGGGTCGCGCACCGACACCATACGCACGACCTGGCGCGCGGCGGTCTCTTCGCCGGTGGCCTCGTGCACCTCGTGACCGGCGGCGATCAGCCGCGCGATCACCGCGGTCAGCGCCGCCTCGTCGGCGACCTCCCAGCCCATCGCCGCCAGATCGTCGGCCGGACCGGTGGTGACGAAGAAGCGCTGCGCGTGGCCGTCCATGCGCAGCGCCAGGCCGCCGTCCCAGCGGCGCGCGACCTGCAGGCCAAGCACGTCGACCGCGAAGGTCTCCCAGGCGGCGAGGTCGCTGACCTCGAAGGCGAGATAGCCCAGCTGCGAGATCGGCTGCATCGTCACACGAAGAAGTCGGCGTTCTTCTGGCCGAGGAGCACGCCGCCGAAGTTCCGGCCCGGCTTCTCCGGGTTGTTGGCGTAGTGCGCGCGCGCCGCGTGGATGTCGAGGAACGCCCGTTGCAGCGCGCTGCCGTCGAAGATCGCGCGACCGCCGCTCTCGGTGAACAGCGCGTCGACCACCTCCGCCGCGCGCACCACCGCCATCGACGAGTCCATGCGGAACTTGAGCCGGCGCTCGATCAAGAGCTCGCTGCCGGTGCGCGCCGCGGTCATCAGCTCGTCGAAGTTGCGATGGAGCTGGCCGCGCAGGTCCTCGATCACGCCGGCGGCGTGGGCGGCGACCGTCTGCGCCGACGGGTCGAGCGCGACCTTGGCGCCATCCGACGCGGCGATCCGCTGCGCGGTGTTCTTTCGGTAGGCGTCGAGCGCGCCCTGGGCGATGCCGATCGCGGTGGTCGACACCGAGCGCACGAAGATCTGCCCGAACGGGATCCGGAACAGCGGCGCCGGGTTGATCTCGTTGCCGGGGCTGGACCGCTTGTAGCCGTCGACCAGCTTGTGGGTCCGGTGCTCGGGCACGAAGGTGCCGTCGACGACGACGTCCTTGCTGCCGGTGCCCTTCAGGCCCATGACGTGCCAGTTGTCCTCGATGCGCCAGTCCTTGCGCGGCACCAGGAACGTCCGCATCTCGGGCGGTCCACCCTCGACCGCGGGCGGCACCATGCCGCCGAGGAACGCCCACTGCGCGTGATCGCAGCCGCTCGAGAACGACCAGCGCCCCGACAGGCTGAAGCCGCCCGGCTCGCGGCCGACCTTGCCGGTCGGCGCGTACGACGACGAGATCAGCGTGCGGTTGTCGCCGGCCCAGACCTCTTCCTGGGCCGCGAGCGGGAACAGCGCGAGCTGCCAGGCGTGGACGGCGAGCACGCCGAGCACCCACGCGCTCGACGCGCAGGCGGCGCCGACCGTGGCCTGGACGTCGAAGAACACCTGGGGATCGTGCTCGAACCCGCCCCACCGGGCCGGCTGGAGGATCCGGAAGAAGCCGGCGTCGTGGAACGCCGCGATGGTGGCGTCGGGCAGCCGGCGCAGGCTGGCCGCCTCGGCCACCCGCTCGGCCAGGGCCGGCTGCATCGCGACCGCGCGGGCGCGCAGCTCGGCGCCGCTGGGCGCGGCCACGGCGCCCTCGCTCACGGCGCGCTCCGCGCGCCCGGGGTGAACCGGACCGGCAGCTCCTTCACGCCGTTGATGAAGTTCGAGCGCAGCCGGCGGACCTTGCCGTCGAGCTCGAGGTCGGGCATCCGCGCCAGGATCTCCTCGAAGATCACCCGGATCTCCAGCCGGGCCAGGTTGAGGCCGAGGCACGAGTGCTGCCCGATGCCGAACGCGAGGTGCTCGTTGGGTGTGCGGCCGACGTCGAAGACGTTGGCGTTCGCGAACACCTCCTCGTCGCGGTTGGCCGAGGTGTAGTAGAGGACGACCTTGTCGCCCTCCTTGACCTGCTGGCCCCGGATCTCGACGTCCCGGGTCGCGGTGCGGCGGAAGTGGATGACCGGGGTCACCCAGCGCAGCATCTCCTCGACCGCCGACGGCAACAGGGTCGGGTCGGCCCGCAGGCGCGCCCGCGCGTCCGGGTTCTCGATGAGCGCGAGCATGCCGCCCGAGATCAGGTTGCGCGTGGTCTCGTTGCCGGCGACCGCGAGCAAGAGGAAGAAGCCGTCGAACTCCATCTCGGTGAGCTGCTCGCCGTCGACCTCGGCGTTGATGAGCACGGTGACCAGGTCCTTGCCCTCCTGGCCCTTGCGCCCCTCGGCCAGCTCGTTGGCGTAGCCCCAGATCTCGGCGGCCGCCTCCTTGGCGTCGTCGAGCGAGGTCTGGAACTCGGGGTCGTCGAAGCCGATCAGGCGATTCGACCAGTCGAACACCCGGTGCCGGTCTTCCTGCGGCACGCCCATGATGTCGGCGATCACCTGCAGCGGCAGCTCGGCCGCGATCTTGGTGACGAAGTCGCAGCGGCCCAGGGTGATGACCTCGTCGATGATCTGGCGGGTGGCCCGCCGGATCGAGTCTTCCATCCGCGCGATCATGCGCGGCGTGAACCCGGTGGAGGTCAGGCGCCGGAACTTGGTATGCTGCGGCGGGTCCATGTTGACCATCAGCATCCGGATCACGTCGAGGCTGTCAGGCGGGTAGTCCGGGATGTTGGTCCCGCCCCTGTAGGAGGAGAACGTCCCCGGGTCCTTGGAGATGTTGACGACGTCGCTGTACTTCGTGATCGCCCAGAAGCCGGGCCCGCCATCCGGCTCGGGATGGAAGCTGACCGGCTGCTCGGCGCGCAGGACGCGGAAGGCGTCGTGGGGAACGCCGGCGACGTAGATCTCGGGATCGTAGATGTCCGGCAGGGTCCTCATCGCAGAAACTAGAACATGTTCCAGTGCGGGTGACAAGCCAGATTAGAACGTGTTCTACTCGCGGAATGGACAAGCCACCGCACCTGCTCGTCGAGCGGGATGGCCACGTCGTGACGGTGACCATGAACCGCCCCGAGGCCCGCAACGCGCTCGATCTCGAGATGCTGGCCCGGCTCGCCGACGCCTGGGATCTCATCGACGGCGACGACGAGATCCGGGTCGCGATCCTGACCGGCGCCGGTGGCCACTTCTGCTCGGGCTCCGACCTCAAGCAGATGCACAACCCGCCGACCGACGAGTGGTCGGCCCGCTTCAAGACCGACCCCGACCTGCACTGGAAGGCGTTCCTGCGCCACCGACGGCTGGCCAAGCCGCTGATCGCCGCGGTCGAGGGCTATGCGATCGCCGGTGGCACCGAGATGCTGCAGGCGACCGATATCCGGATCGCCGGCCAGTCGGCCAAGTTCGGCGTGTCCGAGGTGCGCTGGGGCCTGTTCCCGATGGGCGGCTCGACCGTGCGGCTGCGCCGCCAGATCTCGTACACCCACGCCATGGACCTGCTGCTCACCGGCCGCCACGTCGCCGCCGAGGAGGCACGCGCCATCGGCCTGATCGGTCGGGTGGTCGCCGATGGTCAGGCGCTCACCGAGGCCCGCCGGGTCGCCAGTGAGATCGCGGCGAACGGCCCGTTCGCGGTGCAGATGATCAAGCGCTCGGTCCAGGAGACCGAGGGGCTGCCAGAGGCTGAAGCCCTCAAGATCGAGCTCGAGCTCGGCTGGAAGGTCTTCCAGTCCGAGGACGCCAAGGAAGGCCCGCGCGCCTTCGCCGAGAAGCGGAAGCCGGCCTTCAAGGGCCGCTAACGTTAGCGCCCGCTCGCATAATCTTACGCATCGCGCCGCTGAAAGTGCAGCGCCACGCTCGCCGCACGAGCGGCGACCCGGCTGCCCGACGTTCTCGACGGCCGGCGCGCGCCGGCCTGCGCCGGATCGCGGATACTGCGGGGCATGGCCCTGTCGTCCACGATCCGGCGGTTCGAGATCGCGTTGGCGGACTCCGACCGCGGCGTCTACGCCGACCTCGACTGGCGCGTCGCCCAGCACCCGTCCGAGAGCGAGCGGTATCTGGTCGCGCGCCTGATCGCTCGCGCCCTCGAGCACGCCGAGGGTGTCGAGTTCAGCAAGGCTGGAGTGTCGGACGACGACGAACCGGCGATCGTGCAGCGCGATCTACGCGGCGATCTCCAGGCATGGATCGAGGTGGGTGCGCCTGCGCCTGACCGCCTGCACAAGGCAAGCAAGGTCTGCAAGCGCGTGGTGATCTACGCGTGGAAGAACCCCGAACAGCTCGCGGCAGCGATCACCGAGCGCGGCGTTCACCGCGCCGAACATCTGGTGCTGCACGCGTTACCGGTGGAGCTCCTCGACGCGGTCGCCGCCACACTCGATCGCGCCAACCGCTGGGACCTGTCGGTCTCGGGCGGCTCGCTGTTCCTCACCATCGGTGGATCGCTCCACGAAGGCGAGGTCCGGCTGGTGACGATCGAGTGACGCGGCGACGCGTCCAGGAGCGTGAGTCGGCTCAACGACGTCCGTAGAAGAGGCCGCCGCCGCCGAGCAGGAGAACGAGAAGGACGATGATAAGGATGGTGGTGAGGCTCATGCATCCTGGCATTGCAGGTTGAGAGCCAGTTCTTCGCGCGTCGGATCTCCAGCAGTTAGCGTGCAACGGACGACGGGATGTAGGGTTTCGGCGGTGACGTGGGGCGCACCGTGCTCGACCGCCTCACACGGCGCGCGCGTACTCGGTACTGGATGCCACGAACGACGACGCCCCCGGAAGCATGGCTTCCCGGGGGCGTTCATCGTGCGGCGTCGCGACGCCGCTGGCGCGGGCGACCCGCGATCAGAGCGGGCGCGCGCTGTGACCGGTGAGGGTCTCCGGCGCGACCATGTGCGGGTTCTGCGAGTTCCGCGTCGTCAGGATCTGGTACGCCTCGCTGGCGCGTTCCTCCGACTGGACCACGAGGATCGTGCGGCCCTTCTTGAACTCGTCGTCGTAGTAGGCTGCCTCCTCGTCGCTGACGCCGAGGCCGGCCAGGGTGCCGACCAGCACGCCGGCGGCCGCGCCGCTGGCGGCGCTGGCGGCGATCGCCGCGAGGATGCCGCCGGCGATCACCGGACCGATCGCGGGCAGGAAGCCGGCCGCGATGCCGAGCGCCCACAGGGCGCCGCCACCCGCGCCGGCGGCCGCGCCGACCGCCGCGCCGGTGCCGGCCTTGTTGCCCTCGAGATCCTTGAACGACTTGACGTCGGGATCGCCGTCCTTGTCGTGCGTCAGGAGGCCAATCTTCTTGTCGGAGAAGCCGGCGGCGCGCAGGTCCTCGATCGCGCGGCGCGCGTCGCCCGCGGTGTGGAACACGCCAATCATGACCTTCTCTTGCTTGGTACCCATGGTGATTGTCTCCGGCTGGTGAGGTTTGACTCGTCACGCGCGGTGAGGCGAGTGGAGTGCTGCCGGGCCGTTGAGCACCTCCCATGCCAGGCGTCGCGCACAGCGGACCCTCAAGGATTCTGCGGGTTCGCGACCCGCGACGAGCGACGCCGCTCTGCCTGCCCGCGTGGCAACTCGCTCACCGAGCCGAGCTGCCACGACGCTGCCGTCGATCTGCATCGCCGTCGCGGCACCTTCACCAGGCTCACGGAGCTGGTGGGCCCTCCTCGCGGAGGCGGATCGGTCCGAATCGGTCCGGATACAGTGCCTCGGCGCCCTGGCTCGCGTAGAACGCGCGGATCTTGTCCATGTCGGCCTGCACGTCGCCGGTCAAGCGGATCGAAGGGCCGAACCCGCCGCGCTTGCGCTTGTAGTCGAGGTAGCTCGGAATGACCGGCACGCCGGCGCCGAGCGCGATGTGATAGAAGCCCGACTTCCAGTACTCGGTGCGCCCGCGGGTGCCCTCGGGGGGAACCACGAGCACCAGCTCGTCGCGGGCGCGCAGCTCGTCGATCATGGTCTGGACGACGTTGTTCGACTTCGCGCGATCGATCGGGATCGCGCCGAAGTGGCGCAGCAGCACGCCCATCGCGCCCTGCACCCAGTCGCCCTTGATCATGAAGTTCATCGTCAGGCCCACGCTCTGGGAGAGCAGGATCAGCATCAGCCCATCCCAGTTGCTGGTGTGGGGTACGGCGAGCGCGACGAACTTCTTCTCGACCGGCAGCGCCGTCTCGAACTTCCATCCGGCCAGGCTGAGCGGGAACGACACCAGCGCGCGTGGTTTCACGGGCGTGAGCCTACCGGTCAGCGCGCCCGCACGCACGCGGACCAGCCACCGAGCTCGTAACCTGGGTGCCCGGCGGGCCCCGCGCACGGTCCGGCCGGCGCACCGAGCCGGTGCTCGAGCGCGAGCCCGATGCCGCCGGTCGCCCGCTTGAGCGCCTCGTACTCGGCGCGGGCCGCCGGATCGGCGTCGGGCCGGCGCCGGGCGCGGAGCAGCGTGTTCTTGCGGGTGTGCTCGGTGCCGACGAACTCGAGCGCGGTCACGTCGTAGCCGGCCGCGCGCACCAGCAGCGTGCGCATCAGGTCGGTGACGTGGGCGGCGGTCTCGCGGCGCAGGTGCGGCGTGCGCCACAGCGGCGCCAGCGCACCGGCCGCGTCGGTGGCGGCCAGCGCCGCCCAGCCGCGCGCGAGCTCGGCCTGGCAGCACGGCGCGACCGCGATCAGCTCGGCGCCGAGCGTGACCCCGAGCGCGAGCGCGTCGCAGGTGGCGGTGTCGCACGCGTGCAGCGCGATCACGCCGTGGACCGCCACGTCGGCCGCCACGACCAGCTGGTCGAGCGGGACCGCCTCGAACCGGACCACGTCGTCGAGCCCGGCCAGCTCGGTGCGGCGCCGGCACGCCTCGATCACGGCCGGGTTGCGATCGACCCCGAGCACCTCGATCGGGTGGTGCCACACGTGCTTGCCGCACCAGGCGAGCAGCAGCGTGAGGTACGAGCGGCCGCAGCCGGCGTCGAGCAGCCGGAGCCGCGGGTGGCGCGCGCGCAGCTCGGCGAACGCCGGGCCCAGCACGCCGATCATGTGGTTGATCTGGAGGTACTTGCGGTGCTGCGCCGGGGGCAACGAGGCATCGCCGTTGAGGAGACCGAGCGCGCGCAGCAACCGCGCGGCGTCGGCCGGGCGCAGGATCAGGTCCTTGCCATGGACCAGCGCCGCGGTGCGCGCCGGGGTCCAGTGGGCGCGCGCCACCGCCTCGAACTCGACGGCCCAGCGGGCGCGGGTCACGGCGAGCTCCGGGGCGAGCGAGGGGTCACGACGGCGGATGCTACACGCGCCGCGGGTGGATGTACGCTGGTCGGATGACCGCTCGCCGCGCCGGGTTCGTGCTGATCCTCGGCCTCGCGCTGACCGGCTGCGGCGAAGAACGCGGCCGTCCGGCCCCGCGCCCGACTCCGGCGGCGGCCGGCCCGCGCCCCGACACTGGCGGCCCATCCCCCGACCCGGGGCTCGCCTCGGCGGGCTCGGCCACGCGGCTGGGCGCGACCGGCGCCGAGGTCCTGCTGCGCACCCAGCTCGCGGGCTGGCAGCGCCACATCGCCAGCAGCGCCAGCGAGGTGCGCCTGCTCGATGTCGACGGCGACGGCCGGCACGAGCTGGTGCTGTGGCGCCACGACGGCGATGACACCGGGATGCGCGAGCGGCGGCAGGTCTACGCGTGGCGCGGGACCGCATTCGCCGACGCGCCCGGGCTGGTCGACCGGGTCCCCGCGCAGGCGTTCCGACCGCTGCGATCCGAGGCCCCCGACCTGGTCGCGGTCGCGGCCGCGCTCGGGGTCGGCGCGGCGTATCCGCTGGCGATCGCCGACCTCGACGTGATCGGCGACCGGCCCCCCGCGACCGGCGCCGCGGCGGTGGCTGGCGAGCTGCGGATCGGGCCCGACGTCGGGTACCTGTGTTCGTACCCGACGGTCCGGCGCCGCTGGTCGGCCGCTGGTTCCTCGCGATCGTCCACGCCTCTGTCGCCACGCCCGTGGTGCTCGCCACCGCCGAGCTCGGCCGCGTGAACCTGCCCGACACCACCCGGCAATGCGCCGACACGCCGGCGCTCCGGGTCACCGCCGCGGGCGCGGATCGCGACCTCGAGGTGCGCTGGCAGGCCACGCCCGCGACCCGCGCGACGGTCCGGGTGCGCTGGGCCGGCGGCACGCTGAGCGTCGACGGTCCGCCGCGGACCACGCCGTGCAGGTGACCGGTGCCGGCTTGCGTGCGGTGCGGGCGCGGGCTACCTGGTGGGCTTGCCGGTCTCCGTTCGCTACCAGCCCGCCCCGAAGATCGAGCTCCTCGGGCCCGAGGTGTTCGACGTGGTCGAGGCAGCGCGCTTCCCGCGCCTCGACCTGCGGTTCCGCAACCAGCGGTGGGCGGCCCGGATCGGGCTCGACACCCTGACCGACGACGAGTGGCGCGCCGCCTTCGGGCGCTTCGAGCCGCTGCCGGACAACCTGCCGCGCCCGCTCGCGCTGCGCTACCACGGCCATCAGTTCCGGACCTACAACCCCGGTCTCGGCGATGGCCGCGGGTTCCTGTACGCCCAGCTCCGCGACGCCGACAACCGCCTGCTCGATCTGGCGACCAAGGGCAGCGGCCAGACCCCGTGGTCGCGCGGCGGTGACGGGCGGCTGACGCTCAAGGGCGGCGTCCGCGAGGTGATCGCGACCGAGATGCTCGAGGCGCTGGGCGTGCCCACCTCGAAGAGCTTCAGCCTGTTCGAGACCGGCGAGGCGCTGCGTCGCAACGACGAGCCGTCGCCGACCCGCGGCAGCGTGCTGGTGCGGCTCGGCCACTCGCACCTGCGGTTCGGCAGCTTCCAGCGGCCGGCCCACGAGGGCGATCGGCGCACCCTGCGCGCGCTGCTCGACTTCGGCCTCGCCCACTACACGCCCGAGCTGTGCCACCTCGGCGACGCCGCCGCCGCCAGCTTCCTGCAGGTCGTGGTCGAGCGCTCGGCGCGGCTGTGCGCGGCATGGATGGCGGCCGGCTTCGTGCACGGCGTCCTCAACACCGACAACCTCAACATCACCGGCGAGTCGTTCGACTACGGGCCGTGGCGCTTCCTCCCGGTGCTCGATCCGGGCTTCACCGCCGCCTACTTCGATCACAGCGGGCTCTACGCCTACGGTGCCCAGCCGACCGCGGTGCGCTGGAACCTCGAGCAGCTCGCCGGCGCGCTCGAGGCGCTGGCGCCCGAGCGATCGCTGGCCGGCGTGGTCCGCGGCTTCGATCCCGCGTTCGCGACCGCGCTCGACCAGGCGGTGATCGCGCGGCTCGGCGTGCAGTCGCGCGGCGCCCTGCTCGACCGCCTGCTGCGCACCGGCGTGATGCAGCTGCTCGACACCACCCAGCTCCCGTTCGAGCGGATCTTCTTCGACGGCTACGGCGGCGCCGCGGCCACCGACCGGCTTGCCCGCAGCCCGGCGGCGGCCGAGTACCGCAGCCGCGCCGGGGCCGCGGTGCTCGCCGAGCTCGCGCAGTACCGGCCGCGACCGACCGCGCGGCTCGATCACCCCTACTTCGCCGGCGCGGCGCCGTGCACGATGCTCATCGACGAGCTCGAGGCGCTGTGGGAGCCGATCGCCGGTCGCGACGACTGGGCGCCGTTCGAGCAGAAGGTCGAGGCGATCCGCCAGATGGGCGACGCGCTCGCCGGCTGACCGAGGTCAGCCCGCGGCGGGGCCGTCGGCGTGGCGGCGCACCAGCGCGAGGATGTCGTCGCCGAAGCGCTCGATCTTGGCCGGCCCCAGCCCCGGGATCCGGGCCAGGGCCGCCTTGGTGTCCGGCCGCTGCTGATCGATCGCCACGATGACGCGCTGCTGGAAGATCATGTAGGCCTTCCACTTGAGCTCCCGGGCCATCTTGCGCCGGTAGCGATCGAGGTCGCGCGCGACGTCGCCGGTCCGGGGCCGGCGGCCATCGGCCGCCCTGGCCGTCGTCATCGACCCGCGCCGCGCCGGCCGCTCGCTGGTGCCGGCGCCGGCCGCGGTCGGTCGCACCGCGCGCCCGGCCAGCCACACCGTCGGGTACTTCTGGCCGCGCCGGACCAGCCGCCGCTCCCGGATGAGCTGCTCGATGGTCGCCTCGACCTCGTCCTCGCTGGCGTCGGCGAGGCGGCCGAACTCCGGGAGGTGGGTCAGGGTGATCACCGTCTTGGCGCGACTGCCGCGCAGGGCCTTGGCCAGGACGCCCTTGCCCACCGGCCGGCGCAGCCCCGCGACCGCGTCGAGGATGGTCTGGCGGGCGTCGCCGGCCAGCGCGACGACCTCGTCGCGCGGCGCGACCTCCTCACCGAAGCCGCCCGGGTCGAGGCAAGCGTCGCACTGGCCGCAGCTCGCGTGATCGTCGGTGCCGGTGAAGTGCGCGCACATCATCACCTGCCGGCACCGGCCGACCCGGGCATAGCGCTCCATCGCCGCCAGCGCCTCCTCGGTGCGCAGCTCCATCGCGGCGCTGCGCGCGGTGCTCGACTGCAGCTTGCGCTGGGTCATCAGGTCGCCGGGCCCGAACAGCATCAGGCAGCTGGCCGGCTCGCCATCGCGGCCGGCCCGGCCCGCCTCCTGGTAGTAGGCCTCGAGGCTGCCCGGGGTCTGGAAGTGGACGATCACCCGGACGTCGCCGTAGTCGATGCCCATACCGAACGCGTTGGTCGCGACCAGCACCCGGGTCCGCCCCATCGAGAACGCGTTGTGGGCTCGCTCGCGGGCCAGCGCGGTGCGCCCGGCGTGGTAGTAGGCGGCGGGAAACCCGGCCGCGCGCAGGGCCTCGGCGACCAGCTCGGTCTTCTTGCGCGTGCTGCAGTAAATGATGGCGCGCCCGGCGCCGGTGCGCGACCGCAGCCCGGCGCCGTCGCAGGCGGCGATCACCGCGTCGATCCGCGCGGCGTCGCTGCCGAGGTGCTGGACCGCGAAGCGCAGGTTGGGCCGGCGGAAGTCACCACGGACCAGCGCCGCGTCGGTCAGCCGCAGCGACTTGATGATCTCGTCCATCACCCGCGGGGTCGCGGTCGCGGTCAGCGCGATCACCGGCGCATCGACCACCTCGCGCAGCTCGTGCAGGCGCAGGTACTCGGGCCGGAAGTCGTGGCCCCACTGGCTCAGGCAGTGGGCCTCGTCGATCGCGAGCAGCGCGATCGGCACCCGGCCCAGCAGGCGCTGGAAGCTGGCGAGCGCGGCGCGCTCGGGCGAGACGTAGAGGAGCGCCAGCTCGCCGGCGACGAACCGGTCGATCACCGTGCGCTGCTCGTCATCTTCCTGGTGGCTGTGGATCGCCGCCGCGGCGACCCCACGTCCGGTCAGCGCCGCGACCTGATCGTTCATCAGGGCGATCAGCGGGGACACCACCAGCGTGGTGCCCCGGCCCGCGCGGAACCCGACCACGCCCGGCACCTGGTAGCACAGCGACTTGCCGGCGCCGGTCGGCAGCAGGACCGCGGCGTCGCGACCGGCCAGCACCGCGTCGACCGCCTCGCGCTGCCCGGGACGGAAGTCCGGATAGCCGAACACCGTGCGCAGGACCTCGCGCGCGGCCTCGGGATGGACGGGTTCGAGCATCGCGCGGTGGTAGCACGCACCTCCGACGATGGCCGGCCGGCGGGGCCCGGGCCGGATCCGGGTGGCGTCGTCGCGTGCGCGCGCTCACCCGATCGATCCCCGCCAGCTTCGTCCACGCCCGGTCAGCGCTGTTCGCGCTTCAGCCGTCCGCTGCGCTCGATCGGAAGGCGCACGTAGAAGGTCGTGCCGATGCCGACCGCGGTGTCGTAGGTCAGCGCACCACCGTGGATCTGGACCACGATCCGGCGCGAGATCCCGAGCCCCTGGCCGGTGCCGCGTCCAACCTCCTTGGTCGTGTAGAACGCATCGAAGATGCGGTCCTGGATCGCGACGGGAATGCCGACGCCGTCGTCGGCGATCGACACCACCACGTCGGTACGGTCGAGGCGGGTGCTGACCTTCAACCGGCCCCGCCCGCGGCCCGCGGCAACCCGGTCCTCGAGGGCGTGTGCGGCGTTGACGATCAGGTTGGTGAACACCAGCTCGAGGTCGTCGGCGTGGCCAAGCACCGACGGCAGCGGCACCAGCTCGACCTCGAGGTCGGCGACGTACTCGTAGTTGTTCGCGGTCACCCGCAGCGTGTTCGTGAGCGCGCGGTTGACGTCGACCGGCAGCAGATCCCGTGGACCAGCGTGGGCGAACTCCTTCATCGATTGCACGACCCCCGCGATCCGGCCGATGCCGTCCTCGATCCGCCTGATCGCCAGCGGCACGTGCTCGTCCAGGTACGGCAGCTCGATCGTGTCGGCGAGCTGGTCGAACCGAGCCGTCAACTCGGGCCGGTCGCTGGCCGTGCGCAGGTCGCGGATCATGGCGAACATGTCCTTCAGGCTATCGCGCACGAAGCACAAGCTGTCGCCGACGAACTGGAGGGGGGTGTTGATCTCGTGGGCGACGCCAGCGGCCAGCTGGCCGATCGCCTCGAGCTTCTGGGCAAGGCGCAGATCGCTTTCGACCCGCCCCCGCTCGCGCATCTCGGCCAGCAGCTGCTGGTTGGCAGCGTTGAGCTCGGCGGTGCGGTCACGCACTGCCGCCTCGAGCAAGTGGAGGTGGGCCTCGGCCGCTCTGGCCAACCGCCACTTGCTGGTGAGCGCTCGCGCACACTGCACGACCTCGATCGGATCGAACGGCTTCTTGATGACGAGCAGCCCGTCCCGCTCGCCGAGGCGGGCTCGAAGCTCCTCCCACGAGGGGTCCGAGTGAGCCGCGCAGAGCACGATCTGGAGCGCGGGATCGACCTGCCAGAGCCGCTCGATCGTCTCAGGGCCGTCCCAGCCGGGTGGCATGCGCATGCCGACAAAGGCGACCGCGTACGGGCGGCCGTCCGAACACGCTGCCACCAGCCGGTTCAGGCCCTCCTGACCCTGGGACGCGGTGTCGAGCTCGAAGGTGCCCCTGGGCGCCTGATTCGACATCGGCACAGCGAACAACGCTTCCTCGGGCGCGCCAAGCTCGACGGCAGCCGCGCGGCCATTCTGGGCCAAGATCCTGCGGAAGTGATCGACGATTGACGGGTTGTCGTCGATCACCAGGATCCTGGGTTGCGGGTCAGCTCGAGAGGTCATGGGTCCCGGTGCTTGGGTTTTGACCGGGTCGACAATCACCGCCACCGCAGTGTTCAGGATGTTGCGCACGTTGCCTACGTCGATCTCGCGCGGGTTCGTGGACGCCTCGCCGACGGCGCGGGGTCGGTCGTCGGATCACACCGACGGAAAGTGGCGCGATAGGCCGCATCGGTAGCGCCGGCTGCTCAGAGGGTGGCGGTCGCGCCGCGCTCGGGGCGGACTATGACTCGCATCGGCTCGCGGACCGTCCCGTGGGGATAGTTCTTCATGTGCGCGATGAAGCTCGCCGTGATCTCGACGCCGTGGGCCAGGATCAAAAGGCCGTCGGTGCGCTTGACATCATCGGCGAGCACCATGCCAACGCGCAAGCTAGCCACCCGCACCTCGACGATCTCCACCGGCCGGCCCCCGCCGTGCATCGCGGCCAGCGCGCCCAGGACGCCGGCGTCGTGACGCTCGCCGCGCGAGCGCAGCGCCGCGATCGCAACCTCGGACGACGAGCCTTGCGCGACGAGCGTGTCGAAGTCGAGCGCGGCCCGCAGGATCGCGGCGCCGTACTCGATCTTCGCCCGCATCGGATCGGTCTCGATCCTCGCGGCCCGCTGGTAGGCCGCGAGGATTCCGCGGACCTCCTCGAGACGCGGGATGTTGCCGAGCAGCTGCTCGGTTACCGCGGGCACGCGCGCCACCATCGCTTGTTCCTCCGCCGAGAGCGGCTTGCCGAAGTAGAGCTTCTCGGCGGTCGCGGCCGGCAGGGCGATGGCGCCGAGCTGCGACAGCATGGCGGCGACCTCGATCTGCCAGCGCTCACGCAGAGCGAGCGCGGTCGCGATCTCGGCGACGCGATGCTTGATGCGCGTTGCCCGGCCGAAGGCCACCGGATTGGTGAGCGCCAGCACCTCGGTGAGGGTCTTGACGCATCCGTGCACGGTCTCCTCGAGCAGGACCCGCTCGGCAGTGATCAGGCGGTGCTGCGTGACCGCGGCGTCGAGCGTGGTGATCAGCGCCGGCAGCGCACACGGCTTGGTGAGGAAGCGGAAGATCTGGCCATCGTTGATCGCGGCGATCGCCGAGGTGATGTCGGCCTTGCCGGTGAGCAGCACCCGCATCGCGTCGGGAACCACCGTCCGGGCCGCGGCCAGGAACGTGGCGCCGTCCATGCCCGGCATCTTCATGTCGCTGATGATCGCGCTCGGCGCCGGTCCCTCGGCGAGCTGGGCGAGCGCGGCCGCGCCACTGGTGGCGGTGGCGACCGTGAAGCGGCGACGCAGGTTGACCGCCATGCTCTCGAGCACCTGGACCTCGTCGTCGACGAAGAGCACGCGAGGCTTGGCCGAAACATCCATCGAGCAGCAGGTTCGGCCGTTCGCCGGCGACCTTGAGGGCCGCATCCGTCCCCGATAATCCGGAAACCTCGTGAGCGGGTCTCGACATCCACCCGTCGCGGTCGAAGAGAGACGGAGAGCGACGGCGAGAGAAGGGGATACCAATGCTGAATTCAGGGACGGAGCCGGCACGACCCCGCCCGCGCATACTGTGCGTGGATGACGATCCGCAGGTCCTGGCCGCGCTCGCCAACGTGCTGCGGCGCCATTTCGACATCGTGACCGCGGGGAGCGGGGCCGCCGGAGCCGAGGCGCTCACCAATCTCGGCCCGTTCACCGTGGTCGTCTCGGACTTCGGCATGCCCGGCATGAACGGCACGCAGTTTCTGGCCCAGGCCCGGGTGCTCGCGCCCAACACCATACGGGTCCTGCTCACCGGGAATGGGAACCTCGACGGTGCGATTGCGGCCGTGGATGAGGGGGATATCTTCCGTTTCCTCGTCAAGCCATGCGCCCCCGACCAGATGCTGCGCGCGCTGAGGGACGCGATCGAGCAGGCGCGTCTGGCCGACGCGGCTGATCCCGGCTGACCGCGAGTTCGCTTCCGATCGTGTCGAGCGACCGACACCCGGCGCGACCGTGAGAGGGCGTCGCGCGCGTCGTCGGGCTGGGCGGGTTCGATCATCGCGCGCTGGTAACCCGCAGCACCGTCGGGCGGCCGGGTAGAGTCGGCGCGTGCGCGCGCTCACCCGATCGATCCCCGCCAGCTTCGTCCACGCCCTGTCGGCGGTGCCGCCCGATCCGCCGATCGACGTCGGGCTCGCGCGCGCCCAGCACGCCAGCTACCGCGCGGCGCTGGCGGCGCTCGGGCTGCGGGTGACGGTGCTCGACGCCGACGAGGCGTGCCCCGACTGCTGCTTCATCGAGGACACCGCGCTGGTCGCCGGCGGGGTCGCGCTGATCACGCGGCCGGGCGCGCCGTCGCGTCAGGGCGAGGGCGCGGCGATCGCGGCCGCGCTGGCCGCGACCGTCGAGCTCGCGCGGATGCCGGCGCCGGCCACGCTCGATGGCGGCGACTGCCTGCGGCTGGGCCGGACCATCTACGTGGGCCGCTCGGCGCGGACCAACGCCGCCGGGGTCGCGCGCGCCGCCGAGGTGTTCGAACCTCGCGGCTACCGGGTGGTGCCGGTCGCGCTGCCCGCGCACGTGCTCCACCTGAAGTGCGTGTGCGCCCCGCTCGGCGACGACCGGGTCCTGCTCGCCGAGGGCGCGCTCGCGGCCGACGTGTTCGCCGGCGCCGACGTCGTGTGGGTGCCGGTCGCCGAGACCTACGCCGCCAACGCGGTCGCCGTCGGCGGCGGCGTGATCATCTCCGACGGCTTCCCCCGCACCCGCGCGGCGCTCGAGGCCGCCGGCTTCACGGTGCATGCGGTGCCGACCTCCGAGGTCCGCAAGGCGGACGGCTCGCTGACCTGTCTGTCGATCCTCGTCGACGGCTGACGGCCGGTGTCAAAGGCGCGGGGCCCGGGCTCACCCATCGAGGACCTGGCGCACCTTGCGCGAGAGCGCGTCGGGCGTGAACGGCTTCTGCAGGAAGCTCACGCCCTCGGCCAGCACGCCGTGGTGGACGATCGCGTCGTCGGTATAGCCGGACGCGAACAGCACCTTCATCTCGGGTCGGGCGCCGGCCAGCCGCTCGGCCAGCTTGCGGCCGTTCATGCGCGGCATCACCACGTCGGTCAGCAGCAGCTCGATCCTGGCGTCGAAGCCCGCCGACACCACGACCGCCTCGTCGCCGTTCGAGGCCTCGAGGACGTGATAGCCCTGCCGCCGCAGGATGGCGCACGCCACCGCGCGGACCTGATCCTCGTCCTCGACGAGCAGGATCGTCTCCGAGCCGCCGTTGGCCCGGACGGCGGTCGACCGCGCCGCGCCCTCGGGGACGCGGTCGGTCATGGGAAGATGGATGATGAAGGTGCTGCCGTGGCCTGGCTCGCTGACCACGCCCACGTGGCCACCACTCTGCTCGACGATGCCGAACACCATCGAGAGGCCAAGCCCGGTGCCCCGGCCCTGCTCCTTGGTCGTGAAGAACGGCTCGAAGATGCGCGCGCGAGTGGCCGCATCCATCCCGGCCCCGGAGTCGCGCACGGCGAGCACGACGTACGGCCCCGGGGTCAGAGCCAGCGCGCTGGCATCGCCGGCGGTCAGCTCCACGGTGGCGAGCGCCAGGTCGAGGCTGCCGCCGTCGGGCATCGCATCGCGGGCGTTGACCGCCAGGTTCATCACCACCTGCTCGATCTGACCCGGATCGGCGAGCACCCGGCCGGGGCTCGGACCACGGTCGATCGTGACCGCCACGTCCTCGCCGAGCAGGCGCCCCAGCATGGAGGCCATGCCGGCCACGACCTCCGACAGATCGATCACCCGCGGCTGAAGGACCTGCTGCCGGCTGAACGCGAGGAGCTGCCGGGTCAGGTCGGTGGCCCGCTGACCGGCGGTCTGGATCTCCACCAGGTCGTCGCGCAGGGGGTCGGCCGGCAGCAGGCTCTCGATCGCCAGGTGGACATAGCTCAGGATCACCGACAGCAGGTTGTTGAAGTCGTGGGCGACGCCGCCGGCGAGCCGGCCGACCGCCTCCATCTTCTGCGCCTGCCGCAGCTGCTGCTCGAGCCGGCTTCGCTCGGTCACGTCCGCGGTGTGGACGATGACCAGGTCGGGCGGCGCCGACGCGTAGGTGACGAACAGCCGCCGGGTCTTGCCGGTCGTCCGCAGGGTCCGGTCGAGCTCACGTTGGATCGTGCTGCCCTGGTCGAGACAGCGCTCGAGCTCCTCGACGACCTCCGGAGCGTCGGAGAAGAAGCGCTCGGCCGAGGTCCCGAGATGGTCGGCGATCTGCCCGTCCGAGATCGCGAGCGCCGCCTGGTTGTAGTCCACCAGCACGAACTGGCGCACGCCCTCGCGCTCGATGCGTTGCCACACGTAGGTCGGCACCGGCACGCCATGGAACTGGGCCCGGACCCGCTGCTGCGCGACCGTGGCGTCGGTCACGTCGACGCCGTGCAGGAACACCCCGCTCCGCGAGCCGTCGGCCTCGGCGATCGCCTGGCACACATAGTTGACGTAGCACCGCTCCGGGGCCGCCCCGGCCCGGCGCACCAGCGTCAGGGCGACCCCGTCGGCGGCGAGCGGCTCGCCGGTCGCCAGCACGCGGTCGAACATCGCGATCGCTCCGGGTCCGGCGAGCTCGGGCACCGCGTCGGCCAGCGCGTGTCCGACCAGCGGACCCCCGCCGGTCGCCAGCACGAAGGCCTCGTTCACGAACTCGACCACGTGGGCCGGACCCCGCACGACGGCGATGAACGCCGGCGCCCGTTCGAGCAGGATGCCGAGGCGCCGGCGCTCGAACTCGAGCGAGGTGATCAGGCGCTCGCGCTCGTGCATCGCGTCGTGCGCCTCGGTCACGTCGATCATGACGACCACGCCGCCGACGACGTGGCCCTGGTCGTCGAGGATCGGCCCGCTGGAGTTGAGGGCGTGGCCGCGGGACCCGTCGAAGCGCTCGATCTCGATCGCCTCGGCGACGACGGTCTGGCCGGTCGCGACGGTCCGCGCCAGCGCCTGGCCCACGCCGTCGAGCGTGGTCCCGGGCTCGGGCCAGCCGGGCCCGGCGGTCCCGTCGCTGGGCCGATCCGGGTCGGACGGCGCCCGACCGCCCCAGATGCGCGCCGCCGCCGGGTTGGACTGGGTGAGCTGACCGGTCGCGTCGGCCAGCCAGACGCCGACCGGCAGCGCGGCGAGCACGGCCTCGAGCCGGCGCCGCCCCAGGTCAGCCTCGCGGAGCGAGGTGGTGGCCACCCGCTGCGAGGCCACGCGCTCGGTGATGTCGCGCCCGATGCTGAGCGTCGCGGGCCGGCCCTCGAACACCACCGAGACCGTCTTGACCTCGACGTGAATCTCGCGCCCGTCGTGGGGGCGCACGAAGGTCTGCTCGGCGAGCTGGAGCGGCTCCCCCGCCGCCTGCGCCACCCGGCGCGCCTCCAGCTGCGTGCGGGTGGCCGGGGTGGCGAAGTCGAGGATCGCCTGCCCAACTAGCTGGCCGGGGTCGGTCAGCCCCGCGATCTTTGCGCTGGCCAGGTTGGCGTACGCGATCTTGCCGTCGACATGAACCAGCACCGGTTCCGGCAGATCTTCGATGAGCCGCCGGTAGCGCAGCTCGCTCTCCCGCATGGCCTGCTCGAACTGCCGGCGCACGGTGATGTCGCGGAAGTTTGCGACCACGGCGCCCACGTCGGGGTCGTCGAGCAGGTTGGTGCCCGACACCTCCAGCCAGAGCTCCGAGCCGTCGCGATGGTGGACCGCCATCTCCACCGTCGTCTCGCGGACCTCGCCGCGCACCAGCCGCGCCAGCTCGGCGCTGGCCCGGAGCCGGTCCTCGGGCGCGACCTGCGCGAACATCCCGCCCTGGTCGGTCTCGCCCGCGTCGCCCGGGCTCCAGCCGAGCAGGCGGACCGCGGCCGGGCTCATGTAGTGGGTGGTCCCGTCGGCGGCGGTGAGCGAGATGGCCTCGGAGCCCTTCTCGATCATCGCGCGAAACCGGGTCTCGCTGCGTCGCAGCGCCGCCTCCGCCTCGATCCGGTCGGTGATGTCCCGCAGCACCGACAGGTTGAGCCCGGGCGCGACCCCCGCCACCGCGCTGTAGTCCAGCTCGCGCCGGCCGCCGTCGGGCCGGATCAGCGGGAACCGCCCGCGCACGTGGCCGTGGGTGCGGAAGGCCTGGTAGGCAGCGGCCCCGTCGTAGCCCGGCGCCGCAAACTCGGCGATGCTGCGGCCGAGCAGCTGGGCCCGCGGTAGCCCGAACAGCTCGCAGGCGGCCGGGTTGGCGTCGACGTAGACGCCGACGTCGTCCGCCAGCAGCATCGCATCGAGCGCGCCGTCGAAGACGCTCCGCAGCAGCAGCTCGCTGTGCCGCAGGCTGGCCTGGGCAGCCTGGAGCAGCACCGGCGTGGTGGTCCCGGCGACGGTGACCGCGTCGACCTCGCCGCGGGCGATCGCCGCCAGCGCCTGCTCGGCGTCCTCGGCGCGGCGCTGGAGCTGCAGGTTGTGCTTGCGCAGCGCGGCGTTGACGCGGCGCAGGTCGTCCGGATCGAGCGTGGCTGGCACGCTGCGCGGGCTCACTTGTCCACCATGGCCAGCCTCACCGCGTCGGCGTCGCTGAGGTTGCCGATGATCCTCCGGACCGGCAGCGGCGCCAGCCGGATCAGCGTCGGCGTCACGATGATGCCGTCGACCAGCCCGCGCGCCGGATGCTCGAGCAGATCGACGACCTCGAGCTCGTACGCGGACGCGAAGTGCGTCGCGCACATCGCGGTGGCGTTGGCGACCGCGCGCAGCGAGTTGGGGGCGTTGCCGGCGACGTAGAGTCGCAGCCGGAGCCCGGGCTGCCGCCGCCGCCGCCGGGCCGCCATCAGCGCCGCTCGCGGGGCTTGGGCCTGGCCAGGGCGGCCCCGGTCCGCGTCCGGCCACCGCCAACCTCCGCGTCGGCATGGCGCATCTTGCGCAGCACCGCGCGGTCGGTCACCCGCAAGGCCGACGCGCGTCCGGTGGCCTGGACCAGCACCGCGATCTCGGCGCTGCGCGCCTCCATCTCGGTCTGCACCACCTGGAGCCGGGCGGCCGCCTCGGCCTGCGCGAGCTCCAGCTGCAGCCGCTTGAGCTCGGTCGCGACCTGGGCTCGCTGCTTGGCCGCCCGCTCTTCTTGCTCCCACTCCCAGCGCGCGACCCCCATCAGCACCCGGCCGTGCGCGATGAACACGTCGGTGAGCGTCACCCCGTCGTCCGATAGCTTCAGCTCGCGGACCTGGTTGGAGTGGCCGGTGCCGCGCGACTTCACGATGGTCAGCGCGCGGTTCCGTTCGCCATCCTGGACGACGTACGATAGGTGGATCCAGGTGTCGGCGATGGTCGAGATGCCGGTAGCGGTCGCCTCGTCGGTGCTCACGCCATCCATCAGCGACGTGTTCACCACCGTGATCCCCTCGCCCTTGAGGAAATCCAGGAACTGCTGGGCCGCGTCCGCCGACGGCAGGTGCGCGAGCTTGGTCGACAGCGCCGACAGCGGATCGATCACCAGGCAGCGCGGCTTGAACGAGCGCACCTTGTCGCGCAGGGCGCCGAACTGGTCGACGACGTTGGGCCCGCGGGTCCGCGTCGAGTACATGCCGAGCAGGCCCGACTTGACGTGGGGCGCGAGCTGGATGCCGACCGAGCGCAGGTTGCGCGTGATCTGCGCGGCGCCCTCGTCGAAGCTCACGTACAAGGTGCGCTCGCCGCGCTTGCAAGCGGCCGCCGCGAACATCCCGGACAAGGTCGACTTGGCGGTGCCCGGGGCCCCCGAGATGAGGACGTTGCTGCCGCGGTGGTAGCCACCGTTCAGCATGTGATCGAGCCGGACCAGGCCGCTCGAGACCCGCTCGTTGGTGACCGGGTAGACCAGCTCGGTCGGGCCGCGGTTGGTCAGCTGCATGCCCGCGCCGCTGAGGGTGATCGGGAACTCGTCGCCGGCGAAGCCCGAGCCGCGGTACTTCACGACGCGCAGGTTGCGGAACGCCGAGCCGTCCAACACCTGGTGGCGCAGCACGATCACGCAATCCACCATGAACTGCAGAAAGCCAAAGTGGCTGTCCTGATCGTGGTCCTGGCTGCTCACCTTCTGCGTGATGATGCCGGTGAGCCCGGTCTCGCGCAGCCAATCGCGAATGCGATAGATCTCGCGTCGCACGGCCACCGGATCGTCGAGCAGATGCAAGAGCACGTCGATGCCGTCAAAGACGATGCGCTTGGCGTTGATCGCCTCG
>JBKJLC010000269.1:0-4005 GCA_046597055.1 Kofleriaceae bacterium | reverse complement strand
GTAGCGCGGCGCTTGACGTGTGCATATAGGTGCATATATGCTTATTTCACCAAGTCGAGGTACCCATGCTGCCCACTGCCCTGTCCGAGCTCGCAGCCGAGCCGCTGATCACCGCGTCGACCCTCCTGCTCCAGGCGTTCGCGCTGGTCTCGATCTTCGACGGCGTGTACCTGCACCTCTGGCGCTACCGCCTGTTCGCGCGGGCCGACTCGCGCCGCGAGCACTGGCTCCACACCGCCCGCGCGGCCCTGTTCGCGCCGATCGTCCTGCTGATCTTCGCGGCCCCGACGGTGGGCGTGACCCTGTACGCCGGGCTGGCGCTGCTCGCGATCGATCAGGCGGCCGAGGTGCTCGACGTGCTCGAGGAGCGCCGCAGCCGGGCGCGCCTGGGCGGGCTGGGCTCCGGCGAGTACCTGGTGCACGGCATCCTCATCACGCTGCGCGCCGCCGCGATCGCGCTGGCGCTGGCGGCCCGGCCGGCCGAGGCGTGGGCGTGGTCGGCCACCGTGGCCGGCGCCTATCCGGCGACGATCACGACCCTGGTCGCCGGGCTGGTCCCCGGCGCCATCGTGGTGGCCGGGCTCCACCTCGCCCTCGGGCTGCGCCGCGGGGCGACGGTCAGCGCGGCCGCCGCGTGATCGCCGCGCTCGTGATCGCGCTGGCGGTGGTGTCGACGCTGGCGGCCGGCGCCAGCGTCGACGACCGCCGGTGGCGCGCGCACCTCGCGGGCACCCGCGGCGTGCTCGCGCTCCAGCTGCTGGCGCTGCCCGCCCTGGCCTGGGCGCTCGACCGCGGCCTCGGGCTCGGCCCGGCTGGCGCCGGCCTGATCGTCGCGGCGGCAGCCCCGGGTGGCAGCACCGGCCCGTTGCTGGCCCTGCTCGCCGGCGGCGCGATGCCGTTCGCCGCCGCCCTGTTCGTCGCGCTCACGGTCGCGGGCGCGGTGGTCGCGGTGGTCGCCACGCTGGCGCTCGACGTCGCCGGGGTCGGCGCGGTCGCGCGCGCCGCCGCGATCGTCACCGTCGTCTCGCTGGCGCCGCTGCTGGTCGGCCTGGCCCTGCGCGCCCGCCACCCCACCCTGGCGATCCGGCTCGCGCGCGGGTTGTCGCGCCTGGGCGCCGGGCTCCTGCTCGCGACCCTCGTCGCGCTCGCGGTCCAGCACGGCGGCGATCTCGCCGATCCGCGCACGCTGGCGGTCGCGGCCGCCTTGATCGTCGCGTCGATCGCGCCGGCGAGCCTGCTCGCGCCGCGGGCCCGCGCGCTGGCCGCGGCCCAGGTCGGGCTGACCCGCAACCTCACGCTGGCGCTGGTCGTGCTGGTCGCGATCGACGCCCCGGCCGCGGCGATCGGCGCGGTCCTGTCGTATGGCCTCCTCATGTACGCGGCCGGCGCCGCGGTGGCCGTGCTCGCCCGCTTGACCGCAGCGCGCGTGGTTGCTACCGAGCCTCCATGGTGAGCCGCGAGCGTGCCGCTGCCCGGATCGTCGAGCTGCTCGATTCGCCGTTCCTGCGCGCGCTGACCGAGCCGGCCCGCCTCGAGGTGCTGCGCGTGCTCATCCTCCACGGCCCCGCCGACATCGGCGAGATCGCCGGGCACCTGCCCCAGGACCGCTCGGTGGTGTCGCGGCACCTGAAGACGCTCGAGGACGCGGGCCTGGTGCGCGGTGAGCGCGACGGGCGCCATCGCCGCTACCAGGTCGACGGCGCCGGGTTCATCACCACGCTCGAGCGCATCCTCGGCGAGACCCGGACCATGGCCGCGGTGTGCTGTCCACCGGCGCCCGCGGCCACGATGATTCCGGCGTCGAGCCTGACCCGCCGCCGGTCACGCGACTGACGACCGCCCGGCCTGGGCGCCTGGTCAGCGGCTCGCGTCAGGGGCCGGCTTCGTTCCGCGCACCAGCCAGCCGAACACCAGCCACGCGAGCCCGCCACCGATCACCTGCGCGACCACGAAGGCAGGCACGTCGGCGGGCCGGATGCCGGCAAAGGTGGCGCTCGCCGCCCGCGCCAGCGTCACCGCCGGGTTGGCGAACGAGGTCGACGCGGTGAACCAGTACGCCGCCATGATGTAGGCAGCGACCGCGAACGGCGCCGCGGCCGGACGGTGGCGGCCGGCCGACCACACCACGCCGACCAGGCCGAAGGTCGCGACCGCCTCGCTGAGGACCTGACCGGTGCCGCTCCGCGCCGTGGTCGACCAGCTCACCAGCGGCAGGTCGAACATCGCGTGGGCCAGCACCGCGCCGGCGAGCCCACCGGCGAGCTGGCACAGGACGTAGCCGATCGCGTCGCGGTGGCGCAGCTCGCCGGCGGCCGCGACGCACGCGGTGACCACCGGGTTGAAGTGCGCGCCCGACACCGGACCGAACGTGAAGATCAGCGCGACCAGCGCCGCCCCGGTGGCGATCGTGTTCGCGAGCAGCGCGACCGCCCCGTCGGCGCCGGCCAGCCGCTGGGCCATCACGCCCGAGCCGACCACCGCCGCCACCAGCAGCGCGGTGCCGAGCCCCTCGGCGACCAGCCGGCGCGCCAGGGTCACCGACACGACGACGGCCCGCACCGCTTGCGCAGCCGCACGTGATCGGCGCGCACCACGCGCGCGGCGGCGAACCGGCTGGTCAGCGCGGCGAGGACCTGGTCGACCCCGGCGTGAGCCTGGGCCACCAGCCGGTAGTAGACCCAGGTCCCGTCGCGCCGACGGTCGACCACGCCGGCGGCGCGCAGCACGCCGAGCTGCCGCGACACGTTGGGCTGGCTGAGCTCGAGCGCGGTCTCGAGGTGACACACGCACAGCTCGCCATGGGCGAGCAGCGCGACGATGCGCAGCCGGGTCTCGTCGCCCAGCGCGCGGAACAGGCGCGACAGCGGCCGGACCTCGAGGTCTTCGGTGGACAGCACGACATCTGTATATAAGGATGTCCGCATGTCTTCAAGCGTGCTGTTCCTGTGCGTGGCCAACTCGGCGCGCTCGCAGCTGGCCGAGGGCCTGGCCCGCCGGCTGTTCGGCGACCGCCGGCCCGTGCACAGCGCCGGCACCCGTCCCGGTCGGGTCAACCCGTATGCGATCGAGGTGATGGCCGAGGTCGGCATCGACCTGACCGGGCACCGCAGCAAATCGGTCGACGAGGTCGAGGCCGACGCGATCGCCACCGTGATCACGCTGTGCGCCGAGGAGGTTTGCCCGGTCTGGCTGGGCGCCGCCCGCCGCCTGCACTGGCCGCTGCCCGATCCGGCCAGCGACGATCCGACCCTGACCGGCGACGCGCTGCGGGCCCGGTTCCGCGCCACCCGCGCGCAGATCCTGGAACGGCTGATCGGCTTCGCCGCCACCGAGCCGCCGCCCGGGATCACGCTCGGCCCGGCGCGGCCCGAGGACCAGGCCGCGGTGACCGCGCTGCTGATCGCGTCGGCGCTGCCGATCGACGGCCTCGCCGATCAGTTCCCCGACGGGTACGGGGTCGCGCGCCGCGGCGATCAGGTGGTCGGGGTCGCCGGGCTCGAGCGCCACGGCGACGCCGGCGTGCTGCGGTCGGTCGCGGTCGCCGGACCCGAGCGCGGGACCGGCCTCGGGGTCGCGCTCACCGCCGAGCGGCTCGCCGGTGCCCGCGCGCGCGGCATCGCCGTCATCTATCTGCTCACCACCACTGCCGCCGACTTCTACCGTCGGTTCGGGTTTGCGCCGACCGCGCGCGCCGAGGTCCCGCCCGCGGTCGCGGCCAGTCGAGAGTTCGCGTCGGTCTGCCCGGCGGCGGCCGCCTGTCTCGCCCTCGACCTGGCGTGACCCGGGCCGCCCCGCGCGCCCCGGTCGGGCCGCGACCAGCGGTTGCCGTCAGCTGCCGACTCTCGCGTCCCGCTCGGCCCCGGCGTGCGCTTTCCTTGCGCAGCTGATCCTGCGCCGGGGTTGGGAGCTCGCACCTTGAACGACGATCGCCTCACTGCCCTGTACCGTTCGTACGGGCCCGCCATCTACTGGCGGTGCGTCCGGCTGCTCGGTGATCGTGCCGCG
>JBKJLC010000197.1:0-48071 GCA_046597055.1 Kofleriaceae bacterium | reverse complement strand
CTCATGGTGTCGGACATGACACTCGGCACCATGGTCGGGCTCTATCTCTCGTGGCCCTGGTACGACAAGGTTCTTCACTTCGGCAGCTCGATCCTGATCGGTCTGCTCGGCTTCCTCGCGATTTATGTCGCGCACGTCACCGGCCGGATCCGGTTTCATCGGTGGCTTGACGGGATCGCGATCCTGCTCGTCACACTAGGGCTCGGCGCACGAGGAGGTCCTCGAGCACCTTCGTGAGCTCTGCGACCTTCACCGGCTTGGTGAGGTACCGGAAGAAGCCGGCCTCCTTCGCGCGGGTCGTATCCTTGAGAAGCGCCCCTGCCGACAGGCCGATCACGGGGATGCCGCGCGTTTCGGGCGACTCGCGCAGGCGCTGCATCGCATCGAAGCCGCTCATCCCCGGAAGATTGATGTCCATGATCACCACGTCGGGTCGGTGCGCGTGGATCAACTCGAGTCCAAGCTCGGCGCTCGCCGCCGTGACGAGCTCGACGCTCGGCAGCTCGCCGATCAGCTCGCGCATGAACGCGATGTTCGCCGGGTTGTCCTCGACGTAGATCACCTTGTACGCGGCGTTGCCACTCGCGAGTGGGGAGGGCGGGGTCGGCGCCGACGCGCTGCTCTCCCCGGTCACGCGCCGGTGCACGGGGATCTCGACCCAGAACTCCGAGCCGCGGCCGACGTCGCTCGTGAACCCGACGTGGCCCTTCATCATCTCGGCGAGCCTTCTGGTGATCGTGAGGCCGATTCCGGTGCCCTCGATCGGCCCGGCTTCCTGTCCTGCTCGTTGAAACGGCTCGAACACCTTGTCGCGCTTGTCGGCGGGGATGCCGATGCCGTCATCGATCACGGTGATGCGCACGGTCGCCGGATCGCGCAGCGCGAGCGAGAACATGACGTGCCCACCTGCCTTGCCGTACTTGATCGCGTTGGAGCCGAAGTTGATGAGGATCTGGACGAGCCGCGTACGGTCGACAAAGAGGCGTGGCAGCTCGTCCGTTGCGAGCGGCACGATCGCGATCCGGGCGCGGGTCGCCATCGGCTCGAGGGTCGCGATGACCTCGTCGAGTGCCTCGCGCGCGCTCACCGGCTCGAACGCGAGCATGGTCCGCCCGGCCTCGATCCCCGAGAGGTCCAGGACGTCGTCGATCAGCCGCAACAGGTGCTCGCCACCCCGCAGGACGTGGCGAACTCGCTCGAGCTGGCGTTCATCGAGCGGCCGCTTGCGATCCCCCTCGAGTAGCTGCGCGAAACCGAGGACCGAGTTGAGCGGCGTGCGCAGCTCGTGGCTCATCGACGATAAAAACTCGCTCTTCGCGGCGCTCGCAGCGTCCGCCGCTCCACGCGCCGCGCGAAGCTCCTCCTCGCGCTGGACGTCATCCGTGACATCCGCGATCGTCGAGACCGTACCGTGCTCGGCGGTCCTGCGGTCGAGCACGCGCAGGTAGCGCCCGGTGCCGGTGCGCACGTCGAGCACGCCCGATGGGGCCCGGTGATACGCAAGCCATCGGGCGTGGAGCGCCTCCCGCGTCTCGTTGCTGAAGTCGAACACCCCGGCGCCCAGCGTCTTGTCGAGCAGCTCTTCGAACGGCAGGCCGATGATCGCGCCTCCGACCGCTCCGCCGAGCAGTTGCCGCGCCGAGCTGTTGACCATCATGACCCGATCCTGTTCGTCGTACAGCGCGAACGAGTCGCGGACGGAGTCGACCGCCGAGACGAGGTACGCGTTCGCGCGCCGGTTGTCGCGCTCGAGCCTGCGCCGCTCAGTGACGTCGCGGATCCCAGCGGTCACGAGCAGGCCGCGCGCTGTGCGGATCGGCGACAGGCTGATCTCGACCGGGATCTCGCTGCCGTCCTTGTGGCGCCCGGTCAACTCCATCCCGATGCCCATCGAGCGCAGTCGTGGAGCGCCGGCGTAGATCGCGACGTGGTGGCCGTGCTGCGACCGCGACCGAGCGGGAACCAGCACGTCGATAGGCTGGCCGAGCAACTCGTCGCGCGCGTAGCCAAACATCCGCTCGGCCTCCGCGTTGGCCAGCACGACGCGGCCTTCCTGATCGGAGACGATCACGCCATCGGGCGCGGCGTCGATGAGCTCGCGGAACGGCAGATCAGATGCGTTGATCGACACTTCTACCCCTCACGCAGGACACGACATCGGCGACTGATCCACGAGGGGTCACCATATGCGGACCCCGACAACAGTTCCCGCGATGCACCACCCTATCGGTATTGATGCGGCGTCGACGTCTCACTTCAGGCGCGGATCGACGCGCTTTGCTCGTCGACCCCGGCGGACCGCCTTTGCTCGTTGCGTTACGTCCGGCACGCGACTAGGTTGACAGACTGATGGTGGCTGGTAGGACCGTGCTCGTTGTCGATGACAATGGGGGGAATAGAGCGCTCGCGAAAGCGACCCTCGAAGACGAAGGTTACGATGTCGTGCTCGCCGAGGATGGCGAGGCGGGGATCGCGGCCTTCGAGCGGGAGCAACCGCAATGCGTTCTGCTCGACATCCAGATGCCCGGCATGAACGGGGTTGATGCGTGTCGGAGGATTCGTGAGCTACCGGGTGGCGCAAACGTTGCGATCGTGTTCGTCACAGCGCAGCACGATGTCGGGATGCTCGACTGGGCCATGGTCGCGGGTGGCGATGACTTCCTGACCAAGCCGTTTCGGCCGAGCGAGCTCGTCGTCCGCGTTTTGGCCGCCCTCAGGCTCCGGAGCATAGTTCGGGAACGCGACGAGCTCCACGACCTGACCAGACGTCAGCGTGATGATGCCCGTGTGAACGAGGAGCGGTTCCGGACGCTGGTCATGACCTCGTCAGCGCTCGTCTGGCAGGCGACCGCGGATGGCCATGTCGATCACGGAAGCTGGCGGCAGTTCTCCGGCGTCGACGCGGGACGGGGTGAATGGGGTTGGCTCGAAGCAGTGCATCCTGGCGACCTGGATCGCGTGCGTGAGGCCTGGACGGGGGCGGTAGCTGCGCGGAGTCCGTATGCGTGCCAGCTCCGGATCCGAAGACGCGAAGGCGGCTACGCTTGGGTGTCAGCGCGTGCAGCGCCCATCCCGACGTTGGGCCCCGTGCGCGAATGGATCGGAATGCTGACGGACATCTCCGATCGCGTGCGCGTCGAAGAGGCGCGCGAGCGGTTCATCGGAATCTTGGGGCATGACCTGCGCAATCCGCTGAACGCGATCACGATGGGAGTCGAGTTGCTCCGCGACCTGCCCGAACCACACAGCAAGGTCGTCGGGCGGATCGGCAGGAGCGCGCACCGCATGGACGCGATGATCCGCGACGTGTTGGATTTTGCGCGCGGCCGACTGGGTGATGGCATCCCGGTCACACCGAGCCAGGTTGACCTGCACCGATTGTGCAAGGAGATCGTCGCGGAGATGACGCAGGCCTGCCCCGCCCGAACGTTCAGCTTCGAAGCGGCCGGCGATCTGCGAGGGGAATGGGATCCAGATCGCGTCGAGCAGGTGCTCTCGAATCTGCTCGGCAACGCGGTTACGCACGGCGCGGGTGCCATCCGCGTGATCGCTAGCGATGCGGGAGACGAAGTCATCATGACGGTACACAATGAGGGGGCGGCCATCCCCGTTGCGCTGCTCCCGACGCTGTTCGACCCATTCAGCAGGGCCACGCAAGCAGTCAGTGGTAAGCACGGAGCGGCTGACGGCTTGGGCCTCGGGCTCTACATCGCAAGTGAGATCGTCCGCGCTCATGGAGGAACGATCTCCGTCTCCTCCGTTCAGGGCGAGGGCACGACCTTCGCGATCAGATGGCCCCGAACGGCGCCACGTCGACGAGCAACGAACCTCGATCCGACCATGACGAGCTAACGGAGCCACGCCGCTGGCGTGAAGGCACAAAAGGGTCACGACGCGAATCCCGCTTGTGCTTTCGCATGGCCATGGTTCGGTTCAAACTATGTTCTCGTCACGTACCCTGCGACCCGGTCGTGCCTCGTGCGCCTGACCTTCTTCGGTGCGGCCCAGGAGGTGACCGGCTCGATGTTTTTGCTCGAGCTGGACGCGGGCACGATCCTCATCGACTGCGGCATGTTCCAGGGCCGGCGGGCGGAAACTCGCCAACGCAATCGCAATCTGCCGCCTGAGGTGGTCGCGGCCGACGTCGCGATCCTCACCCATTCGCACATCGACCACTCTGGCAACCTCCCCACGCTGGTCAAGTCCGGGTTCGCAGGTTCGATCCACGCGACGATGGCGACCCGCGATCTCTGCGCGATCATGCTGCGCGACTCGGCCCGGATCCAGGAGGGCGACGCGAAGTACCTCAACCGCAAGTTCGCCGACGATCCCGAGATCGAGCCAGTCGTCCCGCTGTACGAGGAGGCAGATGCCGTGCGGGCGCTCGAACGCTTCATCGCGGTGCCCTATCACCGGACGTTCGCGCCGCTGCCGGGCGTGAGCGCCACCCTGCTCAACGCCGGCCACATCCTGGGCTCGGCGGAGATCGTCCTCGACGTCACCGATGGCGGACAGCGCCGGCGGCTGATCTTCTCCGGCGACCTCGGACGGGCGGGCCTGCCGATCGTCCGCGATCCCGAGCACCCGCCGCTGCCCGTCGACTACGTCGTCATGGAGAGTACCTACGGCGATCGCCGCCACGGCACGGTCGCCCAGATGCACGACGACCTGGAGCGCATCGTCCGCGAAACGGTGGCCCGTGGAGGAAAAATCATCGTCCCGGCCTTCGCCGTCGGTCGGACCCAGGAGATCCTCCTCGTGCTGCACGAACTGCGGCAGGCCGGCCGTCTGCCGCCGATCCCGATCTTCATCGACTCCCCGCTGGCGATCAACGTCACCGAAGTGTTTCGGATCCACCCTGAGTGCTTCGACGCCGAGACCCAGACCTTCCTGGACGAGCACGGCGACATCTTCGCCTTCGAGGGCGTCCGCTTCACGCGCAGCCGGGAGGAGTCGATCGCCATCAACGAGGTGCAGGGTCCGGCGATCATCATCGCGGCGTCGGGGATGGCCGAGGCGGGCCGGATCCTCCATCACCTCCGCAATCACGTCGAGGACGAGCGCAACACGATCGTCGTCGTCGGATTCATGGCGCAGCACACCCTCGGCCGCCGGATCGTCGAGCGCCGCCCTCACATAAAGATCTGGGGTGTCATGCGAGATCTGCGGGCCCGCGTCGAGATCCTCAACTCGTTCAGTGCCCACGCCGATCTGGACGACTTGCTCGCGTTCGCCGACGCCTGCGGTTCCGACACCCGGAAGTTCCTGCTCGTCCACGGCGAGCAGAACGCACAGGCGTCGCTCCGCGAGGCGATGACCGCGCGCGGCATGGAGGTCCATGTCCCGGGGCGCGGCGAGACCGTCGTCCTGACGTGAGTAAGTCGCGCCCAGCCTGTGGATCTTGCCGGGTGGCAGCACGAATTCGACGCTGCCCGCGATCAGATCGCAGGCGTGATCGATGCGACCGACGGGGCGCACGCGCGCAGCGACCTCAAGGATGGCGTGCTGACCGCGGTCGTCTCAGGCTGCCGGCGACATCCGAACAAGCTCGAGATCAAGACTGCCGGCCCGACGGTTGGTGTCTGTCGACGGCCACCTGATTCCGTAGAAACTGACCGTCGACCGCTCGAATGGCCCGTCAGGTAGACGGAGCGGGCGGCTCGACCGGCGGGTGGAGCCGTGCCTCGACCTGCTGGCGGTGGGGCGCGGTCGGGAGCAAGTGGACGTGCGCGTGGTTGCCCTGGCCGCGGACGAAGGCGTCGAACCGCACGGCGAGCGCCGTGATGGCCTCGCAGTGGCGCCGGTACTCCGCCTCGAGCTCGGTGAGCATCGCGAGGACGTCGTGGGCGGCCAGGTGGTCGGCCCAGAACTAGACCAAGCTCACCGGGATCCGCGCGACCTTCGGCAGACGGATCCGGAACAACGCGCCGCCCCCGGGCCGATCCTCGACGCTCGCCTCGCCACCGTGCGCCTGCGCCGTCAGATTTACCAGGTACAGGCCGAGCCCGTTCCCCCGCCGCACGAGCCCGGTGGCGCCCTCGACCGACGCGTACTTCGTGAACACCTCCCGCTTCTGATCATCCGGGATGCCTGGGCCCCGATCGCCGACCGCGACCTCGACCGCGTGGCCGTCGCCGGTGACCACGACCGACACGGTCGTGCGCGGCCGCGTGTAGCGCAGCGCGTTGGCGAGCAGGTTCTCGACCGCGCGGCGGACCAGCCCGGCGTCGACCGGCGCCACCACGTCGTCGCCGGCGAGCTCGATCATCAGGCCGCGCGAGCGGGCGTCGCCGTCGAGGAAGCCGACCGCGAGCGCCGCGACCGATCGCATCGAGGTCGGCTGGCGATCGAGCTCGAACACCTGCTGTTCGATCAGCCGGATCTTCAGCATGTCGTCGATCGCGTGGCGCAGGTGGCGGGACGCCGTCATCGCGCCCTCGAGCAGCTCGCGCTGATCGCTGTCGATCGCGTCGCCCTTGAGCACCCACAGCAGGCCGTCGAGCCCGGCCAGGGGATTCCGCAGGTCGTGGACCACCAGGGCGGCGAGGTCGTCCTTGAGCTGGTCGAGCTGGCGCATCTCGCCGAGCTGGACGCGGATGCGCTCGTCCTGATCGCGCAGACGCAGGAACGCGCGCGTGCGCAGCACCAGCTCGCGCCGATCGAACGGCTTGGGCAGGAAGTCGTCGGCGCCGGCCTCGAAGCCGAGCACCCGGCTCTCCTGGTCGGACAGCGCGGTCAAGAGCAGCACGGGCAGGTAGGGCTCGGGGTGGCGGCGCTTGATCTCGCGGCAGGTGTCGAAGCCGTTCAGGCCCGCCATCATCACGTCGAGGAGCACGAGATCGATCGTCTCGCGCGCGAGCACCTCGAGCGCCGCCTCGCCCGACTCGGCCTCGACCACCTCGTGATCGGGCTCGAGCACCGCGCGGAGCAGCGCGCGGTTCCGCAGCTCGTCGTCCACCACCAGGACCCGGGGTCGAACTTCGGTGCTGACTCCCATTCCACAAGCTTCCCGGCAAGGATGACCGCTGGCAAGTGCGACCTCCTGCGGCGCCTCCCGATCACCTCCCGGTCACCCGTCACGGGTGGTGATGGGGGGCCGATCGGATAGCGGCCGGGGCGCGCCCCGTGGTCAGCGCGGGCGCCGGCGGCGACGGCCGCCGATCAGCAGTGCGAGCGCGATCGTCAGCGGGGCCGCCGTGCCGCCCCCGCCCCCGCCGCTGCTGCAGCAGCCACCGCTGGTATCGTCGGGCGCCTCGCACACGCCGGGATCGTCGGCGCTCGGGTAGATCGCGCACATCGCGGCGAGGTCGTCGGCCGCGAGCGACGCCTTCTTGGTCTCGCCGCACACCTGCTCCGGGTACATCGTCGCCTCGAGGATCTCGGGGTCGCGGGTGTCGGTGCAGAAGGGCACTGCAGCCCCCGCATCGTCGACCCGGGGCGGATCGTTGTCCTTGCGGCAGCTGTGATCGAGCCCGAGCAGGTGTCCGAGCTCGTGGGTCAGCGTGTTGGCGAGATCGGCGCGACACGGCTCGTTGCTCTGGGTCTGGCCGCGGATCGAGATCGCCAGATCCACCGCGTTGAGCTCGATGTCGGCATCGACGATCTCGCCGTCGCGCGGGTGATCGGGGTCATCGATGTAGACCGAGGTGGTGACACCGGCGGCCTCCGCCGCGTGGCAGCGGGGCGCCTCGTCCCCGACCTTCGGGCGACACCAGGTGGTGTCGCGGAACTTGATGAGGTTGACCTGGTCCTCGCCGACCTCGGCGTCGACCGCGCCCATGCCGACCAGGTTCATGTGGGAGCACCCGGCCATCCCGTCGTTCCAGGCCGCGATCACGGCCTCGATGACCGCGCGCTCCTCGTCGCCCGGGATGTCGGACGTGCCCTCGGTCGCCCACGACACCTGCACGCAGCTCTTGGCCCAGTACAGGGGGCGACCGCTCTTCTTCGCGGGCGTGCGCACGAAGGGCACGCCGCCGGGGCCGGCCAGCACCGCGACGTCTTCGACCGACCACCTGGTCGCGACCCGCTCGGGGCGGGCGGTGACCCGCACGCGCAGGCCGGTCACGAGCGGCTCGGGCCCGTGCGAGACGACCATGGTCTTGCCGTCGAAATGACCGCCGAGCTGCGTCACCACCCGCTCGGTTCCGTCGGGCAGGCGCAGCGTGACGTCGGTCACGATCGACCGGCCATCGTCGCTGCGGCGGCCGTGCGCGGCGACCACCTCGCCGGTGAAGGTCTCGGCGCGGGCAGGGGTGAAGCCGACCAGGGCACCGGCGGCGACGAGCGCGCTCACGACCACGGCATGCGACGACGGGCGGGCCACGTTCGCCGGAACCTAGCACGGGCGGCTCGCCCGGCTCGTGCGCGCCGCCACGCCGGCGATCCGGGCTACAGTGCGGCGTGCGCCCGTCGTCGGCCATACCCGAGCGCAACGCGGTCAACAGCCAGTGGCTGGTGAAGCTGCGCTGGGCCCAGGTGGTCGGTCAGGCGGCGACCGTGCTGGTGGCCCACGCGATGGGGGTCGCGCTGCCCCTGCGGCCGCTGTGCGCGATCGTCGCGGTCGGCCTGATCTCGAATCTGGTGGTCCTGGCTCACGTACGGCGGGGCGGCACGGTCGGCGACTGGTCACTGGCGTGGACCATGGCGCTCGACGTCGCGCTGCTCACCGCGCTGCTCTACTTCACCGGCGGTCCGCTCAACCCGTTCGGCTTCCTGTACCTCGTGCAGATCGCGCTGGCGACGGTGATGCTGCACGCCGCCGGCACCTGGGCCCTGGTCGCGCTGTCGTTCGCCGGTTTCGGGCTGCTGCTGATCGATCACGAGCCGCTGTCGATCTCCGACCAGACCCGCATGATCGGCATGTGGGTCGCGCTGGGCGTCGCCGCCGCGTTCATCGTGCACTTCCTGCTGCGGGTGACCACGGCGATGGCGGACCAGGCCCGCGAGCTGGCCGAGGCGCGCAACCTGGCCTTGCGCCAGGAGCGGCTCGCCTCGCTCGCGACGATGGCGGCGGGCGCGGCCCACGAGCTGGCGACCCCGCTCAGCACGGTCGCCCTGGTGGCGAAGGAGCTCGAGCGCCACCTCGCCGGGGTCGGTCAACCGGCGCTGGTCGAGGATGCCCGGCTGATCCGCGAGCAGGTCGGGCGCTGTCGGGCGATCCTCGATCAGATGGCCGGCGGCGCCGGTGCCGCCGGCGAGAGCATGTCGTCCCTGCGGGTCGCCGAGCTGATCGCGGAGGCGCTCACCGGCGCGCGCAACGAGCCGCGGGTGCAGGTCGAGCTCGCCGGCGACGTCGGCGATGCCTCGATCCGGCTGCCGGCGCGGGCGGTCAGCCAGGCGCTGCGCTCGCTGGTGACCAACGCCCAGGATGCGTCACCGCCGGATGGCATCGTGGTGGTCGCCGGCAAGCTGCGCGCCGACGTGCTGGTGCTCGACGTGATCGACCGCGGCCGCGGGATGGCGCCCGAGGTGCTGGCGCGGGTCGGCGAGCCGTTCTTCACCACCAAGCAGCCCGGGCGCGGCATGGGCCTCGGCATGTTCCTCGCACGCGCGGTGTTCGAGAGTGTCGGCGGTGCCATGCTGATCGAGACCCGCGAGGGCCAGGGCACCCGCGTAACCGTCACCGTGCCGGTCGACGTCGAAGCCCGGGCCCGGGCCCGGCGCGAGCGGACCGGGACCCGACCGCCGCGCGTAACGACGACGGCGGGAAGTGCTATCTAAGGCCCATGTCGGACAGCGCCAGCCGGCCTTCGATCCTGCTCGTCGACGATGACGAGGTGTTCCGCAACCGCATGGCCCGCGCGTTCGTCGAGCGCGGCTACGAAGTGTCGACCGCCGGCGACTACGACATCGCGGTCGCCCAGGCCCGCGCCGAGTCGCCCGAGATGGCGGTGCTCGATCTGAAGATGCCGGGCAAGGGCGGCCTCGAGCTGGTCAAGACGCTGCTCGAGATCGATCCGCAGACCAAGATCATCGTCCTGACCGGCTACGGCAGCATCGCCACCGCGATCGACGCGGTCCGGCTGGGCGCGACCTACTACCTGTCGAAGCCGGCCGACGCCGACGAGATCCTGGCCGCGTTCGCCCGCGGCACCGCGCCGCCGCTCGAGCCGCCCGAGAGTGACTACCGCGCGCCCAGCCTGGCCCGGGCCGAGTGGGAGCACATCAACCGCGTCCTCAGCGACTGCGGCGGCAACATCAGCGAGGCGGCGCGCCGGCTCGGCATCCACCGGCGGTCGCTGCAGCGCAAGCTTCAGAAGTACCCGCCCAACCGCTAGCCTGCGGCGCCATGGCAGGACCCCGCCGTACCTGGCTCGGTGACCCGATCGCCAGCGCTGGCGTGGCCGGCCTCGGGCTGGCCGCGGTCGAGATGGCGACCCTCGGGGCCGCGGCCCGGCCGGCGCTGGCCGCGGCCTTGCTCGGCCTGTTCGTCGGCGCCGGCGGGCTGATCGGGCTGGCCACGGTGGTCACGCGCGCCCTCAGCGGCCGGCTGCGACTGGGCCGGTGGGCCGCCGCCCTGGTGCACGCGCTGCCGGCGTTGATCGTGCTGATCCCGCTCGGCGCTGGCCTGTTCCAGGGGGCGTTCGCGGCGACGCTGCCGGGGGCATCAGTCGCGCCGGTGGCGGTGCCGGCGCTGGGCGTGCTCGCGATCGCGGCCGCGATCCGGCTCGCCGGTGTCGTGGTGAGTGACGGCCGCGCGTCGCGCCGGGTCGCGCTCGGCGCCGCGCTGGCGGTGGCCGCGCTTGGCTTCGAGCTGGTGAATCGCACGATGTTCCGGTCGGGGTATCCCGACGTCCATCTCGCGCTGACGGTCGCGACCCTCGCGCTGCTGGCGCGGGCGCTCGCGGTCGGCACCGGCGCCGAGCCCCCGGCCCCGGCGGTGCGCGCGGTCACTGGCACGCTGGCGCTGGCGGCCGCGGGCGTGGCGGCGGTGTGGGGCCTGGCCGCGCCGGTCGATCGGGCTGCGGTCGCGACCGGCGGTGGTGACAGCCGCCACCTGGTCCGCGCGGCCCGAGCGCTGGTCGATCTCGACGGCGACGGGGTGTCGGCGATCCTGGGCGGCGGCGACTGCGCCGATCGCGACCCGGCCCGCCACGGCGGCGCCCGCGACGTGCCCGGCAACGGCGTCGACGAAGACTGCGACGGCACCGATGCCCGCGTACAGACCCCGGTGGTCGACCCGGTCGCGATCCGCTCGCTCGCCGAGTGGCAGGCCAGCCCGGCGACCACCGCGCAGCTCGCGGCCTTCCGCGATCACAACGTGCTGGTGGTGTCGATCGACGCGCTGCGCGCCGACCAGCTCGCCGGCGATCACCCGTTCGCGCAGCTGGCCGCCCTGCTCGGGCGCGGCCGCCGGTTCGAGCAGGGCTTCGCGCCGGCCGCCGGCACCGACATCTCGCTCACCACCTTCGTCACCGGCCGCTGGAACCCGTTCCAGCCGATCACGATGACGCTGTTCGAGGCGCTGGCCGCCACCGGCCGGATGACCCACGCGATCCTGCCGCGCGAGGTCCTGCGCTACGTGCCCGAGACCCTGCTGACCCGCGGCCTCGGCTCGTTCGATCGCATCGTCACCGACGGGGTCCGCCGTGACGTCGGCGACCGCATCACCGCGCCGGCGACCACCGACAAGGCGCTGGGGTTCCTCGATCGCGCCGGCGCCCAGCGGTTCGCGCTGTGGGTCCACTACTTCGACGTCCACGAGCACGGCCAGCTGGACGTGCCGGCCGCCGCGCTGGCCGCGGTCGACCGCGGGCGCTGGCCGGCCGGCCACAAGTACCGCGCGCTGATCGGGGTGGTCGATCGCGAGCTGGGTCGGCTGCTCGCCGGGCTCGAGGCGCGCGGCCTGACCGACCGCACGATCATCGTCTTCTTCTCCGACCACGGCGAGAGCCTCGGCGAGGACCCGCGCCTGCCCGATCGCCACGGCCTGGTCGTCTACCAGGCGCTGACCCGGGTGCCGATCGCGGTGGTGGTCCCCGGGCTCGCCGCCGGCGTGGACCCCGAGCCGGTGTCGCTGGTCGACCTGGCGCCGACCATCCTCGGCCTGATCGGCGCGACCGGCATGGACGCGCTCGACGGCGTCGACCTCACGCCCAACCTCCTGGGCGCGCCGGGCGGGCTCGGTCACCACGACCGCGCGCTGGTGATGAACGAACAAGATCAATGGGCGGTGATCGCGTGGCCGTGGAAGCTGCTCGTCCGGCCGGCGGACAACCTGACCGAGCTCTACGATCTGGCCGCCGACCCCGACGAGCGCGCCGATCGGTCCGCGCTCGAGCCGGCGCGGGTCAGCGCGCTGCGGGCCCGCTACGGCGAGTTCCCGGCGGTGCCGATGGACCGGACCCAGGCAGGACGGCGCTGGCGAGAAGCCCAAGCGACCCGACCGCGGCCGCCATCGCCGCGTTGAGCAAGAGCGGCGACAGCCAGCCGGTCCACCGCGGCACCACCGGACACACCGCGGCGCCCCACACGAGCGGCGCGGCGCCGGTGACGATCACGACCGCGACCGTGGCGCCGAGCGGGAGCCCGAGCTGGGCCACCACCGCGCGGCCCCAACCCCGGCGGGCCAGCGCGGCCAGGCTGGCCCCGAGCACGCCGAGCCCGGGCGCCATCGCCTGCGCGAGATCGAGGCCCTTGGGCTTGTAGATGAACGGGGTCGACAGGGTCGGCGCGGTCTCGAAGATCACCAGCGACAGCAGGGCGACCGGCCACCACCACGGCACCGCGAGGAGGCGCCAGCGACCGAGGCGCGGCGGATCCTGCCACCGCCCGGCCACGCCCCAGCCGCTCGCCACCAGCCCGAGCCCGACCACGAGCAGCGCGAGCGCGACTCGCCCGGCCGGCAACGACGGCAGCACGTCGTCGGCGCCGACCGGCGCCGCCAGCGCGGCCCAGAGCGGCCGGCCCTGCGCATCGTCCGCGAGCCGGACACCCAGCGAGTCGGCCAGCGCCCGCGACAGGTCGAGGACGCTGACCGGGCCACCACGCCCGACCGCGATCTCGGGCCCGGCCAGGCAGGCGCGGACCACCCGGATCGCGGGTTCCTCCGAGGCGTGGCCCCCGGTCGGGAGGTGATCGTGATCGGCGAGCACCAGCCAGCGGGCGTCGGGCGCCGCGGCCAGCAGCTGGGCCAGGATCGCGTCGGCGCCGGCGGCGGCGACCATCCACGCCGCCGACTGCCGGCCGTGGCGATGGCCGGCGGTGTCGACCCGCAGGATGTGGACGAAGGTGAGCCGGGCCGGCCCCGCGACCGCCGCGATCGCGGCGGGCACCCACTGCTCGGCCCAGCCGTCGGGCAGCAGCTTGCCGAGCGGCGGCCGGGCGTCGGCGAACCCGAGCGACTGGATGATGTAGGCGTGGCTCTCGGCGATCGCGATCGCGTCCGACACCTGGGGCGGGATCGCGGGCGCCGCCAGCGGCGGGACCAGCGGCTTGCCCGAGTGGTAGAGGATGCCGGTCTGCTGCTGGCTGCGCCCGGTCCACAGCGCGACCTGGACCGGCAGGGACACGGTCGGGAAGCCGACGTCGAGCGTCAGGTCGAGGCCGCGCGCGCACAGCGCGTTCCACGTCGGCATCCGACCGGCGGTGGCCGCGCCGGCGCCGTCGATCAGCACGACCCGGACCCGCGGGCTCGGGCTCAGCCCGGCGCCTTCAGCGGCCGGCAGCCGGGGCGCGGGGCCAGGACCGGCGTCGTTGCCGATCACCGCCGGGATCAGCGTGTCGCGGCGAAACCCGGCCACGGAGAAGAAGGCCGCGCCGAGCGCCAGCGCGACGGCGAGGCACGCGATCCGCGAGCGGGTCATCGTGGGCGCACCCTACCAGTGCCGCCGGCGCCCCGGGGCGGCAGGCCGGGTGGCTGATGCCACGGCCCGTCTGCCAGCAGCGGCACCGGCAGCAACCGCAGCACCTGCGGCAGCGCCACGCCCTCGGTCACCAGCGGCATGTGGCCGAACTGCGATCGCAGGTAGATCAAGCGTGCGTCGTCGAGGCCGGGCGGCAGGTCGCGGTCGAGCTCGGTGAAGCGATCGATCGTCACCAGCCGGTCGCCGAGCGGCTCGCGCAGGTCGCGCGCGAGCTCCTCGGTCCAGCGGGTGGTGTCGTCGCCGACCATGATCAGCCGGCGCTGCTCGGAGCCATCGAGCCAGGCGCGCCAGGTCTCGACCTCGCCGTACATCGCATCCATCGCGACCAGCAGGTCGAGCCCGGGGAAGTCCATCCACGCGAACAGCGTGCGATACGCGCCGCTGTGCCCGATCGCGATCACCGGGCCCATCGGTCGCGGCAGCCCGGTCGCGCCGAACGTGTCGACCAGCAGGTCGGCCAGCGACGGCCAGTGGATCTTCTGGCGCGAGCCCGACGGGGCCTCGGGCGCGATGAACACCGCGTTGATCGCCGACAGCGCGAACTGCTCGGCCAGCCGGTGGCTGGTCCATGCCTGGTCGAGGTCGGTGTAATAGCCGTGGACGTAGAGGATCGTGGCCGCGCCGTCCGGGTGGTAGTCGGGCGGGACCCAGACGTGGACCGGTCCGCCGCCGAGCTCGAGCCGCCAGCTGCGGCCGGCCGCGACCGTGGTCGCCAGCGGCTCGCGCGTGAGGGTCGGCACCGGCCGATCGCGGCCGAGCCCGCCGTCGTCGGCCATGACCGCGAGCGCCCCGGCCGCGACCACGGCGCAAGCGCCGGAGACGAGCAGGACGCGGCGGGCCTTCACGCCTTCACTCTGCCCGTGTGCTGCGCGCCGCGCAAACGCCGCGACCGAGCGCGTGGGTCGCTATGTGCGGGGCCGGGTCACCATCAGATGATGGTTCTTCTCGGCGTCCGGGTACCCGAACCGGAACGGCAGGTCCCGCTGGGGGTTGGTGCGCCACAGCTTGATCATCTCGCGCCGCACGTTGTTCGGGTCCTTGATGAAGTACGGGCCCACGAACGCCCCGTACGTCACCTGCTCGAGCCCGGCCTTGGCGGCGTAGCTGGGCGGGATGCCGGAGGCGTCCGAGACCATCCAGGCCAGGTTGGACATCAGGTAGGTCCGGATGTGGCTGAAGTCGTCGTACCAGAGCAGGAAGCTGGCGGCCTTGGTGATGACCGAGACCTTGCCCTTGGCCTCGAGGTGGGCGACGACGCGGCGGTCGGCGCCGACGTGCTCGTCGTCGAGGTTGGCGACGATGTGGCGATAGATCCGCACCGGCGCCGCCGGATCGGCCTGGGGCCGGAACCTGATCTCGATGTTGGCGAACACCGACTCCTGCTCGCGCCACGCGTGGTGGACCTGACCCTTGCCGAGCTTCTTGCGGCGCTTCGGGCGGGGATCCTTGGCATCGACCGCCGCCACCACGGCTCGGACCCGGTCGTCGAGCTCGGCGCCGGACAGGTAGCGCGGCCGGCCATCGGCCTCGAGGTCGAAGTAGCGCAGCGACAGCGGCTCCTGGCCGTGGACCGCGAGCGCGGCCAGCGCAAACAGGATCGTGCCGGGCAGCCGCGAGTGCGACGCGGTCTGCAGCGACTCGGTGGTCGAGTGCGCCGCGTGATGCAGGCGGCCGATGTCGTGGCCGATCACGTCGAGGTCGTGGGCCAGCTGTCGGCGGTCGATGCCGTCGATCGTGCGGACGTCACCGGCGGCCTCGAGCGAGATCGTCGTGATCTCGGTCGCGGTGGGGAACACGACCAGCGCGCTGACCAGATCGCCGCCGCCGAACGGATAGACGACCGTGGTGGGGAGCCCGGCCGGCCGCAGCGCGGCCATGAACGCGCCAGCCTGGTCGGCCCAGGCGCGCCGGTAGCTGGCGTAGCGGCGCCGCATGCCCGCACAGTGGCGATCGACGGTCTTCTTGGGAAGCTGCGCGGGGATCGCCGCGTCGTTGCCGCAGGCACCGACCCGGTAGAGCGCCGTCACCTGGGCCGCGAAGTCGTCGCCGGCCTCGGCCGGCGGCACCGGCGGGGTGCCGGCCGGTGCCTGGGTCGCGGTGGCGCCGCCGCGCTCCCGCCGCTCAGCGGGCGCCGGCGCACCCCGTTCGCCCGCGTCCTCACCGATCGCAGGCGCGGGCGCGGCGATCGGGCGGGTCCCGGAACCGCGGGCAGGAGTGGCGGACGGCTGGCTGGAACAGGCAGCGATGGCGGTGAAAAGGAACAGGGCGCAGCGAGACACGGCGCGGGACACTACCAGCGAACCCGTGCACCTACGGGATGTTGCGGTGACCTGTTGGTTCACTTGTCGAACCTCTGACGATACCCGTCAGGTTGCCTCGTAAGTTCGGTTAGTTGGGGCTGGCACGAGACTGGAATAACGCAGAGGCATGCGTGCCGTTGCCCTCCTCGTTGCCACGTTCCTGGCCCTTCCCGCCTGCTCGCGCTCGGTGCTGGTGCAGCGTCCCAAGGACCCGGTCGCCGACCAGGCGCTGACCGAGATGTGGACGGCCGAGATCGAGCGCGTCGCGCGCGACGGCGACTGGCTGCTGGTCCGCAGCTACTCGGCGCCCGCCGACTGGATCGTGACGTTCACCAGCGGCGAGGAGATCAGCCACGCCGCGATCTACGACGCCAAGCGCAAGACCGTGGTCGAGGCGCTGATGCCGGCGGTGCAGGAGATCCCGCTCACCCGCTTCGTCGGCCGCAATCACTACCTCATCGTCGTGCGCCCGCCCGGCACCGACGCCGACCGCTCGGCCGCGCTGGCCCGCGCCCGCACCAAGATCGGCACCGCGTTCGATCTCCGCGGCATGCTCGGCGTCGATCGGCCCAGCAACTTCTACTGCTCCGAGCTGGTGTACTGGGCGTACGGCGTCGGCGCGCGCGACCCGGATGGCCAGACGATCATCGTGCCCAACGAGATGCTCGAGTTCGGCGAGGTCGTCTACTTCAGCGGTCGCCGCGATGACCCGCAGCTGGTCCGCGTCGCCGGTGGCTGGGTCGACGATCACCGTCCGTCGCGCGTGGTCAGCAGCAGCCGGCACTGATCACGCGCGGCTGGCAGCGCGGGCCCTAAGGGCCGGCCTGGGGCACCGGTGCCAGCCGCGGCAGCCCGGCCGCGACGACCCAGGTGTCGTAGTAGTGCTTGCGCTTGGTGCCCTGCTTGACCCGGCCCTGGGCCAGCGCGAGCTCCTCGTCGACCAGCGCCTTGAAGGCTGCGTACGGCTGCGCCCCCGACAGGAAGCGGCCATTGATGAAGAACGCGGGCGTCGCGCTGACGCCGACCTGCGCGAGCTGGGCCTGGTCGGCCTGGACCTCGCCAGGGCAGGGCCCGGTCAGGTCGGCGCGGTACTGGTCGAGATCGAGCCCGAGCTCGCCGGCCAGGGTCTCGATGAACGCGCGCTCGAAGCGCCGGCCCTTGAAGGCGCGATCCCACAGCAGCGCGTCCATCGCGAGGAACTTGCCCTGCTTGTGGGCGGCGCACGCGGCGTGGGCCGCGTCGGTGGCCGTCTGCGGGTGGACGATGAAGTCCTTGTGGACGATGCGGACCTCGCGCGGATAGTCGGCGACCAGCTGGTCGAGGGTCGGCCGGACCTTCTCGCAGTACGGGCAGGCGTACTCGCCGGCCCGCACGATCGTCACCAGCGCATCGGCCTTGCCCCGGAACGGGTCGCCGGCGACCGGCACCGCGTAGGTCTTGGTCGGATCGGCCTGCGACCGCGACGGCCGGACCGGCGGTCGCGCGGCCGCCACCTGGTCGAGCCGCCGCTCGAGCGCCTCGAGGCGGGTCGCGAGCGCCTCGTCGGCGCCCCCGCCGATCGACGCCAGCCCGAGCGCCGTGAGCTGGGCCTCGACCCGCAGGAGCGCGGCGCGCAGCTCGAGCTCGCGTGCGGCCGCTTGCTGCTCGCTCCGGGCGAGCCGGACCTCGAGCGAGTGGACCCGCCCGCGGGAGGCGCAGCCCGCGAGCAGGATCGCGGCGATCAGGACGGTCGAGCGACGGCGCATGGGCCGGACGCTAGCACGCCGTCAGCGACGGACGCGGGGCACGTCGCGATCGAGCACGGTCTTGCGGCCGTCGGTCGCCGCGGTGCGGATCGCCTCGTCGCAGAGCGCGCGGACGTGGTCGGAGATCACGTCGACCACCGCGTCGGCGGTGTTCATCCCCGAGCGATCGCGGATGTACTTCTTCAACTTGGAGACGACGATGAGGATGTCGCGCTCGGCTTCGGTGAGCGTGAGCTGCGCGCCCGGCGGCGTCGGCGCGGCCGACGGCGTCGCGACCACGCGGCGGGCACCGTCACTGATCGTCGGCGCGGGCGCACCGATCCCGGGGACCGTCCCCGGCCGCACCGACGGCATGCCCGCGGTCGCCTGGCGGGTCACCGGCGGTGGTGCCGTCGGCGCCGGCGTGCCCGCCTGCTCGCGGGCCCAGGCGTCGGCCGAGGGCGCGCGCGCCTCGATCGCGCCGGCATCTCGGTGCCGCAGCGTCGAGACGTGGCTGTCCCAGCAGGCGACGCTGCAGAACTTGTAGTTGGTGTTGGATCGGTTGCAGGTCGACACGCTGCACACCCAGTGCAGTGCGCCGAACCCGATGTCTCGCTTGCAGGCGCTGCAGCGCAGCCAGCTCATGGTGCGAGTCTACGCCGGCGCCGGCCGAGGAGTGCGGCCAGGACCACCAGCCCGGGCCAGATCCGGCCATTGCCGCCGCTGGCCTGGCAGCAGCCACCTTCGTTCACGACCTCGATCGCAACCCGTCCGCGCGCCGAGCGCGCCGGGTCGTCCGGGTCAGTGGCCCGCACCCGCACCACGTCGGGCCCGAGCGCGTCGTCGGCCGCGGTGTAGGTCAGGACCCCGGCCGCGTCGATCGAGGCGGTGCCGTGGGCGGGTGTCCCCAGGATCTCCCACGCGTGGCGCGCGGTCGGGCGCGGATCGTCGGCGTCGATCGTCACCCGGGCGGTCTCGCCGGCCGCGACCGTGAGCGGCTCGGCGCGCGGCCCGCGACCGACCGGCAGCACCACGCCGCTCTGCTGCTCGATCCAGGCGACCAGCTCGTCCTTGTCGGGCCGGGTGTAGATCCCGCCCTCCGAGCACTGGAACAGGTTGTCGGCGTAGCCTCGCGAGGTGATGCCGGCCAGGAACTCGCCATACGGCGTCAGCAGGTACAGCGGCCCGCCCGAGTCGCCCGGGCAGCTGTCGATGCCCATGCCGCCGGCCCCGAGCTCGCCATCGGGTTGCGCGGCGACGTCGCAGCCCACGCTGCGCGTGCAGCCGACATCGGCGACCGCGGTCGCGGCCTCCTGCAGCTCCGGCACGTACGCCTCGCCGGTGCGATCGATCGCGCCGAATCCCGTGATCGCGACCCGCGCCCCTTCGACGACGTCGCCCTGCACCCAGCCGGTGGCCAGGGCGCGCGGCGCGATCGTCGACGGCTCGGCCAGCAAGACGACCGCGAGGTCGTAGGCGCCCGCGTGATACTTCGCCGCCAGCACCGGCAGATCCTCCCCGCGCTCGGGATGCGCCAGGCTGTTGGTGCCGACCCAGGCCCGGGTCGGCAAGGTCGAGCCAGACCCCGGGTCGTAGATGCAGTGCCCGGCGGTGAGCACGACCGTCGGCGCGATCAGCACGCCGGTGCAGTCCACCGTCGTGGTGCCCTGATCGGGGAACCGCAGCGCGACGGTGTCGCGCCACTTGCCGGGCGGGACGTCGGCACCGCCGATGACCGGAGCGGCCGCGGTCGCCGCCGCTCCGACCGGCGGCTCGCCTGGGCTGGCCACCGCGGGGGCGGCCAGGGTCATCGTCACGGCGAGGCCGGACCGGGCGAGGCGCATCATCCGGACCCGCGCGCTCAGTAGCGCGGGACCTTGGGGTCGATCTGGGCCGACCAGGCGTCGATGCCGCCGGCCAGGTTGTAGACGTTCTTGAAGCCCTTCTGCAGGAAGTGCTCCGCCGCGGTCTGGCTGCGACCGCCGTGATGGCAGAAGAACGCGATCGGCGTCGCCTTGTCGAGACCCTCGATGTGCGCGAAGGTCGCGTCGTCGACCAGCTGCGAGCCGGCGATCGACGCCTGATCGCGCTCGGCCGGGGTGCGGACGTCGAACAGCTTGGTGACGGTGCCGGCATCCATCAGCGCCTTGAGCTCGCGCGGCGGGATCGCGCGGACCTGGGCGGGACGGTTGGGGTTCTCGATCTTGAACCCGGCGCCCGCGGCGGTCTCGACGTAGTCGATGACCACGCCCTCGGCGCGGCGCGCGCTCTGCGCGTCGAGCTGGACGGTGATGCCGTTGGTGTCGACCGTCAGCGAGGTCGCCTCACGGGGCCCGACATCGAGCCCGTGCTCGAAGCGCGCGTCGATCGAGAGGTGGACCACGTCGCCGTCGCCGGCGTCGGCCATCGCGCTCTTGAGGATCTCGGCCGCCTTCGGGGATACCGTGACCATGGGTGCGGTCGGCGCGGTCGCCAGGGGGCCCAGCTTCTTCTGCAGCTCGCCGGCCGAATGCATCTGACGGACGATGTCGGAGCCTCCGACGAACTCGCCGTTCACGTACAGCTGCGGGATCGTCGGCCAGTCGGAGTACGCCTTGATGCCGTCCCGGACAGACGCATCGGCCAGCACGTTGACGGTCGCGTAGTTGGGCAGCATGGTGTCGAGGATTTGCACCACCGCGGCCGAGAATCCGCACTGCGGGAAGCTGCGGTTCCCCTTCATGAACAGGACGACAGGATCCGACTTGATCAGTGACTCGATCTTCTGGCGAAGCTCGGGCTCGAGGCTCATGGACGTAGCTCCCTGGACATTGACTGCGGGGCGGGGACGGTTGTCCCACCGATGAGTCGACCTTCTAGCACGACCACCGGCCTCGTCATTCGTGCTTCCACCCGGATCGGGGAAGTCGACAAGCCCGGGTGGGACGCGCTCGACCACGGTCCCTCGCCGTTTCTCCGCCACGGCTTCCTCACCGCGCTCGAGGACTCGGGCTCGATCGGCGGGAAAACCGGGTGGCACCCGGTCTATCTCCTCGCCGAGGAAGGCGGTCGCCTGGTCGGGGCGGTGGCCGCCTTCATCAAAGAGCACTCCTACGGCGAGTACATCTTCGACTGGTCGTGGGCGAGCGCGGCCGCCCGCGCGGGGGTGGAGTACTACCCCAAGCTCGTGATCGCGGCGCCGATCACGCCGGCGACCGGCCGCCGGATCCTGATCGCGCCCGGCGCCGACGCCGAGCTGGTCACCGCGGCGCTGGCGTCGGCGGTTCGCCAGATCGCCGATCAGGCCGGGTGCTCGTCGATCCACTGGTTGTTCTGCACCGCCGACGAGCAGGAGCGGCTGGGCCGACTGGGCTTCACGCCGCGCGCGAGCTTCCAGTTCCACTGGCAGAACCGCGGCTGGCCGTCGTGGGACGGCTTCCTCGGCGCGCTGGTGTCGCGCAAGCGCAAGCAGCTCCGGAAGGAGCGCGCCAAGGTCAAGGCCGCGATCGACGGCGTCCGCTGGGTGCCGGGGCGGGAGCTGACAACGGTCCAGCTCGACGCCCTCGATCGCTGGTACCGCGCGACCACCGACAACCACGGCGGCCACGACTACCTGCAACCCGGCTTCTTCCACCGGGTTGCCGAGACGCTACCCGACGAGATGCTGGTCGCCGAGGTCTCGGCCGGCGGCGCGCCGATCGCGGGAGCGCTGTTCTTCGAGACCGCGGCCGGGCTCTACGGACGCTACTGGGGCACCGACCGCGAGATCGAGCTCCTGCACTTCGAGACCGCCTATTACGCTGCGATCGAGCGGTGTTGCATGCGTGGCACCCCGCTGTTCGAGGCCGGCGCCCAGGGCGAGCACAAGCTCCTGCGCGGTTTCCAGCCATCGCCGACCTACTCGGCGCACTGGATGCGCCATCCCGGCATGCGCGAGGCGATCGACGGCTTCCTGCACCGGGAGGCACCTGCCGTGGCGCGTCAGATCGAGGAGCTCGCGGTCCACGGCCCCTATCGCCAGTCCGACGACGACGGGGAGTCCGGAGCTTAGCGCCGCCGGCGCCGTCGCCCGCTCCCGCGGTCGAAAACCGTTGCGGCCCAAACGGTACCGGTCCAGGGTGGGATCTGGGGGACGTGAACCTTCGTCCCTGCGAGCGCTGAGAATCGACGAACAGGAGGAAGCCGATGCCGGTACGAGCTTCAACCCTCGAGACCTCGAGACCTCGCGACCGCCGCACCGGGCACGTCTGCACCTGCTGCGGCCAGCTCTTCGCCGCCCGTCCCGGCGACCACCTCGGCGCCCTCTACTGCGTCGGCTGCCTCGAGCGCCCCGACGACCCGGTCACCGCCGAGCACTACTGGGACCTCGGCGGCGGCGACTGACGACGCCCCAGGTGGCGGCCCAATAGCCGATCTTTTTCGGCAACCGCTGGTGCCTACCCTCGATAGGGGCCGGCGACATGCGGAACCGCCCGGCCTCCGGCCTCGTCCCCTCCATCAGCGCGCTGGTCGCAGACGCCCGGTGTGGCGGGTGCCGGTGGTCGGGTGCGAGCTCGCGACGGTCGAGGCCGACACGGTGGTGCTCGCGACCAGCCAGGCGTCGCGACGCGCGATGGCGGTCGAGCTGGCGACCGGTCGCGTGCGCTGGACGTTCGGGTTCTGATCCGAGCCGCCGAGGTCGCGTCACCGCCGAGTGACGCCCGGGATCGATCAACGCGCAACTCCGGGGCCGGGTCGTCGATAGGCGCGCCCGCAATGTCGAAACTGTCGTCCGTACCCTCGGATCACGTTCCCCTCGTGCGCGCTGTCCTGGCGGTGGCCGCGCTGTTCCTGGTCATGCTGGCGGGGCCGGCCCGGGCCGAGACGCTGGTGCTGGTCGCGCCGCCGCCGGTGCTCGAGGATGCCGTGCGCCAGTCGTGCGCGCCCGCGGTCCGGGTGATCGCCGTCAACTACCGGGTCGCGACGCCGCCCGAGATCGCCGCTGACCACCGGGCCGACTTCGTCGTCTGGCACGACGGCACGGATCTGGTGCTGTGGACCGCGTCGGGCCGCGCCATCGAGCGCCACGCGATGCCGGACTACCCGACCGCGGGCGAGGCCGCGGCGCTCGCCGCGCACCTGACCGCGTGGGTGGCGCGCGAGCCGTCGGCCGCCGAGCGGAGCTTCATGCCGGTCGCGGCGCCCGCACCGCATGACCGCCGGGCCGACGCGCACACCGAGTCGCCGGCCCGGCCCGCGTTCCGCTTCGAGTACGCCTTCGGCAGCCGCGCCAACGTCGCGCGGGCCACCGACACCCAGACCCAGGCGGCCTGGAGTGGGTTCCTGCGGAGGGGCCCGCTCGAGGTCGGCGTCGGCGTCGAGCTCGGCGAGGACACTCGCAGCTGGCAGCAGCAGCGGGTGACCGCGCAGCTGCGGTGGCCGATCGACGGCCGCCTGCCGGTGCGGCTGTCGATCGTCCCGCGAGCCGGCGCCGGCGTCGTGGTCGCGCACGCGCGCGACCTCGACGATCGCGCGGTCGCGCCGGTGCTCGATCTCGGCGTGATGCTCGAGCGTCGCTGGCACCGCGTCGCGGTCGGCGTCGACCTGGGCGGCTCGGCGGCCGCCGCGCAGACGTTCGAGCAGGGCCCGCGGTCGGTGGTGATGCCGGCCCACCTCGAGGGGCTGCTGCAGCTGCGCGCCAGCGTGCTGTTCTACTGACGAGGTCGACGCCCGGGCTACGCCTGGGCGCCGCGCCGGCGGAACAGCCCGAACGCGCTGGTGTAGCCGTGCAGGAAGGTCTTGCCGCCGATCGGGCCGACCTCGCCGTTGCAGAAGAAGCCGCCGAGCGGGATCGGGCCCACCGCGCGCCGGAACGCCTCGGAGTCGTGGTTGGGGCGGCCGTAGAGCAGCTCGCCGCGACCGACGCAGGAGAACAGGAGGGCGCCGCTGGCCGGGGCCTGCGGCTCGGCCAGCAGCTCGGCCAGGTCCTGCACCGACGTGCTGGCGTCGCGCAGGTGGAACTGCATGACCTGCCCGACGTGGACCGGCCCGCCGATCGCGAGCGCACCGGCGGCGCGGTCGCAGCCCATGAGGTTGCGGATCAGGATGTCCCGCCGGCGCAGCGCGCTCGGCGCCGGTCCCGGCACCATGCCCACGAACAGCGAGTGGCGGCACAGCGCCTTGTCCTCGGGCTCGAGCCGGGCGTGGACCTCCTCGAGCGCGCGCAGCGCCGGCATGCCGTCGAGCTCGAGCACGACGTTGCCCAGCCCCTTGGTGACCTTCATGGGCGGACCGATCGGGCGGCAGCCCTGGGCCACGATGGTGTCGACCGCGACGTCGCCATCGAAGGTGACGACCACCGCGCCCTCGCGGTGCCGGGTCTCGCCGAGGAACAGCGCGTTGCCGGCCGGCCCGCGCGCGGTCATGCCGCCCGACGCGAGGCCGCCGAGCTTCACCGCGTGCGGCCAGTGATCGTCGGTCCACGCCAGCAGGCGCTCGACCGGCGACGACAGCGGACACGGCAGCACCAGCACCGCGGTCGCGTCGCCGTCGGGGTCGGGCCACGCGTCGGGGTCGGGGGGCAGGTGGAGGCCGCGCACGGTCACCCCGGGCAAGCTGGCGGCGACCACCGAGAGCGCGGCCCGGTGCTCGACCTCGACCCCACCGCCGATCGCGCCGCCGGCCGTGCAGCCGGCGATCACCGCGCCGGGGAAGCGTTTGCTGACCAGCCCGACCAGCTGCGCGAAGCCGCTGGCGTAGTGATCGGTGACGAAGATCAGGACCAGATCGGCGCGGTGGCCAGCGAGGTCTCGCGCGACCGACGCCAGGGTCTCCGCGGCGGCAGCCTCGAGGTTCGTGGTCGCGATTGCCGAGGCCCAGCGCATCCGTCCTGCCCCAAGGCTAGCCCAACCGCCGACCGGCACAAGGCGGCCGGCCGCGCTGGCACCGCGCGCGCGGGCCCGCGACGCCGGTCATCGAACGATGCTTGACCGGCCCTGGACGAGACGCGATCGTCGGCCATGCTCGTCGCGCGCGCCGATCTCGAAGCCAGCCTGGCCCGGCTCCGTGCCGACGTCGAGGATCCCCGCGTCGGGATCCACGGTCCTGGCAGCGCGGCGTGGGCGCTCCAGCGCGACGCCGCGATCTTCTTCGGGGGTGGCCGCGCCGCGCTGCTGCAGCTCGCACATCCGGCGGTCGCGTACGCGATCCACCAGCACTCGCACACGCGCGACGACGTGATCGGCCGGTTCCAGCGCACGTTCGACAACGTCTTCGCGATGTCGTTCGGCGATCTCGACCACGCGTTCACCGCGGCCCGGCGCGTCCACAACATCCACACGCGGATCGTCGGCACCATCGACGAGGACGCCGGCGCGTTTGCCGCCGGCACCCGCTACCACGCCAACGACGTCGACTCGCTGCGCTGGGTCCACGCGACGCTGATCGACACCGTGATCACCGTCCACGAGGCGATCCGCGGCCGGCTGCCCGACGCCCGCAAGGCGGCCTACTACCGCGACTCGTGGGCGTTCGCGCGCCTGTTCGGCATCCCCGACGAGGTGCAGCCACCGACCTGGGTGGCGTTCCGCGCCTACGTGGACGCGATGGTTGCCAGCCGCGTGCTCACCGTGACCCGGCCCGCCCGCGAGATGGCCGGCTTCCTGTTCGGCGGCGCGCTCGGTGGCGTCACCCAGGTGGTGACCGCCGGCCTGTTGCCGGCCCGCCTGCGCGATCAGTTCGGCTTCGCGTGGGGCACCCGCGAGCAGGTCGCCTATCGCGGGGCGCTCGCGGTGGCCCGGGCCGCCGTCACCTTGACCCCGGCGGTCGCGCGCGATCTCCCGGCCTACCGCGACGCCCAGCGGCGCCTGCGCGGGCTGCCGCCGAGCCGGTGGTCGCAGTGGCTCGAGCAGCGCCTGTTCGCGCTGGCCGGCAAGAGCGCGGCGCGCAAGCCGACCAGCGCGCCGGTCACGCCGAGATGACGGCGTCGCCCACGACCAGCACGACCTCGAGCAGCTTCGCGACCGGCATGACCGGTGACACGCTCGGGGCATGCTCGCCGTGGAGCGCGACGAAGATGTAGTCGCCGGGGGGCAGGCCGACGAAGTGGAAGCGGCCGAGGTGGTCGCTGTGGGTGCGCGGGGCCAGCGCCGAGGCGCTCGGGTTGGCTGGGGTCGCGATCACGGTCGTGTTCCCGACCACCTGGCCGAGGGCGTCGACCACCCGGCCGATGACCTCCGCGGACTTCACCGCGATCCGGGCGTCGGCGGTCTTCACGTCCGGTCGGACCGGGGTCGGCTTGCGGGAGGCCGAGGCCTCGGTGCGGTGGGATCCGCCCGCGATCGTGCACACAGCGACGATGACCCCCAGGAGCATGGCTCGCGGTCGAAGCATGGCTCGTGCCGGTTGGACGTCGCTATCATCCGAGAGGTTGCACGAAAACCTCGGCTGCTCCCCAGGGGGTGCGACTGTCGCGGGACCGTCGCACCGGTCGCACCGGGTCGCATGCGACACCGCTAATCCTTTGGAAACGCGCCGGCGCGGTCAGCGAAACTGGGTCGGGTCGATCGCGAACCGCTTGATCCAGCGCTGGATCTGCTTGCGGTCCTTGCCCATCGCCCGCGCCACCGCCGAGATGTTGCCGCGCTGATCCCGCATCGCCGCGCACAGCGCCTCGCGCTGGGCCTCGTCGGCGGGCGACAGCGGCTGGGTCCGGGCCGCGCCCGGCGGGCGTCCGCTGCGGACGGTGTCGGGCAGATGGCTCACCAGCACCGGACCGGCGCCGGCGAGCACCGCCGCGGTCGTCAGGGCCTGCTCGAGCTCGCGGACGTTGAGCGGCCACGGATAGCGAAACAGCAGGCGGGCCGCGTCGATCTCGATGCCGGCGCCGTCGGCCGGGAAGTGGCGATCGTACATGAGGCCGATCAGCAGGCCGAGGTCGGCCTTGCGCTCGCACAGCGGCGGTACCTCGATGCGGAAGCCGGCGAGCCGCGCGAACAGATCGTGGCGGAACGCGCCCTCGGCGATCATGCCGTCGAGATCGCGGTGGGTCGCCGCGATCACGCGCACGTCGACCGGGACCGGCCGGGTGCCGCCGACCGGCATGACCTCGCGCTCCTGCAGCACGCGCAGGAGCGCCGCCTGTGACGCCGGCGGCAGATCGCCGCTCTCGTCGAGGAACAGGGTGCCGTTGTCCGCCGACCGGACCAGGCCCATACGATCCTCGGTGGCGCCCGAGAACGCGCCCTTCCGATAGCCGAACAGCTCGCTCTCGACCAGGTTGGCCGGCACCGCGCCGCAGTTGACCGCGATGAACTGGCCGTTGCGTCGCGACAGGCCATGGACCGCGCGCGCGAGCACCTCCTTGCCGGTGCCGCTCTCGCCCTCGATCAGGACCGGGACCGTCGACGCCGCGACCTGGCGCAGCCGGCGCAGCTCGCGGTCGTACTCGGGCGACAGGGTGGCCAGGCCCGGGTGCTCGACCGGCGCGCGCTCGAGATCGACCAGTTGCGGGTCGTCGGGGGCGACCGCCACCTTCTCGCAGAACACCAGCAGGGTGTGGCCGAGCTCGACGACGTCGCCATCGGTGAGCACCGCGCGCTTGGTCGGCTGGCCATTGACGAAGGTGCCGTTCTTGGAGTCGGAGTCGAGCAGCACCCAGCGGCCGAAGCTCGGCTCGATCCGGGCGTGGCGCGAGGACATCCAGCGATCGGGCACCCGGATGAGCAGCTCGGTGCCGATCCGCTCGGCCCGGCGGTCCGAGCCTCGGCCCAGGACGACCGCGGTCAGGCTGCCGAGGTCGTAGCGCGCGGACAGCGCGCGCGGACGCATGCACTCGAGCGCGAGCACCAGTGCGGGGCGCTCGACCGTCCCGTCACTCTTGCTCGCCGCTTCTTCGGCAATGCTGAGCGTTGCCCCCAGCGTATCGACCATCCGCGTCATAGTAATCGACAGGCACCAACCGCGGGGACGTCGTGATCACTTCCCGTCACCTTCAGCCGATCACCTGAGGGGTGCGACCGCGACGCAGATCCCGGTCGCAGCCGACACCCGCGGTCACCCGGCGCAGGAGGTTCCGGGCTCACGCGGATTTCTTGCGCGACTTCTTCTTCTCGGCCGGCGCCGCGGCCTCGACCGGCGCGGCCTCGGCGGCCCGGGCCGGCAGCCCCTGACCCTGCATGCCGAGCGACGCCTTGAGCGCCTCCATCAGATCGATGATCTTGCCCTGCGGCGCCTCGGGCGCCGAGGTGATCTCCTGGCCGTCGACCTTGGCCTGGATGAGCTCGAGGACCTTGGTCTTGACCTCGTCCTTGTACTTCGCCGGATCGAAGGTCTCGTGACTGATCTGGGCCATGAGCTGCTGGGCCAGCGCCAGCTCGGCGGGCTTGATCTCGGGCAGGTCGGGCAGGGGCACGTCGCTCCAGTCCTTGACCTCGTCGGCGTAGCGCAGCTGGTGGACGACCAGCCCGTTCTGGAACGGGCGCAGCGCGATCATGTACTGCTTGCCGCGGGCCGAGTAGGTCGCGATGCCGATCTGGCCGGTCTGGAGCATCGCCTCGGCCAGCAGTCGGTAGGCGCGCTCGCCGCCCTTGTCGGGTCCGAGGTAGTACGACTTCTCGATGAGCACCGGGTCGACCGCGGTCGCCGGCACGAACTCGGTCAGCTCGATCGAGTTGGTCGCGACCGCGTCCATCGCCTTGATCTCGTCGGTCGTGAAGGTGACGTACTGGCCCTTGGCGAACTCGTAGCCCTTCACGGTCTGGTCGCGGTCGACCACCTCGCCGTCCTTGGTGCAGATGAACTGCTGCTTGAGCCGCGACCCGCAGGCGGCGTGCAGCATGTTGAACGAGATGTCGGATCCCGACTCGGTGGTCGTGTAGAGCTTGATCGGGATCGAGACCAGCCCGAACGAGATGGTCGCGGTGCCGATGGCGCGGGCGGGCATGTGAATATGATAGCGACCGATCGGGGCCGATGACCAATTTCCCCCGCGGTCACCTGCGCGCATGAGCAGCCCGGACGACCCGCCATCCGTCGAGGACGCGCTCGATCCCCTCGATCGATACCGGGAAAAGCGCGTCGCGGGCACGCCCGAGCCGGCCGGCGCGCCGCCCCCGGTCGGCCGGGTCGGTAGCCACGGGATCTTCGTGGTCCACGAGCACCACGCGACCCGGACCCACTGGGATCTACGCCTCGAGATCGACGGCGTGCTGGTGTCGTGGGCGATCCCGCATGGACCGTCGATGGCGCCCGAGGACAAGCGGCTGGCGGTCAAGGTCGAGGCCCATCCGCTCGAGTATTGCGACTTCGAGGCGGTGATCCCCGATGGCCACTACGGGGCCGGCCCGATGATCGTGTGGGACCGGGGCCGGTTCGTGCCCAAGCTCGATCCGCGCCAGGGCGTGCGCGACGGCGAGGTCAAGTTCGAGCTGTTCGGCTTCAAGCTGCGCGGCGAGTTCACGCTGGTCCGCACCAGCGGCCGCGGGCCGCGCGGCCACCAGACCGCCAAGGGTGGTGACGACTGGCTGCTCATCAAGAAGCGCGACCTGTGGACCGACGCGTTCGCCGCCGCCGGCCGGCCGCTGTCGATGGTGAGCGTGCTGTCGGGGCTGTCGGCCGACGAGCTGGCCACCGGCGCGCCGCGGCTGGCGGCATGGCGGACGCAGGTCGTGGCAACCGGCGCGCCGCGCAAGGTGATCAGCGACGTCGGCTTCGCGCCGATGTTGTGCGAGACCGCGGCGCAGCCGTTCTCGTCGAAGGACTGGGTGTTCGAGCTGAAGTACGACGGCTTCCGGCTGCTCGGCTGGGGCGGCGCCGGCCAGGCCGTGCTGCGCTACCGCTCCGGGCACGACGCGACCGCGCGCTACCCGGAGCTGGCCGCCGTGCTGCGTGCGCTGCCGGTGCCGGGGCTCGTGATCGACGGCGAGGTCTGCGTGCTCGATGCCGACGGTAAGCCCGACTTCCCCAAGCTGGCCGAGCGGGCCCAGCTCGGGCGCAAGCGCGACCTCGCGTTCGCCGCGGTGGCCGCGCCGGTGGTCTGGTACGCGTTCGATCTGCTCGGCGCCGACGGCTTCGATCTGCGCGGGGTCGCGCTCGAGCGCCGCAAGGCGCTGCTCGCGCAGGTGGTGCCGGCGGTCGGCGCGGTGCGCTACGCCGAGCACATCCCCGAGGTCGGCGAGGCGTTCCTGGCGGTGGTCGCCGGGCGCGGGCTCGAGGGTGTGGTCGCCAAGAAGCTCGGCTCGCGCTACCGCACCGGCGCGCGGACCCGCGACTGGATGAAGGTGAAGATCGATCCCGAGCACGAGTTCGCGGTGTGCGGCTTCACCCCACCCAAGGCGAGCCGGGCCGGGCTGGGCGCGCTGCACCTGTGCGTGCGGGTCGACAGCGCGTGGCGCTACGCCGGCAAGGTCGGCTCGGGCCTGGACGACGCGACGCTGCTCGCGCTGCGCCGCGAGCTCGACACCGCGCCCCGGTGGGCGCCGAGCTTCCCGCGCCCCGAGGGCACCGGCGACGCGACCTGGGTCGAGCCGGCGCTGGTGGTCGCGGTGCGCTACCGCGAGTGGCCGGTCGACTCGACCCTGCGTTTCCCGGTGTTCCTCGGCTGGCGCCGCGACCGGCCCGCGCTCGCGTGCACGATGCCGGTCCGCCACACCGGCGAGCTGGCGACGGCGGCCGCCGAGCCGCTGGTCGACGACGAGCCGTCGGTGCGGACCGTGCAGCTGTCCAACCTGAAGAAGGTATTCTGGCCCGCCGACGGCTACACCAAGGGCGATCTCATCGACTACTACCGGTCGATCGCGCCGTGGATCCTGCCGTACCTGGTCGATCGGCCGGTGGTGATCACGCGCTATCCCGACGGCATCGACGGGAAATGGTTCTACCAGAAGGACATGCCCGACTGGGTCCCGCCGTGGCTGCGCACGATGACGCGGTGGAGCGAGCACAGCCAGCGCGAGATCCACTACGTGATGGTCGACGACGCCGACGGGCTCGCGTACCTCGCCAACCTCGGCTCGATCCCGATCCACGTCTGGGCCAGCCGGCTGACGACGATCGATCGCCCCGACTGGACGATCATCGATCTCGATCCCAAGAACGCGCCGCGCGCGCACGTGGTGCCGCTCGCGCTCGCGATTCACGCCCTGTGCGAGTCGTGCGGCCTGCCCAACTACGTCAAGACCAGCGGCCAGACCGGGCTGCACGTGCTGATCCCGCTGGCCGGCCAGTGCGACTTCGAGCAGGCGCGCAAGCTTGCCTACCTGCTCGGCATGGTGATCGAGCGGCGCTGCCCCGAGATGGCGACCACCCTGCGCAACCCCGAGCAGCGCAAGGGCCGGGTCTACCTCGACTGGGGCCAGAACGCGCCCGGCCAGCTCCTGGTCGCGCCGCTGTCGGTGCGGCCGGTGCCCGGGGCCCAGGTGTCGATGCCGCTCGGGTGGCACGAGGTGGTGCCCGGGCTCGATCCCGGCGCCTTCACGATCGCCAACGCGCGGGCCCGGCTCGAGGCGATGATCGATCCGGTGCGGCCGGTGCTGACCGAGCAGCCGGACCTGCTGGGCGCGCTCGGCCGGCTGCAGGCGATCCTGGCCGACGCCGGCGCATGAATAGTTTGCGCACCTCGGTGCGCGCGCGGGTTCGAGGGCTGTAACCGCAGCACGGCCCTCGTGTCTGCGCGAGGTGCGGACCTCGCGTCGACCGAGCGTGCTCCGAGGACGTGCCATGACCCACTGCCATCACTGCGGATCCGACGGCGACCGCCGCGTCGTGCCGACGGTCGCCGCGTCGGCGGGCGCCGCGCGCCGCCTGGCGCGCGGCACCGGTGCCCAGGACGCGCTCGACCCCCGAGGCGGGGCCCGCCTCGATCGGGTGCTGACCCACGCCGACTATCCCGCCGCGATGGCGTTCGGCCCGCCGGCACCCTCGCGGCTCGACCTGATCCTCCCGCTGGTGATGGTGGTGACCGGCGCGCTCGCGATCGCGCGCACGCTCGACGTGCTCGGCGTCGGCGTGGCCGGCGCGGTGATCGGGGTGCTCGGCCTGGGCTGGTTCGCGGTCGCCGCGGCGCTGGCGCGCAGCGGGTGGCGCGACCGGGGCGGGCTCCTGCGCCGGCAGGTCGCGCTGGTGGTGGCCGAGCGCGCCGGCGAGCGCCCCTTGCGCGAGGGCCACCGCGCGGTCGAGCTCCAGCACGAGGGCGGCGGTCGCGAGGAGCTCCAGTGCCACCCGGGGCTGGCGGCGGCGCTCGGTCGCGGCGACGTCGGGATCGCGTACGTCAAGCGCGGGCGGCTGATCGCGTTCTGCCGCTTCGACGTCTGACCGCCGCGACCGGCAGCCGCGACCGGCGCGGGTGTATCGTCCCCCCGATGCCAGTCGATCGCGACGCGCTCATCCTCGAGTCCTGGGATCGCTCCGACGACGCCGCCCGGCGCGCGGCGGCCGCGGCCGTCGCCAGCGCGGTCGGCGGCGAGGTCGTCGACGTCGAGCTCGACTGCCAGGGGGACCAGCGCCACACGGTCGCGGTGGTCGAGGTCCGCGGCGTGCGCATGGTGCTGGTGCCCGGCGGCACGGTGTCCCTGGGCTGGGATCCGTCGCGCCCGCTCGGGCTGACCGCGGCGCAGCAGGCCTCGGTCGACGCCGAGCCCGACGCCACCGTGCCGTTCGCCGAGATGCTCGGCTACTACTTCGCGCCGCTGCGGACCGTGACGCTGGACCCGTTCCTGCTCGAGATCGAGCCGCACTCGATCGCCGACTGGGTCGGCCAGCTCGAGGGCGACGATCTGCTGGCCGCGGTCGAGGCCCGGGTGCTCGCCGAGGGCTTCCGGCTGCCGTCCGACGACGAGTGGGAGCACGCGGTGCATGGCGGCTCGACCACGTTGTTCCGGTGGGGCGACGTGTGGCCCGACGGCATCCCGATGCCGCGCGAGAGCCACTTCACCGGGCACCTGGTGCCGACCGCGTTCGGGCTGCACCTGCTGGCCGACCCGTACCAGGTCGAGGTGGTGACCGCCCCGCTCGGGTTCCGCGGCGGCGATGGTGGCTCGTCGGTGTGCGGCGGGCGGGCCGCCCCCGAGCCGTGGATGACGTTCGCGTCGGCGTTTCGCTGGCCGCGCGAGCTGTGGGAGGACGCGGTGCCCGAGAGCCTCGAGCAGGGCTGGATCCGGCGCGCGCTGTCGATTCCGTAGCGCGCGGACCTGGCTGCGATCGCGATTCTCCCGTTCGCCCTGAGCCGCGCGCCCGCAGGGGCGCGTGTCGACGGGCGCCCTCCACCGGGGCGGGGACGTCCTTCGACACCGCGCTCGCGTCCGCTCGCTCGGGCTCAGGACGAACGGCTGTGAGCAGCCGATTCTGATGGGCGGGCATGCGTCGCACATGAGGCGGTCGCGCGGCACCGCACGCCGGCGCGCATCGGGTACCGTGCTCGCGTGAAGACCGTGTGTATCGGTGGTGGGCCGGCTGGCCTCTACCTCGGCATCCTGCTCAAGCTGGCGCATCCGCACCAGCAGGTGACGGTGTTCGAGCGCAACCGCGCCGACGACACCTTCGGCTTCGGCGTGGTGTTCTCCGACGCGACGCTCGGCCACCTCGCCGCCGCCGATCCGGTGAGCCACGCGGCGATCACCAGCGCGTTCGCGCGCTGGGACGACATCGAGACCCACGTGCGCGGTCAGGTGTTCACCTCGACCGGCCACGGGTTCTGCGGGATCGAGCGCAAGCAGTTCTTGTTGATTCTCCAGGACCGCGCGCGCGAGCTGGGCGTCGACCTGCGCTTCGAGCACACGGTGCGCTCGCTCGACGAGGTCGCCGGCGCCGATCTGATCGTCGCGGCCGACGGCGTGGCCAGCTGGGTTCGCGAGGCCCGGCTGGATCAGTTCCAGCCGCAGGTCGACGTGCGCTCGAACAAGTTCGTGTGGCTCGGCACCACCGTCCCGTACCAGGCGTTCACCTTCATCTTCAAGGAGACCGAGCACGGGCTGTTCCGGGTCCACGCCTACCGCTACAGCGCGACCGGCTCGACCTTCATCGTCGAGTGCACGCCCGCGACCTGGCGCGCCGCCGGGCTCGAGCGCGCCGACGAGGACCAGACCATCGCGATCCTCGAGCGCGTCTTCGCCGACGACCTCGCCGGCCACCGCCTGACCAAGAACCGGTCGATCTGGCGCAGCTTCCCGACCGTGCGCAACCGGTCGTGGCGGGCCGGCAACGTGGTGCTGGTCGGCGACGCCGCCCACACCGCGCACTTCTCGATCGGGTCCGGCACCAAGCTGGCGATGGAGGACGCGATCGCCCTGCGCGACGCCGTGATCGCCGAGCCCGACGTCGAGACCGCGCTGGCCGACTACGAGATGCGGCGGCGGCCCGAGGTCGAGTCGCTGCAGGCCGCGGCCCAGGCCAGCCTCGAGTGGTTCGAGGGCGCCGAGCGCTACCTGCGGCTGCCGCCCGCGCAGTTCGCCTACAGCCTGATGACCCGCAGCCTGCGCGTCAGCCACGCCAGCATGCTGAAGCGCGACCGCCACCTCGCGCACACGGTCGAGACCTTGCTGGCCGAGCAGGCCGGCATCGGCGGCGATCCACCGCCGATGTTCACGCCGGCCCAGCTCGGCAGCCTGCGGGTGCCCAACCGGGTGGCGCTGGCGCCGTGGCCGGTCGGCCCGGCCCCGGGCGGCGTGGTCGGCGACGCGCACCTGGTCTTCCTCGGCGCGCGCGCGACCGGCGGCACCGGGCTGGTGCTGACCGAGGCGGTGTCGGCCGAGGTCGCGGGCGGCGACCGGCCGGGCATCGCGACCGACGAGCAGCTGGTGGCCTGGCGCCGCGTGGTCGAGTTCGTCCACGAGCAGTCGCCGGCCAAGATCGGGCTCCACCTCGCCGGCGCCACCGCCGACCTGCTGGCGGCCGCCGCGCAGCGGGCGGCGTTCGCCGGCTTCGATCTGCTGTCGCTGGAGCTCGGCGCCGGCACGCTCCACGACACCGACGCGGCCACGCTCGATCTCGTGATCGACGCGGTGCGCGCGGCCTGGCCGGCCGGCCGGCCACTCGGGGTGCGCGTGCAGCGCGGCCCCGACGACGCGGCGCTGGCGCACTGGCTCGCGCACCTGGCCGCGGCCGGGGTCGACGTGGTCATCGTGTCGCCGGGTGAGGTCCGTCGCGACGGTCGCGCCGAGGTGCGGGCGACCGGGCGCGGGCTCGACGCGGCCCCGCTCGCCGACCGCCTGCGCAACGAGCTCGGGATCGCGACCATCGTCGAGGACGCGACCGCGACCCCGGCCGACGTCGACGCGGTGGTCGCCGCCGGGCGCTGCGAGCTGGTCGCGCTGGGCAAGGCGCTGGTCGTCGATCCCGGCTTCGTCGAGCGCGCGGCCGCGGCCGCGGGCTGGACCCTGGCGCGGGCGGTGGCCTCGTGACCCCGCCGCTGCTGCTGCGCCCGGTCCGCTACCAGCTGTCGAAGCGCGCGGTGATGGTGCTCGAGCGCGGTCATCCCTGGATCTTCCGCGGGCTGGTGTCGTCGGCGGCCCAGGCCCTGCCCGACGGGCAGTGGCTCGCGCTCTACGACGGCGACAACCGGGTGGTCGGGTACGGGGTCCATGCCGCCGAGGGCGCGGTCGCGATCCGCCTGGTCGGGCGCGGTCCCGAGCGCCCGCAGGGGGCCGCGTTCGCGGCCCGGGTCGACGCCGCGCTGGCCCGCCGGGCCCCGCTGCGGGTCGAGACCGACGGCTTCCGCGCCATTCACGGCGAGAGCGACGAGGTCCCGGCGGTCGTGGTCGACGTGTTCGGCGCCGCGGTGGTGGTCCAGGTCTACGCGGCCGGCTTCGACGCGGTCGCGCGGCTGGTCGGGGCCCGGGTCATGCGCGCGGTCGGCGCCACCGCGCTGGTGATGCGGGCCGGCCACCGCCGGTTCGGCACCGCCGACGCACCGCGCATCCTCGCCGGCGACCCGCTCGACGAGGCGCCGTTCCGCGAGGGGCCGCTGGCCCTGTACGCTCGTCCGCGATCCGGACAGAAGAGCGGCAGCTTCCTCGACCTGCGCGGGCTGCGCCGCTGGCTGGCCGCCGCGCCCCTGGCCGGCGCCCGGGTGCTGAACCTGTTCGCCTACACCGGCGGGCTCGGCCTGGCCTGCGAGCAGGCCGGCGCCGCCCACGTCACCCACGTCGATCGCTCGGCCGACGCGCTGGCGCTGGCGGCCCGCCACCACGTGCGCGACCCGGCCCGCCACGCGTTCGTGGTCGCCGACGCGTTCGGCTGGCGGCCCCCGGTCCGCGACGTCCGCTACGATCTGGTCATCGTCGACCCGCCGAGCATGACCTCGCGCAAGGAGCAGGTGCCCCAGGTCCTCGCCGCCTACCGGCGCCTGCACCACCACGCAGCCAGCCTGGTCGCGCCCGGCGGTCAGCTGGTGCTGTGCTGCTGCACCTCGCGGGTGACCCGCCGCCAGTTCCTCGACGTGGTGTCGGACCGCCGCGAGCGCTTCGAGGTGATCGCCGACCTGCCGCCCGAGCCCGACCACCCGGTCGGCTTCGCCGAGGCCGACTACCTCAAGATCGTCGTCCTGCGCGCCCGCCCCGACGACCGGTAGCGTCGGCCGATCCGGGCTACGATCGAGGCTCCGTGCCCGAGCTGCCGGACATCACGATCTACGCCGAGCGACTGGCGGCGTACACGGTCGGCCGTCCCCTGCGCGCGCTGCGCATCGCCAGCCCGTTCCTGCTGCGCTCGGTGGATCCGCCGGTGTCGGCCGTGGTCGGCAAGCCGGTGGTCGGGATCGGTCGCATCGGCAAGCGGCTGGTCCTCGACTTCGACGACGACCTCCACGTCGTGATCCACCTGATGATCGCGGGCCGGCTGCGCTGGAAGCCGGCCCTGGTGAAGATCCCGCACAAGCTGGGCCTGGCCGCGTTCGACTTCGATCACGGCAGCGTGCTGTTCACCGAGGCCAGCAAGAAGAAGCGGGCGTCGTTGCACGTGGTGCGCGGCACCGCCGCGCTGGCGGAGCACGGCCGCGGCGGCATCGATCTCCTGACCAGCTCGACCCCCGACGTGATCACCGCGCTGCGCGCCGAGAACCACACGATCAAGCGGGCGCTGACCGATCCCACGATCATCGATGGGGTCGGCAACGCGTACTCCGACGAGATCCTGTGGGCGGCGCAGATGTCGCCGTTCCGCCAGACCCGGACCCTGAGCGACGACGAGCTGGCCGGCGTGCACCTCGCCGCGCGGACCAGCCTCACCGCGTGGATCGAGCGGCTGCGCGCCGAGGTCGGCGACGGCTTCCCCGACGAGGTCACCGCGTTCCGCGCCGAGATGGCGGTGCACGGCAAGTACGGCCAGCCGTGCCCGCGCTGCGCGGCGCCGGTCCAGCGCATCGTCTACGCCGACAACGAGGCCAACTACTGCGCCCGCTGCCAGACCGATGGGAAGCTGCTCGCCGACCGCGGCCTGTCGCGGCTGCTCAAGGCCGACTGGCCGAGGACGCTGGAGGCGCTCGAGGACCGCAAGGTGGAAGCCCGCGCGGCGGCTCGAGAATCGGCCCCGGTCGCGCCCGCGCTTCCGGCCGCGACCGACACCGGCACCGCGCCGGTCCCTGGGAAGAAACCGCGCCGCCGGTAGACCTGGTTCCGCGGTGGTGCGTCTCACCGCGAACGATCGCACGCGCCCCGGACCTTCGAACTCGTCCGGCCGGCTCGTTGCCCCGGGGAGGGGCCGGCCATTCGCCGCGTGCGCGGAGGGATCATGCGCAAGCTCCTGGCCACGACTCTGTTTGCCGCCGCGCTCGCCGCCTGCGGTCACACCCAGCACAAGACCTTCGTGAAGGTCGATCAAGTCTCACTCGGCCGCGTGGTCGTCTACCGCAACGGGGTCGCCTACTACGAGCGTCGCGCCCAGGTGACCGGCGGCAAGCTCACCATCAGCGTCCCGCGCGACCGGGTCGACGACTTCCTCAAGTCGCTCACCGTGGTCGAAGCCCACTCGGGCAAGCCGCTGCCGGTCAGCTTCCCGCGCCAGCAGGCCGAGGGTGGTCCGTTCCTGGACATGGTCCTCGACGTGCCAACCGCGCAGAAGCCCGGTGAGGTCGCCGACGTGGTGCTGACCTACGTGACCGAGGCGCCGGTGTGGAAGCCGTCGTACCGCATCGCGATGAACGACGCCGGCAAGGTGATGATCGAGGGCTGGGCGATCGTCGACAACACCTCGGGCGAGGACTGGAAGGACGTGATGGTCGGGGTCGGCTCGAGCTCGGCCCTGTCGTTCCGCTACGACCTGTGGAGCGTGCGCACGGTGCAGCGCGAGACCCTGGCGTCCGACGCGCAGTTCGCGATCGCGCCGCCGACCGCGGTGTCGCCGTACGGCGGCGAGCACCAGCAGGGCGGCGCGACCATGGTTGCCGAGCTCGGTGACGACGAGATCCGGCGCCCGGCCGGGCACCCGGAGAACGTCGAGGAGACCAAGGTGGCCGAGGTCATGCCGGCGGCGCCGGCGCCGGAGTACGAGAGCCTCGACGTCGCCAGCGTCAGCGGCTCGTCCGAGGGCAGCAGCGGTGGCGGTGGCGGCCGCGGCTTCGACGTCGGCGGCGACGGACCTCGACGCGGCTCGCGCACGGCGGTCCGGCCCAAGCGCGACGCCCGCGCCAACGAGCCGGCGCCGGCGCGGGTGGCCGCGGCCCCGCCGCGCGACCCGAACCTCGAGTACCGCAAGGCCCGGGTCGCCGATGGTGACAAGAAGCTCCTCGGGGTCGCGCCGCGGCTGATCCAGAGCCGGCAGAACGTCGTGATCGAGGGCTACGGCGACGCCGGAGAGCCCGGCAGCGAGCAGCGCGCCCTCGACCGCGCCAACCTGGTCCGCAACCAGCTGATCGATGCCGGCGTGCCGCCCGCGCAGGTCCGGGTGGTCAACCGCGGCATCGTCGCCGGCCAGCGACCCGGCGTCCGCATGCTCGCCGAGGCGTCGCCGACCGAGGGCGCCGCCACCACCCCCGGCCAGCCGCCCGACGCGAGCGGCGAGGCGCCGGTCGGCGAGAGCCACTTCCAGTCGGAGATCCCGATGACGGTGGCGCGCGGCACCAGCGTGATGGTGTCGATGGTGCGCAGCGAGACCGATGGCGAGGAGGTGTACCTCTACGACGCCGAGAGCGAGCGCGGCAACAGCCGGTTCGCCTTCAAGGCAGTCCGGCTCAAGAACCCGACCGACTCGACGCTCGAGACCGGGCCGGTCACCGTCTACGGGGACGGTCGCTACATCGGCGAGGGCCTGACCGAGCCCATCCCGCCGCGCGCCAACGTGGTGGTCCCGTTCGCGCTCGATCGTCAGGTCGTGATCGACAAGGACGACGCCACCGAGAACCAGGTGTCCCGGCTGATCACCTTGCAGCGCGGCGTGCTGACCGCCGAGGTCCAGCACATCAAGCGGACCAAGCTGACCTTGACCAGCCGCCTGCACAAGGCGACCAAGGTCTACGTCCGCCACACCACCGCCAAGGGCTGGATGACGATCACCAGCCCGGAGGTCTACGAGCGCATCGGCGACGCCCACCTCTACGAGATCCAGCTGAAGGCCGGCGAGACCAAGGTGGTCGAGATCGCGGAGGCCACCCCGATGAACCGCACCCTCGATCTCGGGTCGCCGACCACGCTCGACCTGATGAAGGTGTTCGTGGCCAGCGCCCACCCGGGCCCGGCGCTCAGGAAGCAGCTCGAGAGCCTGCTTGGCATCCACCGTGAGGTCGCCGACACCGGCGAGAAGATCACCAGCCTGCGCGAGCGCCTGGTCGAGTACCGCGATCGCATGAACGAGCTGCAGGACCAGATCGTGTCGCTCAAGAAGGTGAAGAGCGCGACCGACCTGCAGCGCAACCTGCAGGACAAGATGAAGGACATCTCGAACCGGGTGCAGAAGACGACGATCGACATCGTCGACAACCAGGAGAAGCTGATGCTGGCGAAGGTCCGGTTTGCGGACACCCTGGCCGAGCTGACCCTGCCCGACGCGGCCGCCGCGCTCGCGGTCAAGCCGTAGCCGGCGCTACCAGGCGGTCACGGCCGGGGCGGTGGCTGCGGACGTAGCTCCACCCGGTTCCAGACGGCGACGCCGTGGGCATCGGCGGACAGCTCCATGCTGAACCCGCCGAATCCCGCGAAGAGGCCCCTCATGAGCTCCTGCATGGCCGGCGGCTCGTCGGCGAACGCCTGGGGCAGGAGCGCCAGCAGGCCACCCATGTCGTAGGCGATGTGGACGAGCGGGGCCGGCTTCGGCCGGGCGGCCAACCCGGCCGTGACGATCCGGTCGGTGCCGTCGCCCATGCCAGCGGCGATCGTGGTCCGGGTGATCCCGAGGTAGTTGCGGGGCGAGAATGGAAAGGCGGGCAGCGGGCGCACCTTGCCGTCGGCGGCGGCGTCACGCGTCGCCGGATCGGCCTTCATGACGGCGACGAGCTGGCTGGTGTCGCCCAGGGTGATGACGCCCGCGCCCTCGACCTTGCTGGGCTCGCCGTCCGGGCCGAGCTCGATCCGGTACACGCTCATCGACCCACCGCGCAGCGTGGCCCAACCGGAGGGCATCTTGGCCGCGGCGAGCTCGGCCAGGCCGCGGCCGACCTCGGTCGCCAATGCGATGGCGCAGGCCGATCCGATCTCGGTGAAGGCGCCACTCGCACGGGTCGCCAGCGCCCGGGCGCGGTCGAGGTCGGCGGCCGCGGTGACGTGGAAGAGGGGCGTTCGGCCCACCGGGGGCTCGATCGCGACGACCTTGGTGGCGAGTGCCTGGACGTCCCGGGCCAGGTCGGACGCGAGCTCGAAGCGATACGCGAACGCGAGCGTGGCGTTGGCGAACGGCCCGTAGCCGAAGGTGAGCCGCGGCGCTCGGGCCGTCGTCGCGTCGATGGTCTGCTTGCACGCCGGCGCCAGCACAGCGCCGGTCGCGTTCACGGCCAGCGCATGGATGCGGGCGACGTCGGCGAAGCCGACCCCGTACGGTGCATAACCGCCGCGGTGAGCGACGTCGCGCAGGACCTGCGGATCGAGAGCCCGGGCGGGCCGCTCCAGGCCGAGCACGAGCGCCCGCTGGCGGGTGAACGCGGCGGACGGCAGCGCGGCGAAGACCAGCTCGCGAGGGGCGATGGCGGCGATCACCGCGACCGGGCTATCGGGCTGGTCGAACGTCCAGTAGGTGATCGAACCTTCCTGGGTCGGCGGCGGCACCTTGGTGCCCAGCCCAGCGGAGACGCGCGCAACGGCGGCACGGAGCCGCTCGCCGTCGGTCAGCTCGATGCGGAGCACGGGGTACGCGCCGAGGCCGTACAGCACGAACCGGCCTTCGGGAGCGATGCCGATCTTCTCGAGACCAGCGCGGTCGAACGACGGCAGGGCGTCGAAGGCCGCCGCCATTCGCGCGGCGGCCTCGTTCCCGGGGCCCGCGTCCTTGGCGGCCATCGCGGACATCGCTTGGATCGGCGGCCCGTAGATGGCCAGCAAGTCCTGCCACACCTCCGGCGGCAGCGCCTCGAACGAGGCGAACACGTACGCGGTGTCGGCCGGGACGTGAGCGAGTAGCGGCGCGTCGCCAAAGCCGGGCGCCAGCGCGGGATGGTTGCGGGCCTTCTCGCCGCAGCCGACGACCAGGACCAGTGCCATCAGCAGAGCCGCGGCGGCGCGGCGCGCGGGGACGATGCGGAGCATGGCCGCGCGTATCATGCGGCAGGTGACCGCGGTCCGGCAAACTCGTGCACGGTGGCGGCCGGTCGGTCAGCGCCGGCGACCGTTCACGGCTGAGGGGCGAGGAGCTCCATCCGGGTCCAGATCGCGACGCCGTCCGCGTCCGCGGTCAGGTCCATGCCGATGTCCCCGAACGACGAGTAGATCGCCTGCATCATCTGACGCTCGGCGGGCGGCATCTGCGCGAGGCCGGGCGCCATCATCGCCATCAACCCCCGCATGTCGTAGGAGATCGAGAAGAGCGGCGCCGGGGTGGCGCGGGCCGCGATGGCGGTCGCGACCGCTTCGCGGCTGCCCTTGCCGACGCCCACCGCCACCGCCGTCCCGGTGATCGCGTAGTGGATGGTGGTCGTGAACGGTAGTGGAGGGCCGACCCGGACCTGGCCATCGGCACGCGCATCGCGAGCAACGGCCTGGATGGAGGGGACCAGCCCCGCGGTATCGCCGAACGTGAGGACGCCCGAGGCGTCGACCTGGACCTGGGCGCCGTTGCTCCCAAGTTCGAGCCCGTACAGCGCTGCCGATCCGCCGCGCACGGTCGACCACTCGGGGGGCAGCGGCTTGGCCGCAGCGTCGGCGAGCCCGCGGCCGGCCTCGACGACGCTGGGCACGCCGCATGCGGTCCCGATCACGGTCAGCACGTCGGCGCCGCGGCTGGCGAGCGCGCGGGCGCGCGTGAGATCGGCCGCGGCGGTCAGGTGCATCAGGGCCGGACGTCCAGGGAGCGGCGGGGCGACGACGATCCGGGTGGCGAGGGCCTGGACGTCGGTCGCGAGATCGGGCGCGAGCTCGAGGCGATATCCGAGCGCCAGCTGGTTGTCGGTGAAGTCGCCATAGCCCGCCGTGACCCGAGGAATCCGGGTGTGGATCGCATCGATGGTGCGGCCGCAGGCCGCCGGCACCACCGTGCCGGTCGCGGCCGTCAGCGCCGAGGTGACGTGGCGGAGGTCGGCGAAGCCGACGCCATACGGTGCATACCCGCCACGGCGCGCTACCTCGCGGAGGACCTGCGGATCCAGCGACCGGGCCGGGCGCTTCAGTCCCAGCACGAGCGCCTGGTCCCGGGCCAACACCGCGGGCGGCACGGCGGCCACGATCAGCTCGCGCGGCGCGATCGCGACGACCACGGTGAGCCCGGCGTCGACCGCGGGGATGGTCCAGTAGCGGCGATCGCCGGCCTGCTGCGGAGCGGGGACCGGCTGGCCGATGCGCTGGGCGACCCGCGTGACCGCAGCAAGCAGCCGGTCGCCGTCGCTCAGCTCGAGCCGGAGGATCGGATAGGCACCATGGCCGTAGATGACGAAGCGACCGGCGGGCGCGATGCCCACGCGGTCGAGGCCCGCCTGGTCGTACGAGGGCAGCTCGGCGGCGAGCGCGTTCATGAACGCGCGGAACTCCTGCGCGCCCTCGTTCTGCGCGGCCTGCTGCGTCAGGCTGCGAACCAAGGGCGCGTACATCCCGAGCAGACGGTTCCAGATGCCGGGCGGCAGCGCCTGGAACGACGCGAACACGTACGGTGTCTCGGCTGGAACGTTCGCGAGCAGCGGCGCGTCGCCGAAGCCCGTCGCGAGCGCCGGCTGGTTGTGGACCACGGCGGCGCCGCCCGGGCCCGGATGCGTGCGGCAGCCGGCGGTCAGGGCGAGGGCGGCCAGCGCGAGCGCGGCGGCGCGAGGGAGGGCAGAGCGCTGCATGACGCGCGCGTATCACGGGTCGGGGGCGGCCGGGTCGGCAAACTACGGTCCCTGCGACCCGCGACGTCACGCCGGGGCCGCACCCGGCCGGTAGCGGTGAGCCAGGGACCCAACGCGTTGGCCACGGCGCTGCGGGGACAGCCGGCAGGAGGGCTTCATGCGCAGAAGATTCGAGGATCGGGCGGGCGAGCAGGTCTACCTGTACGACGCCGAGAGCAGCCGCGGTAACGCGCGGTTCGCGTTCAAGGCGGTGCGCCTCGTCAACCCGACCGACTCGACGCTCGAGGCCGGGCCGGTGACCGTCTACGGCAAGGGCCGCTATATCGGCGAGGGGCTCACCGACGCCATCCCACCGCGGGCGGCGGTGGTGGTGCCGTTCGCGCTCGATCGCCAGGTGGTGGTCGAGCGCGCCGGCGAGACCGGCGACGAGCTGTCGCGGCTGATCACGCTCCAGCGCGGGGTGCTGACCGCCGAGGTCCAGCACGTCCGCCGGACCCGGCTGACCCTCACCAGCCGGCTGCGGGTGCCGGGCCGGGTCTATATCCGCCCCACCGTGGCGCCGGGCTGGGCGCTGCTCGCCAGCGAGCTGCCGAGCGAGCGGTTGGGCGAGGCCCGCCTGTTCGAGGTCGCGCTCGGCGCCGGCGAGACCCGCACGATCGAGCTGGCCGAGGCGACGCCCCTGACCCGCACGCTCGAGCTCGGCGCCGACGCCACGCTGGCGATGATGCAGGTCTTTGTCGACAGCGCGCGTCCGTCGGCGGCGCTCAAGCGGCAGCTGACCGCGCTGCTCGCGATCCACCGCGACCTGATCGACACCGCCGAGATCATCCGGCCCCGACGCGACCACCTCGCCGAGTACCGGGTGCGCGCGGCCGAGCTGACCGCGCAGCTGCACGGCCTGCGCAAGCTCAGGAGCGCGGCGGCGCTGGCGCGCAACCTCGCCGACAAGGCGCGCGCCACCAGCGACCGGATCCAGGCCACCACCCTGGCAGTGGTCGACGCCCAGGACCGCCTGATGCTGGCCCGGATCCGGTTCCAGGACGCGCTGGCCGAGCTCAGCCTGCCCGGCGCGGCGGCGGTCGCGGCCAGGCCGTGATCGGCGGCCGGCACACGCGGGGGATTGCGCCCGCGCGGGGGATTGCGCCCGCGCGGCAGCCGTGAACACTGGATCCATGGACTTCGTCTTCATGCTGACGCGGTCGGATCAGACCGTCTCCGACGCGATCGAGGTGCTCGACGACATCGCCTCGGTCGAGCTCCGCCACGTCGGCTTCAAGGACGTCGGGGTGGAGCCCGCGGTGCTGGCCGAGCTCACCAGGAGGATCCGCGCGTCGGGTGCCCAGAGTTACCTGGAGGTCGTCAGCACCAGCCCGGAGGCGTGCCTGCGGTCGGCGCGGGTGGGGCGGGAGATCGGGGTCGACTGGCTGCTCGGCGGCACCCAGATCGCGGAGGTGCTCGCGATCCTCGAGGGCAGCGAGGTGAAGTACTGCCCGTTCCCGGGCCGGCCGTCGGGGCACCCGACCCGCCTGGGTGGCTCACCCGCCGACGTCGAGGCCGACTGCCGGCGCGCGCGGGCGCTGGGCTGCGCCGGCGTCGATCTCCTCGCCTACCGCGCGACCGAGGCCGATCCGCTCGAGCTGGTGCGGGCGGCGCGCCGGGGCACCGACGGGCTGCTGCTGGTCGCCGGCAGCGTCGCGCGGGTCGATCAGATCCGCGACCTGGCCGAGGCCGGCGCCGATGCGTTCACGATCGGCTCGGCCGCGTTCGACGGCTCGTTCTCGCCGCTCAAGGGGTCGCTGCGCTCACAGCTGCGCGACATCGTCGATGCCTGCCGGTGAGGCGATCGAGCGGCTGCTCGCCGGCCAGTATCCAGATCCGGAGACCGGCGCGCCCCTGGGCACCACCGTGCGCGCGGTCGCGATCGACGACGACCTCGACGGTCGCGAGGTCGAGCTGGTCGCGGGCCTGGGGCTCGGCCCGCGGCTGGCCGTGGTCTGCGATGGCGACACTGCGATCGCGCTCGGCGACCGGGTCACGCGCGCGCTCGCCTCGCGCTACCAGATCCAGGCGGTCCGGCTCGATCGTCATCCCCACGCCGACGAGGCCACGCTCGAGCGCCTGATCGCCGTGCTCGAGCCCGGCCTCGACGCGATCGTGACGGTCGGCGCGGGCACGCTCAACGATCTGTGCAAGCTGGCCGGGTTGCGCCGCGGCTGCGCCCACGTGGTGTTCGGCACCGCGCCGTCGATGAACGGCTACGCCTCGGGCTACGCGTCGCTGATGGTCGGCGGGCTCAAGCGGTCGCTGCGGGCGCCGCCACCGATCGGCGTGTTCCTCGACGTGCGGGTCCTGGCCGCGGCCCCGGTCCGCTTGATCCGGTCGGGCCTGGGCGACAGCCTGTGCCGCTCGACCGCGCAGGCCGACTGGCTGCTCGCGCACCTCCTGCTCGACCAGCCCTACCGCGAGGCCCCGTTCGCGCTGCTCGCCGGCGACGAGCCGGCGCTGCTGGCGGGGACCGCCGCGCTGGTGGCGGGCGACCTCGAGGCGGTGACCGCGCTCGCCCGCACGCTGATCCTGTCCGGGTTCGGCATGTCGATCTGCGGCGGCAGCTACCCGGCGAGCCAGGGCGAGCACCTCATCAGCCACTACCTCGACATGATGCGACCGGCCGGGGTTCCGGACGCGCTGCACGGCGAGCAGATCGGCGTCGCCACCCTCACGATGGCGCGCCTGCAGGCCGGGCTGCTGGCGCGCGCGCGGCCGCCGGTGGTCGGTCCGTCGACGATCAGCCACGCGGGCGTGCTCGCCGAGTTTGGTCCCGACCTCGGCGCGGCGTGCTGGAGCGAGCTCGCGCCCAAGCGGCTCGATCAGGACGGCGCCGATCGGCTCAACGCCCGGCTCGCGCGCGACTGGGACGCGATCCGGACCCGGATCGGCGCGGTGAGCCTCGCACCCGCGCGCCTCGAGGCGGCGCTGGCCGCCGCCGGGGCCCCGACCGGACCGGCAGCGCTGGGCTGTCCGCCGTGGTTCTTCGATCGCGCGGTGCAGCACGCCCGCGCGATCCGCAATCGCTACACGTTCCTCGATCTCGCGGCCGAGCTGCGCACCTGAGCCGCACCCGCGCTGCGCGCCGCGGTGGCACGCGCGCGACCGTGATGCCGGTCGCTCGCGGCCCGGGCGCGGGCGCGCTAGCCTGCCCGCCATGAAGCTGCTCATGCTGGCCGTGCTCGCGACGAGCGCCCTCGGGTGCTCGGACGATGCGCCGGTCAATCCCGACGCGATGATCGATGCGGCCGGCGACGGGCCCGACTACCAGCTGCTCGGCGAGTACATCGACTGGGATGCGATCTCCACCACCCAGATGCGCGGCGTGGCGGGCGCGACCTGGACCGTGGTCGGCGAGCCGAACCGGACCACCACGCTCGCGCCCAACGGCCGGGTCATGCTCGCGGTGCCCGGCCGCACCGTGACCCTGACCGTGACCAAGGCCGGCTACCTCGACGCCCGGTTCGTCGCCGATCCGGCGGTGCTGTCGACCGCCGGCGCCACCTTCGCCGCGCGCGGGCTGTCGACCGCGCGCTCGACCGAATTCTACGGCGAGCTCGGGCTCACGTTCGATCCGGCGGCGGCCCACGTCCTGGTCCAGAAGAACGGGACCGGCATCCCGCTGACGCTCACCGGCGGCACGCTCACGTTCGGGTCCGATGGCGTCGAGGACACCTCGTGGGTGGCCGACGACACCGGTCACTTCGTGCTGTTCGCCAACGTCCCGGTTCCGGCGAGCGGCGTCGGCACGCTCGGCTCGGGCAGCGCGTTCACCGGGCCGACCCAGCTCCCGCTCGTGGCCGGCGCGCTGACGATCACGTCGATCCGCTGATCGATCGCGACGACCGCTGCGCGTCAGCTGGCCAGGCGCGCGAGGTACTGCGCGCGCGCCAGCTCGGCCGGGTCGTGCGCCGAGATGATCGTGACCTCGGGCCGCTCGCGGTGGAGCTGGCGCAGGGTCGCCTGCGACGCCAGGCGCTGGGCGCGATCGACCTGCATCGCCGACTGCAGCGCGCGCAGGCCGAGCGGCGCGTCGAGCGGCTCGGCCAGCTCGCGGTGATGGAAGTAGGCGTCGCCGGCGTGCAGCAGCCAGCGGTTTCCGTCCTTCACCGCGACCGCCGAGTGGCCGTGGGTGTGGCCGTGCAGCGGGACCAGCGCGATGTCGGCCTGGATCCCGGTGAGCTTGCGCACCGCCGGCAGCCCGAGCCAGGTGTCGCCCGACTCGTCGTAGGTGCTCCAGCGCGGGCCGTGCGCCCACTGGCGTGGCAGGTAGCGGCTGCGCTCCCGCACGGTCGCGAGCGTGGTCGCGGCCTCGAGCTCGCGGCGGTGCAGGTGGACGGTCGCGGTCGGGAAGTCGGGCAGGCCGCCGGCGTGGTCGAGGTCGAGGTGGGTGACCACCACGTGGCGGACATCATCGGGCGACAGCCCCAGCGCGCGGATGCGGTGGACCGCGGTCTCCTCGATCGCGAGCCGCGGCGCGCTCAGCAGCCGGAACGAGCGCGGCATCAGCGCGGGGTCGATGCACTCGCGGGTGCCGTAGCCGGTGTCGATCAACACCAGGCCGTCGCGCGGGGTCTCGACCAGCAAGCAGTGGCAGACCAGGTGGCCCCGGCCGAGCAGGCTGGCGCCTCCGATCAGGCGTCCGGCGACCGGACACATGGTCCCGCAGTCGAGATGGTGGATGCGCATCCGGTCGAGCGTAGCCCGCTCTACCGTCGGGTGGGGGCCGCGGCGCCGGTGTCGATGGCCGGACCCGGCTGGCGGCTGATCAGGAACACCGGCCGCTCCGGCG
>JBKJLC010000214.1:0-6154 GCA_046597055.1 Kofleriaceae bacterium | reverse complement strand
ACGCGGCATCGCCGCCGAGATCTTGCTCAAGCTGCTGGCGCACAACATCAGCCGCCTGATCGCGCGACGCGCGCTTTCGCGTGTCCGCGTGGTCGTAAACGTATTCTGAGCAACCCTCTCAGGGCCACCGGGAAGATGTGGGGGATCCAGAGGGCCAGCCGCAGACGGCAGACGCCCACGGTGGTGGCCCGCGCGCCTCGGTCATGAGTGCCAGTCCTCGTGTGACCGGCATCGTCCAGATCGGTCCGGATCGGACGAATCAGAGGCCGGTCAGGTGCCGACGATGAACACGCAGCTGGTGGTGCCGCTGCCGCCGATGTTGAGCGTCGCGAACCGGCGCGCGCCGGGGACCTGGTAGCCGCCGGCCTCGCCGGTGACCTGCAGGGTGGCGTCGAGCAGCTGACGGACACCGGTGGCGCCGACCGGGTGGCCGGCGCCGATCAGGCCGCCCGACGGGTTGATCGGCAGCTTGCCGTCGAAGTCGATCACGCCCTCCTCGATCGCGCGCCACGACTGACCGGGCGCGGTGAGCCCGAAGTGGTCGATCGCCATGTACTCGGAGGTGGTGAAGCAGTCGTGGGTCTCGATGCCGTCGAGCGCCCAGCAGTCGGCGATGCCGGCGCGCGCGAACGCGTCGGTGATCGCGCGGCGGGTCTGCGGCAGCACGTACTCGCGGTCCTTGCTCTCGGCGATCTTGGCGTCGAACGTGAGCGGCGCGGTGCGGTGGCCCCAGCCCTGGATGCGCGGGACGCTGTCGAGCTGGCGGTGCCGGCGCGCGGCCCACGCGGTGGCGAACTTCTCCGACGCGAGCAGCACCGCGACCGCGCCGTCGGTGACCTGCGAGCAGTCGCTGATCTTGAGGCGGCCGCCGATCAGGCCGTTGTAGGTCGAGACCTCGCGGGCGTGCGCCTCGTTCATGTACCAGGTGCGGGTCTGCGCGCGCGGGTTCTTCTTGGCGTTGCCGTAGTTCACGGCCGAGATGTGGGCGAGGTGCTCGTCCTTGAGGCCGTAGCGGCGGTCGTACTCGTCGCCGAGCTTGCCGAACAGCTTGGGGAACGGAAACTCGACGCCCTTGGCCTCGAGCTCGTACCAGGCGGCGGTCCCGAGGAAGTCGCCGCCGACGGACGGGTTGACCGTCTTCATCTGCTCGACGCCGACGACCAGCGCGCAGTCGTAGCGGCCGGCCTCGATCTCGGCCGAGGCCGCGAGCAGCGCGATCGAGCCCGACGCGCAGGCGGCCTCGTGGCGACCGGTCGGCAGCCCGCTGAACGCCGGGTCGACGTCGACCAGGAACGCACCGAGGTGGCCCTGCATCGCGTAGAGCTCGGCGGCGAAGTTGCCGACGTGGCCGACGTCGATCTCGGCGGGGGTGACCCCGGTGGCGGCGAGCGCGCCCTCGACGCCCTCGCGGATCATCGCGGCGATGTGCTTGCCCTCCTTCGTCCAGTTACGGGCGAAGTCGGTCTGGTAGCCGCCCAGAATGTAGACAGGTGCGGTCATCTGATTGCTCCGGGGTGGGCGGCTAGGCCGCGACGAAGAAGCGCCCGCGATCGACCTCGGGCTCGTCGAACAGGTTGAGGTTCTTCTCGGCGGCCTCGACCACGACGCGCGGCACCAGCAGCCCGGCGCGATCGAGCAGCCCGATCGTGCGGCGCGCGCCGATGGCGTCGACCAGGACGCTGGGCGGCGCCCAGTTGAAGCCGAAGCCCATGATGCGGTCGACGTCGCGCGGGCGAGCCACGACCTCGCCGACCCGCGACAGGCCGTAGCTCACGTAGCCGAGCACGACCTTACGCATCAGGTCGGCGGCGGCGCCGGTGCCGGCGTCCATCGCGTCCATCGCGGCGCGGTAGCGACCGACCCGGATCTGCGCCTTCATCTGGGCGACGAACGGCGGCAGCGGCACCGCGACCTCGGCCAGCGGGCGGTAGTCGCGGGTCCTGGCGTCGAGCACCAGGCGGACCGCGTCCTTGCCCTTGCCCTCGGTGCGGTAGAAGCCGCCCTTCGCCGGCGTCTTGTTGCCGAGGTGGCCGGCATCCATCAGCGACGCCATGTAGCCCGGCAGCGCGAACGCGGCGTGGGCCTCGTCGCGGGTGTTGGCGTGGAGGTTGTCGACGATCGCGCGGTGGACGTCCCAGCCGACGAAGTCGACGGTGACCAGCGGCGCCATGGCGCGGCCGGTGTGCGGGCCGATCAGCGCATCGATGAAGGCGACCCCGTGCTCCTCGGCGAGCTGGGCGACCTCGTTGAGGACCTTGAAGCCGACCCGGTTGCCACAGAACGCGGGCGTGTCACTGGTCTCGACGACCTCGCGGCCGAGCGGGCCGGCCAGCAGCTCGCGGACAAACGCCATCACGGCCGGATCGGTGCCGGCGTGGCCGATCAGCTCGCAGCCGACGATCACGTTGGGCGGGTTGAAGAAGTGGATGCCGAGGAAGTGGCGGCGGAAGCCATCGCTCTGGCCGGCGCACATCGCGGCGATCGAGAGGCCGCTCGACACCGTCGCGATGATCGAGTCGGCCTTGCGGGCGGCATCGACGCGCGCGAAGACCTCGCGCTTGACCTCGAGGTCCTCGGCGACTGCCTCGAACACCAGGTCGGCCTTGGCCACCTCGGCCTCGAGCTCGTCGTAGCTGCCGACCTCGATGAACTTCGAGATGGCGGTCGACTTGACCATGCTCTCGGCCCGCTTGCGTCCGGCCTCCGCCTTGTCCCGGCTACGCGCCAGAAACATGGTCGGAATCCCGGCGGCCGCGAAGACGGCGCCACTGCCCGACCCCATCGCGCCGTTCGCCCCGAGCACGACGACTCTGCGGATCTCTCTCGCCATCCATCCTTTCTGAAAGAACCCGCCGCTCGTGTCAACGTGTAAATTGCCATCCACCCGTGTCAACGCCTTGTCACCAAAGGCATTTTCCGCCGATACCACAACGAGTCAGCCCGCCTAGCCCGACACACCAGCCCCCACCCGCTCCCGCGTGATAACTCGCCTCACCGCTCGCCCCGCACCCCGGCGGCCCCCGTCCCGGGTGTCACGCCCGTCCCCCCGGGTGTCAGGCACCCCGCCGATTGGTGTCCGCCGATTGGTGTCAGGCACCCCGCCGATTGGTGTCAGGCACCCCGCCGATTGGTGTCAGGCACCCCGCCGCCGCCGATTGGTGTCAGGCACCCCGCCGATTCGTAAGCCCCGCTCCATTTCTGAGCGAAACCGGAAGTCACTCGGTCCCGGGTATCAGTCCCCCCGGGTGTCAGGCACCCCGCCGATTCGTAAGCCCCGCTCCATTTCGGAGCGAAACCGGAAGTCACTCGGTCCCGGGTGTCAGCCGGCCCCAGGTGTCAGCCGGCCCCAGGTGTCAGCCACACCGGATTGCCCCAGGTGTCAGCCACACCGGATTCTCGTAAGCCCCGCTGCAAAGGCGCGGCTTTGCCCGGCCCCGGGTGTCAGGACTCTTTGCCCGGGTGTCCACACGCCGGTGCACCGCTTCCCGCGAGGCGCGGGAGCGATAGCTCCTCGGCAGCGGGGGAAAACCGGCCCGCCGTCCGCGCTTACTTCTCGACGACGACGATGTGGCGCTTGCCGGCCGAGGCCGCCGGGATGTCGTCAAGATACTCGATCGCGTACGTCACGCCCGGCAGGTACTTGCCGAGGAACTCGTGGGACATCTTCTCGATCTCGGGCGGCATGCAGCCGCCGTTCGACGGCACCACTCGAAGCGACAGGTCCCCGGACTTCTTCTGGAAGACCTGGAACTGCTTGGAGTGCTCCGCGATGAACGCGAACAGGATGCTGAAGATGAGCCCGTTGACCGGGTTGCCCTGGCCATCCCGGAGCGTGTCGGTCACCCGGCCGTCGATCGGCCCGATCCGCGGGAGCGTCCGGCCACACGGACACGGGGTCGCATCGCGGGCTACCGCCATGTCGCCCACGACGTACCGGATGAGCGGGTGCGACAGGTTGTGGAGGTCGGTCACGACCAGCTCGCCGGCCTCGCCTGGTCGCGCCGCGCGAACCACGCCGTTCTCGCGCACGATCACCTCGACGACCAGATTCTCCATCGTGGTGTGGAGTCCGTCGTGCACCTCGCACTCGGCGCCCATCAGCATGAACTCGCGCGATCCGTAGGTCTCGAACACGTTCGGGCCGAAGGCCTGCTCCATCGCTTCACGATCGTGGGGCCAGAGCCGCTCGGCACCACACAGGACCGGGACTGGGTCGACCCGCGCGCCGGTGCGGTTGATGTAGCGAGCCAGCGCCGCCGCCCCCTGGGTGTAGGCGACGATCACGTCCGGCTTCACCTGCTGCAGCTGCGCGAGCGCCGCGGCCAGGCTGTCGTCGCCACGCGGCGTGCAATCGACGTAGTGGTCCCGCCGGAGCTTCCGATCCGCGCGGACCTTGTAGCGCTTCCAGCCCTTGGGCTGGATCGGCATGACGCCCCAGTAGTGGAAGGCCTTCATGCCCGGGCGATAGCCGGCCCATCCATAGCCGCGCCAGCGCAGCGCATCGCGCCAGACGCGCGACTCCTGGTTGTATCGGACGATCATCGGCGCGCCGGTCGTGCCACTGGTCTGCTTCACCACGGACGGGAACGGCGGCACGAGCGACGTACGTGCCTGGTCCGAGAGACGCGCCTCGTGCTTCTCGAGCAGCGGCAGGCGGGCAAGGTCGTCCGCGCTGCGGAGGTCCTCGGGCGAGACCCCGACGGCGTCGAGTCGCTCCCGATAGAAGACAGTGTGCCGGTAGGCGTGGCGCATGAGGCGGCGCAGCGCGCCGGACTGCGCCGCGACCAGCTCTTCCATGGGCGCGCGCTCGGTGCGGTCGAGGTACGAGATGAGGTCGTACGTCTCGCGCCCGCGCACGCGTTCCCACCCGGGGTAGAGCACCTTCGACAGCAGCTGGCCGTACAGGTCCACGATCCCGGTGTAGCATTTCTCACGCTCGTGCTGTCCCGTCTCCGCCAGAAGAACCTCCACACCTGGATGCGCGGCTACGCGCGACACCTCGTCCGCCGCGCGCGCACCCCACGCGTCGAAGGCCCGCGGCACCTGGTGTTCGCGATGTGCGACCACTACGAGCCCCTGTGGGCGGGCGCGCCGGTCGAGGCCGGTCGGGCCCGGGTCGCCGCCTGGCGTGAGGGCTACCCGGCGGTCACCCGCGGATTTCGCGACGCCGATGGCCGCCCACCGCGTCACTCGTTCTTCTTCCCCGGCGAGGAGTACCAGCCCGAGTTTCTCGATGATCTCGCGTCCTTGGCGAAGGCGGACCTCGGGGAGGTCGAGATCCACATGCACCACGACGGCGACACCGCGGCGTCGCTCCGCGCCAAGCTCGCCTCGTACCTCGACATCTTCGCCGAGCACGGCCACCTCTCGCGCGGGCCCGGCGGCGGTTATCAGTGGGCCTTCATCCACGGCAACTGGTGCCTCGCCAACGGCCGACCCGATCGTCGCTGGTGCGGCGTCGACGAGGAGCTCCCGCTGCTGTGGGACCTCGGCTGCTACGCCGACTTCACCTTTCCGTCGGCGCCCGATCCGTGCCAGTCGGACATGGTCAATCTGATCTACTGGCCGGTCGGCAATCTCGATCGCCGGCGCTCCTACGACGACGGCGAGCCGGCGCGCGTCGGCGTCGCGATGGACGACCGCATGCTGCTGATCACCGGCCCGCTCGCGCTGGTGCGCAAGGGCCGCGGCATCCGGCTCGAGAACGGCGCGGTCACCGGCGACGATCCGCCGACGCCGGCGCGGGTCGACAGCTGGGTCGATCAAGGCATCCATGTGGGCGGCCGGCCCGACTGGGTGTTCGTGAAGGTCCACACCCACGGCGCGACCGAGAAGACCGCTGCGTCGCTGCTCGGCGCGGGCGGACGGGCGCTGCACGGACACCTGACGACCCGCTACAACGACGGCACCAACTGGCGGCTGCACTACGTCACGGCGCGCGAGATGTACAACGTTGCCCGTGCCGCGATGGACGGCAAGGGCGGCGATCCCGGCCAGTGGCGCGACTACGTGGTCGCCCCGCCGCCGATCGCCGCGCGCTAGCTACAGCTTGCCCGGTAATTCAGGCCGCTGAAACTGGCCGCCGCCCTGGCCAGTCTCGCGTCAGCGTCCTGGTGCCGCTGTGCCCTCGATGCTGGCGCCGGCCCCGGCGGGG
>JBKJLC010000168.1:0-4422 GCA_046597055.1 Kofleriaceae bacterium | reverse complement strand
CCTTGATGCGGAAGCGGAACTCGCCTCCCTTGTCCTTGTAGACCTCGATCTTGAGCTTGGCGGCTGCGAGGGCGCGTCGGGACGAGGATGCGAGGAGAACGGCGCCCGCGAGGGCGAATGTGAAGGTGCGGCGCGTCAGCATTTCCGATGGATGCGCCGCCATTCGCCGATCGCTCGGCGCGGCCACGCGATATGGGCGCTCGCGACACGTGCGCTCGCGACCAGCGCGAGCACGGCGCATCGGAGTGTTCCGGTGAATTTGTCATGCGCTTAACCGTTCCATCGTCCGATGGGGCGACGCTCATCGAAGTCCGATACCCACGACGCGGCAACGACGGCATTCGCATCGGCCTGCGCGGCAGCCACGCGCCGCTCTCGTGGGAGCACACCGAGCACGCCCGCGAGGTCTCCGGCGATCTCCACATCTTCCGGCTCCACGTCCCCCGCGGGGAGATCGTCGAGCTGAAGGTCGTTCGCGACGATGGCAAGGAGGCGGACTGGGCGTCCGGTCGTAACTACGCGGTGCACGGCGGCGATCATCTCCACATCACGCCGTCGTTCGATCGCGCCACCTCACGCCTCGACGAGAAATTCACGCTCGACCTTCGCGACGGACCGTTGGCGATCGAAGTGCTCCTCCCTCCTAGCTACGACGAGCAGCACACGCGCGACTACCAGGTGATCTACGCGCTCGATGGGCAGGCGCTGTTCTCGACGTCCAACGATCCATTCGGAGTGTGGAACCTCGAGCACACGCTCGACGCGCTCTACGAGCTCTCCGCGATGGAGGAGGTCATCATCGTCGCGGTGCACACCGCCGAGCGCCGCCTCGAGCGACTCTCACCCGTCGCCGATACCGCACACGGCGGTGGTGACGGGCGTGCTTTCCTCGACGATCTGGTGAACGTCGTTCGGCCGCACGTCGCCTCCAAGTATCGAGTTCGCGAGGGGCGCGACAACACTGGCATCCTCGGGTCGTCGATGGGCGGCCTCTTCGCCTTTTTCGCGGCATGGACGCGGCCCGATGTCTTCGGCCGCGCCGCCTGTCTCTCGAGCTCGTTCTGGTGGGGGAACCGCTGGGCGCCGCGCTTCGTCGAAGCGTCGGAGGAGACCGGCGAGCGCGCGGTGCTCTACCTCGACTCCGGCGCCGCGCGTGATCCCCACGACCCCGACCCCAACGTGCGCGACGGCTTCGTCCACACCAGGTCGATGTTCCGCGCGCTCATCCGCCGTGGATACACGCCGGGCGCAGACCTACACCGCATGGCATTCCTCGGTCACGCCCACGAGCCGTCGGCCTGGGGCTCGCGCGTGGCGACGCCCCTCCAGCTCTTGTTTCCCCCGGTGCAGGTCACGCCGTTGTAATCGAGCGGACGAGCTCGCGGACGACGGCCCGCGCCACATGACGCCGGTAGTCGCCTGTCGAGCGCACGTCGTCGATCGGCGCGACGTCCTTGTCGACGGCGGCGTCGACGGCCGCGAGGTCGAGTTTGGTGCTTTGGCCCTCGAGCAGCGCGCGCACACTCGGGAGGGACACCGTCACCGGCGCGACGGACGCCATGCCGAAGCGCGCGTATTGGATAATGTCTTTATCGACTTCGATAACCGCGGCGAGCGCCACCTTGGAGATCGCCTGCGCCAGGCGGGTGCCGACCTTCCGCCAGATCCACGTCGCGTCTTTCTTGGGCACGCGCACGTCGACGTAGGCGATGAGCTCGTCGGGACGCCGCTGCGTCTTCTTGTAGCCGGTGAAGTACTCCGTGAGCGGGACCTCGCGCTCGCCCTTCACGCTCTTGAGGCCAACGATCGCGTCGAGGGGGAACAAGCCGCACACGCCATCGCCGGCGGGGGACGCGGTCGCGATGTTGCCAGCCAGGGTGCCCCGCGCCTGGATCTGAATCGCGCCGACGTCGCGCGCCATGCGCGACAGCAGCGGGATGCGTGAGGCGAGTGGCTCGCGGCGCAGCGTGAGATACGTGACACCGCCGCCGAGGCGAATGCGGTCGCCGCGATCCTCGACGCGCGCCAGCTCGGAGACCGAGGAGACGTCGAGGATGGTGCGCCCCGGACGCTCCTTTGCGTCTGCGAGGTGCGATTCGACGATGAGGTCGGTGCCGCCCGCGAGGAGGTGAAACGGCTCGTTCTTGTCGACGAGACCGGCGACGCGCACGCACGCCTCGTCGAGGGAGCGCGCGCGCTCGAACCGAACGCCATCGAGGATCACTTGCGCTCTCCTACGGTGGCCGCGGTGGCCGCAATGGCCGCGGCGTGGCGAATCGCGTCGACGATGCGTTGATAGCCCGTGCAGCGACAGATGTTGCCGGCGATCGCTTCGCGGATCTGCTCGTCGCTCGGCGACTTGTGCTGTCGGAGCAGCGCCTCGGCCGAGATGATCATTCCCGGCGTGCAGATGCCGCACTGGGCACCGCCGTCCTTGATGAAGCAGTCCTGCAGCGGCGTGAGGTGCTTGCCGTTTTGCACGCCCTCGATGGTGGTGACCTTTTTACCCTCGACCTGGCCCGCGAGCACGAGGCACGCGTTCACTGGCTCTCCGTCAATGAGCACCGTGCAGGAGCCGCACTCGCCCTCGCCACAGCCCTCTTTGGTGCCGGTGAGGCCGAGCGGGCCGCGGAGCACGTCGAGCAAACGCGCGAGCGGATTGGCGTCGACCGCCGACTGTTTACCGTTGATATCGAGCTGCAGCATCACGCGTTCTCACTTTCAAGACGACGCACGCGGTCGAAGATCTTCTCGGGGAGGAGCGGTAGATCGGGCAACAGCGCAGAGCCCTTCCACTGCATGGCGCTCGACAGCGCGTGCTCGAGCGCAGAGGCGATCGCCGGTGCGCCTCCATCCATGGGGAGCTCGCCGACCCCCTTCGCGCCGCCGGGACCTGCGGGGAAGGGCACCTCGACGAGGATGGTCTCGAACGGCGGCGCATCGACTGCGGTCGGCACGATGTAGTTGGTCATTCGCGCATTGGCGATGGACCCATCGGGTCGCCACACCACGTCCTCGTACAGCGCCCAGCCGATCGCTTGAAGCGTTCCGCCCTCCACCTGTCCGGCGCAGAGCACCGGGTTGATGACCCGTCCGACGTCGGACGCACTCCACAACTTGAGGACCCGGGTCTCGTAGGTGTCGAGGTCGACCTCGAGCTCGACGACGTCGCAGGCCCAGGAAAAACATGGGTACGCGTCGCCGGTGTACGTCGTCTCGTCGAACTGCCTGGTGACCGGCGGCTCGTACTGTTGAAGCGACGAGACCGCGCCGCCGACGCGCTTGAGCAGGCGATCGGCGGCCTCTTCGAAGGTGCCGCCCGGCGGGTTGTTCATCTCTTCGCGGACGCGATCGGCGACCTCTTTGGCCGCCTTGCCGACGATGGAGCCGACGACCATGACCGTGCGCGATGCGACGGTGGGGCCGCTGTCCGGGACCTTGGTGGTGTTGGGGACCTCGAGATCGATCTTGTCGAAGGGGACCCCGGAGACCGAGGCCGCGATCTGACGGAACACCGTGTCGGTGCCCTGCCCGATGTCGGTCGAAGCGCTGCGGATGTTGAGCCGCCCGCCCGGCGTGAGATCGACCGCGACCTTGCCCTTGAGGCGCTTCTCGCCGGAGCCGGTGAAACCGGCGCCGTGCATGAAGGTCGAGATCCCGAGGCCACGACGCACCCGCTTGCCGTCACGTGCGAGCTTCTCGTTGAAGCGATCGATGTTGGCGCGTCGTGCCTTCCAGTCGACGGCCTTTCCGATCGCGTCGAGACAGGCGCGGCCCCCCACCGACACGCTGAGGATCTGACCGGTCGCGGTGATGTCGCCCTCGTTGAAGAGGTTCTGGTCGCGCAGGTCGTGCGGGTCGCGCCCGAGCGCACGCGCGACGACGTCGACGTGACGCTCGATCGCCCAGATGGTCTGGGGAGCACCGAACCCCCGGAACGCGCCGTTGGGGGGGGTCGAGGTGGCGACCGCCTTGGCGAGCACGTGGTGGTGGTCGAAGCGATACGCGCCGCACGCGTGGAGCGCACCGCGGGAGAGGACGACCGGCGTGAGCGTGACGTAGGCGCCGCCGTCCATCAGGATGTCGACCTTCACCGCGACGAAGGTGCCGTCGTTCTTGCAGCCGATGGTGACCGTGCAGATCGCGGGGTGACGCTTGGTGGTCGCCTCGATATCCTCTTTGCGGCCATAGATCATGCGCACCGGCTTGCCGGACTTCTTCGAGAGGAGGCCCGCGTGGAGCGCGACGATGCTCGGATACTCCTCTTTGCCGCCGAAGCCACCGCCGGTGACCGTCTGCTCCACGTGGGCGCGGTCGTCGGGGAGCTCGAACGTCTTCTTCAGGGCCTTGTGCACGTAGTAGGGGCACTGCAGCGACCCGAGGATCTTGAGGTTCGGCTGACCGTCCTCACCGTCGAACCAA
>JBKJLC010000130.1:0-12626 GCA_046597055.1 Kofleriaceae bacterium | reverse complement strand
GCCATGACCGCCTGCTCGTTCTGCTCGACCCGCAAGGGCAAGCGCGCCTGCCCGGCGCTCGGTGGGGAGATCTGCCCGCAGTGCTGCGGCAAGCACCGGCTGGTGGAGATCCAGTGCCCGGCCGATTGCCGCTGGCTCGGCGGTCTTGCGGTGGTGCGCGACGGCGCGACCGGGTTCACGAAGGAGGAGTTCCGCGCCGCGCGGGACAAGCTCACCACCCACGTCTTCGCGCCCAAGCACAAGGAGCTCCTCCGCGAGGCGCTGGCGTTCCTGCTCGAGTCCGACGAGCGCGCCCCGGCGCAGCGCCAGGACGAGCCGATCCCGGCCTGGATGGAGTCGATGCTGACGGCCTATCTCAGCTACGGGCACCGCGACGACGACGATCGCCGCGCCGTCGATCGCTTCCTCGTCAGCCACGGCCGCGCGCTGTCGCGGGGCGAGGTGGCTGCGCTGATGACGCTGCAGCAGGCCTGGGGATCGATGTTCGAGATCGTCAGCGTCCGGACCGGCAGCGGCTTCACCGTCCGCGACCTGATCCTCGACGAGTCGTTCGAGGTGACGGAGGTGACCGGCAGCGTGGGGATCCATCCCGGCGAGGTCCAGCTCGCGTGGCTGATGCCGGTGGGCGAGACGATGGAGATGGCCGGCGATAGCCTCAAGGTGCCGCCGGGGGTGGTCGACGCGGTGCGCGCCGAGCTGGAGGCCGCGCTCGCGGACGCGCGCGCCGAGCACCCGGGCGTCCCGATGCGCCAGCTGCTCGCGGCGAACGCCGACGTGGCCCTGGCCGCGCTGCGCGACGGGCTGGCGCGGGCGCCGCGGCCCCAGCTGACGACCACCCACGGTGAGCCCGTGATGTTCTGCGAGGCGCACTACCAGATCGTCGACCCGGACACGGTCCTCGCCCGGCTCGCCACCCGCGCCGACCTGCAGCGCCACGACGACGCGCCCGAGCCGAGGTTCACGTGGCTCGATCCGGCGCTGAACCCCGCGCTCGGCGGCTCGACCGTGCTGGGATCGATCCGGATCGAACGCGACCAGTTGATCCTCGAGACCCATGCGCGCGCGCGGCTCACCCGGGGTCGCGCGATGCTCGAGCTGCTGCTGGGCGCCGCGGTCGTGCACCGCGCCGACGCGCTCACCGATCCCGAGGTCGCGCTGCGCGATCACGCGACCTCCGACGATCCGGGCCCGCCGGGATCGCCCTCGATGCCGCCCGAGCTCGAAGCCGAGATGCTGGCCACGGTGCTGCGCGATCTGTACCAGGGCTGGCTCGACGAGCCGGTCCCGGCCCTGGGTGACAGGACTCCGCGTGCGACCGCGCGGTCACCCCAGGGTCGGGCCCAGGTCGCCGCCCTGCTGGACGACTTCGAGCGTGACTCGCAGGGCCAGCCCGGCGCGACGCCGCAGCTCTGGAACGAGCTCCGCCGCGAGCTCGGGATCGACGAGCGCATCCCGGCGGGCGCCGGCCTGACCTACCACGGCGACCACGCGCCCGATCCGGCGCGCTGGCTCGCGGCCGACGAGGTCGTCCGGACCGAGGCCATCCGCGCGCATCACGACACGCTCGCGGAGCATCCCGACGGTCCCGACCCGGCGCTGCACGCCGCCTTCCATCTGATCGGCGAGAACCAGGTCGCCGCCGGGCAGCCTCCGGAGACCGCGGCTGCGGTCGCGCGCCTGATCGCGGGAGGGACCACCCGCCACGAGGCGATCCACGCGGTGATGTCGATCGTGGCGACCGAGGTCTTCACGATGCTGCGGGACAAGCGGACCTACGACCGGGCCGGGACCACGCGAGCGCTGGCCAAGCTGCGCGCCGAGGACTGGGCCGGCACCCTGTCCCGCCGGCCGCGCTGAGATCGCTCACCAGCTGGCGAGCGGCCCGTCGGAGATCACGCCTCGGTGATCGTGACCTTGATCATCTTGATCGGCGTCTTGGGCCGGTCACCCTGACCGGTCGGCGCGGTCTCGATCTTCTTCACGACGTCCTGGCCGCCGGTGATCTTGCCGAACACCGGGTGCTTGGAGGCGCCCGGCGAGAACCAGTCGAGGTAGCTGTTGTGCTTGCTGTTGATGAAGAACTGCGCGCCGCCGCTGTTGGGCTGGCCGGTGTTCGCCATCGACAGGGTGCCCGGCTCGTTCGAGAGCTTGTGCGCGGGCGGATGCTCGTCCTGGATGCGGCCGAGCGGCGAGTTGCCGGTGCCGGCGCGGGGGCTGTTCGCGTCCTTGCTGAACTCGCAGCCGAACTGGACCATGAAGTCCGCGATGATCCGGTGGAAGTGCAGGCCGTCGTAGAAACCGCTCTGCGCCAGCTTGATGAAATTGCCGGCCGTGATCGGCATCTTGTCCTGATAGATCTCGGCCGTGAACGTGCCGAGCGTCGTCTCGAAGGTAGCGGTCGGGTTCGCCATGACCCGTTGGTATCACGAGATCCGGCAGCAGGCGTGCGTCGCGCCCGGCCCGTGCACCCCAGAAAAACCCAGCGCCCGGACCCGACCGCTGACCCGCGCCGGCTAGCGGTCCATCGCGAGGGCGATGAGCGCGAGCAGCTTGCGCGCCTCCGGATTCTCCACGTTCTCCTCGATGAAGCCGTGCAAGAACGGCTGGGCCTTCTCGAGCCGCTTGAGCGAGTCGGGGCCGGCGACGTCGTCGAGCTCCTCGAACGAGATCATGCGGGTCGAGCGGCCCATGCCGCGCGCGTAGGCGGTGCCGATCAACGCGGCGTGGAAGATCACGTTCACGATCCCCTCGGCGCCGCCGAGCTCCTGATCGTGCGCGCTGACGAACTGGACGATCGGGGTCTGGACCTGGACGAAGCCGCCGACCAGCACGGCCGAGTAGTTCGGATCGGCCATCTTCTGCGAGGCCTCGGCAACGACCTCGGCGACGGTCTCCTTCTTGATCGGCACTCAGCTCTCCTCGACGGACGTGATCGGGGGACGGGACAACTCGGGCGGTCCGAACCGGACCAGCGCCTCGGCCGCGAGCTCGGCGACCTGGGCGGCCAGGCTGGTGCAGAACGCCTTGCGGCGGGCGCCCCCGAAGTCGCCGAGCGGGCGGACTAGATCGTTGCAGATCGTGGTGGGCGACTCGCCGCGATCGACCCGCTGGCCGGCCTCGGCCTGGTACCAGGTGATCGCCGATCGCAGCGCGTCGGTGACCGGGCCGGTCGGATCGGGATCGCCGAGCAGCTCGCCGAGCACCTGTTCGCCGGCGCGCAGCGCGCCGCAGGTGCCGGCGCCGGTGATGCCGCCGCGGCGGAGCGACTGGTAGGCCGGCGTCGGCAGGCCGAAGGTCTCGGCGACCGCGATGCCGCAGCTCCGGTGGGCGACCCGCACGCCCTCGTACAGGAGGTGCGCCCGCGCGCGCGCCGCCGTCACGTACGCAACCTCGGTGTCGGTCAGCGCGCGCGTCACGGGGTCGCGCCTGGACTCGGCCATGACCGGATGCTACTGCGGGGATCGAGGTTGGCCCAAGTGGAACTGGACGCCGATGCCACCGGGCAGCCCCCCGACGCGCCGCCGCCGGCGCCGAACCCGCGCCGGCTGGCAGCGCTCGGGATCGCAGCGTCGATCGTCCTGCACGCGCTCCTCCTGATCGCGATGGCCTGGGGCGGCGTGCACCGGACCCGGCCCCCGATCACGATCGACATCGAGACGGTGCCGATCGCGCCGGCGGCCGAGGAGCTCGCGCCCGAGGAGGCCCTGCCACCCCTGCCGCCCCCGGCCACGCCGCCGGCGGCGAGCGAGGAGGCGGTGCTGCCGCCCGCGCCGCCCGCCGACGAGGGCCTCGCCGCGATCGATGCCGGCGTCGATGCCGAGCCGGTCGCGGCCATCGATGCCGGGGTCGATGCGGCCAAGGTCGCGGCCATCGATGCCGGGGTCGACGCCGAGCCGGTCGACGCGATCGACGCCGGCGACGATGCCGCGGTCGACCTCGCGGCCACGGGAGACGCTGGCGTCGACGACGGCGACGGCGGGCTGCTCGCGGCCGCGGCCGGCGACGGCGGCCGCGACGACGCCGGGGTCGCGACCGACGACGGCGGTGCGGCGATCGCGACCGCGACCAGCGGCGACGGCGGGGTCGCCCAGGACGGCGGCGTGGCGCTCGGCGCCGGCGGCGACGCCTCGGTCGCGCCCGATCCGGATCCGACCGGCAACGTCCTGGCCCGCCCGAGCTCGGGCACCCGGGCCGATCTGATCAAGTACTTCCCGCCCGGCCAGGTGGTCAGCGTGCTGATCCGGCTCGACCGCCTGCGCGACACCGACTGGGCCGAGCGCATCGAGCGCGTGATCCGCCCGCTGCCCGACGGCGCGGCGCTGAGCGGCGGCAGCGACCTGAAGTTCACCGACCGCTTCGAGTCGCTGTCGTTCTCGAGCTCGCAGCCGCGCGACATGCTGGCCACGACCGTGGTCGCCCACACCCGCATGGCGCCGTCGGCGCTGCGCGACTTTCTCGACTCGCCCGACGCGCCCGCGGCCTGGTCGGTGGTCACCGGCGGCGTGCTCGGCCGCCGCGGCCGGTCGCGGGTGATCGCGGCGGGTGACCCGCGGGTGTTCCTGCTGTGGCAGCGCGGCTGGGTCACGCTGGCGCGCCCCGACGACCTCGCGGGGCTCACCACCGCGGCGCCCGGCGAGCTCGATCGCGCGGCGGCCGCCCCGGCCGCGCTGCCGCCGTGGCTGGCGCAGGTCGGCTCGATCGAGAGCGAGTCGGGCCACCCGACCGGGCCCGCGATCATGGTCACCGCGGCCAAGATGTTCCCGAAGCAGATCCCGCTGCCGCTCGGGGTCGGCTCGCTGCCGGGTCCCGACTCGGGCACGGTGACGCTCGAGCTCGACCCGCACGGGTTCATCGTGAAGGGCAACCTGCGCTACGCCGACGAGCCGACCGCGGCCACCGCCGCCGACGCGATCGCCCGGGTCCGCACCGAGCTGCTCGACGACCGGATGATCTCGCTCGCCCTCCGGCAGTTCCGCGCCTACAACGCGATCGACGGGCTGTCGGTGAAGCGGACCGGGCGCCGGGTCGCGTTCGCGACCTCGATCAGCACCGCGGACGGCCAGGCGCTGATGGAGCTCGCCACCAACCTGGTCGTGAACGCGTTCCCGTCGACGGCGCCGCCGGCCCCGGCGCCCTGACGGTCCCTGCGGTTGCGCCCGGCCAGGGGGCGTTGCACGCTCAGGCGGTGCGCCCCGTGCCCTGCTTCGCTGGCGCCGCGCTGGTCGCGCTCGCCGGATGCGGCGCGCCCCCGGCGCAGCGGCTGGGCCCGGCCGGCAGCCGGCTCGACGACGGCACCGGGCAGCTGGCGTCGGCGTCGGTGCGGCTCGAGGTCGGCGCCACCGAGGAGGGCCCGTTCGGCGATCGGTACGCGCGGCGTCGGCTCGAGCTCGAGGCGGGTGGCTACGGCGGGGCCGGGTACGGCGGCTACGGCTACGGTGGTTACGGCTATGGCGGGTTCGGGTACGGCGGGCTCGGGGTCGGCCTCGGGCCACCGGCACCGCCGGCGCCGCCCTACCACCCGACGGGCGTGATCGACCCGGGGACGGTGATGGGCGCGCTGCGCTGGAAGGTCGACGCCGGGGTGGCGTGGCCCGCGGGCTGCGCGGCCGCGCGGGTGGCCCGGGTCGGTGCGCCGATCAGCGGCGCGGTCGCGTACCTCGAGGGGCTGACCGCAGGCCGGGCGGTGCCGTACGCGATGTCGTTCGTGCGCACCGGCGGCGTGCTGGTGGTCGACGACTGCGCGCTGGTGCCGACAGTGCAGATCGTGAGCCCGCTGCCGGCGCAGCTGGTGATCGAGAATGCGGACCAGGTGGTCGCGCGCGTGGTCGGCGAGCGCGCAGGGATGACGTCGACGGTCGAGCTGGATCCGGGCGGGCGGCAGACGATGTCGGTCGACCGGGTCGGCGCGCTCCGGTTCGAGGGCGGCGCCCGGGCCCCGGCGTGGGCGATCGGGCAGGCCCATCCGTACTACGTGGTGACCGACCCCGACGGCCGGTTCGCCCTGGATGACGTCCCGCCCGGCACCTACCAGCTGGTGGTGTGGTACCCGCCGCTGGTGATGCGGGTGGACGCCGGGGGACCGCGCTGGGGCCCCGCGACGGTCGAGCGCCGGCGGGTGACGGTGCCGCGGCGCGGGGTGGTGCGGCTGGAGCTGGCGCTCGCGCCCGCGCGGTAGCGGGTCCGCCCACCTCGGGACGGTGCGGAGTAACGATGGTGCGTGACGCGGCGGAAGGGCGCCGGTGGCGCGCGGGCGCGCGGTAGCATCCGGACCATGAAGGCGGTCTTCGCGGTGATGATGCTGGCTGCTGGATGTGGTGGGAGCCCGGACGGGGCGCGGGACGGGGGCCGCGAGGGGGAGGCGGATGCGCGGGTGGCGGATCGCGACGCGGGCACCCGGCCGCAGCCGACCCGGCTGCGGGTGACCAGCCAGTGCGACGCGCCGATCTGGATCGCGCACTCGGACAACGTGACCGATGCCCAGAACGTGCGGCTGGCGAAGGGCGACTTCCACGACTACGCGATCCCCGCGGCGGGCCTGTCGGCGACCCGGTTCTGGCCGAAGCAGGGCTGCGATGCGACCGGGCACGCGTGCAAGATCGGCGACAACGGCGAGGGCGGCGGGCGGCCGTGCGGGCCGACCGGCTGCCAGCCGCCGGTGGACTCGAAGTTCGAGGCGACCTTCGCCGCCGTCGGGGGTGGGCTCGAGACCTTCTACAACCTGAGCCAGGTCGACGGGTACACGCTGCCGTTCGCGGTGTTTCCCAAGGGGCCGGGCGCGGGACTCGGGACCTGCACGGTGTCGGATTGCTCGGCGCTGTCGCTCGACCGCTGCCCCGGCAACGAAGATCTCAGCGGCGGCGGCGGGTTCCCGCAGTACGCGAGCCTGGATCTACGTGTCCGAGATCCGGACGATCCGAACAAGACGATCGCGTGCCTGGCGCCGTGCAAGAAGTGGAACTACCCGGCGCCGTACGGGCTCGCGCGGCCCGAGAGCGAGGATCCGGGCCTGCACATGTGCTGCCCGACGCCGACCGCGGATCCCGCGGCGTGCACCCTCGCCAACCACTGCATGACGCCCGAGGCGTGCCGCGCCGAGGCCGATCCGCTCAGCGTGGTGCACACCAGCTACGTTGAGGCGGTCCATGCGATGTGCCCGACCGCGTACAGCTACTCGTATGACGACGCGGCCGGGTTGCACGCGTGCCGGGCCGATACCAGCTTCGAGGTCGTGTTCTGCCCGTGACCGCCGCCACTGCACCGAGCACTCCCCATGACGCCCTGGTGACGGTCGGCCGCATGCTGACCGCGAGCGGCTACCGGTTCATCACCACCACGCCGGCCACCCACGCGCGGGTCCACCGCCGGGGCCCCGACGTCGCCGCCGACCTGCGCGACGTCTTCGGCTGGAGCCGACCCGCCCCCACCGCGCTGTTCCCCCCGGGCATGCTCGACGCCTTGCGCGCCGCCGACGCGGTCGAGCCGCACGGCGACCTGTGGCAGCCGCGCGTGCGCTTCTCGACGCTGGGCGACCAGCTGTACGTGCACTCGGCCTATCCCACCGTGGCCAGCGACGCGGTCTTCTTCGGACCCGACACCTACCGGTTCTGCGCGGTCCTGGCGCGCGAGGTGGTGACCGCGCGGCGGGTGATCGACGTGGGCGCCGGCTCGGGGGCCGGCGGCCTGTCGCTGGCCGGCCGGGTCGATCAGCTGGTCCTGACCGACATCAACCCGCGCGCGCTCGCGATGGCCGGCGTCAATGCGGCGCTGGCCGGGGTCGCCGCCCGGGTCGAGCGGATCGAGTCCGACGTGCTCGCCAGCGTCGACGGTCGGTTCGACCTCGTGATCGCCAACCCGCCGTACCTGGTCGACGACCAGGCCCGGGCCTATCGCCACGGCGGCGACGGGCTGGGCACCGCGCTCGCGGTCCGCATCCTCGACGAGGCGCTCGCCCGGCTGGCGCCGGGGGGGCGCGTGATCGTGTACACCGGCGCGCCGATCGTCGACGGGCGCGACCGATTCCTCGACGCGGCCCGCCCGCGCCTCGAGGCGCGCCGCGCCCGCTGGACCTACGCCGAGCTCGACCCCGACGTCTTCGGCGAGGAGCTCGACCGCCCGGCCTATCAAGCGGTCGAGCGGATCGCCGCGGTCGCGCTGTGCGCCACCGTGGTGGGCTAAGTTAGCCCCCAGCGAGCGGAGCGAAGCGGTCAACAATGACGCCGGGGTCCGGGGTCACGAGTCAGGTGCGAGGTCTGCCTTCTGCAGGAGATCTATGGAGTACGGTCTCCAAGACTAGGAAGATCTCCGTCCCGCCACACGACCGCGCAGTCGACGTGCGCATCTCGGTCGCGCGGCTATGGTGCGGAATGATCTCCGACCAACATCAGCGACTGGCCGCGCTCAACCAGGACCGCCTGGCGCCCGCGCTGCCGGACGCACGCTGGCGAGAAGCGCTCGATCGCGAGCACGAGCTACGGCTGCTCGAGGGCGAGCTGGTCGAGACCGAGCGCGCCGCGGTGGCCGACCGCGCGGCCCAGGCCCCGTACGACCCGCGCGGGTTCGTCGCCTGGTTCGAGGCCCTCGAGGCCAACGGGCCCGGCCAGCACGATCCGTTGTTTCCCTGGCTGGCCCGGACGGCCTCCTTCGAGCAGGTCCGCTGGTTCCTGTGTCAGGAAGTGGCCGGCGAGGCTGGCTTCGACGACCTGGTCGCGCTCGCCCAGCTGCGCCTGCCCGCGCAACCCAAGCTCGAGATGGCCCGCAACTACTGGGACGAGATGGGCCGCGGTGTCGAGCGCGGCATGCACGGCCCCATGCTCGGCCGGCTCGCCGACGCGCTCGCGATCGACGAGCTCGCCACGACGGTCCCCGTGGTCTGGGAGAGCCTGGCCCTGGGCAACCTGATGCTGGCGATGGCGGCCAACCGTCGCTACGCGTATCACGCGATCGGCGCGCTCGGCGTGATCGAGCTGACCGCGCCGGGTCGGGCCACGCTGGTGAACGAGGCGCTGCGCCGGCTGGGCGTGGCCGCGCGCAGCCGCCAGTACTTCGCGCTGCACGCGACGCTCGACGTCAAGCACTCCGAGGCGTGGTGCCGGGAGGTGCTGGCCCCCATCGTCGCCGCCGAGCCCGACGCGGCCGCGGCGATCGCCGAGGGCGCGCTCATCCGGCTCGAAGCCGGCCGGCGCTGCTTCGTCCGCTATCGCGCCGAGCTCGGCGTCGATCGATCAGCCGGGGCGGCGCAGATGGAACAGCGCGCCATCCCACAGCGCGAACGGTCGCTCGCCCGCCACTAGCAGCTCGAGCCCGGCCAGGTCGGCGAGCCGGGCGACCTCGTGCCGATCGCGCTCGAGATCGCCGTGGTACGAGAAGTTGCCGATCACGAGGTCGCCGCCGGGCGTCAGCACCCGCGCCGCCTCGCGGACGTGGACCTCGGCCAGCGCGCCGCCGGCCTGGACCAGGTACGGCATCGTGTCGATCGCGTGGACCAGCCCGAACCGTGCGTCGTCGTACCTGCGCAGGTCGCGGCCCTCGGTGACCGCCAGCGCGACGTTGGGCAGGTGCGCGCAGCGGCGACGCGCGGCCGCGATCATGTTGGCGGACACGTCGATGCCGTGGGCCTCGCGGACCAGCGGCGCCAGCGCCAGCTCCAGCCGGCCGATGCCGCACCCGATCTGCAAGATCGCGCGGTCGGGCCTGACCCAGCCCCGGACCTGGTACAGCGCGACCAGCTCGGCGGTCGCCGCGGCCAGGACCTCGGCGCTGCCCAGCGAGTACAGGGCGACGCTGGCCTCCTCCGACTGCTGCACCGACCAGTCGAACAGCCGCCGGGTGTGGGCGAGGCCGGCGTCGACGGTGGTCGCCGGCTCCGAGCTGTCCATGCCCGAGCGCAGCATCGCCACGATGCGGCGGGTCCCGGCGGCGTGGCGGGCGCACCGCTCGGCCAGCGCCGGCTCGTCGGCGACCAGCTGCGCGACCCGCGCGTCGTCCTCGTACTCGATCAGCAGCTGCATCAGCGCGACCTCCGCGCTGAGCGTGCCCGCCCGGTAGCGGGCCAGGATGTCGGCGCCGGCGTCGCTCACGCCAGCCATCCCAGCCGGACCAGCTCGGCGTGATCGCGCGCGACCAGCTTGTCGCCGATGTCGGTGCGGTAGCGCACGTTCGGGATCGAGATCGCCTCGGCCCGGCGGTAGGCCGCGCGCTGGGCCTCGACCACGGTCGGCCCGCGCCCGGTCACCACCATGATGTAGCCGACGCTGCCGGCGGTCACCAGGCGGTCGCCATCGCGCGCGACCTCGGCGAAGTGCAGGTGCTCGCGATCCTCGGCCGTGAGCTCGGCCGGGATGTGGATCGGCATCCCCTTCGACAGCCGCGGGTAGCCCTCGCTGTACGGGAACGGCGGCACGGTGAGCACGACCCCGACCGCATACCCGTCGTGGGTCTCGAAGCCGGTCGCAGCGGTCGCCGCGTGACCGTCGGCCATGCGCGCGAGCAGCCGGTCCCACGGCTCGACCTGGAGCGCCTCGAGGATCGAGTAGCCCGGATATCCGAACCGACAGGTCAGCTCCAGTGGCCACACCCCGTCGTCGTTGATGATGGTGTTGAGGTTGAGGTAGCCGCGGTGCCCACCGGCCGCGAGCCGCGGCGCCAGCCGGGCCAACGTGGCGTCGAACAGCCGCTCGGCGCCCCGGTAGGTGACCACGGTGCCCATCTCGCCGGTGAGCTCGCCGAGATCGCCGTTGAAGTAGCGCTTGTGCTCCCAGTCGAGGTTCGGGGGCGACAGGAACCCGGTGCCGTCGAAGTACGCCCCGACCCCGACCTCGACCCCGCGCGCGTGCTGCATGAGCACGAAGTCGGGGGCGTGGTCGAACGTCCAGCGCGCGCGCTGGTGCGCGAGCATCCCGAGCAGGTCGGCACCGTCGTCGCGCATCGCGACGTAGTTGCGCATCGTGGCCCAGCCGTAGCCGTTGAACTTCAGGACGTAGCGCGCCGGCGCGCGCGCGACGAACGCCATCGCCTCGTCGAACGACGCGAACCGGTGGGTCGGCAGCGTGGTCAGCCCGACCTCGCGCAGCGCGGCCTGGCCCAGCTCCCGGTCCTGCTCGAGCGAGTCGCCGAGCGCGCTGCCACCGACGACCCGGTAGCCGTCGGCGCGCAGCGCGTCCTGCGTCGCGCCGCGGGTCGCGGTCTCGAACACCAGCAGCCCGTCGCGCCCGACCCACGCCAGGTCGTCGTCCCAGGCGCCGCCGAGCGTGATCATCCCGCCCAGCACGTCGCGCGCGTCCTCCTCGGCGACGTGGACCCGCACCTCGTGCCCCTGCGCGGCCAGCCGCAGGTACATGTCGCCGAGATCGAGAGTGTCGCCGACGCCGAGGATGCGCATGCGGCGCGCATGCTAGCGCAGACCCGGGCGACAGCCAGCCGCCGCCGCCCGGCAGGCGGCCGCGTTCGGGATCGCACGGATCCGCGCCATGGCTTTCGTGTACCGGAACACGGTCTCCACCGAGCGGAGACCAAACGGATCTCGACGACCGTCGGCACTCACGGCCATCGCGAAATGGCCGAAGAATCCCGGGCCTGGACGCAACAGCCGACCCAGCCCAGCTCGTTTGGCGTGGCCGCCGAACTCGAATTCGGTCGTGTCGTGCACGACCAGGACGCGCGCGTGCTCGCTCGCCCGCCCGCCGCGCGGACGCCTGCAAGTGCGGCTCGAGGATCTCCTCGGGCGTCACGCGGTCGTTGCCAAAGAACCGGTACGCCGCCTCCAGCTCGGCCTCGTCCAGCGCATGCGGAAAGCTGACGGCCGGCCGCTTGGCCAGGCGGTCGGCCAGCAGGCCCAGGCGGCGACCGAGTCCCCCATCGCCGAGGTCGGCGCCCTCGAGCTCCGCGGAAAACATTGGGATCAGCGGCTCGCGCTTGGCCTTCGGCCGCCGCGACCAGATCACAAATTCGCGCGCCGCGGGAGCCGGCCGAGCTCGCTCGAGGCCGGCGGGCGCCCCAGCGGAGGCCGGGCGGTTCACCGCGTGCGGCACAGCGCCGTGCACAGCGCGGCGGAGCGCCCCGCGGCGGCGCGCGCGGCGGCGAGCTCGCCGGGGTCGCCGAGCTCCGCGACGGCCGCGTTGTCGAGCGCGGCCTCGAGCTCGATCGCCGACGCGAGGGCGATGCGCCGGTAGCGCCGGCGCTCGGGCGAGTTGGGCGGGTGCGCGTTGCCCTCGGCCAAGTTGTGCGTGACGCTGGACGCGGCACGACGGGCCTGGTCGACGAGGTGCGCCCAGCCGCGCCAGCGCTTGGTGGCGACGGCGACAAGGCGGAACGCCTCGAGCGCGACGCGATATGCGACGAAGCGGGACAGGAGACGCGAGGGGCTGATGGGTTGGTTCATGCCCCAAGAACGCGCACGGGATGTGACAGCGACGAGCTGACCCGCGGGGCGGATGCGAGCTGGCGCATTCCGTGCGCGCGCAAGGGGCTGAACCAACCCATCAGCCCCGCCGTCGCACGCTCGTCGTCGGCGCGCCGGCGTGGACGATCTCGTCACCGCTGGCCGGCGCCGCGGCGCACCACCGACCGGCGCGGCGCCCGCGGTCCGCACCGCGACGGCCAGCGCACCCGCCACGTCGGCCGCGGCGCTC
>JBKJLC010000262.1:0-5369 GCA_046597055.1 Kofleriaceae bacterium | reverse complement strand
CACGGCATGCCGCCAGGTCAGGGCATGCACGGCATGCCGTGCATGCCCTGACCTGGCGGCATGCCGTGCATGCCCTGACCTGGCGGCATCCCAGGCATGCCCTGTGGCGGCATGCCCGGCATCCCGTGCATGCCCGGCGGCGGCATGCCTTGACCCGGCAACGTCGACATCCCCGGCGGCGGTCCACCGGCGGCCGGCGGCGGTCCGCCGGGCATCTGCTGCTGGTAACCGGGATGGCCGGGGATCGACACCGGCGCCATCGCCATCATCGTCTTCTGCGCCGGCGTCGCCGACTGGTAGGCAGGTTGCGGCGGGGGCGGGCCGTGGCCCTGCGGCGGCGCGGTGGGCGAAGGCCCACCCGGATAGCCCTGCGGAGGCATGCCGGCCATCATCGTCTTCTGCTGCGCGCCGGCGCCCTGCTGCGGCGGGTAGCCCTGCTGCGGCGGGTAGCCCTGCGGCGGACCCATGCCCTGCGGCGGACCATGGCCACCCATCTGCTGGCCACCGAGCGCCGGCTGCACCATGCCGTGGGGCAGGGGCGGGCCGCCCGGCATGCCCGGGCCCGGCTGGGCGATCATCGTCTTGGGTACGCCGCCCCCGCCGATGCTCTGGCCCTGGTTGAGCTCCGCGAACACCTGCTGGCAATGCCCCATCATCTCGCCGGCCGACTGGTAGCGGCGCGACGGGTCCTTCTCGAGCGCCTTGCGCACGACCGCCTGCACGTTGGGCGGTACGTTCGGCGGCATCGGCGGCACCTCGCTGCGGAGGTGCATCTGCAGGACCGTCATCGGGTTGTCGTCGTTGAACGGCGTACGCCCGGTCAGCATCTCGTAGCCCAGGATGCCGAGCGCGTACAGGTCGCTGCGGGCGTCGAGCGGCAGCCCGCGGCCCTGCTCGGGCGACATGTACTGCGGCGTCCCGAACACGACGCCCGCCTGCGTCTTCATGCTGTTCTCCTGAAGCAGCTTGGCGACCGAGAAGTCGAGCAGCTTCACGAAGTCGGGCGAGCCCGCCATGTTCAGGATGAAGACGTTGTCGGGCTTGATGTCGCGGTGGATGATCCCGATCGAGTGGGCCTCGGCGAGCGAGGCGCAGCACTGGATCAGGATCTTGATCACCCGGTGCGGCTGCATCGGGCCCTGCTCGATCACCTGGCGCAGGACCGAGCCCTCCAGGAACTCCATCGTCAGGAAGTAGCGGCCCTCGCTGGTCTGGCCGAAGTCGAACATCCGGATCGTGTTCGGATGCTGGAGGCGCGAGCACGCGCGCGCCTCGTTGCTGAAGCGGTGGACCCACTGCTGGTCCGACGCCATCTGCGGGTTGAGCACCTTGATCGCGATGACGCGATCGATGGAGACCTGGCGCGCCTTGTAGACGACACCCATGCCACCTTCGCCGATGCGGGCCAGGATCTCGTAACGGCCGTCGAGGACCTTGCCGATGAACGGGTCGTGCACGGGTGGGCGGGTTCCTTGGTTACTTCGCTTTGAGGCGGACGCGGGCGTCAGGCCGGACCTGATCGCGCGTCAGCTTGCCAATCTTGCCGACCGCCGCGTTCTTCGTGACGCGCTGGACGACGAAATCGGTCCCCTTGATCGGGACGTCGCTGTCGTCGAGGAGCACGCCCTTCCAGCCCTTGCCGACGCCGTCGACCGAGCCGGCGCCGATCGTGACGAGCACGCCACCACCGTCGGCATCCTGGATGTCCGTGAGGTCGGCGATGATCGGCGGCGGCTCCCAGTTGTCGCAACGCGGGTTCTTCTTGCGGTCGTCGGGGGCGATCGCCGCCGTGCAGGCCGCGAAGTCCTCGACCTTGCACATCTTGAACTTGCGGTCCGGCTTGTCCGCCGGGCACGGCATCGTCTCGAGGCACTTCGGGATGGCCGGATCGGGCGGCACCGGGCACGCACCCGCACACGCGGGCCACGCCGGGTCGGGCGGCATCGGGCAGATCGCCTTGCACGACGGGTTCTTCTTGTCGAAGCTGGCCGCGTCGCAGTCCTTGACTGCGTCGGGCACCGCCGGCAGCTTGGGCGGGTCGGCGATCTCGACCTTGAGCCAGTCGAACGTGTCGCCGCGCGCGATCTCGGCGAACTCGGCGCTCAGCGTGTACTTGCCGGCATCACCACGCTCCGAGGCGTAGACCTGGATGAAGTACTTGCCCTGGGCGTTGTCGACCGTGACCGCCTTGGAGGTCTTGCGCGAGCGCTTCTTCTTGTTCGGCTTGGCCGACTGAACGACGTGGTTCCACTCGTTGTAGACATCGAACGAGAGGTCGAGCCCCGGCCGGGGCGGCACCCAGCGCAGCGTCAGCTTCAGCGTGCCCTGCTTGTCCTTGGGCAGCTCGATCACCTTCCAGTCGACGCGGTCGCCGCCCGGATACGTGACGATGCCGCGCGACTTGGCCTCGTTGTTCTCGAGCTTGATCTCGCGGGCGTTCTTGTACGAGCCGTCCTCGCCGGACTTCGAGTCCTGGGGAACGTTCTTGGCACAGCCGCCGACCGCGAGCGCCACGCTCGCGAGGAGGACGACACGAAGACCGGTGAAAGCCTGCGCCCTCGGCGCGGCGCTCCCCCGGCAGAGCAGCCTCGGAACCCGAACCATGACGGGATCTTGCGTCCAAAGCGCGGGAGGGTGCAAGTGCGGAACGTGCCAAGATCGCCCGTCGAGCCCGCCTGACCGGTGCGCTGGTGGCGTCGAGAATCCCGTCGGCGGCGGCACGCGCGCCAGACGCGAACCTTGCCAGCTTCGTGCGCTACTTGAGGCGGATGTTGACCGCGCCCGAGTTGCGGATGTCGTCGACGTTGCCCTTGACGACGGCCTTGCAGGTCGATGCGCTGCAGCCGGTGAGCTTGAAGCCCGAGCGCGGGACGCCGGCGACCGTGCCGGTCAGGCCGTCGGAGAGGCCATCGCCGGTGCCGCCGCCGATGACGATGCGGACGTTGCCCGACGCGTCGGCCTGGGTATCCGTGATGCTGGCCTGCACCAGCTGACCGCTCGCCGGCGCGGTCGGTGTGGTCGGCGTCGGGGTGGGGGGGCGCGGCGGCCGCGGGCCGTTGCGGGGCGGCTTTGGCGGCGCCTTCTGCGGCGCGTCGTCGAACACGGGGACCGCCGCGATCTGCGGGACGAAGTCGACCTGGTTGGGGAAGTCGGACTTCCAGACCGCCTCGCCCCGGGCGAACCCGACCTTGAGCTCGACGTCGGCGGCGTCGAGCCGGCCCTGCAGGTAGACGTGCACGAGGTAGCGGTCGGCCTCGAGCTGCTTCTTTTCCAGCGTCTTCTTGAGCGAGTGCGCGTCCTCGGCCTCGAGGTCGCTCCTGGCGATGATGTTGAAGGCCGGATCGAACAACTCGATCGCGACGTCCATGTCCTCACCCTCGTCGTCCTCGCTCTCGACGGGGGTGCCACCGGGGACGACCTCCATCTCGATCGAGAGATCGCCGGGCCCGGGCAGGCGCACCCAGAACCAGCGGGCGCGCTTGTACGAGCCGTAGTCGAGGTCGGTCGAGACCTTGCCCGCGAAGTCGGGGCCGAGCTTGATCTCCTTGGCCTTCTCCCAGGGCTTCGGGCTCTTGCCCTTGTAGCCGCTGTGCAGGGGGACCTTGATGCCGCCGCAGGCGCCCAGGCCCAGGGCCAGGACGCACGCCAACCACGCGCTTCTCATGGCGCCAGTTCTAACACGCAAAACTACGTCCGACGCGGCGCGATGGGCACCGGCCCCGTGGCGTGCTAGTCACCGAGCGTGCGTGTGCTCGCGAGGACGTTCCTGACCGCCGGGCTCTGGTGCGGCTTGGTTGGCGGGTGCGATCGCAAGGTCGCCGGCGGCAGCACCGACGGTGCGCAGGTGTTCGCGGCCGCGTGCGCGAGCTGCCATGGGCCCGGCGGGACCCCACCCGCGCAGATGCGCGACCAGCTCGGCGTGCGCGACCTCGCCGGCGCCGAGTTCGTCGGGCGGCGCGACCGTGCGCGGATCGTCGATCAGATCCGGCGCGGCGCGCCCAGCGGTCGGATGCCGGCGTTCACCGGCGCGCTGTCCGAGCCGCAGATCGAGGCGGTCACCGACCACGTCATGACGCTGGGCCCGGCGCGCTGATCGCCGCCGCCGGCAGGCGCGCCTGCGCAGCCGCCAGCTCCTCCCGCACGTACGGATCGCGCTCGGACGCGGCCGCGGCGGCGAGCAGCCCGGCGACGTCGGCGCCGGTGGTGCCCGCCAGCTCGGCGAGCGCCCAGGCGGCGTGGCCGCGCACGAGCGGCTCGGTGCTGGCCAGGAGGTCGGCCGCCGCCGGCACCGCGCGGAGGTCGGCGCTGTTGCCGAGCGCGACGGCGACGTTGCGCAGGAGCGTGCGGCGCGAGGCCCGGCGCAGCGCGGTGCGCTTGACGAACTGGCGGAGCTGGTTGGCGCCGGCGCTGGCGAGCGCGACGAGGTCAGGGAACGCGTGGTGGGTGTCGCGGGCGGTGAGCGCCGGCTCGGGCGGGTGCCGGTCGGGCGCTGCTGCGTTGTACGGGCAGACCTCCTGGCAGATGTCGCAGCCGAACACCATGCCGCCCATCGCCGGGCGCAGCGCGACCGGAATCGGGCCCTGGTGCTCGATGGTCAGGTACGAGATGCAGCGGCGCGCGTCGAGCACGTAGGCATCGACGAACGCGCCGGTCGGGCACGCGTCGAGGCAGGCGCGGCAGCCACCGCAGCGGCGGCCCGGACCATCGAGCGCGGCGGTCGGCGCCAGCTCGGCATCGAGCAGGAGCTCACCGAGGACGACGTAGGACCCGAGCCCGGGCGCGATCACCATCGTGTTCTTGGCGACGAAGCCGAGGCCGGCCTGCTCGGCCAGCTCGCGCTCGGCGAGCGGCGCCGAGTCGACGCAGACCCGGGCGCCGACCGGACGACCGAGCGCGGTCTCGATGTCGGCGGCCAGCAGGGCCAGCTTGTCGCGCAGGACCAGGTGGTAGTCGGTGCCGCGAGCGTAGCGCGCGATCACGCCGCGCAGCTCGCCGGCCGGCGCCGGCGCGTGCTTGCCGTAGGCGAGCGCGACCACGACGACTGTCCGGGCCTCGGACAGCAGCGCGCGCGGATCGGCGCGGCAGGCCACGTGCTCGGGGCTGGCGAGGTACGCCATCTCGCCGTGGTGGCCGGCGGCCAGCCAGGCGCGGTACAGCTCGCTCCGTCGGGTCGGCTCGACCGGCACCACCCCGACCCGGTGGAATCCGTGGTGGCGTGCCCGAGCGATCACGTGATCGCGCAGGGCCTCCGGGGTCATGACGGTCCGACGTCGATCGGGGTCGGCGGGGTCGGCGGGGTCGGCGGGGTCGGCGGGGTCGGCGGGGTCGGCGGGGTCGGCGGGGTCGGCGGGGTCGGCGGGGTCGGCGGG
>JBKJLC010000248.1:0-9864 GCA_046597055.1 Kofleriaceae bacterium | reverse complement strand
CGACGGCCGTGGTCGGGCTCAGTCGGCGCGGTGCTTGGCGCCGGCGATCAGGCGCGCGTAGGCGGCGGCGGCGGCCTGGGTGACCTGGGCGAGGTCGGCGAGCTCGGCGTCGCCGATCGGCTCGCGGTCGACGCGGTGGCCGTAGATCACGTTGACGACGCGGGTCTTGATCGTCACGACGGTCACGGTCACGACCGCGGGCTCGGCCTGGCGCAGCACCTTGAACCAGTACGCGCCGATCGTGCTCGGGGTCGGGGGCCCGTGGAAGCGACCGTCCAGGCTGACCGCGGCCTGGCGGAAGATCGACGGAGCGTCGAGCGGGATCAACGCGCACTCGACGCGGCGTGGATCGATGCCGTCACCGAGCGCCTTGCCGCCCATCGCGAAGTTGTCGCGGGTGATGAACAGCGCCGCAACATCGAACAGGCCGGCGGCGAAGCTCATGACTGCCTCGGCGACCGCGGCCCGATCGATCGCGGCGCCGATCGCGGCCAGGGTCGCGTCGAGGGGCAGCGGTAGCCAGGCCTCGATGGTGGCGAGGATCTCCGAGGGGGGCCCGGCGGGGAGCGGCCGCGGGGGCGCCGCCTCGGCGGTGGCGGTGCCGTCGGACGAGAGCTCCTCGAGCATGTCGTGGGCCTCGAGCGCGATCGCCTCGGGCGCCTCGGGCTCGGGCTCGGCGGTCGCGACCGGGGTGGGCGCGGGTCCGTAGCGCAGCGGCGGGGCTGGGCGCGGGGCGGCGATCGGTTGCGGCGCCCGCGGCGGCAGGCCGGGCAGGGGGGGCGCCGGTAGCGAGTCGCTCGGTGGCTGGTTGCCGCGCGGCAGGTCGCCGAAGCGCACGAAGCGCGCCGGACGCGCCACGCCATAATAGCGCTCGATGTAATAGAAGATGCGGGCCTCGGCCGCGACCCGCGGGATGATGCGGTAGCCGGTGATGCGGGCCAGCGCGTCGAGCGTGTCGAGGTCGTGGGGCTCCTCGATCGCGGCGATGAGCTGCCGATCCTGGACGATCAGTGGCACACACTTGTACTTGAAGGCCTGCTCCGCGGAGAGCAGCCGGACCGCGGCGCGCTTGGCGCGCTCGAGCATCGCGCCCGACGCGATCGGGATGCCGAGCTCGAGGCCGAGGTACACGGTCAGCGCGTCGAGATCGATCAGGCCGAGCTCGAACATCACGGTGCCGATACGGCCGCCGCTGCGGGTCTGTAGCGCGATGGCCTCGTCGAGCTGGGCCTGGGTCAGGCGCCCGTCGCGGAGGAGCATCTCCCCGAGTCTCATTGTGATCAGGCTATCACGCCGTCAGAAGCCGAACGCCTTCCGGGGCGCTCGCGCGACCCGGGCGTCTTCCTGGCGCTGCTGGCGGGCCTCCCAGGCGAGGCCCCGCTTCCAGTCGGCGTCGGCGAGCTTGCCGGCCTCGGCCCACACCACCTCGGAGCGGTGCCGGTTGAGCGCGTGGATCGAGCGTGCGAGCGGGGTGCCGAAGCCGACGGCGCACGGGCTGCCGAGCTGCTCGGCGCGCCGCAGGGCCCGGACCGCAAGCTGCTTGTCGCCCCGCCAGGCCAGGGCGACGCCGAGGTTGTACCAGACCACCGCGCTGGCCTCGGCCGAGCCGAACCGGATGAGGCCGAGCATCGCGATCACCGCGCGATCGGGGTCGGCGCCGGCCGGCAGCTTGACGCCCGCCGCCGACTTCGTTGGCGACAGGATGAACGCGGCGTCCTGGCCGTCGTCGGGCAGCCCGACGACGTTGCCGCACGCACGGGCGCTGCGGCCGGCGAGCGCCGCGCGCAGGAGCTCGACCTGGTAGGTCTCGCGACCGAAGTGGGCGTCGGGGTTGATCGCGAGGGCCTGCTCGAGGTGCGCGAGCGCGCCCTTGAGGTCGCCCTTCATTGCCAGCACGGTGCCGCGGTTGGCCTCGGTCGTGTACGCGCCCGGGAACCGCTGGTCCTTGGCGGCGAGGACGGCGAGCGCCTCGTCGTGCTTCCCGAGCCGGGCCAGGGCGACCGCGAGGTCGTCGTAGCGCTCGGCCGGGGCGGCGCCGGCGTCGACCAGGGCGCGGGTGTAGGTGACCTTCGCGGCGTAGAAGGCGGCCGAGTGCTTGCGCAGCTTGCCGGTGACGACCTCGGCGGCGTCCTTCTGGGCGAGCGCCTCCTCCTTCAGCGTGTCGTGGTCCCAGAGGCAGGCGCCGGCCGGGCGCGCGGTGACCGCGAGCGCGGCGACGGTGAGAGCGGCGATGAGGCGCATGCGCTGCGAGCGTGACACGCACGCCGGCGCCGCGGTTGCGCAAGTGGAGGTGGCTCGACCGGTGTGCTACCTGTCAGGCGTGAACGTTCGTATCGGCGTGCTGGCTGCGATCGCGCTCGCCGGCTGCGGCAGCAAGGGAGACCCAGGCGCCAGCGGGGCGCGGTCCGACGCGGGCCCGGGCTCGACCACACGCACCGCGCCGCCGGCCGAGCCACCGCGCCCGCCCGATGTGCCGGCGGGGACCCGCTCGCTGCGGCTGACGCGCACGGTGGCCGCCCGGCTCGGTCCCGACGAGAAGGCCAAGCGGATCGGCACGATCGCGGGCGACACCCGGGTCGGCTGGCGCGAGGCCGCGCCCGGCGCCGGCTGCACGAAGCCGTGGTTCGCGCTCGAGCCGCAGGGCTGGGTGTGCGGCGACTTCCTCGAGCCGTCGACCAAGTCGGCGAGCGGCGTCGAGCTGCCGCGGCTCGAGCGCGGCGAGATCGTCCCCGGCGAGTACGGCAAGGTGATCGAGGCCGGCACCAACGTGTACAAGCTGCCGGGGGCGACGAAGCCGAAGCCGGACAGCGCCAAGAAGAAGCCGGCCGAGGACGGTCCGGTGACGCAGCCCGACGGCAGCCCGACCGAGGCCACCGACAACGAAAAGGCGGCGGTGAAGGCCGGGCTGACCAAGGGGCGGCCGCTCCTCGGCTCGGTCAACGTGCGCAAGTTCGGCGAGCTCACCGCCGGCGGCCGGCAGTTCTGGAAGATCACCAACCGCGGCGAGGCCGAGTACCTGCCGGTGAGCGCGATCAAGCAGCACCAGCCGAGCGGCTATCACGGGACCCGGCTCGGTGACGACACCGGGATCACGCTGCCGATCGGGTTCGTGTGGCCCAGGGGCGGCGCGGTGAAGGCGTGGACCCACGGCGCGGCCAAGGCGGGCGGCGCCAAGCGCCAGCTCGACCAGCGCGCGGTCGTGCCGGTGCTCGAGGAGGCGACCGAGAACGGCGTTGCGTACGCGTACCGGGTCGGCGAGCGCGAGTGGATCGATGCCAACCAGGTGCGTGTGGTCCGGCCCGCGCCGGTGCCGCCGGGCGTGGTCGAGGGCGAGCGGTGGGTCGACGTCGACGTCGACCTGCAGGTGCTGGTCGCCTACGAGGGCCCGCTGCCGGTGTACGCGACGATGGTCTCGTCGGGGCTCAAGGACACGCCGACCGACACCGGGACCTACCGCGTGTGGAAGAAGGCCTCGGAGGCCGACATGAAGGGGCTGTCCGGCGAGGATCCGTACTCGGTCTCGACCGTGCCGTGGACGCAGTGGTTCTTCCCCGAGGAGGGTCTGGCGCTGCACACGTCGTACTGGCACGACCGGTTCGGCTGGCCCAAGAGCCACGGCTGCGTGAACCTGGCGCCGGTCGACGCGCGCTGGTTGTACTTCTTCACCAACCCGCAGGTGCCGCCCGGCTGGTCGATGGCGGCCGGCGTGGTCGAGGCGCCGGGTTCGATCGTGCGGGTGCGGTCAAAGACGGAGCCGAATCCGCCGATGAAGGGGTACGCCCAGAAGATCGGCGAGCCGGAGTAGCGCCCGCCGCGTCCGGCAACCGGACCGGGGAGCGCTCTCGACCACATGGCGGCGCGCGATGCTCAGGAGGCGGGGGGCGCTACAGCTCGGGGGGCGCGGCGGGACGGGGGCGGAGCTGGACCAGCGTGGGGGCCGGGGTCGCGCCGACCGCGGCCTCGACCGCATCGAGGGCGACGACCAGCGCGGGGCCGAAGATGGCGGCGATGGTGTCGCGGCCGACCCGGTAGAGCGTGGGCGCGCCGGGGGCGTCGGCGCAGTCGTAGTCCTCGTAGTCGTCGGAGATGCAGATCAGGTCGGTCTCGTAGCTGAGCGGGAACAGGCGGCAGATGTTGGGCTTCACGCCGTGAAAGTCGAAGCCGGTCTCGAGCGACGCGCGGTGGATCGCGCAGCCCCGCTTGTCGTGGGCGAGGAAGACGCAGCCACCGCGCAGGGTCGCGGTGCGGACGTGGCGCCCCGACGGATAGTCGGGATCGACCTGCACCTCGGTGGTGAACCACGGGGCGAGCTGCGCGTCGGCGTCGAGCAGCGGCCGGATCAGATCGGCGTGCGCGAGGATCTGGTCGCGCTCGGCGAGGTCGGTGTCGGCGCCGTACTGGCAGCACGCCTCGAGCAGCGGGCGGACCTCCGCGAGCGGGGTGCCCTCGTCTGCCACCTGGCAGCAGGAGTGGGTCAGGCAGTCGGCGACCACGCGGCGCACGAACACGGCGCGGTCGACGCGGCGAAAGCGAGGATGGTCGAGGGTCAGGTACTCCGGGTCGGTCACGAACGGGACCCTAGCAGCCCATGCTGATAGTGAGCTACGCTCGACCGGTGCGTCGGATGCTCGCCACCCTGCTGCTCGCGGGCGTCGGCGCGTGCGGGTTCAACCCGTCCGAGCAGACCGGCGACCCGCGCGACGGCGCGGTCGATGGCGCAGAGCTCGACGGTGGCTCCGACGCGACCGCGGTCGATGCCGGCATCGACGCCACCGATGCAAGCGACGCCGCCGACCCTGACGCCGCCATCGACGCGGCGCCGGTCGACGCCGCCGACCTCGACGGGCCCGGACCGGTGGTCGGTCGAACGTTGATCGATGACACCGCGGCCGAGCTGGGCGCCGGTCCACCCGCCGTGAACGACGGCCGCATCGACGCGTCCGGCTGGTTCGCGCCGCGCGCGTACTACCGCGGTGGCCTGTGCGCGAGTGGCAGCAACGCGCGGCTGTTCGACGATGGGGCCACCGCCGCGTGGCCGGTGCTCGCTGCGGCCCGGCCATCGTTGATCCGCGACACCGGCGGCCTGGTGCCAGCCGGCGCCACCCCGCCCGGGGTGGGCCTCACCGATGCCGATGACTGGACGCTGCTCGTCGAGGGCGAGGTCTACCTGACTGCCGGGAGCCACACGTTCGGCCTCTCGGCCGACGATCACGGCCTGCTCGAGCTGGCGCCCGCAGGCAGCGCGACGTTCACGCGGCTGCTCGGCGTCAACGTCGCCGATGGGCTGGTGACCGCCGGGTTCAGCGCGCCCGCCAACGGCTGGTACGGCCTGCGCTATGCCGTCGCCCAGCGCACCGGCGTGGCCCAGGTCCGCGTGCAGGTGAACGGCGCCGAGCTGTCGCGCCTGGTGACGCGGTGCCGGGTCGATCAGCGCACCGGGCTGGCGCAGACCGCCAGCGACGAGTCCCAGGGGCTCGACGTCGCGGGTACCACCATCGACGCGACGCCGCAGGTCGCCAGCGTCGACTGGGGCAGCAGCCGTCCGGCCGATCTCGGGCTCGGAGGCGCCGACACCTTCACCGTGCGCTGGGCCGGGCAGGTCCGGGTCGACGTCGCCGGCAGCTACACGCTGCGGCTGGCCACTGACGACGGCCACCGGCTGTGGATCGATGGCGTGAAGGTGCTCGACGCCTTCGACGACGCGCCGCACGATCAGACCACCGGCGCGCGGGTGCTCGCGGTCGGCTGGCATGACCTCGTGATCGAGGTCAGCGAGAACACCGGCGACGCCCGCGCGGCGTTGACGGTGGCGACCGGGCCCGACCTGGTCGGGATGGCGTTCCCGCCGGCGCGGCTGCGGCCGTCGGAGGCGCGCAGCGAGCGCTTCGAGGCGCGCACGCTCACCACCAACGTGCCGATCGCCGGGCAGGTGACGTTCCGTATCGCCGCGCTGCCGGGCGCGGTCGTGACCGGCGTCGACGTCGGCTACCGCATCACCCACCCGAACCTGCTCGGCGTGAGCTCGCGGCTGACCCGCGGCGCCACCACCATCGACCTGCGCAACGCCGGCTCCAGCCGGACCACCGATCGCTTCCACCTGACCGGGTTCGCCGGGGCCGACCCGAGCGGCGACTGGGTGCTCGCGTTCTCCGACTTCGGGCCGCAGATGGGCGAGCTCGACGAGGCCTGGTTGACCGTGCACTACGCCGACCCCGCCGGGCTCGGGCCGATCGCCGACAGCGCGCGGCTCGAGTCGAGCGTGCGCGATCTGCTGGCGCCCGCCGCCGGCGCGGGCCAGGTCGTCTCGATCGATCAGGTGCGCTTCACCAGCCGCGACGTCGTCGGCGACACCGTCGGCGTGTGGCTGCGCACCTGCGACGACCCGACCGCGTGCGCGGCCCAGCCCTGGTCGGGGCCGTACGCGAGCGGCGCGTCGGTCGGGGTGGTGCCGCGCCGGTACGCGCAGTACCTGATCACGATGGCGAGCGACACCGATCACGAGCCCGCGCTCGACCGGGTCGAGCTCGACTACCAGACGCGATGACGCTCGCCGCGGTCGACGTCGACTACCGGGTGCGCGGCGCGGTGGCCGGCTGCGTGCTGTTCGACGCCTGGGCGGCGGCGGTGCCGGCGCGGGAGCTGATCGCGCGCGCCGACCAGGTCGAGCCGTACGTGCCCGGCGAGCTGTACCGCCGCGAGCTGCCGCTGCTCGCGCAGGTGCTGGCCGGCGTCGGTGCGCCGCTCGAGGTCGTGATCGTCGACGGCCAGGTCTGGCTCGACGGGGCCGGGCGCGAGGGCCTGGGCGCACACCTGTGGCACGCGCTCGGCGCGCGCACCGCCGTGGTCGGCGTGGCCAAGACCCGGTACGCCGGCGCGCCGGCGATCGAGATCCTGCGCGGCGGGAGCGGCTCGCCGCTGTTCGTCACCGCGGTCGGGATGGACGCGACCGAGGCGGCCGAGCGCGTGCGCGGCATGCACGGCGAGCACCGGCTGCCGACCCTGCTCAAGCGGGTCGACCGGCTGTGTCGCGAGGCCGCGGTCGGCCCGGGCCCGCCGGCGGGCTGACCCGGTCAGGCCGCGGTGACCAAGACCTCGCGCTTGTTGGTGTGGTCGGGGCCACTGACCACGCCGTGCTTCTCCATCTCCTCGACCAGACGTGCGGCGCGGTTGTAGCCGATCCGCAGCTGCCGCTGGACCCACGAGATCGACGCGTTGCGGGTCGACGTGACGATGTAGACCGCCTTGTCGTAGAGGTCGTCGTCGACCTTGGCGCCGCCGCTGCTCGGACCCGAGCCGCCGGACTCGCCCTCTTCCTCCTCGCGCGGCTTGAGGATCTCCATGTTGTAGACCGGGCGGCCCTGGGTCTTCAGGAACGCGACGATGCGATGGATCTCGTCCTCGTCGACGTAGCAGCCGTGGAGGCGCTGCGGGGCCGAGCCGCGATCGCTGAACAGCATGTCGCCGGCGCCGAGCAGCGCCTCGGCGCCGCCCTGGTCGAGGATCGTGCGCGAGTCGACCTTGGACGTGACATGGAAGGCGATGCGCGACGGGAAGTTGGCCTTGATGAGGCCGGTGATCACGTCGACCGACGGGCGCTGGGTGGCGAGGATCAGGTGGATGCCGCACGCGCGCGCCTTCTGGGCGATGCGGGCGACCGAGGTCTCGACCTCCTTGGGCGCGCACATCATCAGGTCGGCGAACTCGTCGATCACCACGACGATGTAGGGCAGCTTCGGCGCCGGCTCCGTGACCAGGATCGGCCCGCGCTCGCTGGTGATCTCGACCTGCTCGATCTGATCTTCTGACCCGTCGTCGTCGGGCGTCCCGCCCGCGGCGCGCTCGGCGGCGTCGGCGGCGCGGCGCAGCTGATCGGCCTCCCACTTGCCGCGGATCTTGGCGAGCTTGTCGTTGTAGCCGACGATGTCGCGCACGCCCTGGTTGGCCAGCAGCTCGTAGCGCCGGTCCATCTCGTCGACCGCCCAGCGCAGCGCCAGGTTGGCCTTCTTGGGGTCGGTCACCACCGGCAGCAGCAGGTGCGGGATGCCCTCGTAGATCGAGAGCTCCAGCATCTTGGGGTCGACCATGATCATGCGGACGTCGTCGGGCGACGAGTGATAGAGCAGGCTCGTGATCATCGCGTTGACCGCGACCGACTTGCCGGAGCCGGTGGTGCCGGCGACCAGCAGGTGCGGCATGCGGGCGAGATCGACCACCGCGGGCGCGCCCTCGATGTCCTTGCCGAGCGCCATCGGCAGCCTGGACTTGCCCTTGCGGAACGAGTCGTCGGCGAGGATCTCCTTGAGGAACACCTTCTCGCGCGCCTTGTTGGGCACCTCGATGCCGACCGCGGCCTTGCCCGGGATGGGCGCGACGATGCGGACGCGGAGCGCCTCGAGCGCCATCGCGAGGTCGTCGGACAGGTTGGCGATCTTGGCGACGCGGATGCCGGGCGCCGGCGCGAACTCGTACATCGTGACGACCGGACCCGGCCGGATCGCGACGACGTCGCCCTTGACGCCGTAGTCGCCGAGCGTCTTCGACAGCCGCGCCGACAGCTCGAGCATGAACGTCTTGTCGATCTGGTTGGCGGTCGACGCGTCGTAGTTGAGCAGCCCGATCGCGGGGAGCTGGTAGGCGCCGTCGCCGAGCTTGACGAAGCCGCGCTCGGCCTCCTGCTGCTTCTCCTTGGCGGCCATCTCGGCCTTGTCGGCGTGCTTGAAGCGCGGCTCGACGATCAGCGGGCCGGCCGCGGGGGGCGTCGGGACCACCGCGAGGGTGACGGTCGGCGCGACCGTCGCCAGCTCGACGGTGGCGGCGTCGTCGTCGACGACCGCGTCCTTCTTGCGCTTCTTGTCGGGCTTGGCCTCGGGCAGCGCGACCAGGGCGGCGGCCGCCGGCAGCGTGGTCTCGATGGTGGTGTCCTTCTTCTTGCGCGGCTTGCGCTCGGTGGTGTCGAGCACGGTCTCGACCCGCTCGGTGTCGCCGATGAAGTCGGCCGACGGCGCGGCGCGGTCGTGGATGGTCGGCGAATCGAGCTCGGCCTCGTCGACCGCGAGCGGATCCTCGTCGGCGTCTTCGTCCTCGTCCTCGTAGGCGCCGCGCTCGGGCAGGATCGCGCGGATGACGTCGACGCAGAAGCGACCGACCGCGCGGGCGGCGTCGGCGACCGCGGTGCCGGCGGTGGTGAGGCCGTGGCCGATCCAGCCGAGCACCTGGCGCATGCGGAGCGGGGTCGCGATGATGATGGCGATCGCGAGCGAGACGGTCGCGAGCAGCGCGGTGCCGGCGGTCGAGATGAGCGCGCGCAGCACCTCGGCCAGGTTCTCGCCGAGCGCACCGCCGGGGCCGATGCCGTACACGCGGTAGCGCGCGGCGACCAGATGGAGGAGGACGGCCAGCGACAGCGCGCCGAGGGTGACGCCGGCGCCGACCTCCCACGGGATGACCTTCCGGCGCTCCATGAGCGCGCGGACGGCCGCGACGATCGCGAGCCCGACCAGCGCGTAGCTGCCGAGCCCGGCGATCCGGTAAACCATGGCAGCGATCGAGCGGCCGAAGGGACCCATGAACAGGCCTCCGCTCGACAGCGCGATCATCGCCAGCATGACGAAGACGCTGGCTCCGAGCGCGACGATCCCGACGATCTCGCGGCTGCGGGCCGGGCTGGCCTCGACGTGACGCCGGTTGGCCGGCATGGAGACAGAGGCCTTCTTGGGGGTGGGCTTGGCCATAACTCCTCGGAGCACACTATCCTACCTATCCCTTCACTGTGGGCAACTTTCCTGAGGAGAAGGAACCCCAGCGGATACCGCGGGTTGGAACATGGCTGGCCGAGTTCCGGCCACGGAGCGGTGTCAGACACCC
>JBKJLC010000215.1:0-23848 GCA_046597055.1 Kofleriaceae bacterium | reverse complement strand
CGGGGTGGGCGGGGTCGGCGGGGTCGGCGGGGGCGGCGGGGTCGGCGGGGTCGGCGGGGTCGGCGGGGTCGGCGGGGTCGCGGCCCGGTCGTCGGCCGCCTCGGCCGCGCCCTCGCGGTCGTCGTCGTCGGGGACGTCGGCGAAGAAGACGCGATCGTAGGGCACCGTGCAGTCGCGCTCGCGCGCCTCGGGATACTCGACCAGGTCACCCCGGTAGGTGCGGACCACGACCCGGTCCGGGTGGCGCTCGACCAGGTAGGTCGGCCCGATCGGCAGCTTGCCGCCGCCACCGGGGGCGTCGATCACCAGGTGCGGGACCGCCATGCCGTTCATCCAGCCGCGCAGCTGGCTGTACAGCTCGATCGCGCCATCGACCGGCGTGCGCAGGTGGTCGGTGCCGACCACGGTGTCGCCCTGGAACAGATAGTAGGGCCGGACCCGCGAGCGCAGCAGCGCGCGGAACAGCGCGCGCAGGCTCTTCACCGACGAGTTCACCCCGCGCAGCAGCACGGTCTGGTTGCCGACCGGGATGCCGGCGTCGACCAGACGCTCGCACGCCGCGCGCGACTCCGGCGTCAGCTCCTTGGCGTGGTTGAAGTGGGTGTTCACGAACACCGGGTGATGGCGGCGCAGCGCCGCGCACAGCTCGTCGTCGATCCGCATCGGGTTGACCACCGGCACCCGGGTGCCGATGCGGATGGTCTCGAGGTGCGGGATCGCGCGCAGCTTGCCGACCAGGTCGGCGAGCTTGGGGGTGCTCAGCAGCAGCGGATCGCCGCCGGAGATCAGCACATCGCGGATCCGGCGCGTGCGTCGCAGGTAGTCGAGGCCCTGCTCGATCTCGGCAGCCGTGGGCGGATCGTCGCCGCCGACCAGGCGCCGGCGGTTGCAGTGCCGGCAGTAGATCGCGCACCGGTCGATCACCAGGAACAGCGCGCGGTCGGGATACTTGTGGACCACGCACGGCGCCGGCCGGTGGGTGTCCTCGCCCAGGGGATCGCGCAGCTCCTCGGGCCGGATGTCGAGCTCGGCCGCGCGCGGGATCGCCTGCAGCCGGATCGGACAGCTGGGATCGATCGGATCCATCAGGCTGGCGTAGTAGGGCGTGAGCCCGACCCGGAACAGCTCGCGCGACCGGGTCAGCCCGTCCTGCTCGTCGGGCGACAGGGTGACCAGCGCCGCCAGCTCGTCGGCGGTCGTGATCATGTTGCGCTGCTGCCAGCGCCAGTCGTTCCACGCGCGCGGGTCGACGTCGATCCGGCGCAGGCGGGGGCGGTCCTGGACAACGGGCAACGGCACGGCTGCCTCGGTTACCCTGCCCGTGGACCTTTCGCAACGTATAAGGGCCTCGCACGCTCGATGACCTCGCGCAGCCCCTCGGTGACCGGCAGCGCGGCCAGCTCGTCGAGCCCGACCCAGCGGGCCGCGGTGACGTCATCGCCGGCGACCGGGACCGCCGCGTGGCGCGGTCGCGCCACGTAGTCGAGGATCACGTAGTGGAACGTACCGGCCTCGGTCGGGCTGACGCGCTCGACGACCTCGGCCAGCGGCCCGACCTCGATGTCGATGCCGGTCTCCTCGCGGACCTCGCGGACCACCGCGTCGGCCAGCGCCTCGCCGAGCTCGACGCGTCCACCGGGCACGCTCCACAGGCCCTGACCCGGTGGCCGTCCCCGCTCGACCACCAGCACCCGACCGTCGTCGTCGAACACGATCGCCGCCACCGCCACCACCGGCCACGCCTCGGGCGGCCTCACCGCCGCGCCTTGCCCGTCGCCACCTTCCCCGACGCCTTTGCCTTCTGCGTCACCGCCGCCTTCGCCGGCGCTGGCTTCACGCTCGCCTTCGCCTTCGCCCTCACGCTCTCCTTCTCCCTCTCCTTCTCCCTCTCCCGCGCCGCCTTCGCCCCCGCGGCCCGCTTCCCCGGATCCTTCTTCACCGCCAGGTCCCGCGGCTCTCCCCGCCCGGGCACGTTCGCCGACGGACACATCGGCGCCAGCAAGCACTCCCCGCACGCCGGGTTCCGCGCAGCGCACACCCGCCGCCCGTGCCAGATCAGCCGGTCCGCGAACCGCCCCCACTCCTCGCGCGGCACCACCGCCTGCAGGTCCTGCTCGATCGCGACCGGCTCGGTGTGCTTCGACAGCCCCAGCCGCTGCGCCAGCCGGGTCACGTGGGTGTCCACCACCACGCCCTCGTTCTTCCCGAACACCGTCCACAGAATGACGTTCGCGGTCTTGCGTGCGACCCCGGGCAGCTCGACCAGCGCCGCCATCGTGGCGGGCACCTGGCCGTCGTGGCGCGTGACCAGCGCGCGGGCCATGCCGATCAAGCTCTTCGCCTTGTTGCGATAGAACCCGCTCTTGAAGATGAGCGGCTCGAGCGCCGCCGGATCCGCCTGCGCCAGCGCCTGGGCATCCGGGTAGCGCGCGAACAGCGCCGGCGTGATCGTGTTGATCATCTTGTCGGTCGACTGCGCAGCCAGGATCGTGCCGCACAGCAGCTGGAAGCCGTTCGCGTGGTCGATCTCGCACACGGCGGCGGGCCAGTGGGTGGCGAGGCCGGCGGCGATCGGGTCGACCGTTGGTGCGCCCGGCCGCGCGCGCGAGGACGTGGTATTCCGAGAGTGACCCATGGCGAGGCCAGGATGATTATCGAACACCGCCGCAGTTCGCGCGGTCGCCGCCGCGCATTCGTCGTCGGGCCGATCGCGGTTTGCGCCGCGCTCGCGCTCGCGTGTACGTCCAAGAAGGAAGCCGCCGAGGCCCGCGCCTCGGTCTACGACACCGACTTCGCCATCGTCTACAGCGCGGTGGTCGAGTCGGTCCGCGAGCTGTACCCGAACTTCGACGACGACCCGGCTGCCGGCGTCGTGAAGACGGCCTGGCACCAGGTGAAGTACACCGATCCGGGCGCCGACGATCCCAAGAGTGTCCAGGCCCGCGATCGCTCGGCCGGCGTCGGCGCGTCGTCGCCGGGCGGGGCCATGACGTCGAGTGCGTCGCTGGCGCGGCGGATGAACTTCATCCGCTTCGACGTCGCAGTCACCGGCGGCCGGCCCTGGCACGTCCGGGTCAAGGCCACCGCCTCCCAGATGGAGCCGGGCAACGCGCTGCCGACCGAGCTGCGCGGCGCCAACGCCCCGCACTGGCTGGCCGGCCGGGCCGACGGGCTCACGGTCGCGATCCACCGCCGCCTGAAGCAGTACGCGTCGAAGGCCGAAGTGTCGGTGGTCGAGGTCGCGCCCGAGGACGAGGTCGTGATCAAGGTGAGCGGCGACATCCCCGACGGCGCCCGCACCGCGGCGTCCGCGATGATGGCCGCGCTGACCCAGCGCGACTACGCCGCCCTGCGCACGGTGGTCGCCGCGGACGTGGTGTGGAGCCTGGGCGCCGCGCCCGGGGCCGACGCGGCGTTGGTGATGTGGCAGGCCGATCCCGGGGTGTTCGCCGACATGACGAAGGCGATCGGCGCGGGCTGCGCGAAGGACGGCGCCGAGGTCGCGTGTCCGGCGACCGCCCCGTCCGGGACCTGGGTCGCGCGCTTCGGTCTGCGCGGGACCGGCTGGCGCTTGATCTCGTTCCTCGCCGCCGAGTGAGCCGGCGGCCCGCGCCGCCGGTCGTCGCGGCTCAGAGGGTGTGAAGCATTCGCTTCCCACCCTCCCTTTCGATCGATCGGCCGCGGACCAGAGCCCGCGCCCGCTCGGTACGGGCCAGAGCCGGCTCGCTTCGCTCGCCTCAGGCCAGCTCGGCGGCCACCGCGGCCACCTGGTCGCGAAACCAGCGGTGGCCAGCGTCGTGGTGGGTCCGCTGGTGCCAGACCAGGTGCATCGCGAAGCCGGGCAGCTCGACCGGCGGCGGCAAGGTGACCAGGCCGAGCGGGCTCGCCAGCCGGTCCGTCATGCGCGAGGCGAGCGTGAGGATCAGATCGGTCGCGGCGACCACGTGCGGCGCGACCAGGAAGTGCGGCACCACCACGGCGACCCGGCGGGCGCGACCGACCGCGCGGAGCGCGTCGTCGACGAAGCCGCCCGAGGTCCCGCGCGGCGCGATCAGCAGGTGGTCGAGGGCGCAGAAGCGAGCGACGGTCAGCCGCTGGGCCGCGACCGGGTGGCCCTTCCGCACCACGCAGGTGAAGTCGTCGTCGAACAGGTGGCGCGTGTAGCAGCCGGTCGTCCAGTCGGGCTGCGGCGGCGACAGCACCAGGTCGAGGTCGCCGCGCGCCATCGCCGCGGGCGCGTCGGTGGGCGGGCTGGTCGCGAACAGATCGACCCTGGGCGCGATCCGTCCCAGGCGCGCGGCCAGCTGGGGCAGCAGGACCAGCTCCGCGTAGTCGCCGGTGCCGAGCCGGAAGGTGCGGCGGGCGGTGGCCGGATCGAAGACGTCGGCGCCGCGCACCGCGGCGGCCAGCTCGGCGAGCGCCCGGTGCACCACCGGCGCCAGCGCCTCGGCGCGCGGGGTCGGCGCGAGCCCGCCATCGCCGCCGCGCACCAGCAGCGGATCGTCGAGCAGCGCGCGCAGGCGGGCCAGGGCGTGGCTGGCCGCGGGCTGGGTCAGGCCGAGCCGGCGCGCGGCCCGGGTGACGTGGCGCTCGGTCAGCAGCGCGTCGAGCGCGACCAGCAGGTTGACATCGACCCCGGCCAGGGCATGCGTCTCGTGCATGATGCGAATGAATAGCATCGATTGTACGAATGGCGTCGCGATCGCCATGATGGCCTGGTTCCCACCCACCCACGCCGTCATCTCGGAAACGCAGAGGAGCTCATCATGTACGCCATCGCTGGAGTCTCGGGTCACACTGGTACCGTCGTCGCCGACACCCTGCTCGCCGCCGGCAAGCCGGTCCGCGTCATCGTCCGCGACGCCGCCAAGGGCGCGCCGTGGCAGGCCCGTGGCGCCGAGGTCGCGGTCGCCTCGCTCGACGACGCGGCCGCGCTCACCCGGGCGCTGACCGGCGTCACCGGCGTGTACCTGCTGGTGCCGCCGCGCCCGGCCTCGACCGCGCCGCTCGAGGAGAACCGCGGGCTGATCGCTGCGCTCGCCGCCGCGGTGACCGCGGCCGGCAAGCCGCACGTCGTGCTGCTGTCGTCGATCGGCGCCCACCTGCCGGCCGGCACCGGCCCGATCCGGTCGGCGTACGATGCCGAGGTTGCGCTGACCGCGACCGGCGCGCCGCTCACGGCGATCCGCGCCGCCTACTTCCTCGAGAACTGGGCGGGCGGGTTCGGGGCGCTGGGCCAGGGCATCCTCCCGACGTTCATCCCGCAGGCGCAGGTGATCCCGATGGTCGCGACCCGCGACATCGGCCGCACCGCCGCCGCCGCGCTCATCGAGGGCGGCCGCGGCCGCACCGTGATCGAGCTCGCCGGCGCCCGCGACTACAGCCCGCGCGACGTGGCCGCGGCGCTGGCGCAGCTGACCGGTCGGCCGGTCGCCGCCCACGACGCGCCGCTCGACGCGGTGGTGTCGACCTTCACCGGCTTCGGCCTCTCGGCCGCCTTCGCCGAGCTGTACCGCGAGATGTACGCAGGCGTGATCGCTGGCACCGTCCGGTGGGAAGGCGGGGCCGCGCGCCCGATCCGCGGCGCGCTCGCGCTCGAGGACGCGCTCCGGCCGCTGCTGCCGGCCTGAGCTGAGCGCAGCGCGAGCGGGTCAGTCCTTGGCGAGCTGGTGCTTCGGGTAGAGGACGATCTCGATGCGCCGGTTCTTCGCCTTGGCGCGCGACGCCGGGCGGTACTCGCTGAACGCGACCGCAGCCAGCCGGTGCGGATCGACCTTGCTCTGGTCCTGAAGGTAGTGGACCACCGTCAACGCGCGCGCCGACGACAGCTCCCAGTTCGACGGGAACCGCGGCGCGTCCTCGACGACCGGTGGCTTGGCGCCCTTGGTCGCCTTCGCAGCCTTGGTCGCCTTGGTGGCCGGCGCGGGGCGCGGGGCGCGGATCGGGGTGTCGTCGGTGTGGCCCTGCACCCAGATCTGCTTGTCGGGGATGTCGTTCAGCGCGATGCCGACCTTGGCGAGGACCGCCGCGCCGGTCGCGGTGAGCTCGGCCTCGCCGACCCGGAACAGGACCTTGTCGACCAGCTGCAGGTGGATCTCGTTGCCGTTCTGGGTCACCTCGCCGGTGCCCTTCACGACCAGCGCGAGCTTCTCCTGGAGCGCGGTCGCCTCGTCCGCCTTGGCCTTCTCGCGCTTGCGCAGCTCGTCCGCGGCGGCCTTCTCGGTCGCCAGCGCGGCGCGCGCGTCGGCGAGCTCGGTCTCGAGCTTGGCGCGGTCGGGATCGCGGGACGGGACGGCGGCGGCGGCGACGCCCGGCGGCCCACCCCCACCAGCGCGCATGCTCCACCAAAGACCGCCCGCGCCGGCGGCGCCGATGATGGCCGCGGCCCCGAGCACGCTGAACGCGATCTTCTTGCCGCTGGTCTCGCCGCGCGCCGCGGCCCGGCCGGGCGACGCGCCGGGACGCGCAGGTTTGATGAGCACACCACTCGCATCGGGAATCGAGAGAGCCATGCCCGAGGAGATAGCAAAGATGGTTCCGGTTTGGCCTGCGTGGTTTCGCGGGGTTGAGGTGCGAGAGGCGGGGGCGGCGACCCCGGGCCGTAGCGCGCGCTCATCAGGGGACGGCGGCGGCCAGGACCTCCCGGGCCGCACGCTCGCCCGCTTCGATCGCGCCTTCCATGAACCCCGGCCATGACGCGGCGCTCTCGGTGCCGGCGACGTGGATGCGGCCGAACGGGCCTCGCCAGGCGGGTGCGGCGCGCGCGGCCCCGGGCGGGAGGGTCGCCGCGCAGCCGCCGGTCCAGGGATCGCGGACCCAGTCCATCACCGCGAGCGCGGTGGGCGCGGCGGCGGCCGGGCCGAACAGGGTGGCCAGCTCGTCGGTGATCTGGGCGCGGCGGGCGGGCTCGGGGGCGGCGTCCCAGCGTGCGGCGGCCGCGGCGACGACGAAGGCGATCAGCGCGGGGCCGCCGTCGGGAGCGCTGCCGTCGACCGTGGCGCGGACCAGCCCGGCGGTCTGGTAGGCCTCACCGGACAGACCGTCGGCGCGCCAGAAGGCGTGTGGGTAGGTGGCGACGAGCTTGATGACGGCGCCGGGTCGGGACGACGCGAGCAGCTGGGCGGCGCGGGCCGGGAGCGCGGGGGTGAAGGTGATCGCGGCGGCGCGGGCCGGGGGAATGGCGACCACGGCGCGGCGGGCGCGGAGCTCGCCGCGATCGGTGGTCACGACCACGTGATCGGACGCGGCGGTGATCGCGCGGACCGGCGTGGCCAGGCAGACCTGCTCGCCGAGGGAGGCCGCGAGGGCGTCGGGCAGCCGCCGGGCGCCGCCGACGAAGCGGCGCTCGTGGCCGCCGTCCGTGCTGCGATTGCTCGCCGTGAAAGGATCCGCGCCGTCCTGGGCGGCGAGGTCGGTGAGGTAGCCGAGGAGCGACAGGTCGTGCGGGTCAGCGGCGAAGGTGAGCTCGGCGTGGAGCGTGACCTGCTCGCGAACGGCGGGGTCGGCGATCGTGCGCTCGAGCCACGCGCCGAGGCTGTCGGTGTCCCACGCGGGATCGGGGGCGCGGCCGGCCTGGCGCAGCAGCCGCGACAGGACCGCGAGCTGGCGGCGACGGGTGAGCGCGGCGAGCGCACGGGAGAGCAGGCGGCGCGGTGGCGCGGCCGCGAGCGCGAGGACCGCGACGCCGTCGCGGTACTGCGGGACGGTGGCGATGCCGAGGCTGGTGGCGAGCGCGGCGAGGCGGGGCTGCCCGTCGGAGAGCCACTGGCCGCCGAGGTCGTAGGTGCCACCGTCGTCGAGGCGGATCGAGCGGAGGCGGCCGCCGGGGGCAACCCGAGCCTCGAGGACGAGGAGGCCGGCGCCGGCCGCGGCGAGGCGGTGTGCGCAGACGAGCCCGGACAGGCCGGCGCCGACGACGATCGCGTCGAGGTCGGCGGTGGCGGGCACCGGGGGAGAGTACGGGATGGGAGGAGGGAGAGGGGACCGCGCGCGGCTCAGGCCGCCGGGGCAACCATGAGGGTGGGCATGTGAGGTCCGGCCGCTGGGATGCGTGGCGGTGGCGGCGGCGGCGCGCGCGGCGGGCGGCGGTCGGTGGCGATGTCTTCGATGACGTCGACGTCGAGGTCGGTGGCGAGCTCTCGGCCGAGGCCGGCGGCCTCGAAGAGGCGGCGGTACTCGGGGGGCAGCGTCATGTACTTCTGCGCGATCTGCTGACGCGGGACGAACAGCTCCTCGCGGCGACCGTCGGCGATGTCCTTCTTGAGCACGAGCTCGCCGGCGGCGCCGCTCCTGGCGCACAGGGTGCGGATCGTCGGGGCGAGGAGATCGAGCATGGCCTTGGCCGGCTCAGCCGGGTCGGACATCGAGCGGAGCGCGACCTTGTTGATGGTGACGTCGCGGGTGCGGCGGCGGGCGAGGACGCCGTCCATCGCGGTGATGACGGCGTCGATCAGGCGCGTGAGCGACGACGCGTTGTCGCCCTCGATCTCGATCTCCGCGCCGATCGGCTGGCCCGCCGCGTCGAGCGGGGTGCAGGTGCCGACCGCGGCGCCGGCGTGCGAGAAGGCGATGCGCCAGCCGCCCGAGGGCTTGCTGGCGAGCTCGCGTACGCCGAGCACGATCGCGTCGCCGGTGCGCGAGACCGAGACCAGCCCGGCCTTGTCGAGCGAGACCTTGGCGGGCGCGGGCTTGCCGAAGATGCGCTTGCGCGGGAGTCGGACGCTCAGGTGGGGGACCAGCGCGCCGATGCGGGCGGGCGCGGACCACGGTGGCTCGATCAGGTCGTAGGTGACCGCGAAGCGTCCGCTGCGCGCGGTGGCCTCGGCGCCTTCGTCGTTCACCCACTTCCAGTCCCAGCTCGTGCGCGGGAGCTCGTGATGATCGAAGAACCGCGCGGCCGCCGCGAACGCCGCTTGCATCGCGCGATCGACCCGAGGCTCGGCGGCGGCCGCGGCCACCCGCTTGTCGAGCTGGGCGCGGGCCGCGACGATCGCATGCTTGGCGGCGTCGAGCGCGCGCTGCGCGGTCTGCTGGGTCAGCGTCGCGTCCTTGCCGAGCGATGGACCCGCCGTGCCGGCCGCGCCGGTGAGCGCCTGCTCGAGCGCGGTCAGGCGCCGGCCCTCGTCGTCAGCGTCGCGCCGCGCGAGCTGCGCCTTCTGGCGCAGGCTGTCGAGCTGGGCCGCGGCTGCGAACGTCGACGCCGCTGCGTCGACCGCAGCCACGACGATGTCGATGAAGTTCTCTTCGAATGGGAACGGAGTCCCGTCGCCGTAGCGATACATGTTGGCCTCCCGAGACCAGATGGGCAGCAACGGTCGTGCCACCAGCGCAAGTCGTGGCCACACCCCGATTGGACATGTAGGTCCTGCCCGCGTGCCGGGGATCTCTCCCCCACCATGGGGGGACCCGCCCCACCGCCCTCACGGCGCGGCAGTAGGATGCGCGCGTGGACGCTTCCCCCTTCCGATTTCGTTTCAGGGTCCGGTACGGCGAGTGCGACGCCCAGAAGATCGTCTTCAACGCGCGCTGGGCCGACTACATCGACATCGCCGCCACCGAGTACACCCGGGTGTTGTTCGGAGGCGTCGACCTGGCCGGCGCCGGCATCGACTGGCGGCTGGTGCGCCAGCTGATCGAGTGGAAGGCGCCCGCCCGCTTCGATGATGTGCTGCAAGCGGCCCTCACCACCGCACGGGTGGGGACCACTTCCTTCACACTGGCGTCGATTTTCACGCGCTGGGCGGATGGCGCGGTTCTCGCCACCGCCGAGACCGTGTATGTGGTCGTCGATCCGGCGCTCGACCGGGCGCTGCGGGTCCCAGACCGACACCGGGCGGCGCTGGAGGCCGGCGCGCGCGGCCTCATCATCGACCACGCCGGCACCCACATGGTGGCGGCGCCTGCGTGAGCCGGTGGCCAGTCGAGTCGCCAGATCGGGGCAAGCTGGCTCGCTTTCTATGCGTCGATACGGCGTCTCACCGGGGCCGCATCCGTGCCAATACTGGCCGTTGGTTGCCGGTGGGCCTCGGTACGTCCCGTGCAAGCGTTGTGGTTCGTGAGTGCCCGCGCGGAATCGATCGGACTCGACGAGCCCACCGTCGATGATCCGCGTCGTCACGGTCCCCTGGGCCCGGCGCTGAGCGAGCTGGTGATCGAGCAGGTGCTCGAGCGCGCCGATGCCCGGATCCCGGTGCGGACCCTGGCTGGACCGACCCCTGCCTTGTCGGTCACGGTGGCGGTGCGCGCGATCGACGTCGGTGCCGGCCCGCGCGCCCTCGAGACGCTGCACGAGATCGCCACGCTCGCGATCGCCTGCTTCCTCGATCACGGGTTTCTGGCGGTGCTGCGGCCCAGCCAGGGCCCGACCTTCCTGTACCCGCTGCCCGCGCCCGACCCGACGCTCGACGAGGTCGCGGCCCTGTGCCGCCAGCTCGACGACGAGCAGCTGCGCGCGCGCGCGGTCGCCTGCGCGGCGCGGTTTCGCGCGGCCACCGAGCGCGCGCCCACGATGAGCGACCTCCTCATCGAGGTCCGGCTCGGCGAGGGCTCGATCGGCGGCACGCCCGGCTTCGTCGGCATGCTGCTGCCCGCGTCGTCCTGGCTCCCGGTCTGATCAAGCCGGCGGCGCGCAGCGCTCGACCAGCGCGGTGATCGCCGCGTCGAGCCCCAGCCCCTCCTGGCGCTCGCGCCCGCGCAGCGCGACGGTGCCGGCGGCGACCTCGGCGGCGCCCACCACCGCGACGAACGGCACCCCGAGCCCGTGGGCGGCGGCGATGCGGCGACCGAGGGTGCCGTCGTGGTCGACGCGGACGCGGAGCCCGGCGGTGCCGGTGGCCGCGCTCGCCGGCGCGGACACTGGCAGGGACGACGAAGCGACCGAGGAGAAGTTCGTCGCGCTCGCGGTGAGCCGGCAGCTGATGCGTCAGCTGCGCCCGATCGTGGGTCTGATCCGGCGCCATGACGCCGATCTAGGTCCGCGGCGCACTCGAGGCCGCTGATGATTGGGGGTGGGTCGGCGACGTGGCCGCGATCCATCGCACCGCCCGCCGCATGATCGCGCTGCTCTGGGGGCTGCGCCGTCCACCTCCGTGACGCCTCCGCCTGCGGTCACACCCACGTGGGCTCTGGGCCCGACCGCGCTGCGAGCGGCGGCTCGGCGAGCGGGGCTCGTTGGCTCCCGACGCGCTGGTGCTGCTGCCGCTGCCGCTGCCGCTGCCGCCCTCTTACGGCATATCCAGCACACCCCGCACGACCCGCAGCAGCTCCCCCACCGCCACCGGCTTCAGCAGGTGCGCCTTCGCGCCCGTGATCGGCCGGTCCAGCCCCGACAGCGAGATCGCCCGCAGCCCGGCATCCTTCCCCACCATCTGCGCGAGCGCCTGCGTCCCGGTCAGCCCGGGCATCGACTCGTCGAGCAGCACCACATCAAAGTCGGCCCCCTCGTACGCCGCGACCGCCGCCCGGGGATCGCCCATCGTGGTGACGTGGTACCCGGCCTCGTCGAGCACACGCGCGAGGGCTGACCGCACGAGCGCGTCATCGTCGATCAGCAGGAGCCGCTCGCCCCGACCCCGCAGGTGCTCGCCGAACAGCGACCCGGCGGCCTCGACCACCGGCACCGCCGGCAGCAGGATCGTCACCACGGTGCCGTCCTCGGGGCTGGAGTCGATCGTGAGCTGTCCGTCATTCGCGCGAACGACCGCGTACGCGCTCGACAGCCCGAGCCCGGTCCCGCTGCCGGTCGCCTTGGTGGTGAAGAACGGTTCGACCGCGCGCCGCCGCGTCTCGTCGTCCATGCCGACGCCGTTGTCGCGCACACGGATCCGTACCCAGTTCCCGTCGGCGGCCGGCTGCGGGCCGTCCACCGACGCGACGCCGTCGATCTCGATCACGATCCGCGACGCGCGATCGGTGTCGACCAGCGCGTCGCGCGCGTTGAGCACCAGGTTCATCAGCACCTGCTCGAGCTCGCCGGGATCGACCGCGGCCGCCAGGCCCGGCGCGGTCCGCAAGACGATCTGGATCTGGCGCTCGAGCATCGCGCGCGCGAGCGAGACGGTGCGCTCCGCGATCGTGGTCAGCGACTCGGGTCGGGTGGCGGCCGGCGGGCGGTGGCCGGCAAACCGCATCAGCTGGCGCACGACGCTGGCGGCGCGCTCGGCCGACTCGCGGACGATGCCGAGCAGGTCGGCCGCTTCGGGCGCGCGCCGCGCGGCGAGCTCGACGGTCGGGATGATCGCCGCCAGCATGTTGTTGAAGTTGTGCGCCACGCCGGCCGCGAGCTGGCCGACCGCCTCGAGCCGGCGGGCCTGGCCGAGCTGGTCTTCCAGGCGCTTGCGCTCGGTGACATCGAGGATGCCGCCGTGCATGGTCGCGATGCGACCGGTCTCGGTCGCGCTGATCTCGCCGCTCGTCATGAGGCTGCGCACCTCGCGGCGGTCGGTCACCACGCGGAACTCGAGGCCGGTGAAGCGACCGGTCGGGATCGCGGCCGCCATGCGATCGTGCAGCACCTTGCGATCGGCCGGGACCACGCGCGCGATCACGTCGGCAAAGCGGGTCGGGGCGGTGGCCCGGCGGGCGCCCCAGGCGCGGCAGGTCGCGTCGTCCCAGGTCACGATGTCCGTGGCGGCATCCCAGGTCCAGAACCCGATGCCGGACGCCTCGACCGCGACCTCGAGCTTGGCCTGGTGAAGCTCGAGCTCGCGCCGGGCCTCGACCAGCTCGGTCATGTCGGTCGTGACCAGGACGAAGCCGACGATCTCCTCGTGCTCCCGGATGGGGCCTACCCGCGTGTAGAAGTTGCGGACGTCGCCGGGCTGGACCTCGGCGAGGGTGTGGTACGCGTCGGGCAGCCCGGTCGCGCGCACGCGCGCGAAGCACGCTCGCACCACCTGGTGGCACTCGGCGGGCACGTACGCGTAGATCGATGTGCCGATCACCGACTCGAGCGTGTGGCCGGGCGCGAGCAGGCTGGTGTAGCGGAGCGTCTCGTCGAGCCCGACCCGGACCAGGAAGTTGGGTGGGGTCTGCAGCACGGCCTCGAGGGCGGTGCCCGCGTCGCGCAGGGTCTGGTTCTCGCGCTCGAGCGCGGCGATCCGCTGCTCGAGCTCCGCAGGTCCAGCGTCGGGCACGGGCCTATTGTACGCGCGTCACGCCGCGCGGCGGGCGGTCGCGGCGGCCGAGAACCTCCGGATGATCTCGCCGGCGGGCTCGACCCGGTCGATGCCGGCGACGCTCTTGCCGGCCTGGAAGAAGTCCTTGTAGCTCACGCCCTGCAGCGAGGCGCGCCGCAGCTCGAAGACGCTCTTCACGGTGTAGTAGAGGCGCGCGTAGTGCTTGAGCCGCGGATGCCGCAGCGCCCGCTTCATCAGCGCGCTGGCCTCGGTGCCCACCCGAACCACGTACGGCGTGCGGATCACCGCGACCGGCACGCCCGAGATGCGCTCGGTCAGCACGATGTCCTCGGCGCGCGCCCGCAGGATCGCCTGCTTGTAGTCGTCGTGGGCGTTGCACTCGTCCGACGCGATGAAGCGGGTGCCGAGCTGGACGCCGGCGAAGCCGAGGTCGAGCGCGCGCACGAACCCGGCCTCGTCGCCGACCCCGCCCGCGCACACCAGCGGCACGCTCAGATCGGACAGCTCGGTCCACAGCGCCTCGGCCGAGCGGGCGCCGGCGTGGCCACCCGCGTCGCGGTTGACGCAGATCAGCCCGTCGACGCCGCCCTCGAGCGCCTTCACCGCCCACTTGCGCTCGGTGACGTCGTGATAAACGACGCCGCCGACCGCGTGGACCTTCTCGACCACCCAGCGCGGATCGCCGAGCGCCGTGACGAAGAAGCGCACGCCCTCTTCGAGCGCGATGTCGACCCACTTCCGCATCCGATCCTCGTACACGCGCGACGACTTCTCGACGATCGCGTTGAAGCCGATCGGCTTGTCGGTGCGCGCGCGGATCCAGCGCAGCCCGGCGCGCAGGTCGTGCTTGTGCACGAACGACATCGAGATCGGCTGCACCACGCCGAGCCCACCCGCGGCCGACACCGCGGCGATCAGCTCCGGGTTGGAGCACGGATACATCGCGCCGCAGATCAGGGGCACCTCGATGCCGGCGTGACGGGTGAACGCGGTCTCGAGCGACATCGCGCCAGCCTATCAGGCGCGGATCAGTGAACGATCATCAAGGCGAGGGCGGGGCCGGCGCCGGGTCGGACGAGGTGTGGTCGTGGATCACCCGCCAGCCCTCCGCGCGCCGCTCGACGATCACCGAGAACACCCCGGCGCCGGCGGCCGGTCCGTCGAGCTGCCAGCGGCCGAGCACGACCGCGCCGTCGGCGCCGACCGCCTGCACGCCGAGCACGTCGAAGCGGAGCCGGCCCATCGTGTCCTTGGCCGGTCCGTAGCGCGCGAGGAACTTGGCGTGGGTCTCGTCCCAGCCGCGGCGCACGTTGCCGCCCGACGTGAAGACCAGCGCGGGCCCGCGCAGGTACCCGGCCATGAAGCCCTCGAGGTCGCCCCGGTTCCACGCGTCCTGCTGGGCCGCGAGCACCGCGCGCACCGCGGCCTCGTCGGTCGCGGTGAACCGCCCGACCGGCGCGACCGGACCGACCGGACCGACCGGACCGACCGGACCGACCGCGTCGGGGCGGGTGCAGGCAAGACTGGCGAGCAGGACGAGCGACGCGAGGCGGACCATGACGTCGGGTACCACGCCCGGCCTCGAGGTCATGCCGCGCGGGGCGGCATACACTTTCGCCTGGCTGCGCGCTGCAGTCGCCGACGTCGACCTCCAGTCCTGACGGTGCGCATGACCTCACGTGGCCCGATCCTCATCCCGCTGCCCGATCGCGACTTCGACGTCACCGAGGTCGCGGTGCCGTGGAAGCTGTTCACCGAGGCCGGTCATGCCGTGGTGTTCGCGACCGAGGACGGGGCGACCCCGGCCGCCGATCCCCGCCTCCTCGATGGCGTGATCTTCGGCAAGCTCGGCGCGCGCGACGACGCGATCGCTTGCTACCGCGAGCTCGAGGCCGCGGCGAGCTTCCGCGCGCCGCGCCGGTGGCGCGACCTCGACGTGGCCCGCCTCGCCGGCCTGTTCCTGCCCGGCGGCCATGCTGCCGGCATGCGCCAGTACCTCGACAGCGAGGCGGTGCGCGGCATCATCGCCGACACCTGGCGGTCGGGCCGGCCGGTCGGCGCGATCTGTCATGGCGTGCTGCCGCTGGCGCGCACGCTCGACCCGGCCACCGGCCGCTCGGTCCTGCACGGCCGGCGCACCACCTGCTTGCCGAAGTACATGGAGCGCTCGGCGTATCTCCTCACGTTCTGGAAGCTCGGTCGCTACTACCGGACCTATCCGGCCTACGTCGAGGACGAGGTCCGCGCCGCGGTCGGCGCCGACGGCGAGTTTGTCCGCGGTCCGCGCACGATGACCGCGCGCGGCACCCGCGACGACGACCGCGCCGCGTTCGTCGTCGAGGACGGCGCCTACGTGTCGGCGCGCTGGCCGGGCGACGCGTACCTGATCGCGCGCCGCTTCCTCGACCGGCTCGCGGCCTGACCGGGCCGAGGACGCGCGCGACGGGCTCGTCGGCGGCGAGCGCGGCCAGCGCCTCGTCGCCGGCGAGGCCCACGCGGGGCGCTGTCGACCGGCCGCTTCTTGACGCCGTTGCATTTGGCAACGTGACCGGCGCGAGCGACCGGGTGGTTCCGCGGGCTTGGGCCCGGCAGCGCGTGGCACTCGCGTTGCTGGGGTCGACGCTGTGAACCGCGTACAGCCGATCCTCGTCGCCGTCCTCGCCGCGACCGTCGTGGCGTGCGCCTCCAGCCGCAACCCTGGTGTCGACGTCGACGACGACGCCGGCGCCACCGACGACGCGCTCGGCGACGGCACCGACGCGGCCCCCGGCAGCGAGGTCACCGCCCCGATGCGAAGCTGCCAGACCCGCTTCGGCTACCGGCCGATCCCGCCCGTCACCGCGGTCGAGCTGGTCGGCGAGTGGGACTGGACGACGCGGGTCCCGATGGCCGACCCCGAGGCCGACGGCGAGTACGTCGTCGAGCGCCCGCTCGCCGCCGGCATGTGGGCCTACAAGCTGGTGGTCACCCGCCCCGGCGGCGCGGTCGAGTGGATGCTCGACCCCGGCAACCCGTACCGCGCGTACGCGGGCGGCACCGAGAACTCGGGCCGGCGGGTCGACGACTGCATGACCCCGCGGCTCGAGGTCGCGTCGCACGTCACCACCGCCGATGGCGCGGTCACGCGGGTGCGGCTGTGGCGCGGCGCGAGCGGGACCGCGATCGCGACCGGCGGCGTCCGCGCCCAGGTCGGCTTCGAGGGCGGGCTGACCCCGGCCTCGGTCGTGATCGGTGACGGCGAGCTGACCGTGACCCTCGCCGGGCTCCCCGCCGGCAAGCACACGCTGCTGGTCGAGGTCGAGGACACCGGCGGCGCCCGCGCCGCCCCGGTGCGGGTCCCGTTCTGGATCGAGCCCCAGCGGTACGACTGGCGCGACGCGCTGGTCTACATGGTGATGACCGACCGGTTCCGCAACGGCGAGCCGGCCAACGATCCGCCGCGCCAGGCGACCGCCGCCGCCACCGCCGACTACCTGGGCGGCGATCTCCGCGGCGTCACCGCCGCGATCGAGGACGGCACCTTCGAGCAGCTCGGCGTGCGCGCGCTGTGGTTGTCGCCGTTCGTCGAGAACACGCCGCGGGTCGAGCTCGACGGCGGCCGCGGCGTGAGCGCCTATCACGGCTACTGGCCGGTGCGCGCCCGCACGATCGACCCGCGGCTCGGCACCGAGGCTGATCTCGACGCGATGGTCACCGCCGCCCACCGCCGCGGCATCCGCGTGCTCATGGACTACGTCGTCAACCACGTCCACCAGGGCCACGAGTACTACGCGGCCCACCCCGAGTGGTTCCGGGTCGGCTGCGAGTGCGGCCAGCCCGGCTGCGGCTGGACCGAGCACCGCCTCGACTGCTCGTTCAAGCCGTACCTGCCCGACGTCGACTGGAGGAACCGCGCCGCCGGCGAACAGATGGTCGCCGACGCGCTGTGGTGGCTCGAGCGCTTCGACCTCGACGGCCTGCGGGTCGACGCGGTCAAGCACGTCGAGGATCTGGCGATCGTCAACCTGTCGACCCGCATCCACGAGCAGCTCGAGCAGGGCGGCACCGAGTACTTCCTGCTCGGTGAGACCGCGATGGGCTGGGCCGGCGATCAGCTCGCCGCCAACCTGCCCGAGTACCAGACGATCGCCCGCTACCTCGGCCCGTACGCGCTGTCGGGCCAGTTCGACTTCGTCCTCTATCACGCGAGCGCGTACCGGGTCTGGGCGGACGAGGCCAAGGGCATGCTGCACCTCGACTACTGGACCCGGCAGAGCCTGGCCCAGTATCCGGTCGACGCGGTGATGACGCCGTTCATCGGCAGCCACGACAGCGAGCGCATCACCTCGCTGGCCCAGTACGGCTCGGCCGATCCGCTCGTGCACCACAAGTGGCCCGATCAGGGCCTGCCGACGGCGCCGACCACCGACCTGCCGTACCAGCGGGTCGCGCTGGCGCTGACCTGGATGCTGACCGTGCCGGGCGCGCCGCTCCTCTACTACGGCGACGAGTACGGCGAGCACGGTGGCGCCGACCCCGACAACCGGCACATGTGGACCGGTCCGACCGGGCGCACCGCCCGCCAGGTCGCGCTGTACGATCGGGTCGCGCGCGCCGGCCGCCTGCGCCGCGACCTCGAGCCGCTGCGCCGCGGGCGCTACGTCTCGCTGACCGTCACCGAGGACGTGCTCACGTTCGCGCGGGTGACCGCGACCGAGGCCGTGATCGTGGCGATCAACCGCGCCGGCGCGGCCCGCACCGTCGAGCTCGACCTCACCAGCCTCGGCGTCGGCAGCGGCGGCACCGTGGTCGACCGGCTCGACCCTGGCGGGCGCACGCTCACGGTCGCCGCTGGCCGGATCACGCTCCCCTTGCCGGCGCGCGGCGCGGCGGTGCTGACCGGCGCCGCGGTGCTCGCCGTGCAACCTTGATTGCGCGGCGGGGCCGCTCGGCATTTCCCACCCGGCGCGCGCCGGTCGGCTGCGCTACGCTGGCAGGTGATGAAGCTGGTGGGAGACCCCGACGGCATCGCGGCGCTGAAGGAGCTGGTGTCCACGCACCGTGACTACCTGAAGTTCCTGATCACCGAGGCGCAGTCCAACAGCGACCACGCCACCAAGTTCAAGGCCAGCGACGGGACCCACTGGGGGCTCGTGCTGCAGCTCGACAGCGGCAACCTCGAGGTCCGCCGCCTGCCCGAGGCGCCCCAGTCTTAGGGCGTCTTAGGGCTTGCCAGCCCTTGGTCACAGCTCGACGGCGATGCCGGCCTGGATCAGCGGGCGCTCGAGCCCGTCGCCGATCGGGTAAGGCAGGGTGACCGTCGCCTCGGGCCACAGCGTGCGTCCTCCGATCCGGAGGCGCAGGCCCACGCCGAGCGCCGGCTCGGCCAGCGCGCGGGTGTCGCCGGCCCGGCCCGAGGTGATCGTCATCGGTCCCGCCGCGGTGATCGCCGCGGTCGCGGTCGTGACCAGCGTGAGCCGCGCGGTCAGCGCCCGCTCGAGCACCACGTGGCCGAAGCCAGTGCCGCGCACGAGGTCGGTCCCGTTGTTGGTGAGCAGCGCGATCGCGAACCGCACGCCGGGGACCAGCGCGACCACCACCGGGCCGCCGCGCCGGAGCGCGAAGCGCGCGCTGAGCTCGGCGTTGCCGGCCCCGAGCTTGCCGCCGAGGTCCCAGCCCTGCATCCCGCGTCGCACCGCGACCTCGGGCGCCGGATACACGGCGTAGTCGCGACCGTGCTCGAACACCAGCGCATCGAGCGCGAGGACGGTCTGCCACCGACCGGGTGCGACGACGGTCGCGCCGTGCCGCGAGGCGTGGCTGGCACAGCCGGTCGCTGCCATCGCGACCGCGAGCGTGGCCGCGCGAGTCGCGGCGGTCACGGCGCCGCGACCCGGGCCCAGACCGGTCGGTGATCGCTGCCGGCCTCGCCGGTGAAGACGCCGGCAGTCCGGGCGGGCAGGTCACGGGCGAACACGAAGTCGAGCAGGAAGCGGACGCCGTTGCGCTGGCCGGTATCGCCGGTCCCGGCGGTGGCCCAGGCCAGGCCTCGGTCGGCGAACAGGTCGACGGTCTGGTCGACCGAGCCGGGATCGCCGGTGTTGAAGTCGCCGCCGATCACCAGCGGCCCGGTCGGCGCGGCGTCGCTGATCATCGCCGCCGCCTGGTCGAGCCGCGCGCCCAGGCCGAGCGCGACGATCGACGTGTGTACGCTGTACGCGGCCACCTCGGTGCCGCCGAGGTCGAGCGTCGCCGCGGTCGCGGTCCGGACCCGGCCATCGGACGGATCGACGTGGGGCAGGACCAGCTTGTGGTCCGCGATGATCGGGTGCGGGCTCAGCACCGCGGGGCCGAAGTCGCGGCCGTTGGTGTGGATCGACGCCGGGTAGTAGACGTAATGGAGCCCGAGCGCCGCCGCGATGCGCTCGGTGCCCTCGGCGTCCATCTCTTGCATCAGCACGATATCGGCGCCGCCCAGCGGCGGCTGGCCCAGGGCGGCGATCGCGACGTCGATCGCGATCGCGTACCGGAGGTTGTACGTGACCACCAGCAGCTCGTCGCCGACCGGGGTCGGGCGTCCGCCGTGAAAGTCGCCCGCGTAGCGGGGGCCGGCCGGGTCGAGGTAATTCTCGGCAACGTCGCAGCCGCTCCCGAGGACGGCGGCAGCCAGGACGGTTGCGGTTCGCATGAACCATCGAATCTAGCGCGGCGCGTTTGGTTGCGCTCGCGATCATCGGGCTCAAGGCGTGGGCGTGCGTCGTGCGACGTGTTGCACGTGGGTCGCGTTCTGGCCAGCTAAATTAGCCTTCGTCGCGAGCGGGCTGACCGCTGCGCCACAGCCGGGCGCCGAGGAAGATCAGCCGGAGCTGCTGCTCGGTCGTGCGGCGGAGGCCGCGCTCGTCGTCGGACCGGCCGGCCGGGAGTTCGGTGATGGCGTTGGCCGCCTGGAGCATCACGCCGACGACCAGCCCGGCGATCATGTGGAGGTCCTCGCTGGTCCACGCCCGCAGCGGCGGCATGCGGCCGAGGTCGGTCGCGAGCTCGCTCGCGAACAGGCGGAGCTCGGCGGCCACCGCCGCCCGCATCTTCTTGCGGCCGCCGGTCATCTCGCGGGCGACGAACAGGAACAGGCTGCGGTTCACCAGCACGTGGTCGACGTAGGCGTTGACCGACCGTCGGATGATGTCCTCGGTCATGGCCGGGTTCGAGCGCGCGGTGCGCATGAGCTCGCGCAGGGTGCGGAACGCCTCGTCGACCAGGGCCAGGCCCATCTCGCCCATGTCGGTGAAGTGGCGATAAAAGGCGGTCGGCACGACGCCGGCCTCGCGCGCCACCTCGCGCAGGCTGAGCATGGAGAACGTGTGGTCCTTCTCGATCAGGCGCAGCGCGCCGTCGAGGAGGGCCTGGCGGGTACGGAGCTTCTGTTCGTCGCGTGCGGTGGCCACAGGTGGTCCAGGAGGCGAGGGTGAACGTGTATCAAGGAAGTGGTCTCACGTAACCACCTAGACTTCAACATGTAACGCTGGGTCGGTGAACACGTGTTGACTGAGTCGACGCGGCGCGCTATCAGTGTACACATGTTCACCGAAGCAGTTCGTCAGGTCCTGAGCTCGCGCCTGGTGGCGGCTCTCACCATGCCGCACGGCATCGACGTCTACCTCGCGCAGCTCGACCCGCTGTGGTCGGTCAACGAGGTGCGCGCGCGCGTGATCGAGGTCCGCCGGGACACCGCGGACACCGCGACGCTGGTGTTGCAGCCGAACCGGCTGTGGCGCGGCTACCAGGCCGGCCAGCACGTCGCGCTCTCGGTCGAGATCGACGGCGTCCGCCACACGCGCGTGTTCTCGCTGTCGTCGACGCCGCGCCAGGATCCAGACCGCATCCACGTCACCATCAAGCGGCACGCGCGCGGGCTGGTCTCGCACTGGGCGCTGACCCGTGCTGCCGCCGGTGCGGTGGTCGTGCTGTCGCAGGCGACCGGCGAGTTCGTCGTGCCCACGCCGGCGCCGCGGCGCATCGTGCTGGTCAGCGGCGGCAGCGGCATCACGCCGTGCATGTCGATCCTGCGCACGTTGCTCGCCGACGGCCACGCCGGGCGGGTCACCTTCCTCCACTACGCCCGCCACGCCGACGAGGTGATCTTCGCGGCCGAGCTGGGCCGCCTCGCGCGCAGCCACCCGGCGCTCGAGCTGCACGTCGAGCTCACCCACACCGCCACGCCGGCGCCGCTGCTCGACGCGGCCCGCCTGCGCGCGCTGATCCCCGACCTCGACGACGCCGAGGCCTACGTGTGCGGGCCCCCGGCGCTGGCCGCCGCCGCGACCGCCGCGTGGACCGCGCTCGGCCTCGCCGGTCGGCTGCACCTCGAGCACTTCGCGCCCCCGTCGCCGCCGCCGACCGCGACCAGCACCGGGCTCATCCGGTTCGGCCGCAGCGGCGGCGCGATCGCCAACGACGGCCGGGCCATCCTGGTCCAGGCCGAGGCGGCCGGCATGTCGCCCGCCTCCGGGTGCCGGATGGGCATCTGCGGCACCTGCCGGTGTCGGCTCACCGCCGGCACCGTTCGCGACCTCCGCACCGGCCAGCTGACCGCGTCACCCGGCGAGACCATCTCGCTGTGCGTCAACGCGCCGGTCGGCGACGTCACCCTCGATCTCTGACCCCCTTCCTCGGGAGCCTTCATGTCCACCTCCACGATTCCGCAGCTCACGCCGTCCCAGCTCGAGGCGTTCGGGCGCGAGCTCGATGCCATCCGCGCCCGCGTCATGGCCGATGTCGGCGAGCGCGACGCGACCTACCTGCGCCGCGTCATCAAGTTCCAGCGCCGCGCCGAGCTGGCCGGCCGCGCGCTCCTGTTTGCCGGCTGGTTGCCGCCCGCCTGGCTGGCCGGCACCACGCTCCTCGGCCTCTCCAAGATCCTCGACAACATGGAGATCGGCCACAACGTCATGCACGGCCAGTACGAGTTCACGCGCGACCCCGCGCTCGACGGCAAGACCTTCGAGTGGGACAACGCGTGCCCGGGCACCGAGTGGCGCCACTCGCACAACTACCTGCACCACACGTTCACCAACGTCGTCGGCAAGGATCGCGACGTCGGCTACGGCCAGATCCGCATCAGCGAGGATCAGCCGTGGGAGCCGCTGCACCGCTACCAGCTCGCCTACACGGTCGCGCTCGCGTTCGTGTTCCAGTGGGGGGTCGCGTTCCACGACCTCGAGCTCGAGAATATGCGCGCCGGCAAGCCGCGCGCCGACTTCGACGAGGCGCTGCGCAGCGTGCTGACCAAGGGGCGCCGCTTGATCGCACGCGACTACCTGCTGTTCCCGCTGCTGGCCGGGCCCGGCTTCGTCCCGGTGCTCCTCGGCAACCTGACCGCCAACGTCATGCGCAACCTGTGGGCGTTCTCGGTCATCTTCTGCGGCCACTTCCCCGACGGGGTGGCGCTGTTCGACGAGGCCTCGCTGGTCAACGAGACCCGCGGCGGCTGGTACCTGCGTCAGCTGCTCGGCTCGGCCAACCTCACTGGCGGCAAGCTGATGCACCTCATGTCGGGCAACCTCAGCCACCAGATCGAGCACCACCTGTTTCCCGATCTGCCGGCCCATCGCTACGCCGAGATCGCGGTCGAGGTCCGCGCGATCTGCCGCCGCTACGGCCTGCCCTACAACCAGGGCCCGATGCGGACCCAGCTCACCAGCGTGTTCCGCCGCATCGCGCGCATGGCACGCAAGCCGGCGCCGGCGCCGGTGGTAGCCGCGCCGGTGGCATCGGTCACGCCCGTCGAGACAGCACGAAATAGTGGTCGAGCGGTCGTTCGCCCCGGAACGCTGCCCCGATCGACACGTGCTTCGACACACGCCGCATGAAGTCACGGGTCTTGTCGTAGACGAACCGCTGCAGGCCCCGGGTGTTGGGCACCACCTTGGGCCAGCTGGCGGCGACCTCACCGTCGGGCACCTGGAAGTAGTCGACCACGACCGGCCCGCGCGCGGTCCAGTGCGGGCGACCGTCGGTCGGCACCGCGACGAAGAAGCCGGGCCCGATCACGCGGCGGGTGACGCCCTCGTTGTACCCGAACAGGCGGGCGCGGCCGTCGCCGGCCGGCCAGCAGAACCGCTTCTGGAACCGACGCAGCGGCGCCGGCACCGGCAGCGTGTTGGCGCCGTCGTGGATGACCTCCTCGCGCACGGCGGCGTCGCCGACGAAGTGGCCGAGGTCGATCGGCTCGCCGAGCGCCGCCTTTTCGTACAGCAGGCGCTGGCGGCTGCGCCCGAGCGCGCCGACCTCGCGCCACCGCGCGACGCCATCGAGCCCGTCGAGGTACCCGGCGATCGTCTTCACGCCGGTTCGTTCGTCGTCGATCAACTCGGTCAGCTGGCCCATGGCGCGCATCCTACAGGGCCCGGGCGTGGCCGGTGTACGCCGCAGCGGGCCGAGACGCGGCGGGCCGGATGCAGATGCTCCAGTCGCGGCCCGCAGCGACCCGTGGTAGTCACGCGCCATGCGTAAGGCCTCGTGCATGTGTGGCGCGGTGCGGATCGCGGTGACCGGGGACCTGAAACCGCCGGATGCGTGCCATTGCACCCAGTGCCGCAAGTGGTCGGGACACATCGGCACTCGTGCATCCACGCGACACCCTCGGCCTCCGACCGCTTCCAAGCGGGTCGCGGCCTGGCTTCGAGGCGATAGCGACTGGTGTGCTCGGCCCGAGGTTGGGCCATGCCGTCTAG
>JBKJLC010000234.1:0-32691 GCA_046597055.1 Kofleriaceae bacterium | reverse complement strand
CGCGAGGTGATCGCGCACTTCAGCGGCGGATCCGGGCGGGTCGATCCGCTCAACGAGCTCGAGTTCGTGCCGGCGCTGACCGAGGCCGAGATCGACGACCTCGTGCAGTTCATCAAGAGCCTCGACGGCGCGTCGATCGCCGCCGCCGATCTGGCCGCGCCCCTCACCTTGCCGTAGCCAAGCGCTCGCCAGCGTGGACGGGTGTCGCGCGCCGCCAGACCGGGCGGCGCACTTTTTTTCGGCCTTCACCACGCATGCGGTCCCGGGGCGTCGCTCGGGATCCGCCACATCTTCCCGGTGTCCCTGAGCGAAGGGCTCGTTGCGACCCCGAAGTCGAAGGGCCGGCCGGTCGAGGAGCGCGGGCCACAACCCTGGGCGTCTGCCCTCTGGATCCCACCCATCTTCCCGGTGGCCTGCGCCAGGGCGCGCGCACGCGAGCCCGCCGTCGCAGGGCCGCCCGTCGGAGCGACGGGCGGCACCTTGGCGCGCTGATCCCCCTTCGACACGGCGCCTGCGGCGCCGGCTCAGGGACACCGGGAAAGGGTGAGCGCGTTCGATCACATGGCGAAATGTGATCAATCGTGGGGGCGTCGTCGTCCGGGCTGAGCGCGCCGCGGGCAGGTGGCGCGACTTTTTTTGCAACCACAGAGTGCGATAACAGACCTGCGACTTCTGCTCGGGTGCGTCCTATCGCACTCGGTCACCCTCGCAGAAAACGTGCCGCGCACGTGGTCATCCGTCCTACGACCTAGGACCTATTCGTCAGAGCCAGTCGCACATACAAGGTTATCGTTTGGGCTCATACGACCTTCACCACCTCCTCACGTAGGCCAGGTCGGCGAAATCACACGTCGCTGCCCGGATCCGCCGGCCCTAACGTGGCCTCAATGCGAAACGATTTCCTCGCGACGCTCCGGCTCACGCTCGCTGCTCTCGCCCTCGGCGCCTGCACTGGTGAAATCACTGGTACCGGAAACGATGACGTGAGTGGTGAGGCGAGCGGGGACGTGGCGGAGGGGTCGGGCCAGCCGCACGAGGGCTCCAGCGCGGCCGGCCCGATGACGGTCCTGTCGTTCACCGAGTCGGGCGCGGACCTGGTCAACCCCGAGCGTGGCTTCTACGTCGGGTACAACCTGCGCGGCGCCGGCGACGCCAGCCGCATCCGCCGCGGCGGGCATAGCATCGCCATCGCGATCGTGAACCTCGAGGACTACCGGACCCGCGCGCTCGACGCCGTGGTGCTGGCCTCGATCGACGCCGGCTTCGACCGGCTGCGCGCGGCGGGCGTGAAGGTCATCCTCCGCTTCACGTACAACGCGGCGTTCGCCGCCGACGCGTCGAAGACCCAGATCCTCGCGCACATCGCGCAGCTCCGGCCGCTGCTGCAGGAGCACGCGGACATCATCACGGTGATGCAGGCGGGCTTCATCGGCGCGTGGGGCGAGTGGCACGGCTCGACCAACGGGCTCGAGAACGACGCGGACCGCGGCGCCATCCTCGACGCCATCCTGGCGGCGCTCCCCGCCAAGCGGGGCCTCCAGGTCCGCACCCCGATGTACAAGGCGGCTTACGCGGGCCGCGCGGTCGACGCGACCGAGGCCTTCACCGGTACCAAGCGCGCCCGCCTCGGTCACCACAACGACTGCTTCCTGGCCAGCGCGTCGGACTTCGGTACCTTCGCGTCGCCGGTCGACCGCTGGACCTCGTACGTCGCCGACGACGGGCGCTACACCGCGATCGGCGGCGAGACCTGCGCGGTCTACACCCCCAAGACCAACTGCGCGTCGGCGATCGCCGCGATGGCGGGTCAGCACTGGTCGTATCTCAACCGCGAGTACAACCAGGCCGTCCTCTCGGCGTTCGAGGCCGGCGGGTGTCAGGACGAGATCGAGCAGCGCCTCGGCTACCGCTTCGCGCTCGACCGGGTCACGCACACCGAGTCGGTGGCGCCTGGCGGCGAGCTCGCGCTCGAGCTCGACCTCCACAACAGCGGCTTCGCGTCGCCGTACAACCAGCGCCCGATCGAGATCGTCCTCAGCAACGGCACGACCCGCCACGTGGTCCGCCTCGCGGGCGCCGACGCCCGCCGCTGGACCGCCGGCCAGGCCTCGAAGGTGACCGCGCGCCTGCGCCTCCCGGCCGACCTCGCCGCCGGCACCTACGCGCTGTCGCTGCGCCTCCCCGACGAGGACGCCTCGCTCGCCGGCGACGCCCGCTACGCCATCCAGCTCGCCAACGACGGCCTGTGGAACCCGACCACCGGCGACCACCTCCTGACCCGCGCCTTCACGGTCGACGCCGCGGCCCCGGGCCCGCGCGACGCCTCGGCGACTACCTTCGCCGAGCTCCTCTGATCTGATTCTGAGTCGCGCGTCGCGAGGCGGCGCGGCTCCGCGGAGCCCGCGGTGGCGGTGCGTTGCCGCCCCGGCCGGTTCGCGCCGGCGGCAACCTGGGTCATGATGCCGGGATGACCGGTCGTGACGACGGAGAGACGAAACGCCAGGTGGCGCGCCGCGAGCGGCGCGACGCCGGCGACAGCTCGGAGAAGCTGGCCCACGACCTGATGGGGCTGCAGCCGTCCTCGCTCGCCAAGCTGGGCCTCGACGAAGACCTCCTGGAGGTCATCATCAAGGCTCGCGCCGTCACCGCCCTGGTCGCACGCCGCCGCGCCGAGCGCACCGTGGCCGGCGCTCTGCGCCGCATCGACCTGGCGGCGCTCGCCGCGCGCCTCGAGAACATCCGCATCACCGGCGTCGGCGATCCTCGCCGGCTGCACCAGGCCGAGCGCTGGCGGACCCGGCTGCTCGACGAGGACGACGCGCCCGCCGCGTTCCGGGCCAGCTTCCGCACCGCCAGCCATCAGGCGCTGCCGCGGCTGGTCGAGGAGGCCCGGGCCGAGCGCACCACCGGCAAGCCGCCCGGCGCCGGCCGCGCGCTGTTCCGGCACATCAACGCCGTGCTCGACGACGCCGCCACCGAGGCCGCGCTCGCGGACGACGCCAAGGCCGAGGCCGAGGCCGACGCGAACGACCCGGACTGAGGCCCGTCCAGTGGCGGCTGGCGTAGCCCCCGGGTAGCGGCGGCATAGCGACCAGGGGGGCCACCGTGTGTAGGCATCCGCACCGCAGAAATGGTTCGCAACGCGGCCTCGCGATCTGCAAGATGGGTACGCCGCACCGATGCTCCACCACCGCGCTCGCCTCGCCGCCACGCTCGCTGCCGTCTCGCTCGCTGTCGTCGCGCCGGGCCGCGCCCACGGCTGGGCGACCGCCGAGCACGTCCGGTTCGGACAACAGATCGCAGGGCCCTTCGAGGGTCGCGCCGCGGGCCAGCGGCTCCCGGTGCTGTCGGCCGCGACCGGGCCTCAGACCTTCGGGCACTGGGTGTCGGCGCCCGACTTCGGGCGTGGGCTGATCGCCTTCCTCACCGGTGATCCGGTGCTCGGGACCCGGTCGTGCAGCTTGCTGTGGAACGCCGAGGGCGTGGTCGACGGCGAGCCGGTCGATGACCAGCGCTTCGACTTCTTCAACAGCATCGGCTACCTCGACTGCCTCGACACGCTGCGGATGAACAACAGCCACTTCGGCGACTTCGCCGCGTTCCACTACGCGCACTACCACGCGCTCGCGGTCGAGGCGGCCCGACGGTACTGGCACAACCGCCAGCCGGTGTGTCAGGAGGCCGCGTACACCCTCGAGGGCTGGGGCCAGCACTACCTCACCGACGCCGCCGCGATCGGCCACGCCTGGAATCCGGCTGGCACCTACGACAGCGGCTTCGACTGGCAGACCACCAACTCGATCACGCAGCGCATGCGCGTCCACAACGCGCTGAACAACGGCGGCGGGCGCCTGGATGGCTCGCTCTACGATCGCGGCGTGATGTGGGGCGACCACTCGGAGGAGCACCTCGCCGCCTCGGTGCCAGAGCTCGCCGACAGTGCGCAGCGCGAGCTGACCATGCATATCTCGCGGATGAGCCTGGGCCAGGTGGTGATGGCCGCCGAGTGTGGCGGTCCGGTCGAGGTCGAGGACGTGTTCGACGGCGGCGATCCAGTCGCCGACCCCCGCCGCATGTACGCCAGCGACGCGTCGATGTGCGACGTGATGTACGGCAATGATGTCGGCACCTGGTCGCCCGACTGGTTCGAGGATGTCGGGGTCGACATGGAGAACGTGCTCGCCGTGGTCGCTCGCTGTCGCAGCGGCAGCGGCACCCTGACCAGCGGCCGCGAGGGCGCGCTGCTGGCGCGCCACTGGTTCCAGGACAAGTACTACCAGGCGTCGCCCATCGACGGCTGGGTGTCGTCGACGATCGACCCCGACGCGGTCGTCGACCTCGCGCTGCTCGGTTGCACCGACACGCTGCCGGTGCTGCCGGTGACCGCGGGCGCCCACGACGCCTGCGGCATGACCCGGTGCGCGATCCTGCCGGGCGCTGCCGGCGCGTGCCCCGATGGCACCGTGGCCGAGGCCGCGTGCTGCGTCGCGGCGCCGACCGACCTCGGCGACGCGCGCGGCAAGGTCACCGTCACGCCGTGGCGCTCGGCGCCGACCTTGCCCACGATCGATCTCGGCGCGGTCGGCACCATCAGCGGCGAGAGCCCCGAGTTCCTGTGGTTCGAGCAGACCGTTGCGCCGGTCGCCGGCGGTACCCCGGTGCGGATCGAGGACGCCGAGGTCGCCAGCCTGGTCGCGCCGGTGGCGATCCCGACCTGCGGCGAGCGGGCAAGCTTCTCGGTCCACGAGTCGAAGGTGAAGCTCCCGCGCGCGCAGGTGCTGGCCGAGACGTTCGTCGACCTGCACGTCACCGGGCTCGACGAGGGCGTGCGGGTCGAGGTCGACGGTCGCGCGGTCCGCTACCTGACCCATCGCGATCTCGACGAGGCGGGCGGGACCGTGGTCGTGCCGCTGTTTGGCCAGGCGCTACCGCCCGGCGTCGATGGCGCGCACGTGGTGCGCCTCGTCCACCTCAACGACTGCGGCAACAACCGCCCGCTGATCGTGCGCCTGGTCGGGCGCGGACCGACCGACGCCGGGGACGAGCCCGGTGCCGATGGCGATGGGGGCGTCGATCCCGATGGCGACGGCTCGGGCGCGCCGACCGGCGGCTGCTGCCAGACCGGCGGCGGGGCTGACCTCGGTGGCCTCGCCGTCCTCGGCGTGGCGCTCGCGCTGCGCGGACGCCGGCGCCGGCGCGGCGCGGCCTCGGTCCGCTGACCGGGCCCTCACCAGACGACGTCGATGGTCTCGACCGAGCCCACCGACGCGTAGCGGAACGGAACGATCGAGTAGCCGATGCCGGCGGTCACGATCAGCGTGGTGGTGCCGGGCGCGGCCCCGGGAGCCCAGACCGAGGGTCGCGGCGGCCCCGAGCACGCGCCGGCGGAGGTACCAGCCGGCGACCACGAGGAGCAGGAGCGCGGTCGCAAGCCAGATGAACCACTCGCGTGGTTGGTAGCACGAGGTCGCGCGACGGCCGCAGCGCCGGCCGCCGCCGGGCGCCCCGGTGGTAGGGTGCGGCGCCGCGCCGGCCCGGTGCGTGCGCCGACCACCTCGCTGCGGCGAAAGGCGTTCCCGTGCATCACGCTCCTCTCGACTGTCCACTCCGCGCGCGCGCCCGGTGGCTCGCGCTCGCCGCGTGCGCCGCGCTCGCCTCGTTCGCGCCGTTGGGCGCGTGCGGCCCGAAGCCCGCGCCCGCGCCCGCGCCCAGCGCCGGACCCGCGCCGGCCGCCGCGCTCGACCTCACGGCAGCCTGGTCGGTCGCGGCGAGCAAGCCGCTGGTCGACAAGACCATGCGGGTCACGCTGGCGCCCGAGCTCGGGCAGCTCGGGCCCGGTGAGCGCGCCGCGCTGGCCAAGCTGCTCGAGGTTGGCGCCATCTTCCAGCACCTCTACGAGGAGCAGCGCCATCGGCAGGCGGCGCCGGCGCGCGCCGCGCTGGCGGCGTACCAGGGTCCGGGTGCCGACAACCTCCGCGCGCTGTACCGGCTGTTCCAGGGACCGATCGCCACCACCCTCGAGAACGAGCGGCTCGCGTTCCTGCCGGTCGACCCGGTGCAGCCCGGCAAGACCGTCTACCCATGGGCGATCACCAAGGCGGAGATCGAGACGTTCCTCACCGCGCATCCCGAGGCGCGCGACGCGCTGCTCGCCCCGCGGGCGGTGGTGCGGCGGTCCGGCAGCGCCGAGCTGACCGCCGACCTCGCCGCGCTCGATCGCCACCCGGTGCTGGCGACCCTGCATCCAGGCCTGCGCGAGCGGCTGCGCGCCGCCGACGGGCTGATCGCGGTGCCCTACTCGGTCGCCTACGCCGACGCGCTGGTGCGCGCGCACGCGCTGCTGTTCGAGGCCGCCGACCTGGTCGCCGCCGAGGACCCCGAGCTCGCCGGCTACCTGCGCAATCGCGGCCGCGACCTGCTGTCGGACGACTACGAGTCGGGCGACGCGGCGTGGGTGACCGCGAACTTCGTGCACCTCAACGCGCAGATCGGCTCGTACGAGACCTACGACGACGAGCTGTACGGGTCGAAGACCTTCTTCGCCATGAGCCTGCTGGTGCGGCGACCGGCCGAGAGCCAGGCGCTGGTCGCCGCCCTGGCCAGCCTGCAGTCGTTCGAGGACGCGCTGCCGTACGCCCACCACAAGCGGGTCCGCGAACGCATCCCGGTCGGCGTGTACGACGTGATCGCCGACTTCGGCCAGGCCCGCGGTGGCAACACCGCGACCATCTTGCCCAACGAGGCCTACCTGGCGCGGCGCTACGGCCGGACGATCCTGCTGCGCGGCAACATCATGCGCGACCCCGACCTGTTCGTGGAGCGCGACCGGGTGTGGGAGGCAGCGGTGGCGCCCGCGCACGCCGCCGAGCTGACCGCCGACGGCGGCTTCTACCGGACGCTGTGGCACGAGGTCGGCCACTACCTCGGCGTCGAGGCCACCGCGGACGGCCGCGATCTCGACAGCGCGCTCGAGGACGACTCGAACGTGCTCGAGGAGATGAAGTCCGATCTGGTGTCGCTGTTCGTCGCCCGGGCCTTGCACGCCAGCGGCTACTACGACGCCACCGGCCTGCGCGGCGTGTACGCCAGCGGCATCCTGCGGGTGCTGCAGAACAACCGGCCCCGCCGCGACCAGCCGTACAACACGATGCAGCTGATCCAGTGGAACTACTTCCTCGAGCACAAGCTGCTGCGCTTCGACGTCGCGGCCGGCACGCTGGCGATCGACTACGCGCGCTACCACGACGTGGTGGCCGGCCTGCTCGCGAAGGTGCTCGAGCTCCAGCGCCAGGGCGACAAGCCGGCCGCCGACCGCTTCATCGAGACGTACACGACCTGGGACGACGCGTTGCACGGGCTGATCGCGACCCGGATCCGCGCCCAGCAGCGCTACCGGTTCACCCTGTTCGATTACGCGGCGCTCCGATAGCCCCCCGCGAGCGGAGCGAAGCGGTCAACAATGATGCCGGGGTCCGGGGGCACGAGTCCGGTGCGGGGTCTGTTCGCTGCCGAAGATCCATGGAGTACGGCTCCTGGAGCGCGGCGGGTTGTCGCCGGCCCGGCTCGTGCCACTCTTGACTCGGTGCTTCACGGACACGCCAGCCCCGGGTTCGAGTCGGTCAAGCGCGAGCTCGAGCGTCAGCTCGACCGGATGGGCGGCGGGGTCGCGGCCTGCGCGTACCACCGCGGCCGCTGCGTCGTCGATCTCTGGGGCGGCGTGCGCACCGACAGCGGCGCACCGTGGGAGCGCGACACCATGTGCGTGTCGTACTCGACCACCAAGGGCGTGATCTCCACGGCGCTGCACATGCTGGCCGATCGCGGCCTGATCGACTACGACGCGCCGGTCGCGACCTACTGGCCGGAGTTCGCCCAGGCCGGCAAGGGCGCCATCACCGTGCGCGCGGTGCTCAGCCACCAGGCCGGGCTGTTCAACATCCGCGACCTCGTCGACGACGCCCGGCGCATGCTCGACTGGGACTACATGACGACCGCGGTGGCCGCGGCGCCGGCCGCGATCGTCCCGGGCGGCGCCAGCGCCTACCAGGCGCTGACCTACGGCTACCTGATCGGCGAGCTGGTTCGCCGGGTGTCGGGACGGCCGATCGCGCAGTTCCTGGCCGAGGAGATCGCCGGCCCACTCGGGCTCGATGGCTGCTACATCGGTGCGCCGGCCGATCAGCTCCACCGCGCCGCCCGCCTGATGGGCAGCCACGTGCGCCGCGCCCCCGGCGCCAGCGCGTCCGGTCGGCCGGACCGAGCGCGCCAGCGCCAGAAGGCGGTCTTCGGCCTGATCGAGCGGGCCCTGCGCGCGGTGGGGCATCCGGTCGACTTCGAGCGCAGCGCGGCCGCGCTCGCCCCGCGCGGCATCTCCGGCCTCGACTTCTCGTCCGACGAGGTCCTGCGCGCGTGCATCCCGGCCGCCAACGGCTTGTTCACCGCGCGCTCGCTGGCCCGGCTCTACGCGGCGCTCGCCAACGGTGGCGAGCTCGACGGGGTCAGGCTGATGTCGGCCGCCACGGTGGCGCGCGCGACCGAGATCCAGAGCTACGGCTACGACCAGGTCACGGTCTTCAAGATGTACTGGCGGCTCGGCTACCACCGGGTCGGCAGCCTCCGCGGCGTGCCGCCGCGCGCCTTCGGCCACTTCGGTTGGGGCGGGTCGGGGGCCTGGGCCGATCCTGAGCGCGACCTGTCGTTCGCCTTCATCGTCAACACCGGCTCGGGCACGCCTTTCGGCGACCTCCGCATCCTGCGCCTCAACACCGCGCTGCTCGGCAGCGTGCGCGAGCGCCGCTTCTTCCGGGCCTGGGGCGGTCCGGCCGTCGCCGGCTGACCGCCGGTCGCGCGGGCAAGGACTACGGCACGATGAAGCAGGCGATCGTCGTCTCGATCCGGAAGTTGGACTCGTCGGTGTGCCGCTCGGCCTGGAAGATGTCCATCGGGTAGGTCTGCCCGAGCTCGAGGCCGAGCGCGGTCGCCTGGGCATCGAGGTCGACCGTCGCGGTCGCGCGCTGGTGCAGGCCGCCGAGGTCGATGGCGAGGTGGCCGTTGATGAACAGCCACAGGTCATCGTCGCCACGGAAGGTGAACGACTCACCGCCGAGGTACTGGAACGTCGTGCGGATCTGGGTCGTGAACGAGTAGTTGTGGATGAGCTGCTCGTTGCCGAAGCCGCGCCCGTCGATCGGAAAGAAGGCGGCGCTCTCGTAGACGTAGAGGCCGGGGCTGGTCTCGCGCAGCTCGACGGTGCTGGGGATCGTCTGGTTGACGCCGGCGACGTCGTGATACCAGTTCGCGAACTCGGCCGGGCCGGTGGTGCAGAGGGTCGGGCCGGCATGCGCGTAGGTCGGGGTGCCGTCGGCGCCGAGCGTGGGCAACACCAGGCCCGTGGTCACCGCGTCCGACCGGAAGTGCTCGAAGTCCGGGTGGCTGATGCGGAAGTCCCGCACCGTCACCGGCAACACGCTGCAGCCATCGCCGGTCGGCGGCTGCGCGCCGCTGTCCACGCCGATCGGCGTCGCGTCGGGGCCGGCGCCGACCGCGGTCCCGGTGGAGGGGCCACAGCCAGTCGGCGCGAGCGTGCCGAGCGAGATCAGGGCCGACGATAACCGGTGCCAGCTGGTGCGCATCACATCCTCCTTGGTCGAGCGGAATCAGGACGTCGGGCCGGGAAAGAAGCTCCGGTCGGTCAGCGCGGCATCGAGCACCAGCGTCGCGGCGCCGACCGCGATCGAGCGTGCGCCGAGCCGGCTCGCCACGATCTGCGTCTCGGCCACCGACGTCGACAGGGCCCGCGCCCGGATCGACACCCGGAGCGGATCGAGCAGCAGGTCGCCGACGCCGGTCAGCTCGCCGCCGAACACGACGATCGCCGGGTTGATCACGTTGAGCAGCCCGGCGACGACGATGCCGAGCTGGTGCCCGACCTCGTCGATCAGGCCGCGGGCGACCGGATCGCCGGCGCGCGCGCCGGTCACGATGTCGGCCACGGTCGGGCGCCGCTTGCGGGCGCCCCACAGGGTGCGGGCGCGCGCGAGGAGCGCCTCGGTGCCGATCAAGGTCGCGAGACAGCCGCGCAGTCCGCACACGCACAGCGGACCGCGCGGATCGACCGCGACGTGGCCGATCTCGCCGGCGGTGCCGCCCACGCCCCGGTACAGCTGGCCGCGGATGATGTGGCCCGAGCCGATGCCGGTCCCGACCTTGATGTACGCGAGGTCGGCGCCGTCGGCGCCGGCGCCCCAGTAGCGCTCGGCCAGCGCCCCCAGGTTGGCGTCGTTGTCGACCAGCACCGGGACCTCGAACGCGGTCGACAGGTCGTCGAGGACGTCGAAGTCGCGCCACGCCGGCAAGATGAGCGGTGACAGCTTGCCGGGGCGCAGCGGATGCACCGGGCTCGGCACCGCGACGCCGATGCCGACCACGCGCCGCAACGACACCCGCTCCGCGGTGAGGCACTCCTCGACCAGCTCGCGCGCCGCGGCCAGCGCCGCGGCCGGCTCCTCGCGTACCGCGACGCCGACCTCGCGAAACGCCTGCACGTTGCCGCGCAGGTCGGTGAGCGCGGCCGAGACGTGGGTCGCGCCCAGCTCGACCCCGACCAGGGTGTAGGCGTCGTCTCGGAAGCCGACCAGCATCGGCCGCCGACCGCCGCGCGAGACGCCGGCGCCGATCTCGCGGACCAGGCCGGCGCGGTCGAGCTCGGCCACGATCGCGCCGACGGTCGAGGGGCTGAGCCCGCTCTGACGGGCGATCTCGGCGCGCGAGACGTGGCGCTCACGCCAGATCAGGCCGAGCACGAGCGTCGCGTTCTGCGTGCGCATGCCGGCGGCATCGGCGGTCAGCAGGGGTGGGACGGCGTGCGGCATCGTCAGCTCGAGCGCGCGGGCCGGGGCCCGTGAAGTTCGTTCGCTCGATGAACAAACTATTCGCGGAGAGCCAACGTGGCAAGCAAAACTTCATGCGGACGACGAATAAACATGGCTTCAGTGTGCGCATACCGCGATCGCGGCCAGCGGCGTTCGCCAGCGCACGACCGTCGCGGTGCCCGGCTCGCTCGGGGCCCGGCCCGGCCGCGGGAACTCGTCACCGATGAACACGTAGGTCAGCTCGAGGTTGATCGGCTCGGCCGGATCAGCGTCCGGGTCATCGCCGGCGAGCGCGGCGATCTCGAGCTCGAACCGGCGGTGCTTGCCCGGCGCGATGGTCGAGTCCCAGGAGGTCCGCTTGCCGCCGCCGTCGGCGTCCTCGAACCGGCGGCCCAGGAACGCCTCCCACAGCCCGTGGGGCGCGGTCGAGCGCCAGACCCGGAGCTGCAGGTGCCGGTGGATGTCGCCCGTGGGCACCGCATGGCCGGCGCCGACGTTGGCGACCGCGACCTCGAGCTGCCCGCCGCGCCGGCACCACACGACGTCGAGCGCGGTGTCGAGCATGCCGGGGTCGTGGCCGCCAGGAAACCCGTGGCCGTGGCTCGAGTCGTGGCAGGTCAGGCACCCGCGGGGCTCGCGCGCGTGCGGCCCGGCCGTGAACGAGCTCACCGTCGCCTGCATCGGATGCGACGTCATCGCCAGCGCGCGTCCATCGGCCGACAGCACCGGGAACGTGAACTCGTGGCAGTCGGCGCAGTACGCCGGCGAGCCGAAGCTGGCATCGACGATCGTGTCGTGCGGCGAGCCGGCGTGCCGGCGCGCGGCGACCAGCCGCCCGGCGCGGACGTGACACGCGGCGCAGCCGATGCCCTGGTCGGCCAGCGTGTGGCCGCCGGCGGCGAGCTCGGCCTGCTGCGGGGGCGTCGGTGCATGGCAGTTCACGCACCACGGCTGCGGCCGCGCCGCGTACTCGCGCTGGAAGATGCCATTGGTCCAGGCCTGACCGTGTCGGCTGGTCTTCCACTCGGCCGCGATCGCGGCGTGGCAGCCCGCGCACCGGGTGGCGTCGACCAGGGCCGGGTCGCGGGTGCCGAGCTCGATCGGCTCGCGCCCGCCGGATCCGCGGACCTGCCAGGCTGGCGCGACCGCCACGGCGCTCGCGGGGGCGGGCGGTGATGGGCGGCAGCCGAGCGCCGCCACCGACGCCAGGGCCAGCGCCCAGCCGGCCCGGGTCACGGCGCGGTCTTGACGGCGTCGAGCTCCGTGCCCTGGCGGAGCAGCGCGTGGCCGCCGCTCACCATCGCTCGTTCGCCGTCCATCGTCCACCGGTAGGCATCGATCGCACCCTCGCTGACCACCAGCGCGAGACGGCCATCGCGCCCGTAGACCAGCAGCTGCAGCCCGGTGGCCGCGGCGTAGCCATCGCGGCTCTCGACCTTGCCGCATCGTCCGATCACCACGGCGCGGACCTGCTCGGGGCCGGTCTGCTCGGGCGACGGCACCCGCTTCGCCCAGGTGACGTCCTTCTTGCACCGCCGGTCGTGGGCGTCGCGGAAGGCGGTCGGGGTCTGGGTGCCTTTCACCTCGAGCACCCGCAGCTGCTCGGCCATCAGGATGGACGCCGAGGCGATGAACGGCAGCCGGAGCTCGTTGTTCTGGTACCAACCCTCATACATCTCGTCGAGGGTGGGGCGCTCGAAGCCGTCGGCCACCGGCAGCACGATCTTCGCGGTCGGCGCGAGCTGGACCTGCGGCAGCCGGTCGAGGTCGCCGACCATGCCGCGTGCGTCCTCGAGCGCGACCTTCCACTCCTTGAAGGAAGGATCCGCGGCCGCGGTCGCCAGCATGTCGCCCAGGTCGCAGCTCTGGCAGTCGACCTCGCGCTCGGTCGAGGTCACCCGGTAGCTCGGGTACAGCGGCAGCGCGACCTTGCCCGCGCTGTAGATCTTGGCAGCCGTCATCCGGGCCGCGCGCCAGGCCAGGAGCTCCTTGCGCTTCCCCTTCTCGAACGCCGGGTTGTCCTCGGTCTCCGAGGTCGCGAACACCTGGACGTCGCTGATGCAGAGGTCCTGGTACTTGGTGCCCTCGTAGGCGGTCCCGACCTGGAGCTCGACCGCGCGCATCGGCCCGCTCGGCTGGTCGATCGTCAGCTCCTGCCAGCCGTCCTGATCAGCCAGGGTCGCCTTGCGCTCGACGTTCGACGGCAGCAGTCGGACCACCACGTCCTTGGCCCGCGCATTGGCCGCGAACAGCCCCTTCGATTTCTGGTAGCCGTTGCGGATCCGCAGCCGCAGCCGGGTCGTCTTCTCGAGCGGCGTCACCTGCAGGCGCACCCACTCGCCGGCGCCACTGCCCGCGCTACCCTCGACCCACGCGGTCCTGGCATCGTCGTCACCGACGTAGTTGGGATGGTAGTTCTCGACGTACTTGTTCCAGTCGTTCCACAGGAACGAGCTGGCATCGATGGCATCGGAGTACAGGCGGCGTTCGATCGGCGCCGCACGGGCGACGATCGGCACGGCGACCAGCGCCAGGAGGGTGACGAGCGGGATACGGAGGTGGGCCATGATCGTTCCTTGACGACGTGGTTGCCGGACCGATTATTCCTGCGCCGCATGGCAGCGCGCCGCCCCGGACGGCCACTGTGGCACGGCGCCGGGCTGTCGCGGCGCAGGCACTCGGCCGAGCCGACCTCGGCTAGCCGAGCGCGTGCGCCAGCGCGCTCGCGACCGGTCGCTCGTAGGCGACCAGGATCACCTCGTCGAGTCCCGGCTGAGCGTCGCACCACGCGCGGATGGTGGTCACCGCGAGCGAGGTCGCGGCCTCGATCGGATATCGGTACGCGCCGCACGAGATGGCCGGGAACGCGACCGTCTTGCAGCCGTGGGCCACCGCGAGCTCCAGGCTCGCGCGGTACGCCGCGGCCAGCAGTTCGGCCTCGCCGGCATCGCCGCCGCGCCACACCGGACCGACCGCGTGGATGACCCAGCGCGCGGGCAGGGCGAACCCGGGCGTGATCCGCGCCTCGCCGGTCGGACAGCGCCCGAGCGCCCGACACGCGGCCAACAGTTCGGGACCAGCCGCGCGATGGATCGCTCCGTCGACCCCGCCGCCCCCCGACATCGCATTGTTGGCCGCATTGACGATCGCGTCGGCGGCGATTCGCGTGATGTCGCCTGGTTCGACGCGCAGCCGGGTCGGCGAGCCGGCGGTCCGCCGCTCGGCGGGGTCATCGGTACCGTTCGCGGCGCCGGTGCCATCCATGCCCGTGGATCCGCTGGCCATGCGCACTAGGATACCCGCAACATGGGTGACTGCCTCGATCTCGACCGCGTGGCGCCCACCCGTCGACCCACCGGCCGCGCCGCCGGCACCCAGCGCTGGCGCGAGCTCCTGTTCGTGCACTGGTCGTTCGAGCCCGCGGCTGTGCGCGCGCTGGTCCCGGCCTCGCTCGAGCTCGATCTGTGGGCGGGCCGGGCCTGGGTCGGGCTGGTCCCGTTCCGCATGGAGGCGACCCGGACGTCGTGGATGCCGCGGCGGACCGGCCTCGACTTCCTCGAGACCAACCTGCGCACCTACGTCCACCATCGCGGCGCGCCTGGCGTGTACTTCTTCTCGCTCGAGGCGAGCTCGTGGCTGGCGGTGAAGGCGGCACGCCTGCTGTGGGGGCTGCCGTACTTCCACGCCCGGATGGCCGCGTCGCGCGCGGGCGACCGCGTGGCCTATCGCTCGCAGCGGGCCGGCGATCCGACCGCGCGCCTCGACGTGACCTACGACGTCGGCGACGAGCTCGGCCCGTCCGCGGTCGGCACGCTCGAACACTTCCTGCTCGAGCGCTACCACCTGTTCGCCGAGCAGCGCGGCACGCTGCGCCTGGGGCAGGTCCATCACACTGCCTACCCGGTGCGACGCGCGTCCCTGGTGTCGTGCAGCGAGGGGCTGCTCGGCGCCGCCGGGCTCCCGGCCGGCGGCCGGCTCGAGACCGTGCACTACTCTGACGGCGTGGAGGTCGAGGTCTTCGGCCCGCACGGCGATGGGCCGGGACCCGCGCCCTCGATCAGTCGATGAAGCGCACGCGGTTGGTGCGCCCGATCGGAGCGAGGTGAGCGGTCTACACTGCGACCCTGGGGGCGTCGCAGGTGGCGCCTCGACAAGCCAGAAAGGCGAGCAGTCTTGGCCTCTTGCCGGCCAATGCAGTTGCCGTGTCACCCCTGACTTCGCGGCAAGTTGCGCAACGTGCAATACAACCCCGCGATGCCTCGTGGATCGCTACCCCTGCAAGAGGTGGCACGGACGGTGCTCAAGGGGAAATCCTCTCAAGGAGTTTCCCACCATGTTCCGCACCTTCTTCGTTCTGGCCCTTGCGGCCCCCCTTGCTATCTCCTGCACCGACTCCTCCTCCACCGAGGACGAGTTCGCCGCCGACGACCTCGTCGAGATCTCTGACGACGCCAAGGCCGACCTCGGCGCCACCTCGACCTACTACCAGGTCAAGGCCGACTTCCGCCGCTGCGCGTCCCCGATGTGCGGCGGCGTCTTCTACAAGCTCGCCAACGCCGAGACCACCCGGTGCCTCGACGGTCGCAAGGCCGAGCGCTGCTACGCCGCGTCGACCGACTGGGCCCGCCTCGGGCTCAACGACGGTGGCGTCGAGCAGGCCACCAGCGCGCTCTACGCCGGCGACCTGATCGTCCGCGCGTCGATCGGCCGCAAGAACTGGAGCGGCGTGGGTACCTTCGCCGAGCTCCGTCCGACCGAGGCGTGGGCCGGCGAGGGCGCGAACGTGCCGTCGGGCGTGTTCACCAAGGTCGAGCTGACCGGCGTCCGCTGCATCACCACCCCGTGCCCGACCTTCCGCGAGGGCAAGCTCAACTCGCGCGCGACCGCCAACCTGGCCGAGCTCGGCTGGGACGCCTCGGGCGCGACCCAGGAGCAGCTCGACGCCGCCAGCGCCGAGCTGACCGGCAACAAGCTGATCATCGTCGGCGACCGCTACACCGTCACCGGCCCGGCCGGCAGCATGGCCGCTCGCACCGTGGTCAACTTCTACAAGCGCATCGCCGACGTCGAGCCGGCTGGCATCTCGGTCGAGACCAGCGACTGGAACGCCTGGATCAGCCGGTTCGCGCCGAGCCCCACCAAGTTCCTCGTCACGGGCACCGTGAACCTCCCGTCGCCCGGCTACACGGCGACCCTGGTGCCGGCGACCCCGCAGGGCATCAACCCGGCCGACCTCATCCTCGACCTCAAGATCGAGCAGCTCGACGGCTTCTTCCCGCAGGTGATCACCCCGGTCGAGGTTCGCTACGAGCAGAGCCCGTACTCCGGCAGCTACTCGACCGTCCTCGTGCGCGAGCCCGACGGTGACGCGGTCGCGCTGTCCATCACGACCGCGTTCTGATCGCGCCGCGCGACGGCGGGACCTCGGTCTCGTCGTAAGCCTCCGCTCACGCCGCCGCACCTGCCCCCAGGCTCGGCGGCGTTTTTCCGTTTCGGGCGGGCCCGCGCATGCGGACCGATCACTGCCGGCGCCTGCCCTGGCCGCCCGGCGCGGACCGGATACATTCACGCGGTGTCCGCCGAGCCGTCATGGACCGAGGATGTCCGGGCCGCGCTCGCCAGGTATCCGCGGGTCTCGGTCCCGGATGCGCTCGCGCACGTGGCGGCGGCGATCGCCGGCGGCGCGTCGGCGACCCACGCGGCCGACCTGGCGCTCGCGTTCGCGGTGAGCTGCGGGGATGCCGGCGCCGCGCGGCGGTTCGAGGCATACGTGGCCGACGAGATCGCCGCGGCCGCGCGCGCGATCGACCGCGATCCCACGTTTGTCGACGAGGTGTGTCAGCGGACGCGGGTGCGGCTGGTCGTGGGCGAGGGTGGCGGCGACCGGCCGCGGCTCGCGGGCTATCGCGGGGCCGGCCCGTTGCGGGCGTGGGTCGCGATCGCCGCCCGACGGGTGGCGCTCAACGCCAAGCGCGACCTCCGCCCCGACGGCGCCAGCGCCACGCCGGCCGACGACCTCCTGGCCGACATCGTCGACCGCGAGCCCGACCCCGAGCTGCGCCATCTGCGCGGGCTCTACCGCAGCGAGCTCCGCGAGGCGGTCACCGCCGCGCTGGCCGGGCTCGCCGATCGGGGGCGCGCGGTCCTGCGGCTGCGGTTCGTTGACGGGCTCGAGCTCGCGCAGATCGGTCGGCTGTACCGCGTGCACGAGTCGACCGCGTCGCGCTGGATCAGCGCGGCCCTCGACCAGGTCCGGACCGCGGCGCGCGCGCACCTGATGGCGCGCCTCGCGGTCACGACCGAGACCGCCGACAGCGTGGCTCGGCTGCTGCAGAGTGGGCTCGCCCTCAGCGTCGCGCGGCTCCTCCGCTGATGCTTCACTTTTTCCTGCAAGCCGCGGCCGCCTCCGTGTCGATCCGGTAGGAGGCCACTCATGTATCGATATCTTCTCGTGCTTGCCTGCGGTGCCGGGTGCGTCGCGGACGACGTCACCCCCGACGTGACGACCGAGGTCGCGCCCACCGCGGGCGCCGCGCTCACGTCGCCCGCGCGCGCCGCGTCGCTCGGGTTCAGCCGCGCCCACGTCACCGCCGACATCTATCACTATCAGCTGGTGCTGCCGGTGGGCGACACGCCCAACGCGGCGGTCCGCCTGCACCGCATCGTGCGCGAGCGGGCGCCGTTCGTGCCGCGCCCGACCCGGCACGCCGCGATGTTGCTCCACGGCGACTTCGCGACGTTCGTCACCAACTTCGCGCCCGGGCGGGGCGAGCCGAGCTCGCCGGTGACCGGCCTCGCGCCGTATCTCGCCGGCCAGGACGTGGACGTGTGGGGCCTCGATCGGCGGTGGACGCTGCCGGGCGCCACCGACGACGTCTCCGACTTCGAGACCATGGGCGTGGCCCAGGAGCTCGAGGACCTGCGGGTCGCGCTCGCGGTCGCGCGTGCCACCCGCCTCGCGACCGGCACCGGTCACGGGCCGCTCGCGCTGGTCGGGTTCTCGCACGGCGCGCAGCTCGCGTACACCTACGCGGCGGTCGAGGCGGCGCGCCCGGCCCGCGAGCGCCACGTCGACGCGCTGGTGCCGCTCGACTTCTACGGCGCCTATGGTCCTGACCAGGCCGAGGCCCGGGCCGCTGCGTGCGCGAACAGCGCCGCCGCCTATCAGCGGGTCGCCGACGGGACGATCGACGCCCCGAACGACTTCTTGATCACGTCCGGCCAGCTGGCGCGCACCGCCCCCGACGATCCGTCGCCGTTGCTCGACGGCATGAGCAATCGAGCCGCCATGCAGCTGGTGGTCGGTCAGACCTACCTGTTCGCGCCGCTGGCGCCCGGGTACCACCTGCTGGCCCCGGTGCTCGACGGCGAGGCCGCGGTGGGCCTGCGCGAGACCTCGGAGCCGGCCGCGACCGCGTGGCTCGCGGGTGCCACGCCGCACCAGTCGGTGCTCGAAGGCGCCGACTTCGACGCGCTCCTGTGTGGCGAGGGTGCGCAGCCGGTCGACGCGCCGCTCGGGCGCATCCGGCTGCCGCTGTTCTACATCGGGGCCGCCGGTGGGGTGGGCGCGCTCGGCGTGCCCGCGACGACCCAGGTGGCCTCGACCGACGTGCAGACGCTGATCGTCCAGCGGTTCGGTCCCGAGCGTCGCGCCGAGGACTTCGGCCACGCCGACCTGCTGTTTGCCGACGACGCGCGTGCGCTGGTCTGGCAGCCCGTCGCGCGCTGGCTCGCGCGACACTAGCGATCGAACCATGCAGGCGCATCCCGAGTGCGGTAGGTAGGCCTGTGGTCGCCTCTGCGAGCGCCAGCGCCTGCCTGACCGAGGACGAGCTCCTCGGGCTCGCAACCGGCGCGCTCGCCGATGCGCCGGCGGCCGAGGCCCACCTCGCGACCTGCGCGACCTGCAGCGCGCTGCTGGCGTCGGCGGTGCGCGCGGAGCCGGCGCCGACCTGGGATGCGCTGGCCGGCTCGACGCTCGGGCCCTACCAGATCGAGGCGCAGATCGGCGCCGGCGGCATGGGCGCGGTGTACCGGGCCTGGGATCCGCGGCTCGGACGTGCGATCGCGGTGAAGGTGCTCCACCACCAGAGCGCCGCCCAGGCCGAGCGGCTCGCGGTCGAGGCCCGCGCGGCCGCCGCCATCGCGCACCGGGCGATCGTCGGCATCCACGACGTCGGCTCGGCCGACGGCATCCAGTACGTCGCGATGGAGCTGGTCGACGGCGAGACCCTGCGCAGCGTGCTCGCCGGCGGCGGGCTCGGCATGGTCCGCGCGCGCAGCCTGCTCGCCGCGCTGGTCGACGGGCTCGCCGCCGCCCACGCCCGGGGCGTGGTGCACCGCGATCTCAAGCCCGAGAACCTGGTGATCACCCGCGACGGCCTCCGGATCCTCGACTTCGGGCTCGCCAAGGTCGCCGGCGTGATCGGGCTCGACGTCACCGAGCCGGGCACCGCGCAGGGCACCGCCGGCTACATGGCGCCCGAGCAGGTGCGGGGCACGCCGACCGACGCCCGCGTCGACGTGTTCGCGGTGGGCGCGATCGCCTACGAGCTGGTGACCGGCCGGCGCGCGTTTCCCGGGGCCACCGGCGCCGATCGGCTGTCGGCGACGTTGCGCGACCCGCCGCCGCTCGACGATCTGGGTGAGCTGGCGCCGATCGTCGAGCGCTGCCTCGCCAAGGAGGCAGCCGATCGGTTCCAGACCGTCGCCGACCTCGCGTGGGCGCTCAGCGCGACGACGGCGCCGCCGCCATCGGCCCCGGCGACGCCGGTCGCGGCCGCGTCGGTCGGCCGCGGCTTCCCGACCCGGCGCGCGGTCGTGCTCGGTGGCGCCGGCGCGCTCGCCGCCGGCGGGCTCGGCTACCTGCTCGGCCGTCGGCACGCGGTCGGGCCGGGGACCACCATGCTCGGGCTGCGGGCGCTGACCCATCGCACCGGGCGCGTCTACGCTGCGCGGTTCACCCACGATGGCGGTCGCGTCATCTACAGCGCTGCGTGGGATGCCGATCCGCTGCAGATCCAGGTGATCGAGCTCGGCTCCGGCGAGGCCAACCCGCTGGATCTGGCGAGCGCGAACCTGCTCGCGGTGTCGGCCCGCGGCGAGCTGGCCGCGAGCCTCGGCCACCGGTTCGTCGACCACCAGAGCGCGCGGGGGCACCTCGCGGTGGTCTCGCTCGCCGGCGGCGTGCCGCGGCTGCTTGCCGACGACGTGCAGGAGGCCGACTTCGTGCCGGACGGGCCCACGCCGGGCGCGCAGCCGCGGACCGGCGCGGACGGCAAGGTGCCGGCCGGGTTGCTCGCGGTCGTGCGTCCTGGCGCGCATGGGTTCCGCATCGAGCTGCCGCTCAACCAGGTGCTGGTCGAAGACGCGGGCTGGCTCACCCACGCGCGGGTCTCGCCCGACGGACGCCGGGTCGCCTACCTGCGGCACCCGAACGTCGACGACGACTCCGGTCAGGTCATGATCGCCGAGGTCGCCACCCGGACCTCACGCGTGCTGTCGGACGGCTGGAGCAGCGTGGCCGGGCTCGCCTGGGATCCCGCCGGCGACGCGCTGTGGTTCACCGCCGCGCGGAAGAACCTCGGCAACGTGCTGTACCACGTGACCCTCGCCGGCCAGGTGACCCTGGTCCCGGCGCCACCGGCGACCCGCTTGCGCATGCACGATCTGGCGGCCGACCGGCGCGCCCTGGTGACCATCGACGCCTGGCGGCTGCGCGCGATGGCCGGCGACCACGATCGCTCGCTGTCGGGCGTCTCGTACGTGACCGATCTCTCGGCCGACGGCAGCCAGGTCGCCATCGGCGAGCTCGACCACCTCGACACTGGCACCGGCGCGTACCTGGTGCCGTACGAAGGCGGCCGCCGGCTGCGGCTCGGCCCCGGCTTCCCGGTCGCGATCTCGCCGTCGGGGCAGCGGATCGCCGCCAACGTCGACGAGCGCGACCGCCTGGTCGTCTACTCGACCGCGTCGGGCGACGCGCCGTCGATGGCCGCGCCCGGCTACGTGGTGGTCGCGCGCTGGCTCGACGAGCGCGCGCTGCTCGCGCTGTGCAAGGGCCGCCTGTGGCGCCTCGGGCTCGAGGCCACGCCGGTCGCCGTCACCGACACCGCGGGGCCGTTCGCGCTCGACCCGGCCCGCGGGCGGTGCGCGTACATCGATCCGACCCACGCGCTGCGCGTGCTCGAGCTCGCGACCGGCGCCGTCCGCACCCTGGCCACCGGCCTGACCTCGACCGAGGTGTGCGGCTGGCTCGCGGCGCCCGACGCGATCGTGGTGCGCTCGACCACCCTCCCGCTCCGCCTCGACCGGGTCGACCCGGTGTCCGGCGTCCGGACACGTCACCTCGAGATCCAGCCGCCGCGCATGGGGCTGAAGGCGGTCGACACCTTCGTGCTCCACCCCGACGGCCAGCGCTACGCGTACAGCTACGGCCAGGAGCTGTCGCAGCTGTTCGTGACGAGCCCGTTGCGCCGGTAGCGCTGGTCCTGGCCGGGCTGGCCGCGCCGCCGCGCGACCCGCCCCGCCTCGCCCGGCGCTGTTCGAGCGCGCGGGCACCCGTCAGCGCGTCAACCAGACCTCGACCCGCCGGTTGCGCTCGCGCTCGGTCGCGCTGGTGTTGGGCGCCACCGGCATCGCGGCGCCGAAGCCGTCGACGACCGCGGCGCGGACCCCACGGGTCGCCAGCTCGCGGGCGAGGGTCCGGGCCCGGCTGCGCGACAGGGCCAGGTTGGCCATCCGATCACCGGCGCTGTCCGAGAAGCCGAACAGCATCAGGCGCGCCGCGGGATGGTCGCGCAGCACGTGCACGATCCGGTCGAGATCGCGCACGGCGCGCGAGTCGATGTGGTCGCTGCCCGTGCGGAACCGGAAGTCGATCGACGCGCGCTGGGCGCCGGCGACCAGGGCGGCGTAGCGGCGCGGGCAGCGCCACCCGCACGGTCCGACCTCGGTGAGCGTGACGGTCAGGTCGATGAAGCTCGTCTCCTGGACCACGGCCTGGCCCGACGCCGACAGCGCGAAGCTGACCAGCTCGGCGACGAGGGGCGTCCGCGGCCGTGGCGTCGTGTACCAGTACAGCCGTCGCGACAGCATGTAGGCCTCGGTGGCGACCGTGAACGAGGTCGGCAGCATCGGCGACGTGCCGCGGTCGCCGATCGCCAGCGCCTTGGCCGAGCGCACGTAGGCGAGGCCGATGAAGCCGATCGCCGAGGGATCGCTGGCGACCGCGTCGGCGAGGCCATCGCTGTGCACGAAGCGACGGGCGCCCGCGCGCAGCTTGCTCTTGCCGAGCACGAGGTGCTTGAACGTGTCGTAGGTGCCGGACTTGTCGTCGCGCGCCATGACCGTGATCGGGCCCGGGGCTCCGCCGAGCTGACCCCAGTCGGTCACCTTGCCGGTGAAGACGTCGTGGAGGGCACCGCGGTCGAGGGTCATCACCCGGTTGTTGGGGTGGACCACCACCGCGATGCCGTCGAGGCCGATGACGTGCTCGGTCGCCGGCGAGCGCAGATCACCGGCGCCGGCGCGGCGCAGACGCGCGAGCTCCTCGTCGTTGACGGCGCGGGACGCCATCCCGAGATCGCAGTCACCGGCCGCCAGGCCGTCGAACCCGGTCGCGGTGCCGGCGGCGCGGATCTCCACGGTCAGCGGCCGCCCACCCAGGCTGGCGGCGACCACGCGCTGATCGGGATCGGGGCCGGTGGTCTGCTGGATCTCGCCGGCGCCCTTCCGGGCCAGGAAGGCCGCGACCAGGGCCGGGGCCAGCTCGGCGCCGATCGTGTTGGAGCCGCACAGCCGCAGGTCGGCTGGGACCGGCGCGGCGAGCGGGTTGATGCGACCGGCGCCGCCCGCGCCAGCCCCGGCGCGGAGCGCGGCCGGCGCGGCCGCGGGCTGGAGCTCGCGCCACGCCAGCCCACCCGCGATCATCAGCGCCAGCGCGCCCAGCGCGCCCAGGACCATGCCGCCTCGGCCGCCCAGGATCCGGCCGCTCCGCGGCAGCGGCATGGTCGACTGCGGCCGGGCCAGCAGGGTCGCGGCCCGGTCGGCGACCACGGACGGCATGTGGGCCGACTCCGACTCCACGGTCGGTAGCGCGACCAGCCCGCTGGTCTCGACCCGGAGGGCGTCGCGGATCCGGTCGGCCACCACCGTGCGCTCGCGCTCGAACAGCGGGGCGACGAAGCTGGCCAGCGCCGCGCGCGCAGGCAACGCCGCGCCCGCCGCGCGCTCGAGCTCATCGCGCATCATGGCCGCGGTCGGGTATCGCCGGGTGAGGTCGCGCTCGAGCGCGCGCGCACAGATCGCCGCGATCGCCGGATCGATGTCGGGCCGGACCTGGTCGAGCGTGGGCAGCGGCTCGAACAGGAGCCGCTGGAGCGTCGCGGCGTCGCTGTCAGCGCGCAGGAGCCGGCGCTGCGCCACCAGCTCCCACAGCAGGATCCCGGCGGCGAACACGTCGGCGCGGCGGTCGAGCGGCTGGCCCCGCGCCTGCTCGGGCGCCATGTAGCCGAGCTTGCCCTTGATCATGCCGGCCTCGGTCTGGGTCCGGCCGAGCGCGAACTTGGCGACCCCGAAGTCCATCAGCTTGATCTCGCCGTCGTAGGTCCAGAACACGTTGTGCGGGCTGACGTCGCGGTGGACGACGTGCTGGGGCACGCCCTCGTAGTCCACCAGCTCGTGGGCGTAGTCGAGCGCGGTCAGCACGTCGGCGACGACCCGGAGCGCCATCGGCAGCGGGATCGGCGCGCCGGAACGCAGCGATCTCGTCAGGACCTGGAGGAGTGGTTGCCCGTCGAGGTACTCCATCGCCATGTACGGGGTGCCGTCGACCTCGTCGACCTCGAAGGTCTGGACGATGTTGGGATGGCGCAGCAGCGCGGCCAGCCGGGCCTCGTCGAGCAGCAGGGTCCGGTACGTCGCGGCGTCGGGGCGCTCGGCGAGGTCGGTCCGGAGCTGCTTGATGACGACGAGCTTGGTGAAGCCCACCATCCCGCGGCGCGCCGCGAGATAGACGTCGGCCATGCCGCCACGGCCGAGGGTCGCGATCAGTCGGTAGTCGCCCACGACGGTCGTCATGATGGCGGTCACGCTAGGCCCATCCCGGGACGGCCAGGTTCCCGGTGGGTGACGACGCGGTGTCGGGCCGCGCAGGTCCGGCGCTGGCGCCGGTTCAGCCGGCGTCGACGACGATGGGCGGCACCCGGCGCGCGGTTTACGGCCACCGATCGATGGCGTCCCCGGACCCGTGCGGGATACTCGACGGATCTTGGACCACGAGCAGCTGGGCGCGTTCTATCTCGGGAGCGAGCACGACCCGGCGACGAAGCAGTCGACCGGCGACGCGGTGATGTACGAGTCGCGCGACCTGACCACCCACGCGGTGTGTGTCGGCATGACCGGCAGCGGCAAGACCGGGCTCTGCCTCGCGCTGATCGAGGAAGCCCTGATCGACGGCGTGCCGGTGCTCGCGATCGATCCCAAGGGCGACCTCGGCAACCTGATGCTGACGTTCCCCGCGCTCGCGCCCGCCGACTTCGCGCCCTGGGTCGATCCGGTCCAGGCGCAGCGCGACGGCGTCACCGTCGCCGAGCTCGCGGCCCGGACCGCGACCCGGTGGCGCGACGGGCTGGCGGCGTCGGGGCAGGGCCCCGAGCGGATCGCGCGGCTGCGCGCGGCCGGCGAGGTCGCGATCTACACGCCGGGGAGCGATGCCGGGCTACCGCTCTCGGTGCTCGGCTGCTTCCGCGCGCCGCCGGGCGAGCTCGCCGGGGACGGCGAGGCGTGGCGCGACCGCGTCGAGGGCGCGGTCAGCGGCCTGCTCGGCCTGATCGGGGTCACGGCCGACCCGCTGCGCAGCCGCGAGCACGTGCTGCTGTCGCAGCTCCTCGACGGCGCCTGGCGCCAGGGCCAGGACACCACGCTGGCGGCGCTGGTCCACGGCGTGATGAAGCCGCCGTTCGCGCAGGTCGGGGCGTTCGACCTCGAGACGTTCTTTCCGGCCGCCGACCGGACCGCGCTCGCGCTCGCGCTCAACACGCTGCTGGCGTCGCCGAGCTTCGCGGCCTGGATGACGGGCGCGCCGCTGGATCTCGCCAGCCTCCTGTACACACCGGCCGGCAAGCCGCGCGTCGCGATCCTCTCGATCGCGCACCTCGGCGAGGCCGAGCGGATGTTCTTCGTCACCCTGGTCCTGCAGGAGGTCGTGGCGTGGATGCGCACGCAGGCTGGCACCTCGAGCCTGCGCGCGCTGGTGTTCATGGACGAGGTCGCCGGCTACCTGCCGCCGACCGCGATGCCGCCGTCAAAGAAGCCAATGCTGACGCTGCTCAAGCAGGCGCGCGCGTTCGGCGTCGGGATGGTGCTCGCCACCCAGAATCCGGTGGACGTCGACTACAAGGCGCTGTCGAACGCGGGCACCTGGTTTCTCGGCCGGCTGCAGACGGAGCGCGACAAGGCGCGCGTGATCGAAGGGCTCGAGGGCGCCAGCGCGGCCGCGGGCACCCGGTTCGACAAGCCCGCGATGGAGGCGACCCTGGCCGGCCTGGCATCGCGGATGTTCGTCATGAACAACGTGCACGACGATCATCCGATCGTCTTCCAGTCACGGTTCGTGATGAGCTACCTCGCGGGCCCGCTGACCCGTGGGCAGATCCAGACCCTGATGGCACCGGTCAAGGCAGCCGCGCCGGCGGCCGACCCGCCGGTCCCGGCCGGGGCATCCCCGAGCCGAGGGCCCGCCGCGCCTGCGTCGCCGACCCGGCCAATCGTGCCGGGCGGCCTCGCCGAGCAGTTCGCACCCGACCAGGCGCTCGGCCCGGCGCTGCTCGGCGTGGTCAAGGTCCACTACACCGACGCCCGGGCGGCGATCGACGCGTGGCGCGAGCTGACGGTGGTCGCGCCGCTCGACCCGGACGCGGCCGGTGACTTCTGGGAGCACGCGCAGGTCGTCGATCCGGCGCGGCTCACCGGGCTCGGCGCCGCGCCGGCCCCGACCGCCCGGTTCGCAGCGCTGCCCCCGGCGCTCACCGCGAAGACCGTCGCCAAGCTCGAGGGCGGGCTCGAGGCGTGGGTCTACCGCGCGGCGCCGCTCACGCTGTTCGGCGCGCGGACGCTGAAGTTGACGTCGACCCCCGGCGAGGCCGAGGCCGCCTTTCGTGCCCGGGTGGCGATCAAGGCCCGCGAGGCGCGCGACGCCGCGGTCGACAAGCTCAAGGCGAAGCACCAGCCGAAGCTCGACGCGCTCGCCAGCAAGACCTCGACGGCGGCGCAGCGGGTGGACCGCGAGGAGGCGCAGGCGCGCGCCGCGACCACCGACTCGGCGATCTCGGTCGGCGCATCGGTGCTCGGGGCGATCTTCGGGGGCCGCCGATCGAGCGCCTCCAAGGTGGCCGCCGCCGCGCGCAGCGTGGCGCGCACGGCGGGCCAGCGGGGCGATGTCGCGCGCGCCAAGGAGTCGATCGACCAGCTGGCGAGCCAGCGCGCCGAGCTCGAGGCGCGGCTCGCGGAGGACGTCGCCGAGCTCCATCGCGCGCCGGGTCCCGAGGTCGAGCCGTTCGAGCTCAGGCCCCGCAAGGGTGACACCGCGGTCACCCGGGTCGCGCTGCTCTGGCTGCCAGCGTAGCCGCGATGTGGACTCCCGGCGTCCCCGACTGATCGGGCGTCCCTCGGCCGGGTACAGTGCGAGCATGTCGCTGCCGCCCGGCCCCCGGTTCGCGCTGCCGACGATGCTGCGCTATCTGCGCGATCCGTTGGGCTCGACCCGGGACGCGTTCGCGCGCTACGGCGACCCGTACACGACGCACGCCCTCGGCACGCCCATCGTCGTCACCGGCGACCCGGCGCTGATCCGCGCGATCCTGGCCGGCGACCCGGACCAGTACGGTGCCTTCGGGGTCGAGCAGATGAAGCCGGTGCTCGGCGGCGGCTCGATCATGATGCTCGACGGCGAGCCACACCGCGCCGCGCGGAAGCTGCAGACGCCGCCGTTCCACGGCGCCCGCATGCGGGGCTACGCCGCGCTGATGCAGCAGATCGCACGGGACGAGGCCACGTCATGGCGGCCGGGCGTGCCGTTCTCGATGCAGTCGGCGACGCAAGCGATCTCGCTGCGCGTGATCCTCCAGGCCGTGCTCGGCGCGCGCGCCGGGGACCAGGCGGCCCACGTCGAGCGCATGCTGGTGGGGCTCATCGGTGCGCTCGGTCCGACGCTGCTGTTCTTCCCGGCGCTGCAGGGCGGCTGGTGGCCGCCGTGGCGGCGCCTGATGCGCCGGCGTCGCGCGGTCGAGGCATGGGTGTTCGGCGAGATCGCCGCGCGTCGCGCGAGCGCCCAGCAAGACATCCTCACGTTGCTGGTGCAGGCCCGCTACGACGACGGGCGCGCGATGGACGATCGCGAGGTGCTCGAGGCGATGATGACGCTGGTCGTCGCCGGCCACGAGACGACCGCGCTCGCGCTCGCGTGGGCCCTGTGGCTGCTGCACCGCCACCCCGAGGTGCGCGCGCGCCTCGAGGCGGAGCTGCGCGGCATCTCCGATCCCGAGCAGCTGGCGTCGCGGCCCTACCTCGAGGCAGTCTGCCTGGAGACGCTGCGGCTGCGCCCGATCGCCGCCTCGGTGGTGCGGGTCCTGGTCCGCCCGATGACGCTCGGCCGCTACCAATTGCCGGCCGGCGTCGCCGTGAGCCCGAACATGCTTGCGCTCCACCAGCGGCCGGAGCTGTACCCCGAGCCCGACGTGTTCGACCCGCAGCGCTTCCTCGACCGCACCTTCGCGCCGCACGAGTTCATGCCGTTTGGCGGCGGCCACCGCCGCTGTCTCGGCGCGGCGTTCGCGATGTTCGAGATGAAGATCGTACTCGGCACCATCCTGCAGACACGCAACCTGCAGTCGCTCGATGACGGCCCGGTCGGCCTGGTGCCGCGCAACACCGTGCTGGGCCCCACGCGGCCGCTGCGCTTCGTGGCCGAGCCGCCGGCGGGTCGTTCATCGATCACGGCGGCAAGACCGGCTTCGTGAAGAGCACGTACCTCACGTGATGATGTCCGCGCGAACGCACCTGCTTCTCGCCCTCCAGCTCGTGCTCGGCGCGAGCGGCTGCAGCAATCGGGAGCCTTCCATGTCGTCCCCCGCACGCGCCTCGACGGTCCTCGGCGCCTTCACGCCGCTGCGCGGCGGTTTCAGCCAGGCGATCGCGCCCGGCCCGCAGCTCGTCACCCTGCTCATGGGCGGCGCGACCTGGTGGGAGGGTGAGGTCCCGGTCGTGGCCAAGCTGCCCGCGCACGTGCCGGTCGGCGGGACCCGCTGGACCCGCGACGGCAAGGCGCTGCGCATCGGCCTCGGCACGCTCGATCTTGCCGCGCGCGCGTGGCTTCCCGATCCCAACCTGGAGACCTGGGGCCGGCCGGGGCCCGGCGGCTACGTGCCGGTGCGTCAGGTCGCGTGGTTCGCCGACGCCGCGCACGTGGCGCTGCTGGTGGAGAAGCGGGCCCCGGACGGGACCCGGAGCCAGGAGATCGTGGTGGTCGCCGCCGCCGACGGCAAGGTCCGTGGCCGCCGCGCCGTCGAGGGCGTCACCGCGATGGTCGCCTCCGAGGATCGGTTGCTGCTCGCCGGGGGCAAGGCGGTCTTGCTCGATCTCGACGCCGGCGTGGTCGCCGAGCCGACGCCGGTGCCGGACTCGGTGGTCCGCCTCGGCCACGGCGGCGGGATGTTCGCGGCGGTGGGCGCGGCCGGCGCGGTGGCGCTGCTCCGCCCGTCCGACGGCGCGGTGCTGGCGACCTGGGACGTGCACGCCAACGATGCGGTGCCGGTGGAGCGCGGCGTGATCGCGGTCGATCTCCAGGGCACGGTGCGGGTGGGCTGCCTCGACGGCGCCGGGATCCGCAAGGTCGTCGAGGTCGCGTCGGGCGGCTCGGCGCCCATCATCCAGCGGGTCGGCGACCGGATCGTGGTCGCCGGCGGTGCTGACGATCCGGTCAGGGTGGCGACGTTCTCGAACCCGTGCCCGGCGTCGGGCGGTGGATGAGCCGCGCCGTCTCGTGAGGCGGTGCGGGACGCGTCGCCGGCGTGCCGTGCGTCGTCAGGCCTTGTCGGCGTCGGCCTTCACCTTCCGGAGCGCCGCCGCCGTCGGGTCGGGCAGCTCGTAGGGAGACTGGCCCAGCTCGACCTCGTCGCGTTCGCCGTCGGCCCGATAGCGATCGCCGCCGTACGGGTCGTGCCCGTGAGCATCGCGCACGAGCACCTTTCGCTCTCGCGGCGGGTGCACCTCGGCCGGCGCGGAGTCGGCCGTCTTGGCCTCATCCGCTAGCTCCCGCTCGCGAAAGTCATCCGCCGGGGTGAGGGGCTCGGTCGTCGCGGGCTCGGTCGGGCTGGTCATGAGCGCTCGAGGCTGCAAATTTCGCGCCCCGTGAGCCCGCGCCAGAACCCGCCTGGCGGCTTCCCGTGCGATCACTTGTGCAAGTCGGCCACACCGCGCGCGGATGCCCCGGGCACGCGCGCCGCAGGCGGCACTGCCGGGCAGGTCTCCGGTCGGTCGCGGCCCGCGAGGGCCGTCACGTCCACATCTCCCAGCGGCCCAACCCCAGCACCCAGATCGCCACCAGCGCGTTGGTGACGGCGTGCGCGAGGACTGCGTCGGCCAGCTGACCACGTCGGTACATCGCCGCCGCGTACACCAGCCCGGCGAGGGTCCCGGCCAGCCAGCGCCCGTGCAGCAGGCCGAACATCAATGACGAACCGACTGCCGCGAGCAGCGCCACCCGCCGTGGATCCACGGCGGTGAAGTCGGCGGCGACCAGCCGCCGCAGCGCGTAGCCGCGGAACGCCAGCTCCTCCGCGATCGGGATCGCGAGGATCGATCCGACCAGGCGTGCGGCGATCCAGGCGTCGCCGACCCAGCCGGCGCCGGCCAGGTCGCCCCGCAGCGCGGTCACGGCGGCCGCATCCGCGGCCGGCTCCAGCGCCCACCACAGCGCGAACGCGACGACGCCGAACCCGACCGCCGCCAGCGACGGCCGGTACCCGCGCACGGCGTCGGCGTAGTCGCGGCGGTACATCCACAGCGCGCCGCCGACCGCCACGATCCGCGCGCCGTACAGCAGATCGACGCCGCGCGCGACCATCCCGGTCGTCAGCGCCGACGCCAGCAGCGCGAGCAACGGCACCAGATACGCCGCGGTCGGGTTGTCGCCCGCGGCCTCGACCGGGTCGCGCGCCAGCCATCGCGACCGCCGTGCCCAGGCGGCACCCGCGAGCGCGACCACGCAGACCGCCAACCAGCCCGCCTTGGAATGGAACCCGGCCAGCGCGATGTCGGCGTCGACGCGATCGCCGAACAGCACCAGCCCCGCGATGCGCACCGCGTTCAGCAGCCACGCCGCCGCCACCGCGGCCGGCACCACGACGAGCGCGCGGGGGAACCGCAGCTCCCGCCGGCACGCATACAGGAACCCGCCCAGGAACACGGCGACGACGCCCATGCCTTCGAAGCCGGAGCACTCGGGCGCGACCTCGACGACGAAGCTGCCGAGCCCGATCAAGCGGGCGTCGCCGTCCATGACCGCGTCGCCGGCGACGAGCGCCAGCAGCGCATGCGACACCCGCAGCGTGTACCCGGCCATCGGCATCCACAGGCGCTCGCCGGCAAGCCCGGCGGCCCACGCCGCGAGTCCGACGATGCCGCCGACCGCGATCGGGCCGGCGGCCGCGCGGGCGAACCCGCCGAGCGCGCGCCCTGGTAGCACCGCGAGGACGGCCAGCCCGAGCCACGCGCTGGTCGTGAGGAGCCACGCCGCGATCCACGCGACGTCACCCGGTGTCGCGAGGACCTGGGCCGTCGCGCCCACGACCGCGCCGAACGCGGCGACGTGGCCCGCCAGCGCGGCGAGCCCAGCCCCCCGACGCGCCTCGGTCGGCGCCGCGGCCCGCCAGGCCGCGGTCAGCCGGTCTCGTTGCAGCAGCAGCGCTGCGGTGGGGACCACCAGCAGCAGCGGACCGGCGCGCCCGATCGAGCCGATCGCGCTTGCCCACCCGGTGGCCACGACCAGCGCGTGCGCATCGAACAGCAGGCTCAGCAGCAGGTACTCGCCGACGAGCAGCGACACCACGGCCGCCAGCCTCCATCGGCGCGGATCACGCTGCTCGAGCGGCACCCTGTGATGATACCGGTCGGCCGCTCGGTCTAGACGGCGCGCCGACGGCGACCGGCGACCACGAGCCCGCCGCCGAGCAGCAGCGCGACGGCAGCGACCCCGGTGCTGGCGTCGAGCTCGGGAACCTTCTTGGTCCCCGAGCTGCTGCTACCCGAGCCATTGCCTCGCGGACGGTTGCCACGCGGGGCATTGCCGGTGCCGTTCGAGTTGCCGCGGCCCCCGCTCGCGGTCGGGGCGCCGGCGGGCTGGGCCTCCACCGGGGACGAGCCCATCGCGGTCAGCCCGAGCGCGAGGGCGCTCACCAGGGGGAGGAAGCTAAGAAGATGGCGGGAGTGGGTCACGGTGGTGGTCCTGGAGTGAGGAGCAGGTCGGACGGTTGTACACGGCACCCACGCTTAATTCGGTGGTTTGCGTTACAGAAAATGAATTAGATGGCACTTCGTGGACGACCGCGCGCCCGCCGACCCGCAGCGGGCCGGGGCCTGCCACTCGCGGGCCCGGTGGGGGCTGCCGTCGTCGGCACGGCTTCGCGCAGCGCCACGTGGGCCAGCCGCAGCCGCGCGTACGTGCGGTTCTTCCGCGTTCGCTCGAGATACCGCCGAAAGATTTCGGCGGACTCGGCCTTCACTGGATCCGGGGCGTCCGGCAGCTCGACGCGGCCCTCGCCGTACTTACGACCGCTGCGATGGTTCGCGTACCGGCGCGCGCGGGTCCATCCCATCTGGATGAACTTCCGCGCCATGTCCATGCCCACGAAGTCGGCGGCCTTCCCGTACGCGACGAAGGCTCGATACAGGGCTGCCGCCGAGGTGCGCGCCACCGCCGGCGTCCGGAACCGCCAGAGCGGCAGCAGCTCGCGCTTGTAGGGCTCGACGGTGAGGACGCCCTCCTCGCCGCGGCCGACCGCGTAGCGCTCGGGGTGCGCGCGGTGGTCGGTCTCCACCTGTCGCGTGCGCAGCCGGATGGGCCCGCGCGCGGTGGCCAGCTCGACCGGCCGTCCGTGCTGGTAGACGTCGATCAGCCCGCGCTCCTGCAGCCGGCCCGCGGCCGCCCGCACCGTCGGCATCAGCGTGCGCCAGGTCGCGCCGCCGACCTCGCGCGCCACCTCCGACGGACATGCGGTCGCGGTTCCCCGGGCGGCGACCATGGCGAGGATCGCCGCCTCGAGCGCGCGGGCATCGGGCCTGGAGGGGGACGGCCGGGTCGCCACGGATCGCAGGATACCGCGCGAGATCGGCCACGCACGCCGCCCATCGAAAGGCGCGCCGAAGGCGTGACAGCGTCAGTGACATGCTCGGCCAGCCCCCTTGCCGTCCCCCTGCGCGGCGCGCGCGGTAACTGGCGTACAACCGGGCATGCGCAGCTTCGCGATCGTGGCCCTGGTTCTGGCTGCCGCGTGCGATGGCAAGTCGTCCTCGACCACCGCCCCCGTGAGCGGTTCGACCGCGACCGCCGGCGACCGCCTGCCCTGGGAGGCCGCGCTCACCACCGGCGCCACCTTCACGCTCGTCGTGGGCGACGCCGACCGCGCCGAGAACCCCGACCTCACGTTAGCCTTGCGCCAGTATCGCAAAGCGTTCGTACAGCACGGCCGGCAGCGGATGCCCGAGCGACCAGGTGATCTCGATCGGCCGGTCGCCCGTGTGCCGCTGATACGTCGCCGGGCCG
>JBKJLC010000169.1:0-28387 GCA_046597055.1 Kofleriaceae bacterium | reverse complement strand
GGCCTGCTACGTTCCCCGCGCATGTCGACCGCGCGCCTCTACCATCACGACGCGTTTCTTCGCAGTTTTCGCGCGACCGTGGTGGGCCACGCCACGCTCGGTGACCGCGCGACGCTGCTGCTCGACGCGACCGCGTTTTATCCCGAGGCCGGCGGCCAGATGGCCGATCGGGGCACGCTGGGCGGCGCCGCGGTGGTCGACGTCCAGGTCGACGACGACGGCCGCATCCACCACGTCGTCGAGGGCGCCGCCCCACCCGCGGGCGCCGAGGTCGACGGCGCGATCGACTGGCCGCGGCGGCGTATCCACATGGCGCAGCACACCGCCCAGCACATCCTGTCGCGCGCGCTGCTCGACCGCGCGGCGGCCGAGACCGTGTCGGCCCGCCTCGGCGAGACCGGCTGCACGATCGACGTGCGCCGCGACGCGATCCCCGAGCGCGAGCTGGCCGCCGCCGAGGCGCTCGCCAACGACGTGATCGACGACGACCTGCCGATCCGGGCCTGGTTCCCCGAGCCCGACGAGCTGGCGCGGCTGCCGCTGCGGCGCGAGCCCAAGGTGGCCTCGGAGGTGCGCGTGATCGCGGTCGGCGACTTCGACGTGTCGCCGTGCGGCGGCACCCACTGCGCGCGCTCCGCGCAGGTCGGTCCGATCCGCGTGCTCGCGACCGAGCGCTACAAGGGCATGACGCGCATCCACTTCGCCGCCGGCGCCCGCGCCCGCGCCGCCCTGGCCGAGCACAGCGAGCTGCTCACCCGGCTCGCCCGCGAGCTGACCTGCGCGCCGGCCGAGCTGGCCGGCGCGGTCGACAAGCTGCGCCGGGCCGTCGCCGACAGCCGCGCCGACGCCGCCGCGCTGCGCGAGCAGCTCGCGACCGCGCTGGCTGGCGCCTTGGTCGCCGCCGCCACCGACGGCGTGGTGGTCGCGGCCGTGCCCGAGCCGGCGCTTCTGCGCCCGCTGGCCAGCCAGCTCAACGCGGCCGGCAAGGACGCGCTCCTGGCCGCCACCACCGCCGACGGCACCCAGGTGCTGCTCGCCCGCGCCGTCGGCTCGACCCGCGACTGCGGCGCGCTCCTCCGCCAGCTGGCTGCCGCCGCCGGCGGCCGCGGCGGTGGCAAGCCGGAGCACGCCGAGGGCCGGCTGCCGGCCGGCGTCGACGCGGTCGCCGCGCTGGCCGCCCTGGTCGCGACCGCAGGACCGCGCCCGGGATGACCGAGCCCGCGCCGCGTACGCCCGAGCAGCGCCAGCTCCGCACCGGCCTCCTGCTCGGGATCGCCGCCTACGCGACGTGGGGCGTCGTCCCCATCTACTGGAAGCTGCTGGGCGGGATCTCGCCGGTCGAGATCCTCGCGTACCGCGCGGTGTTCGGCCTGGCCGCGTTCGTCGTGCTGGTCGCGGCCACCGGCGAGCTCCCCGCGGTGCGCGCGGCGGTCCGCGACCGCCGGTTGCTGGCGACCCTGGCCGGCTCGGCGCTCCTGCTCGCCGTCAACTGGGGCCTGTTCATCTACGCGACCCTGGGCGGGCATCTGCTGCAGGCCAGCCTCGGCTACTTCATCAACCCGCTGGTCTCGGTCGCGCTCGGGGTGGTGTTCCTGCGCGAGCGCCTGCGCCGGCTGCAGCTGGTGGCGATCGCGCTGGCCTCGGTCGGCGTGGTCTGGCTGGCGCTCGGGGCCGGCGCGCCCTGGCTGTCGCTCGGGCTCGCGTCCACGTTCGGGCTGTACGGCCTCCTCCGCAAGACCGCGCGGGTCGAGGCCCTCGCCGGCTCGGCGATCGAGACCGCGCTGATGGCGCCGCTGGGCGCGGCTTACCTGCTCTATCTCGCCGCCGCGGGCCGCGGCGCGTTCGGCCACGCTGACCTGTCAACCCACGCACTGCTGGCCGCGACCGGCGTGGTCACGGCCCTGCCGCTGGCCTGGTTCACCGCCGCCACCCGTCGGCTGCCGCTCGCGATCATCGGCTTCCTGCAGTACCTGGCGCCGACCGGCCAGTTCCTCACGGCGGTGCTGCTGTTCGGCGAGCCGCTGGCCGTGCGCAAGCTCACGGCCTTCGCGTTCATCTGGGCGGCGCTCCTGATCTTCTCGGTCGACCTGGTCCGAGTCACGCGGCGCGCGCGCTGACGCGGGCGCCGTCGCCGATCCTGCTACCATCCCGCGGTGCGCTGGCTCTCGCGCTTGGTCACGGTCGGAATCATCGCCGCCCTCGCGGGCGTGATCGTGATCGCCGTGGTGCGGGTCGCGCGGCCGCCGCAGGTCGAGGGCGGGTTCCGCAGCTACGTGCTGTTCCGCGACGCGTCCGGACTCCCGGTCGGCTCGCGGGTCGTGATCGCCGGCGTCAGCGTCGGCCAGATCGACAAGCTCACGATCGAGGGCAACCTGGCGCGGGTCGACCTGCGCCTGGCCGACGAGGTCGTGATCTGGGACGACGCCTGGGCGACCAAGAAGGCCAGCTCCGCGCTCGGCGACAACTACGTCGAGATCTCGCCGGGCGGCCCCGATCCGGACGATCCGACGGTCAGCAACCGGACCCGTCGCCGCCTGCGCAGCGGCGAGCAGATCCCGCGGGTGGTCGAGGCCACGACGACCGATCAGGTCATGCGCAGCATCGAGCGCTCGCTGCCGCGGCTCGACGACTCCACGGCGGCGGCCGACGCCTTTCTGGAGGAAGGCCGCGAGTGGGTGTCCGGCGACTTCGGCACGCGGATGGTCGACCTCGACCGCCGGCTCGCCGCCGGCGCGATCGCCACGCCACTGCAGCGGTTGGCCCGCCAGACCGCGCGCTTCGACGAGTGGACCGCCAACTCGGCCGCGACGGTGGCCGAGGCCGCGCCGCGGATCGGCCGCCGCCTGCGCAGCTTGCCGGGCGAGGTCGACGCGGTCACCGCCGACCTCCGCACCGCCCGCGCCGACGTCGGCGAGGCGCTCGGCACCGCTCGGGCCCGGGTCGACGAGGTCGACCCGTACCTCGACGACGCCAACGAGCTGCTGGCCGACCTCGGCGGTGCGCCCTCGAACGGGCGCCAGGGCACCCTGGCCCGCATGATCAACGACCCGTCGATCGCCGAGACGATCGACGACACCACGGTCGCCCTCGAGGGTTCGACCGGCACGCTCGACCGGCTCAAAACCACGCTCGGCTTCCGCGTCGAGCTCAACTTCATCTCGCGGCAGCCGCGCTTCTACGTCACCGCCGAGCTGGCCGCGCGCAACGACCAGTTCTATCTGGTCGAGGCCGAGAAGGGCCCGACCGGCGACAACCCGCAGGTCAGCCTGACCGAGATCCCGGACTCGACAGAATTCGCGCGCACCACCTTCATCCCGGAGCGGTTGCGCTTCACCGCACAGTGGGGCCGCCGGTTCGGGCGCTTCGCCCTGCGACTCGGCATCAAGGAGTCGAACTTCGGCGCGGGCGGTGACTTCCTGGTCGGGCGCGGTCGCCTCAAGCTGTCGGTCGACGCGATGGAGTCGAGCTTCTCGCACCCGCCGCGGATCAAGCTGACCGCGGCGCTCGCCGTGTTCCGGTCGCTGTACATCCTCGGCGGGATCGACGACGTCCTCACGCGCGGCGACTACCTGCCGGTGCAGCCGTGGGCCAACGAGACGCATCCCACGCAGTTCGAGGAGGCGCGCTACGGGCGCGACTACTACCTCGGCTTCGAGCTGCGCATCCACGACAACGACATCAACCGGCTCCTGATGATCTACGGCGGGCTGATCGCCACGATGCTGGCCGGCTAGCCCAGCCCGGGCCACCGGAGCCTACCTACGTCTCCCCACATCACCCATCCGGGGCGAGGGATCGCGGGAGTCGCCGCGCGCCTGGGCGCAGTGCGTCTCCGCTCGGGCCTGGTTTGTGGCAAAAAGGGGGTACCCATGGAGTCCGCGATCGCCGCGACCCCGCCCCTGACCATGACCACCAAGCCGAAGTTGCTCATCGTCGAGGACGATCCGGCCCTCGGTCGGTCGATCCAGCGCGGTACCCGCGCGTACTTCGACGTGATCACGAAGGAGTCGGTCGAGGCTGCGTTCGACCTCATCGAGGCCGGCACCGAGATCGCCGCGGCGGTCGTCGACATCGGGCTGCCCGACGGTACCGGCTTCGAGGTCGTCGAGCTGTTGCGCACCAACGACCGCAACATGCCGGTGCTCATCCTCACCGGCTCCAACGATCCCGCCACGATCAACCGCGCGCACGCGCTGCGGGTCGAGTTCGTCTGCAAACCGTTCTTCTCCGAGAATCTCGCGCAGTTCGTCCAGCGCACGCTGTCGGGCTCACAGTACGGCGATCGCCAGAAGCTCGCCGGTGTGATCGCGGAGATCACCGAGACCCAGAAGCTCTCCCTGCGCGAGAGCCAGATCCTCGCGTTCGCGGCCGAGGGCATCCCGCGCAGCCGCCTCGCCGACGTCATGGGCGTCTCCGAGAACACCGTGAAGAGCCAGGTGCGCTCGCTGCTCGAGAAGGTCGAGAAGCAGGCGCTGTCCGACGTCGTGTGGTGGGTCCGCAGCCGCGCTGGCCTGTGACGAGCGCGCGCCGCTGACCGCTGGTCAGGGTTTGCGGACCTGCTCGAGATCGATCTGGTAGCGCTCGGCCCAGCGGTAGACCTGCTTGCGGTCCTTGCCGAAGTACTCGGCGACCTGGGCGACGTTGCCGCCGAAGTAGCCGAGCACGGCCATCAGATCGTCGCGGGCCGGCACCGCGTCGCGCGCGACCTGCGGCATCGCGGGCAGCGGCTCGCTCTCGTTCGCGATCGGCTCCTTGGCGGTCGCGCGCGCGCCGAGCACGCGGGTGACCTCGTCGGGTAGGTGCTCGCAGCGGACCCGGTTGCCGGTCGCGGCGCGGACGCCGGCGGCGCTGATCACCTGCTCGAGCTCGCGCACGTTGAACGGCCAGTGATAGAGCAGCAGCGCCTCGGCCGCGTTGGTCGAGATCGTCGCCGACGGGGCCACCCGCGCCAGGAACATCGCGGCCAGGGGCAGGATGTCTTCCTTGCGGTCGCGCAGCGGCGGGATGCGCTGGACCCAGCCTGACAGGCGGGCGAAGAGATCGGAGCGGAAGCTGTCGGTCTGGATCTCGGCCGACAGGTCGCGGTTGGTCGCGGCCAGGATCCGCACGTCGACGGTGATGTGGTCGGCGGCGCCGACCGCGCGGACCTCGCCCTTGGACAGCGCGCGCAGGAGCTTGGCCTGGATCGGCGCCGGACACTCGCCGATCTCGTCGAGGAACAGGGTGCCGCCGGCCGCGGCCACGAACAGGCCGTCGCTCTTCACCTTGGCGCCGGTGAACGCGCCAGCGACGTGGCCGAACAGCTCGCTCTCGGCCAGCGCCTCGGGCAGCGCCGCGCAGTTGACCGCGACGAACGTGCCGGGCCGACCGCTCTGCCGGTGGATCTCCTCGGCGACCAGCTCCTTGCCAACCCCGGTCTCGCCGAGGATGAGGACCGGGATCGTGCGCGGCGCGACCATCGCCAGGTCGGCGCGCAGCCGGCGCATGACCTCGCTGCGGCCGAGCAGGCGCGGGCTCTCGGCGAGCGCCGCGACCTCCCCGGCGACCGCGTGATCGAGGAACAGCAGGATCGTCTTGCCGACCCGGACCACGGCGCCGTGCTCAAGCTTCCCGATCTCGACGCGCTGACCGTTCACGAACGTGCCGTTGCGGCTGCCGCGGTCGGTGATGCGGAAGAGGCCGCCGGTCAGACCCTCGGGCTCGACCACCGCGTGGATGCGCGAGACCTCCTTGTCATCGAGCGCGAGCGGGCTCTGGGTCTGGCCGATCCGGCCGATCTCGAGCGGCGACCTGCCGACCGTGGCGGTCGCCCAGCGCCCGGCCCGCGGGGCGTGGACGACCCGGAGCTGCCGGACCCGGATCGCGCTGGTCTCGTCGGCGGTTCCGCTGACCGCCGTGATGGTCAGGCTCGGGTGGAAATCCTGCGACATGCGCCCGTGGACACCGTACTACGGCAGCGGCCGGGCTGAAAGCAATCCGGGGGTGGGCCATCGCCGTGCCGGCGCGAATCCGTCGTGCGAACGGGTACTTGTCAGCCGCCGGCCAGGGGCGCGAGCAAGAAGATCTCGTCGGTGTCGGCCAGCGGTCGGTCCTCGTGGTCGGCGACCGGGCACCGCTCGCCGTTCCACATGAGGGTATGCGCGAGGTGAGGGCTGTGCGCGACCGCCGCGCGCAGCGGCAACCCGCGCCGGTCGCCCTCGGCAATCAGCTGACCCAGCGTGGTGCCGGCCGGCAGCTTCACGACCTCGTCGACGTCGTACCACCCGTCGCCGATCCGGCCGCGGATCACCACGTGGACCTTGATGGTGTCGCCGGCCGCCCGCTTGCCGAACCAGCCCATGGCTCACCCGCGGTCGACGTAGTCGCCGAGCAGCTCGGCGATGCCGAGCTCGGTCGCGCGCGCGCGCGCCAGCCGCCCGGTCTGCGGGTTCCACCGCATCGCGGTGAAGTAGTCGTCGCGCAGCATCGGCAGCGGCACCCGGATGCCCTTGAGCGGGCCCGCCGCCAGGTTGCCGTCGCCCTCGCCCATCATGCGCGGGTGGGCGGTGAAGTCGGTCGGACGGATGCCCTCGCGCCAGTTGAACGCGGCCCGCAGATCCTGGATGCGCTCGCCGGCCTCGAGCAGATCCTTCTCGCTGATGTCCCAGCCCGTGACCGTGGTGGTCAGCTCGAGCCAGGGCAGCGTGCCGGTGATCAGCGTGAACATGCACAGGCCGAGGCCGTTCATCGCCTGGTGCGCGTTGGAGTGGTGGGCCTGGGCCCGGCCCTTGCCCTCGGTGCCCTTCCACGACACCACCGTCTCGCTCTTGGGCGCCGCCTTCGGCAGCGAAAACGAGAAGCCGAACGTCTCGTTCCACGACGCCGACCCTGCGGTGTGGCGGCCCGGCGTCGGATCGGCGATGTAGGTCACGCCCATCAGCGAGGTGAACCGCGGATCGTGATACGCCGGCTCGGAGCCGTGGACGTGGACCGCGAACGCGGCGCTGCCCTTGCCGACATGTGCGGCGGCCCGTTGCACGCCCTGGGCGAGCCACGCCCCGCAGCCGTCACCCTCGCCCATCTTGATGGTCAGCGCGAGCGCGGCCTCGCCGTTGCCCCAGCGCATGTCGACCCCGTCGAGGTCGGCGGTGGTGAGCATCCCCTGCTCGACCGCCTCGCACACCCAGCCCAGGGTCGCCGACGAGCTGACCGCGTCCATGCCGTAGCGGTTGCAAGCATCGTGGCAGGCGGTCACCAGCTCGAGATCGTCGTTGAGGAGGTTGGCGCCGAAGCCGCAGATCGTCTCGTAGTCCGGGCGCCGGACATCGGTCAGGCCCTTGCTCTTCACCCTCACGATGCCCTTGCACGGCGCCGGGCAGTCGCCGCACGACAGCTTCTTCGTGATGTACTTGTCGACCTCTTTGCCGTCGAGCTTGTGGCCGTGCTTGCTCATGCCGAAGTCGCGGCTGCCGACGCCCTTCCAGTTCTTGACCGGGGCGTCGCCGTTCTCGATCGACAGGCTGACCGCGCCGGTGGTGCCGCGATCGGACCACAGCTGGCGCATCGCCGCGGTCGGCGCCTGGATCTTCAGGCGCCGCTTGGGAAACATCCGGTACATCCAGGCCAGCCAGCTCTTGGGCTTGGCCATCCACACCATGAGCCGCATGAAGAAGCCGATCGAGGTCCGGTACTCGTCGTTGATCTGCTTGCAGACCGCCTTCCACTCCTTGGGCCGCGCGATCGGCACCTCGCCCGAGCCACCGACCACGATCGCCTTGAGCTGCTTGGCCCCGTAGATCGCGCCGAAGCCCTGACGGCCGAACGCGTGGTAACGGTCGTTCATCACCGAGGCGATGCGGGCCTGGCGCTCGCCGGCGGGGCCGATCGCGCTGACCCCGACGTCGCGACGTCCGCCGTAGCGGCGCTTGAGCTCGTCGAACACCGGCGGGATCTGCTGGCCCCACAGGTCGTCGGCTGGCTCGAACCTGACCTCGTCGTCCTGGATCACGAGGAGGGTCGGGGTCGGCGCCTTGCCCACGACGACCAGCGCGTCGTAGCCGGCGCGACGCAGGTGCGAGGCGACCGAGCCGCCCGAGTTGGAGTCGGCCCAGGTCCCGGTCAGCGGCGACTTGCCGGCGATCTGGATGCGGCCTGAGAACGGCGTGCCGGTGCCGGTGAGGAGGCCCGAGCAGATGACGAAGCAGGCCTCGGGCGCGAGCGCGTCGGTGCCGGGCGGGAAGTGTTTCCACATGAGCCACGCGCCCAGGCCGTAGCCGCCGAGAAACTGGCGGAAGACCGACTCGTCGACCTCCTCGACCCGGTGCGTCGACGTGGTCAGGTCAACGTGAAGGACCCGTCCGAGCGAGCCGTACCGGGGCGGAAGGACAATGGCGGGATCCGACACTGCCGGCAGGTTGCCATGGACCCGGGCTACGAAGCTTGCTTGAATCACCGGATGGGCATGTACGGCGCCGCGCTCGGAGTCATGAGTGCGCTCACGCTGGTCGCCTGCGCCTTCACCCCCGGGCAACTGGCCGATGACGGTGATGGCGGCGTGGACTCCGACGCCCTCGATCCTGACGCGGCCCCGGGCCTGCCCGACGCGGCCGAGGCCTGCGTCGCCGGCTGCAACGCCGCGGGTGCCCTGGTCACCTGCGACGGCGATCAGGCGGTCGTGACGCCGTGCGAGCTGGGCTGCCTACCCACCAGCGCGCCGCACTGCGCCAGCCTCGATCCGTCGAACCTGGCCGGGCTCGCGGATCTGGTCGGGGTCACCGGCACGGTCGCGTTCGTGGCGGCCGAGCGCCACTACGTCGACACCGACACCGGCGAGCTCTACTACATCGACAACAGCGGGAACGCCGACGTTCGGGTCGTGCTGCGCCCCGGCACCATCGGCGTCGACGCCGGCATCTCGTTCCGGCGGGTCGATGACGGCACCGCGGTGCTCGGCGTCGCGTCACTGGCGCTGCCGGCCGACGCCACCCTGGTCGGCCACGGCAGTCGCGCGCTGATCATCCTGGCGGCCAGCACGGTGGAGATCGACGGCACCATCGACTTCATGCCCGGGATCTGCACGGCGAGCGGCACCATGTTCGGCACCAGCCGCCGCTGCGGCGGGCCCGGGGCCGGCAGCGGCGGCTCCAGCGGTTCCGCCGGCACCGGCTGCGCGGGTGGTGGTGGCGGCAGCAACGGCGGCGACGAGAACGGTGGGGCCGGCGGTGGCATGGCGACCGCGGGCGGTCCCGGCGGCGGCACCGCGACCAAGCCGGCGGCGATGCCGACGGCGATCACGACCTGCGCGCCGGCCACGCTCGAGCCACTGCGCGGGGGCTCGGGCGGTGGCGCCGGTGCGCCCAACGGCGGCAGCTATGGCGGCGGCGGCGGCGGCGGGCTCCAGCTCACGTCCCTGGTCAGCATCCAGCTCGGCGACAACGCCGAGATCTACGCCGGCGGTGCCGGGGCCAAGGGCACCACGGTCACCAACCGGGGCGGCGGCGGCGGCGGGGCGGGCGGCGCGGTCCTGCTCGAAGCGCCCATGGTGTCCCTGGGCGGGGCGTCGCTGATCGCGAGCGGCGGCGGCGGCGGCGGCGGCCGGGTGGCGTCGCCGGCGGGTGCGCTGAACGAGCGCGATGGCACCTGGGGCAACGGGATCGGGCCGGCGGCCGGGGGCCTCGGCGATCCCGGCGGCGCCGGCAACGGTGGCCCCGGGGCGTTCGCCGCGAGCGCCGCGGGTGCCGGGGGCGGCAACGTCGATGGCACCGGGGGAGGCGGCGGCGGCCTGGGCCGGATCCGGATCAACTCGCGCAGCGGCCAGGTCAGCACGTCGATGGCGGTGCTGGCCGGCGCGGTCTCGCAGGGCCCCCTCACCACCCGCTGAGCCCAGCTACGCCCTGATCAGGTCAGCGCGATCAGCAGCGCGACGCCGACGCTGACCAGCAGGATCGCGACGAACGCGAAGATCCACGAGCGGTCGCCGGTGTCGCCGGCGTCGAAGCCGGGCGTGGCCGCGGGTGCCGGGCGCCCCGGGGCCGGGCCGGGTTCCGGCGTCGCGAGGCCGGCGGTCCCGGCCAGGATCGCGACCGCCTCCTGCAGCGAGCCGAGCCGCTGGTCACGCTCCTTGACCAGCATGCGTCCGATCAGGTCGCGAACGTGCGGCGGCAGCTCGACCGGCAGCAGCTCGAGCGGGATCGGCCGGGTCAGGTGCCCCTCCATCTGCTCGAACAGGTTGCGACCGCCGTAGGGCGGCTTGCCGGTGAGCATCTCGAAGAACAGGCAGCCGACCGCGTACACGTCGGCGCGGTGATCGACCAGCTTGGCGCTGCGGAACTGCTCGGGCGCCATGTAGGTCGCGGTGCCCATCTGCGCCGAGGTCGCCGTCTTGACGTTCTCGGCGTCCATCACCTTGGCGATGCCGAAGTCGAGCACCTTGATGCGCAGGCCGAACGGATCGGGGACGACGAAGACGTTCTCGGGCTTGAGGTCGCGGTGGATCACGCGCTGGGCATGGGCGGCACCGACCGTGTCGGCGAGCTGCAGCATCAGCGGCAGCGCGATGGCGACCGGGAACGGCCCGACCTTCCACAGCTGCTCGCGCAGGGTCTGCCCGGCGAGCAGCTCCATGATGATGCACAGCTCGCCCGTCGGGCCGATGGTCACGTCGAACACGTCGACCACGCCGGGGTGCGAGATGCGACCCATCGCCTTCGCCTCGTTCATGAAGCGCTCGATCACGGTGCCGTGCTTGCTGTACTCGGGGAGCAGCGCCTTGATCGCGACGTGGCGGCCCACGGTGGCGTCCTCGGCCACGTAGACCCGGGCCATGCCGCCCTCGCCGAGCAGGCGGAGCACCTTGTAGCGCCCGACCATCTGGCCGACGAGCCCGCTCATCGCGCCACCGCGTCCGTGCCGGCCGTGGGTGCGGGGAGCGGGTGAGGTCGATGGGCGGCGGTCACCACGGTCACGCCTGGGCGACGTCTCCGAGCGCGCGGACCGCGTCGCGGGCGCGCTCGATGTCCTCGGCGGCCTGCGACAAGGCCTGGGCGACGACCTGGACCGAGTCGGTCTGGTCCATCACGGCGGTCTCGTCGGATGCGGCCCGCATGCTGGCGCGCAGCGACGCGAGTGTGTCCTCGAGCACCCCGAGGTGCTCGGTCCTCGCCGGGCGGTTCGACGGCGCCGACGCGGGTTGCGCGCGCAGGCGAGCCTCGAGCGCGGCGACCTGGGCCTCGGCGCTCGCGCGGCGCTGGCGCTCGGCCTCGACCGCGGCCTGGGCTTCGCGCGCGTCAGCGCTCTGACCGTCGAGCCGGCCGCGCAGTCGCTCGAGCTCGGTCTCCAGATCGTCGGCCCGGCGGGCGGTGTCGGTCGCCGCCGCCGCCTCGCCGTCGGCGCGGGCGAGATCGCGCTCGAGCGACGACACCCGATCGCGCAGCCCATCGAGCTCGGCGCCGGCCTCGCCGGCTGCGGCGGCCCCGGCCGACACCGTGGCCAGCTCGCGGCGCAGCCCGGCGAGCTCGTCGGCGAGATCGCCGACCCGGTGCTCGGCCGCGGTCGCGCGGCGGTCGGCGTCGGCGACCGCCGCGGTGAGCTCGGCGGCGCGGGCCTCGGCCTCGACGGCGCGCTGGGCCGCACGGTCGGCGGCCACCTGCGCCTCGGCCATGCGGGCGCGGTCGTTCGCCAGCGCCTCGTCGGCGCTGCGGGCCACGTTGGTCGCCATCTGCTCGACGGCCGCGCGGGCCTGGTCGGCCTCGGTGACGCGCTGCTCCAGCGCGGCGATCCGCTCGCGCTCGGCGGTCTGGCTGGCCCCTGCTTGCGCCGCGCCGGCTGCTTGCACCGCCACAAGCGCCTCGGCCTCGGTCCGCGCCTGCTCGAGCGCCTTGACCTGGGCCTGGGCGGCGTCGCGGCTCCGGGTCAGCTCGGCGAGCTGTGCCTCGAGCGCACCGCGCGCGCGCTCGGCCTCGTCTGCGCGCTGGTCGGCGGCGGCGATCTCCGCGGTCACGCCCGACATCCGGCCCTTGGCCTCGGCGGCGGCGCGCTCGGCCTCGGCGGCACGCGTCTGGGCCGCGGCGGCGCGGGTCTCGGCGTCGCTCAGCTTGCGCTCGAGCTCGCTCGCCTTCTGCGCGGCCGCGGCGGCGCGCTCGCCCACCGCGGCATCGGTCGCGCCCTTGGCCTCGCGCGCGCGCAGCGCCACCAGGTCTTGTTCGGCGGACGCGAGCTTCGCCAGCGCCTCCTCCAGCTGACGCGACACCTCGGCGGCGCGCTCGATCGCGAGCTCGGCCTGGTTCGCGTGGGTCCGCAGCGCCGCCGCGGCGGCCTCGGACTCGTGGAGCCGACGGACCAGATCGTTGGCGCGGGTCTCGGATCCGACCAGCCGCTCCTGGGCGGTGGCCAGCTCGTCCTCGAGAATGAACTGACGCCCGCCCTGGGCGGCGACCGCCTCGAGCCGGTTCTCCAGATCGGCGATCCGCCCCTCCGCGTCAAACGCGCGCTGGAGCGCGGCGTTGGCGCGCTCGTCGGCCGCGACCGTGCGCTGGTCGGCCTCCCGCACCTGGTGCTCGAGCGCCTCGAGCTGCAAGCGGGTCTCCTCCGCCTGCGCGGCGACCTGCTGCTCGGCCGCGCCCAGGCGGGCGGTGAGCTCGACGACCTTGCCCGCGTCGGCGGTGGCGTCGACGCTGTGACGGCGCAGCTGCTCGAGCTCGCGCTCGAGCCCGGCCATCTTGCGATCGGAATGCGCCATCCGCTCGGCCGCCATCACCCCGGCCTGGGTCTCGGCGATCAGCAGGTCCTCGGTCACCATCGCGAGCTCGCGCCGAAGCGCGCCGACCTCGTCGCGGTGGCGGGCCTCCTGCTCGGCCAGCGCGCGCTGCAGCTCGAGCGCAGCGCCGTCGATCATCAGGTCGCGCTCGCCGCGGACCACGTCGACCTGCGCGCGGACCGCCTCGCGCTCGCCGGTGGTCGCGACCAGCTCCTCGCGCAGCCCATCGCGTTCGGCGCTGGCCTCGGCCAGCCGCGCCTCGGCCTCGGTCGCGTGCTGCTGGATCAGCGTCAGCCGGGCCTGGGCGTGGGCGAGCTCGCCGGTCAGCGCCGACATCCGCTCGCGCAGCAGCAGCTCGTCGCCGGCCGGGCGGGTCGCCTTGACCTGGTGCAGGTCGTCCTGGATCTGCGCGAGCGCGTGCTCGAGCCGCGCGGCCCGGTCCATCGCCTCGTCGCGCTGAAGCAGGACTGCCGTGATCTCGTTCGAGGCCGCGCGGCGCTGGCTGTCGACCTCTTCGATCAGCTCACCGACCCGCTGGGCCAGCGCACCCCGCTCGTCCTCGATGCCGGCGCGCGACTTGCGTTCCATCGCCAGCCAGTGCGAGAGCTGCGCGTGCACGCCCCCGGTCGCCGGCATCGGACCCTGCGGACCGAGCACCTGGACCAGGATGCTGCCGACCAGCGCGACCTCGCCCGGCGGGACCGGCGCGCGGCTGACCCGCTCGGCGCCCACGAACACGCCGTTGGCGCTGCCGAGATCTTCGATCCAGCAGCTGTGACCGTCGAAGAAGATGCGCGCGTGCTGGCGCGACATCCGCGGGTCGTCGCTGCGGATCTGACAGTCGGTGGCCCGCCCGATCAACACCGGGGCTGGGCCGAGGTCGAACGTGCGGTCGACGCCGTCGACATCACAATAGAGCAGGGTCGGCATCCCGAGGCCCGACGCTACCACGACGCTGCGCGCTCGCGCCCGGCCGGGGGCGTGCGCACGTGCCCGAATCACGGCCGTGCCGGTTCGTTCCGGATCCCCGACGGTCCCCGGCTCGCATGACCGCACCGTGGAAGCTTCATCAGAAGCCTCGCCCGCCCTGCGCAGCGTTCGGATTGATGGTTGCTTCGCAGTGCTCGCGATGCTGCGGTCGTCCGCGACGTCCGCGACCGCCAGCAGATCTGGCGCTAGCGCTTCAAGGCCGCGCCGTACCGGGTAGCATGCGTCATGCCTGGCGCCGGTGGTAGGAAGCGGACGTCGTGAGTTCCTCGCAACCCGACGAAGCCCGTCGTCTCGCGGCGCTTCGGTCATATGGCGAGGTCTCTTCCTTGTCGGACGGGGCGCTCGATGCGCTCGTCAGAGTCGCGGCGGCTTGTTGCGAGGTTCCGATCGCCTTGGTCAGCCTGGTCGACGATGCCCGGCAATGTTTCATCGCGAACGTCGGCATGGCGGGGGTCACCGGCACGCCTCGGGCCGTCGCGTTTTGCTCGTATGCCGTCGCTGCGCGCGAGCTGGTGGTGGTTGCCGACGCGACCCTTGACGCACGGTTCGCGCAGAATCCACTGGTCACGGGCGAGCCGCACATCCGGTTCTACGCCGGAACGCCCCTGATCGATCCCGAAGGGCACGCGCTCGGCACGCTCTGCGTGATCGATCGTGTGCCACGCGAACTCAGCGCCAAGCAAACGAGCGTGTTGGCCGATCTCGCCAGCGCGGTCACCAAGATCCTCGTCGCGCACCGGCTGAGCTTGGCGCTCGAGGCGGCGTCGCGCGACGTGGCGGCCGCGCGTGCTGATCTCTCGCAGGTCCTCGCGATCACGCCGGCCATGTTCGCGTACTGGACCGCCGACCTCACGAATCGCTTCGCGAACGCGGCCTACTTGAAGTGGTTCGACCGGGCCGAATCGATCGAGGGCCTGACCATCCGCGAGGTGATCGGGGAGGAGCTGTTTCGCCAGGAAGGTCCGCTCCTGCAAGCCGCCCTACGCGGCCAGACGCAGCGCTTCGAGCGAGCTCGGGTCGAGCCCGATGGTCGCCGCCGCGCCGTGATGGGCGAATATCGGCCCGACCTCCGCGACGGCGTCGTGCGAGGAGTCATCGTGACGCTCACGGATGTCAGCGAGCTACTCGCAGCATTGAGGGAGTCCGAGCGTCGCAACGAGTTGCTCACGTTGGCCGCCGACGTCGCGGACATCGGCCACTTCCAGCTCGACGTGGCGACGGGCGAGGTGTCGTGGTCGCCCCGCGTCTACCAGATCCATGCGCGCGACCCTGCGTCGTTCACGCCGACGCTCGAACTGGCGCTGGACGTGTATCATCCAGACGATCGCGCGCGGGTCGCCGACCTCGTCGGGCGTGCCATCGAAAGCGGGCAATCGTACGACTTCGAGTCGCGCATCATGCGGCCGAGCGGCGAGGTGCGCCGCGTGCACTCGCGCGGGGTCTGCGAGCTCGATGCGACGACCGGCACCACGCGCGTGTTGTTCGGCGTGTTCCAGGACGTCACGGATCGCGAAGCGTTACGCGAACGGATCCTACGCCAGGAGCGGCTGGTCACCACGGGTACGCTGGCCGCGGGCGTGGGCCACGAGATCAACAACCCGTTGACGTTCGTGATGGGTAACCTCCAGTTCGCGATCGAGGAGCTGCTCGCGTTCGGCGGCGCCTCACCGTCGACGAAAATGCGCGACCTCGTCGATCTGCTCGAAGAAGCCCGCGGCGGCGCGGAGCGCATTCGCCGGATCGTTCGTGGTCTCAGCGCGTTCGCGCGTCAGGGCTCGGTCGTCGGAGCGGTGGACGTTCATGATGCCATCGAGATGTCGCTGAACATCGCGGTCCACGAGCTTCGGCATCGGGCGACCGTCACGAAGGACTACGGGCCGGTGCCAACTGTCATGTCGGAAGAGGCGCAGCTCTCGCAGGTCATCGTCAACTTGCTGGTCAATGCATCTCAGGCCTTCGCGACCGTCGATCCCAGGAACGAGATCCGCGTGCGCACGCGGACGTCCCCGGACGGGGACGCCGTGGTCGAGGTCATCGACAACGGTCCCGGTGTGGATCCATCGATCGCCGCGCAGATCTTCGATCCGTTCTTCACCACGAAGGCACCCGGTCAAGGGACCGGGCTCGGGCTCGCGATCTCGCACAGCATCGTCACCAGCCTGGGGGGGGACCTCGTGCTGGAGCCAACCCCAGGCGGTGGCGCGACGTTCCGGATCGTGCTTCCGGCGCGGGTCATGCCGAGCAACGCGGTGCCGGGTACCGAAGAGTCGCCGAGACCGGCGGTCCGTCGTGGCCGCATCCTCCTCGTGGACGACGAGCCCACACTCCTCCGCGGGATGACGCGCCAGCTCGGCGCCGATCACGACGTCGTGGCGTTCGGGGACCCGCGCGAGGCGCTGCGCGTGCTCACCGAGAACGTCGGCTCGTTCGACGTGATCTTCACGGACATCTTGATGCCGCACCTGACCGGGATCGAGCTCTATCGTGCGGTCGCGGCCCGTGCGCCGGAAGCCGCGGCGCGCTTCGTCTTCATGACCGGCGACGTCGTGCGCGAGGATATCCGGGCCTTCCTGGCCGAAGTCCCGAACGAGCGTCTCGAGAAACCTTTCGCCAGTCAGGACCTGCGTGGGATCGCGAACCGGTTCGTGATCATCGCTGCGGCAGCGCAGCGCGATCCGGATGCTTGACCCACCGCGCAGCCCCCGATCGGAACGCGCGATCGCGACCTCGGTGGCCTACGTCGTGAGCTGGGCGAGCAGCTCTTCGGCGGTGCGCAGGCCGCGCTCGGTGTCGTCGCCGAGCAGCAGGACATGGCCCATCTTGCGCCCCGGCGCCGGGGTCAGCTTGCCGTACAGGTGCAGCCGCGCCTCGGGCCGCGCCAGCACGTGCTGCCACGGCGGCTCGCCGTGCGCCCACAGATCGCCGATCAGGTTGACCATGACCGCGCCGGTGAACGCGCGGGCGTCGCCGAGCGGCAGGCCGCATACCGCTCGTACGTGCTGCTCGAACTGCGAGGTGGCGCACGCGCCGTAGGTGTAATGACCGCTGTTGTGCGTGCGCGGCGCGATCTCGTTCACCAGCAGCTCGCCGCCCGGCAGCTCGAACATCTCGACCGCCATCACGCCGACGTGGTCGAGGGCGATCGCGATCCGCCGGGCCAGCTCGCAGGCATGGTCGTGGCGGTCGGCCGGCATCGGCGCGGGTGCGCGGGTGGTGTGCAGGACGTGGCGCCGGTGGACGTTCTCGGCGAGCGGGTACTCGCGGATCTCGCCGCTGACGCCCCGGGCGAGCACGACCGAGATCTCGCGCGCGAACGGCACCAGCGCCTCGAGCACTGCCGGCACCTCCCCGATCTTCTGCCACGCCGCGCCCGGATCGCCGCCGAGCTCGATCCGGACCTGACCCTTGCCGTCGTAGCCGGCGCGGCGCGCCTTGAGGATCGCCGGCAGCCCCACCGCGGCCACCGCGGCCGCCAGCTCGGCCGCCGAGCCGACCGGCGCCCACCGCGCTTGCGGTTCGCCGAGCCCGTCGAGGAAGCGCTTCTGGACCGCGCGATCCTGGATGGTCGCCAGCACGTCGGGTCGCGGCAGCACCGGCGTGACCTCGGCGACCTGGGCCAGCACCTCGGCCGGTACGTGCTCGGTATCGAGCGTCACCACGGACGACCGCGCCGCGACCCGGCGCGCGGCGTCGACGTCGTCGAGGCTGCCGACCACGACCTCGTCGGCGATCTGGCCGGTCGGACAGCGGGGGTCGCGATCGAGCACGCAGATCCGGTAGCCCATGCGCCGGGCCGCCAGCGCCATCATCCGGCCGAGCTGGCCGCCGCCGAGCACGCCGAGGGTGGCGCCGGGCAGGATCGGTCCGAACGGTTTCACAGGCTGTCCTCGAGGACTTTCTGGGTCTGCGCCGCCCGGTAGGCGTGGAGGCGGGCCCGCAGCTCCGGATCCTTGCGGGCGACGATCGCCGCGGCCAGGAGCGCCGCGTTGACCGCGCCGGCCTCGCCGATCGCCAGGGTGCCGACCGGGATGCCGCGCGGCATCTGCACGATCGACAGCAGCGAGTCCAGGCCCGACAGCGCCTTGGACTGCACCGGCACGCCGAGCACCGGCAGCGCGGTCTTGCTCGCGGTCATGCCCGGCAGGTGGGCGGCGCCGCCGGCGCCGGCGATGATCACGTCGAGGCCGCGCGCCTCGGCGGTCCCGGCGTATTCCATCAGCAGGTCGGGTGTCCGGTGAGCGGACACGACCTTGCACTCGTGGGGGACCCCGAGCTCGGTCAACGTCTCGCTCGCGAGGCGCATGGTCGCCCAGTCGCTCTTGGAGCCCATGATGATACCGACCAGCGGGGCAGGGAGCGTCGTCATGGATCCTCGTCGGGGGCAGGGCGGGGGCCGGCAGCGCGGCGCAGGCGATCGGCGATCGCCGCACCCAGGCCGGTCTCGTCGGGCAGCGCGGCGACGATGGTGGCAAAGCCACGGGCGTCGAGCGCGCGCAGCACGCCGTAGAGCACGTGGGCGATCGCCGCGGGATCGTCGGGCACCGGCGCAGCGGTGACCCCGGGCGGCAGGGTGAGCGCGGCCAGGACCCGCGCCGGGGCGAGCACGGCGACCGGCCCGGGCGCGGCGGCCGCGGCGGTGACCAGCTCGGCGGCGTGCGCGATCACCACCCGCGCGTGCGGCGCGTAGTGAGACGGCAGCGTGCCGGGCGCCGGGGTCGACGAGCGGCTGGCCAGCGCGCGGCCGAGCACCGCCTCGATCGCCTCGCGCGCGACCCCGCCCGGGCGCAGCAGCGCGGGGAGCTCGCCCGAGACGTCGACGATGGTCGACTCGACCCCGACCGCGCAGTCGCCGCCGTCGAGCACGTAGTCGACGTCGTCGCCGAGATCGGCGACCACGTGCGCGGCGCTGGTCGGGCTCACCGCGCCGAACCGGTTGGCGCTGGGCGCGGCGATCGCGCCGCCGAACTCGACCAGCAGCGCCTGCGCGATCGGATGCGACGGCACCCGCAGCCCGACCGTGGGCGCGCCGCCGGTGACCTCGTCGATCACGCGGGGACCGCGGCGGGCGATCAACGTCAGCGGGCCCGGCCAGAACGCGGTGGCCAGCGCGCGCGCGTCGTCGCCGAGCGCGGCGACCCAGCCGTCGAGCGCGGCCGCGGCCGGGTCGCGCGCGGCGAGGTGGACGATCAGCGGATGTGCGCGCGGCCGGCCCTTGGCCGCGAAGATGCGCGCCACCGCCGCGGCGCGCTCGGCATCGCCGCCGAGCCCGTAGACGGTCTCGGTCGGGAAGGCGACCAGGCCCCCGCCGGCAAGCACGCGGCTGGCGTGGGCGATGTCGGTGCCGGGGCGCACGGGAGCGGTGAGTTTGGCGGGGACCGCCGCCGAAAACAACCGCACACGCGACCCGAGCGAGGCAGGACCGCCACCTGGTAAGATCCCGTTGATGGAGGCGGTCGGTCAACGCCCGGTGTGGCCGGGCCCCACAGTCGTGACCCGCGCTCGGTCGCGGCGCGGACACCCGCGATGACGCAGGGTCGCAAGCGGCGGACGCGCGCCCCCGCCGCCCTGGTCCTGATCGAGCTGCCGACCGCCGACGCGGTGACGCGTCATCACAAAGAACATCTGAGCCACGGCGGTGCCTTCGGGCCACCTGGCGGCAAGGACAGCGCGATCGTCTCGATCTTGCTGGCCGGTCCCGCCGGCGTGCCGCTCGAGCTGCCGGCGCGGACCGTCTACTGCGGCGCGGCGGGCACTGGCTACGAGCTGATCGGCTTCGGCGCGGAGATGAAGCAGCAGCTCGAGGCCTGGGTCGCCAGGAACGTCGCGCCCGATGCGCTCGACCAGGCGCCGACCACCCGGATCCTGACCCTGCGCCGGTTGCCGGCGACCCGCCCGGCGACCCGGACCGCCGCCGCGCCGGGTCCCGCCGCAAAGGCCGGCGAGCCGCCCGGGCCCGATGAGGCCGACGACGACGCCGCGCAGGTCCCGCGCAACGTCTTCGAGCGCCTGCGCGGGCTGCCGATCGCGCAGCAGCTCAAGCTCGCGCGCGAGGGCGAGCTCAACGAGCGCGTCGCGCTCGAGCGGATGGCGGGCAAGGGGGTGTGGGAGGGGCTCCTGCACAACCCGCGGATCACCCCGCGCGAGGTCGCCCGCATCGCGCGCATGGCGACCCTGCCGACGCCGCTGCTCGAGTCGATCGTCGGCAACCAGGCGTGGCTGCGCACCGCCGAGGTCCGGCGCGCGCTGCTGAGCAACCCGCGGCTGGCGGGCGAGCTGATCGCGCGGGTCCTCAACACGCTGCCCAAGCACGAGCTCCGGCTGGTCCCGCTGCAGACCGCGTATGCGCCGGCGGTGCGCGACGCGGCCCGACGCTTGCTGCCCAAGGTCTGACCGCGCGCGGGCACGCTCGTGGCGGACGCCGGGCGGCGGCCTGGTACGCAGTGATAGCCTCGGCGCGTCATGAGCTCACCGACCCAGAACGACGCCGTGCGGTCGATTCCGATTCCGACCACCCTCTCCGCGGTCCCCCTGGTCGCGCTGTGCGTGCGCGACCAGGCGTCGCCCACCGGCGCGGCGTCCATCGTCTGCCGCATCGGGTACGCCGACAACCGAGCGCCCGATATCGGGGACGCCTACTACCCGTACGCCGATGTCGGCATGCTCTGGTTTCGGCGCGAACGCGGGCACGACTGCGCGTCGGGGATGCTCAAGCGCAAGCACTTTGCCACCGCCGCCGTGGTCAGCGCGCTGGTCGAGTTCGTCGCGACCCAGCTCGGCGTCTACGCGCAAGGCGTGTGCATCGAGCTGATCGATGCCGTCCAATGCGTCGTGGAGAACGGCGAGGAGGGCACGCTGATGTTCGACGGGGACGGCGAAGGCGGCGCGCACTTCGGGGCGAGCCTAGGCGCCGAGTAGCCTGCGAGCCGCGCCGCGGCCGCTTCGTTCGGTTCAGGCGACCGCCGGGCGGGTCGCGGCCAGGCTCGGGCGCTCGCGATGGGCCGCGCGCAGGGCGCCGAAGCTCGAGTCGTGGCGGCCGACCGGATACACGTCCCGAAACTCCATCCAGTCGAGGGTGGCCAGCAGCGACAGCTCGGCCAGGCCGAGCCCGTCGCCGGCGTCGGCCAGCTCGGTGACCACCCACGCGAAGATCGCCGCGATCCGGTCGACCTGGCGCTGGCCGAACGGCAGGTGCATCACGTCGAGGTTCTCGCGGCGCAGGTAGAAGACCTGGATTGCGCTCTCGAGCGCGCCGTCGATCGCGGACACCAGGTTGGCCTCGCGCCAGCGGTCGGTCGGCGCCCGCATCGCGCCCCAGCCGTGCTCGGTCGTCAACCAGTCCACGATCACGCGCGAGTCGTAGAGGATGCGGCCGCCGACGTCGGCCACCGGCACCTTCCAGATCGGCGACACCGCGCGCAGCGCGGCCTGGCCGTCGTCACTTGCCGTGTTGATCAGCTCGATCGGCTCGCCGACCTCGGCGGCGACGACGCGGACCCGACGAACGAACGGCGACGTGGTGGTGCCATAGAGCCTCATGCGCGGCAGTGTAGCGCCGGCGCACATCGACGTGGCGCCGTGGCGTCCGCGCACGTTTGACCGTCGCTCGCCCGCGGGTAGGTTTGGGGATGCCGGTCCGCGCGTTCGTGAAGCGCCTCTTCAAGGAGATCATGGACGACGACGTCACCGACGTCGCCGCGATGATGACCTACTACGCAGTCTTCGCGCTGTTTCCGATGCTGGTGTTCGTGCTGACGGTGGCGCTGCTGGTGGTGCCACCGGACGCGATCAACGAGGTGGTGGTGATGGGCGCCCGCACCTTCCCGCCCGCGATCGCGAACCTGCTCGACGAGCACATCCAACGCATGCAGGAGGCTGCCAGCGGCGGGTTCGCGGTGCTCGCCGCCGTGCTCGCCCTGTGGGGTGCTTCGCGCGGTGCCGCCGCGCTCGGCAACGCGCTCAACCGCGTCTACGCGAAGAAGGAGACCCGCTCGTTCGTGAAGCGGCAGCTGATCGCGATCGGCGTCACCGCCGGGGTCGCGATCCTGATGGTGGTCGCGCTCGGGCTCCTGGTGGTGGGACCCACGCTCGGACACGCGATCGCCGACCGGCTCGGGCTCGGCGCGGTGTTCGATGTCGGCTGGGCGATCGGGCGCTGGGTCGGTGCCGGCGCGCTGATCTGTCTGGTGTGGGCGATGATGTACAAGCTGCTGCCCGACACCGACGCGCCGCTCAGGGTGTTCACGCCCGGCGCGGTCGCTGGCGTGCTGCTGTGGGTGCTGATCAGCCAGGGCCTCGCGGTCTTCCTCGACAACTTCGGCGACTACGAGGCGACCTACGGGACCCTGGCCGGCGCGATCATCTTCTTGCTGTGGCTGTGGCTGTCGAACCTGGCGCTCCTGGTCGGCGCCGAGATCAACGACGTCGTCGCCGACCTGCGCAAGCACGAGGATCCGGCCGCGGCCCAGCTGGCCCAGCCGGGTGACAAGCACAACGAGGAGGCCGCGGCGCGTCGGGTCGAGCAAGCCACGCCGCCACCGCGGAGTCCGACGCCCCCGCCCCGGAGCCCGTCGATGCAGGGCGGGGTGCACTGACCCGCGAGCGCTACGGGGGCGCTCACAGCCGGACGGCGTGGTGGGTCTTGCTCTCGGCCTCCGCCTCGTGGTCGGGCAGGTCGCACAGCCGCTGGTACTGGCGCTCGAGCGCGCGCAGCTTCTGATCGGACAGCGCGCTCAGGTCGATCATGCTGTTGCGCGCGCCGGTGGTCGCGCGGATCAGCTCGTCGAGCTTGAGGTGGATGCCACGGCCGTCGCGGTTCTGGGCGTTCTGAATGAGGAACACCATCACGAACGTGATGATCGTCGTCGTCGTGTTGATGAACAGCTGCCAGGTGTCGGAGAAATGGAACAGCGGGCCGGTGGCGAGCCAGGCCACCAGCAACGTCACCGCGGCCATGAACGCGTAGGCCGAGCCGACCGCCTCGGAGGCCTTGTGGGCGAACTTGCGGAACAGTTCCATCGCCCCACGATAGTCGCTGCCCGCCGCGCGTGTGCTGGTTCACATCGCCGCAGTGCGTGGTACTGGTCCCGCGCTTCGAGTACCGTCCCCGGCGATGAGGAACGTTGCCGTACTGTTGCTCCTCCTCGCTGCCAGCGGGTGCGGCGTCACGACCGACGACCGCCCGGTGAGCTTCGCGTACATCACCACTGCCATCCTGCAGCCCTCGTGCGGGACCGCGGCCTGTCATAGCGCCCAGAACCGCGCCGAGGCGCTGATCCTCGACACACCGCAGGACGCGTACCGGACCCTGCTGGACGACAATCGGCTCGGGGCCTGCGCCAGCTCCGGTTGCGAGGGCGAGCCGGAGCAGTCTTCGCTGTACGTCGTCATCACCTCGGACACGAACGAGGGGACCCCCCGGATGCCGCTCGACGCGCCGCTGCCCGACGCGGACATCGCGCTGATCGCGCGCTGGCTGACCGCCGGGGCGGAGAACAACTGATGCGGACCGTCCTGGTCACGCTCGGCGTCCTGGCCGCGACCGCCGGGGTCGCCGACGCCTACCCGCAGTATCAGCTCTCGCACGAGCAGACCTGCGCCAGCTGTCACGTCGCGCCCGCCGGTGGCGGCCTGCTCGCCGGCATGGGCGAGCTCACCGCCGAGGACGAATCCCAGTGGGGCGGCGATCCGTCGTTCCTGCACGGCGCCGTCGAGCTGCCCGACTGGCTCCACCTCGGCGGCGATATCCGCCTCGCGGCCGGCCCCCACGATCGCGGCGCCGGCCCCGCGTTTGCCGCGTTTCCCATGCAGAGCGAGCTCTACGGCCACGTCGCCAGGGGCGCGGTCAGCGCCTACGCGACCGCGGGCATCGCGACCGAGAACGGCGGCCCGGTGCCGTGGTTCCGCGAGCACTGGCTCATGTGGAAGCCCGAGGACGGCGGCGACGGCCCCTACGTGCGCGCCGGTCGCTTCATGCCGGTGTTCGGCCTGCGCCAGGCCGAGCACCCGTTCTACAACCGCCGCCACGGCGGCACCCCGTTGTTCGCCGAGGCCTACGGCGTCAATGCCGGCTGGTTGTCGGCCGGGTTCGAGGCCCACCTCACCGCGTTCCTGCACGACGCGCTGGTCGACGGCGCCGAGAAGGGCGATGGCGCTGCCGCCTACCTCGAGCGCCGGATGGGTCGCGCCGCGATCGGGGCCGAGGCCCGCTACGCCAAGTCCGACCACGACGCGCGCATCCACGGCGGCCTGACCGGCAAGCTCTGGCTCGACGGGCCGGGCCTGCTCCTGCAGGCCGAGGCGCAGGTCGTGCGCCAGAGCTTCGAGGTCATGGCCGCGCCCGGCCGCACCCAGCTGGTCGGCCAGGTGCTCGCCACCTACTTCGTGCGCCCGGGCCTGTTCGTCGATCTCGGCCTCGGCCACTTCGACGCGGACCTCGCGATCGCCAAGCTCGACCGCGACGCCGCCGACCTCAACGTCCACTGGTTCCCGCACTCGCACGTCGAGCTGATCTTGATGAGCCGCCTCCAGCTCATCGGCCTCGGCGGCGGTGGCGACCGCTCCGGCTTCAGCATGCTCCAGCTCCACTACCGGATCTGACCGCCGGCTCCGGCCGGCGGGCCTACAGGATGCCGGTCTGGGGCGTCGTCACCAGCTTGATGAACTCCTCGCGGGTCGCGAGCTCGAGGAACACGCCGCGCACGGCGCTGGTGACCAGGCGCGCCTCGTGGGCGCCGACGCCACGCGCCGCCATGCACATGTGCAGGCCCTCGATGTAGACGGCCGACCCTTGGCTGTCGAGCTGCCCGTGCATGATCTCCGCCAGCTCGTGGGTCAGCTCTTCCTGCAGGCGCGGCCCGCGCGCCATCAGCCGGACCAGGCGCGACATCTTCGACAGCCCGAGCACCTTGCGGGTCGGGATGTACGCGACCGAGATCTTGTACGCGACCGGCAGCAGGTGGTGCGGGCACACGCCGAACGCGGTGTTGTGCTTCGAGATCACCATCTCGCCGTAGCGAGCCGGGAAGGTCTTGGCCAGCAGCGCCGCGATCTCCGTCTTCGCGCCGTGGTTCGACAGCACCATCTCGTGGAAGCCCTTCGCGGCGCGCGCCGCGGTGCCCTCGAAGTTCTCGTCGGACGTGTCGTAGCCGAGGACGGCGAGGCCCTCGACGATCTTGTCGTATCCCGCGCGGAACAGCTCGAGTGCCTTGGGATCAAGATCCATCGGCGAGCTTTATCCCGGACGCCGCCGCTTGCCAAGCGTTCGTGCCGGCACCGCGGCCTCGGGTCCGGCCAGCCGGGCCAGCGCGGCGGTCGCGCTGGAGACGCCGAGCCTGGTCAGGTCGGCGATCGCGACCCACTGCACGGCCTGGTAGCCGTCGCCGGCCACGACCGTCGGCACCCCCCGGACGGCCGCGCGCATCAGCCGCAGGTGCAGGCGCCGGTGGGTCAGCGTCTGGCGGTGCTCACCGAGCGGGCGGGGCGCACCGGTCAGCGTCACCCCGACCGCACGCGCGGCCGCGGGCGCGTCGTCGGCCTGCGGCAGCTCCCACAGGCCGCCGTAGAGCCCGGCCGCCGGCCGGCGCGCGACCACCACGCGGCCGCGCCGCTCGATCCACAGCGCGACCGCGGCCAGCTCGGGCAGCTCGTCCGCGCGGCGCCGCGCCGGCAGCCTCGGTAGCTGGTCCTGACGCCCGCTGGCGCGCGCCGCACACTGTCCGGCAATCGGACAGGTGAGGCAGGTCGGCGACGACGGCGTGCACACGGTGGCGCCCAGCTCCATCAACCCCTGGTTGAGCGCGCCCGGGTCGGTGCTCGGCGCGAGCGCGGTCATCAGCTCGCCGGCGAGCGCCCAGAGCCGCTTCTGGCCCGCGGTCGTCCTCACGTCGTCCTCGATCGCGAACACCCGCGCCAGCACCCGGGCCACGTTGCCGTCGACCAGCGGCGCCCGCTCGCCCCACGCGATCGACGCGATCGCGCCGGCGGTGTACGCGCCGACGCCGGGCACCGCGCGCAGCTCGGCGGCGCCGCGCGGCAGGCCGCCGTGGGCGACCACCCACTGCGCGCCCCGGTGCAGGTTACGCGCGCGCGAGTAGTAGCCGAGCCCGGCCCACGCGGCGAGCACGTCGTCGAGCGGCGCCGCCGCCAGCGCCGCCACCGTCGGGAACCTCGCCATCCACCGCTCCCAGTACGGGATCACGGTCGCGACCCGGGTCTGCTGCAGCATGATCTCCGACACCCAGATCGCGTAGGCGTCCCGGGTCCGTCGCCACGGCAGGTCGCGCCGGTGGCGGCGGTAGTGGGCGACGATGGCCGCCGCGAGCGCGTTCACGTCGGGGTGGTAGCACGGCCGATCGCGCGTGCGCGTCGACCGGTCGATTCAGGGGGCCGACGTCGAGCGCTGCGGCCGCGCCGGCCAGCCCCACGACCAGCCCCCGGCATCGGCGTTGACCGGTCCCGTGCCGGCGGGCGCCTGGGCCGGGAGGGTGAGCTCGGGCTCGGCGGCCTCGACGATCGCGGCCCACAGCTCGACCGGGGTCGCCGTCGCCGCCACGCTGACCGTGGCCTCGATCGTGGCCCAGGCTGCGTCGGCCGACCGCCAGCGCACCGCGAAGCGCCAGCCGGGGCCCGACGCGGCCATGCGCACCTTGACGGTCCACGCGTCGGTCCGCGGCGTCCCGGCGGGGGGAACGACCGGCAGCGTCGTCGGCAGCACGGGGCGCGCGCGGGTCGGTGCGAGTGCGCCGGATGCGTCCACCGGCGCCGGCCCGGGACCGCCCACGATCGCCGGGTCGTCGAACAGCGCGTACAACAGCGACTCGAGCTGCCGGGCCGCCGCCTCGACCGCCTGACGGACCTCGGGCGCGATGACCTGGGCATGCTCGTCGTAGACGCAGACGGTCCCGAACATCGCGCCATCACGGCCGAACAGGGGCGCGCCGACGTAGCAGGCGAGCTCGTCGCGCTTGGGATGGGCCGCGGCCCGCGGATCCACCTGCGCGTCCTCGATCGCACAGGCTTCTCCCGACTCGCGGACGAGCACGCAGTACGACGCGTGGACCGGCAGCCCCAGCGGGAACGGATCGACGTCGGGGTGCGCGCGATCGTAGGTCCAGAGGCTGAGCAGCGTGTCGTCCTCGGCAAACCGCAGCAGCGACGTGAACCGGCACGGCGAGGCGCCGTCGAGCTGCGCCAGGACCGACCGCACCTGGGTCTGCGCGTCGAGCGGGCTGGGCTTCGGGGGCCGGACCGCGTCGATCGCGCTGACGACGTCGGCCATGCGGAACGGCTTGACCAGGTGCTTCGCGAAGCCGGCCTCCAGCGAGGCCGCGCGGTCGACCTCGCGGCCGTGGCCGGTCAGCGCGATCGCGCCGATGCCGGCGCCGCCCGGTCGGGCCCGGACCAGGCCGAGCAAGGTGTACCCATCCATGTCGGGCAGCCCGAGGTCGCACAGCACGACGTCGGGCTGCCACGCCTCGAGAACGGCGAGCGCGTCATGGCCGCCAGTGGCGGTGCGGACGGCCGCGCCGTACAGCTCGAGGCTCTCGGCGAACAGCTCCCGGCTGTCCAGATCGTCCTCGACGATCAGGCATGCGACGCCGTCGAGCAGGCCGGGGACCATCGCCTAGTACCTAGCACGTGCGCCGAGGCACGAGCGCGGCCTTTCGCCGGTGTGCGCGTCCGAAACGCCGCACGGGCGGCCTGGCGGGCCGCCCGTGCGCGTTCGATCCGACAGGCCCGTTCAGGCCTGCGTGGACTGATCAGTCGTCGCCGTGGTCGTGACCGCCGCCGCCCGAGGACTTGTCGTCCTTCTTGGGCTTCTCGGCGATCAGGGTCTCGGTGGTGAGCATGAGCCCGGCAACCGAGCCCGCGTTCTGCAGCGCGGTGCGCACAACCTTGGTCGGGTCGATGACGCCGGCCGCGACGAGGTCCTCGTAGACCAGGGTGGCGGCGTTGAAGCCGAACGTGCCCTGACCCTCGCGGACCTTGCTGACGACGATCGAGCCGTCGACGCCGGCGTTGGCGGCGATCTGGCGCAGCGGCTCCTCGAGCGCGCGGCGGACGATGTTGACGCCGTAGCGGCGGTCGTCGTCGAACGTCAGCTTGTCGAGCGCCGGGAGGCAACGGAGCAGCGCGACGCCGCCACCGGGGACGATGCCCTCCTCGACGGCCGCGCGGGTCGCGTGCATGGCGTCCTCGACGCGGGCCTTCTTCTCCTTCATCTCGACCTCGGTCGCCGCGCCCACGTTGATCTGGGCCACGCCGCCAGCGAGCTTGGCGAGCCGCTCTTCGAGCTTCTCGCGGTCGTAGTCGCTGGTGGTCACTTCGATCTGGTGGCGGATCTGGTCGATACGACCTTTGATTTCGGCCGCCTTGCCTGCGCCCTCAACGATCGTGCAGTTGTCTTTGTCAACGGTGACCTTGGCGGCCCGGCCGAGGTCAGCGAGTTCGACCTTCGAGAGTTCGATGCCGAGCTCTTCCATGATGGCCTTCCCGCCCGTGAGGGTCGCGATATCGCCGAGCATTTCCTTGCGGCGATCGCCAAAGCCCGGAGCCTTGACGGCGCAGATCTTCAGGATGCCGCGGAGCTTGTTCACGACGAGAGTCGCAAGGGCCTCGCCCTCGATGTCCTCGGCGATGATGAGGAGCTGCTTCTGGCTCTTGGCG
>JBKJLC010000166.1:0-6641 GCA_046597055.1 Kofleriaceae bacterium | reverse complement strand
TGGTGGGCCGCCACCCACCCGTCCGAATGACTTACACGACCCGGCGGTAGAGCGCCTCGAGATCGGCGCGGGCGAGGTGGGTGACCCCGCCGTCCTTGAGCGCCGCGGCGGTGAGCTGGCGCTTCTCCTCCTGCAGCGTGCCGATGGTCTCCTCGAGCGTGCCGCGCGCGACCAGCTTGTAGACCATCACCGGCTTGTCCTGGCCGATGCGGTGGGCGCGGTCGGTGGCCTGGGCCTCGGCGGCCGGGTTCCACCACGGGTCGTAGTGGATGACGGTGTCGGCGCGGGTCAGGTTGAGGCCGACGCCGCCGGCCTTGAGGCTGATGAGGAACACCGCGGCCTCGCCGGCCTGGAACCGACGCACGACCTCGTCGCGGTCGCGGGTGGCGCCGGTGAGCTTCAGGTACGAGATGCCGGCGCGGAGGCAGGCCTGCTCGATCAGCTCGAGCATCGAGGTGAACTGCGAGAACACCAGGGTCTTGCGCTCGCTGTCGGCGAGCTCGGTCAGCATGTCCATCAGCCGCTCGAGCTTGGCCGAGCCGGTGACGTTGCGCGCCTCGATCACCTTCACCAGCCGCGGATCGCAGCAGCACTGGCGCAGCTTGAGCAACGCATCGAGGATGACCATCGACGCCCGCTGCAGGCCCTTCTGGGCGAGCGCCTGGTGGACCCGATCGTCGAGCAGGAGGCGCAGGCTCTCGTAGAGATCGCGCTGCGGGGTGTCGAGCTCGATCCGCTCGATGATCTCGGTCTTGGCCGGCAGGTCGAGCTCGACCGCCTCCTTGGTGCGGCGCAAGAGGAACGGCCGGATGCGCTGGCGCATCCGCTCGAGCAGCGCGACGTCGCCGTACTTCTCGACCGGGCGGCGGATCACCGCGTCGAACCCGCGGCGCCGGCCCAGCAGGCCGGGCATGACCAGGTCGAGCTGCGACCACAGCTCGCCGAGATGGTTCTCGATCGGCGTGCCGGTGATGCAGAACCGGCTGCGCGCCGGCAGCGACGCGGCCGCGCTCCGCAGCTGGGTGTCGGGGTTCTTGAGGGCCTGGGCCTCGTCGAAGAGGATCGTGGTCCAGGGGATCGCCCGGAACAGCGCCAGGTCGCGCAGGAGCGTCTGGTACGAGGTGATGATCAGCGGCGACCGGGCCAGCGCGGCCGCCTCGTCGGCGCGCTCGGCGCCCAGGTGCACGGTCGGGCGCAGGCGCGGGGCGAACCGCGCCGCCTCGCGCGCCCAGTTGCCGACCACGCTGCGCGGCGCGACCACCAGCGCGGGCGCGGTGGCGCCCAGCTTGCTGGCGGCGCGCAGCCCATCGAGGAAGGCGAGCACCTGCACGGTCTTGCCCAGGCCCATCTCGTCGGCGAGCAGGCCGCCGTAGCCGGCGTCGTGCAGCGCGCGCAGCCAGGCCAGGCCGAGCCGCTGGTACTCGCGCAGGGTGCCGCCGAAGCGCTTGCCCTCGCGGCGCGGGGCCAGCTCGAGCAGCGCGTCGAGCTGCGCGCGCGCGGCGGCCAGCGCGGCCGGCGCCGCGAACCGGCCCGGGCGGTCGTCGTCGAGCTGGACCGCGACCAGCGCCGGCACCACCAGCGCGCCGGCCGGATCGAGCCCGGCCAGCTCGAGCTCGACCAGCGGCCGCAGCCAGCGCTGCATCCGCTCGGCCGGGACGTGGACCAGCTCGCCCTCGGGCAGGCGCAGGTTGAGGCCGGCGCCGACGTGGGTGGCGGTGCCGTCGGCGCCGAGGACCAGCTGGCCGTCGCGGATCGCCTGCAGCAAGATCGGCAGGAGCGGCACGGTGCGACCGGCGAGCTCGACGCCGAGCTCGAGCGTGAACCAGGCGTGGTCGTCGGCCAGCGGGCGCAGCCGCTCGACGAAGGCGAGGTCCTGCAGCGGCGGCTCGTGCGGGAAGTCGTCGGCGAGCACGCAGGTCCAGCCTTCGGCGCGCAGCGCCGGCACGATCGTCTGCGCCACGTGGCGGGCGTTGGCCAGGAGCTCGAGGCTGCTCGCGGCGATGATGCCGTACGGCAGGCCCGCGATCAGGGTCTGCAGGCGGGTGCGGCAGCGGCCCTCGGCGACCAGGTCGCGCTCGGCCGGGCGCGCCGGGTCCCACTCGGCGAGCGGAAACCGGTCGTCGCCGTAGCTCGCCTCGCCGACGATCTGCACCGTGTTGCGCCGGTCGGGCGACTCGTCGAGGCTCGCGACCATCCGCGGCCGCAGCGGCGGGGGCGCGTCGGGGAGGGCGCGCGCCGGGTCGTGCCGGTGCCACAGCGGTCCCGCGGTCGGGGTCATCAGGGGACGCAGGCTGCGCTCGACGGTGGCGCGCATCATCGTGGGCACCGGTGGCCCGGCGACCAGCCGCTGCACCAGCTCGGCCGGCACGCCCAGCTCGAGCGGACCGATCGCGCCCGCGACCGGATCGATGTAGTGGCACTCGCGGGCTGGCACGATGATCAGGTGGGAGGCGAGGCCGAGCCGCGCCGCGGTCGGATCGTCGGACGCGGGGTGCCAGTCGAGCGCGTCGGTGACCGGCGGGCCGTAGCCGAGCGGCGCGGTGCGGGGGCTGTCCCAGCACAGGCGGCCGCTGTCCGCGAGGTCGCGCAGCAGCTCGCCGTGGACGCGATCGAGGCGCAGCCGCGTGCTCTGCGGCGCGGCCCGGGTCACCGCGCGCAGCATCGCGATGCGGCGCAGATCGTCGACCTCGACCCAGCGCGGGGGGCCCCGGTGCGGATCGCCCAGCGCGCCGATCACCGAGCCGGGCCCGAGCCCGCCGCGCCGGAGCTGGCTGCACTGCAGCACGGTGAGGCCGAGCTCGCCGTCGCGCCGGTCGATGACGTAGGCGACGACCTGGTCGCTCGCCGGCGCCGCGCCCGGCCCGGGCTGGTGGCGGCCGAGGTCGGCCAACCACTCGCCGACCACCGCCTGGCGCGCCGCGATCGCGCGCTGCGCCGCGTACTCGCGCTCGCGCGCGAACACCACCAGCGCGGTGGCCGCGGCATGCTCGCAATCGACGCCGACCACGCACGAGCAGTCGCCGCGCAGGTGGTTGCCGCTGCCATGGAAGGCGACCGTGACCACGTGCTCGCCGGCCACCTGCGCCACCACCGGCCATGGCGGCGGCTTCACCACGTGGACCCGGTCGTCGCGCACGTGGGCGAGCGCGCTCCGCACCGTCGCTGGGTCGAACCACGACGCCACCTGGCGCAGCGCGCTGGCAGGGATCTCGAGGCTCACGGGCGGGGGCTCGCCGACACGGGGCGGCGAGCCTACGGGACCCGGCGCGCGGATGCCACGCGGGATCGCAGGGGCGGCGGGCCCCGCCGTGGACGCACCTCGCCGCACGCCGTGCTGCTGCGGGTGTGATCGGACGCGCGCCGCACCTCGGCGGATCTCCCACTCCCGTGGGCCGCGTGCCACGCTGCGGGGGATGAGCCCGATCCCGCGCGCCGGTTGGGCTTGGCCGCGCGCCGGCCGGGCGGGCGGCGTGCTCGCGCTCTCGGCGGTGCTCGCAGCGGCGTGCGCCGTCGAGGTCGAGGTCGCCGTCGATGCCGGCACCGGCGCGGATCCCGACGCCGCGCCGGTCGCGGTGGGCTCGACCCGCTATCCCGCCACCGCGGTGCGCGCGCCGGTGACCGCCGCGGTCGCGGCCCGCCTGCGCGCGATCGCCGCGGCCGGCCCGGCCCAGCGCGGCGACGTGTTCATCAAGGTCGGCGACTCGCACACCGCCAGCCCCAGCCTGCTGACCTGCTTCGCGGCCGCCGCCCCGTACGTCGTCGACCTGCAGGGTCGCGACGCGCTGCGGCCGACGCTCACCCACTTCCTCGCCGCCGACATCGGCGCCGCCTCGTCGTTCGAGCGGATCAGCCTCGCGGCCGAGGTCAGCCGCACCGCACGCTGGGCCATCACCGGCGCGCCGTCGCCGCTCGCGCAGGAGCTGGCCGCGGCGCGGCCGCGGTTTGCCTTCGTCAACTACGGCACCAACGACATGGAGCAGGGCACCACCCATGCCTCGGCGCTGCCCGGCTTCGTCGAGGCCACCGGCGCGCTGCTCGATCAGCTGGAGGCCGCCGGGGTGGTGCCGATCCTGGTCGGGCTGACCCCGCGCACCGACTACCCGACCGCCGCGCGGTGGACGCCGACCTACGACGCGGTGACCCGGGCCCTCGCCGAGGCCCGCCAGGTCCCGTACGTCAGCCTGCTGCGCGCGCTCGCGGACGCGCCGGGCCAGGGCCTGGTCAGCGACGGCGTCCACGGCAACGTGTACGTCACCGGCGGCCGCGCCCAGCCGTGCGTCTTCACCGCCACCGGCCTCGGCTTCACCTACAACCAGCGCAACCTGCGCTACCTGGAGGCGCTGACCGCGGCCTGGACCGGGCTGACCGGCGCGGCCGCCGCCGAGCCCGAGGCGCTGCCGCCGCTCGCCGGCACCGGTACCGCAACCGCGCCGTTCGTGATCGACCAGCTGCCGTTCACCCACACCTTCGACACCCGCGCCGGCACCCGCGGCCGCGCCAGCTATCCCGGCTGCGGCGCCCAGGACCAGTCTGGCCCCGAGGTCGGCTACCGGCTCGCGCTGACGGCGGCGACGCCGGTGCGCGTGATCGTGCTCGATGGCGACGGCGTCGACGTCGACGCCCACGTCCTGACCGGCGACGCCTGCGTCGAGCGGGCCGATCGCCTGCTCGACCGCACGCTGGCCGCCGGCGATCACGATGTCGTGGTCGATACCTACGCGGGCGGCGGGCTCGAGCGGGCCGGGGCCTACACGCTGATCGTGCTGGCGTGCGAGCCCGGCGATCCTGATTGCTAGATCGGCCGCCACCCGGTCCGCATGCTGGATCAGGGCGCGCGCCGATCGAGCTTCAAGGGCAGCCGCGATCGCGCCCGACCCGCTTCCCGCGGTGGCGGTGGCGCGCACCTCCACCACGCGTCCGCTGCGTACCGGGAATGGAACAAGCTCGCCGCCCACGGCGTTGAGCCGATCATGAGCCGTAAGACGCAAGAGCCGGCGTCTCCAGAGAGCGCGGAGACTGACCGATGCTCGCATCCGGCTTCTACATCAGAGCTGCAATGATCGCGCGCGCGGTCGGCCGGTTCCGGACGCTGGGCGGGATGTCAGCTCGGTACTTGTTGCTCGGCGCCTTCGCGATCGGCTGCTGGCACAAACCGGCCATCCGCGTTGTGCCGACTCCCTCCGTCGAGAATCTCGTGCCCACGTGGCGGCATTTCGCCGATGCCTGGACCTGTGCGGTCGTGCTGTCCGACACCGGTCCGTCGATACGCGTGGTGGGGCATGGGCGGGTGTTGCAGTTTGATCGAGCCACGGGTGAGGTCCAGGACGTGTGGTCGCTGCCCCAGGCAGCAGCGGCCGGGTGCCGCTGGGCGGCGTCCGAGACGGTCGTCGCCACCTGGCCGTGGTCGGGTGCTGGTGAGCTGGTTGGACTCTTCCCGGATGGGGCGACCGTCCGATGGCGCACACCGACCGCAGCCTCGAACGTAGGTGCCGCTTCGAATGCTCTCGTCGTGCTTGCGACGATCGATGCCGTCGACTGGCGCGTCTCCTCCTTGGTGGCGGTGGACGCCACCAGTGGAGTACCGCGATGGAAGATCCCGCTGCCGGCCGAGCTCGAGGTCGAGGACATCTGGCTCGAGGGTTCTGCGGTCCACGTCTGGGGCCTGATCAGGAGCGCGCGACACAGGGTGCTGGCAAGCTTCGATGCCACCGGGGCTGAACGCTGGAAGCTCCACGCTCCGGTGCTGTCATCGGCGGCGTTTCGGCGAGGAAGGATCGTCGTCGCGGTGAGAGACGAAGGCCTCCGCGTCGTGGACACGCTCGATGGTGCCGTCCGGCGCGTTCCCGCGCTTGTCAACGGCGACACCATCGCGACGACCGAGAACGTTGCATACGCCAGCACGTGGTCGGCCTCCGGGCGCAGCGGGCTGGTCGCGATCGACCTGGCCAGCGGCCCCGAGCGATGGCGCTACCACGCGACCGTCGGGCTCGACACCGACCCCGTGGTCGCCGTTGACGCGGTGTACGTCGCGACGCCGGGCAGCGTGCTTCACGCCCTGGACCTCGTCACGGGACGCTCGCGATGGGCATGGTCGATCGGCCAAGCGTTCAGCGTGGTCGACGCGGGAGACGTGGTGGTCGCGGCCCGCCGCGACGGAACGATCGTAGGCTTCGTGCGGCAACCGACGCCAGCCGCCACCGAGCATGTGGTGATGACCGGGACCGTCGAAATTGACTGCGGCGAGTCCGCCGGTCTCGAAGGCACCGTTGGCGATCTCCCGGTGACCACTGACGCGCACGGGCGCTTCAAGATCGAGATGCAAGGTCGCGGTGCGCTGCGCGTCCAGTTCAGAGGTCACGAGGTGATGGTCACCCTCGACGGCCGCAAACGGTACGAGGTCGAGGCGCGGGCCGATCTGTGCGAATGACGGCCTCACCCGAGCGGGGTCGGCCAGCACGCCGCGGTCGGCGTCCTCACCTCGGCCATCCGACGCGATGCCGTCGGCCTTCGGTCGGGACCGGCGTCCACCCGTCCGCAGCGGTCGAATCCGGGTGCGGCGAGGTACCCGGCTACCAGCCGCAGGTCTGGCCCTGGTTCTGCGTCTTCAGCCAGGCGTGCAGCGGCGCGAAGTAGTCGATGAT
>JBKJLC010000040.1:0-62427 GCA_046597055.1 Kofleriaceae bacterium | reverse complement strand
CCAGGTCGGAAGCGGCACCGCCAACGCCGAGGGCGAGGTCCGGCTCGCGGTCAACCTGCCCGAGGGCCAGGACAGCCTGCGCGCCCAGTGCGCCGGCCCCGGCAACCTCGGCACTCGCTCGACTGGCCTCACCTCGGTGTGGGTCGACACGGTGACGCCGACGTGCGCGGTGACCAGCCCGGTGCCGACCACCAGCATCACGCTTGCGCTCGACGCGGACGGGATGCGCAGCAACGGCGTCCAGCTCGAGCTGGTCGGCCACGCCAGCGGTACCGATGTCGCCGGCGAGGCCGCCAGCTTCGTGCTCACCCCGGCCGGCGGGGTGGCCGTGACCGCGGCCGGCACCGCCATCGACGCGGCCGGCGACTCGACCGCCGACGTGACCTTTGCGCCACCGACCACCCCGGCCGATTACGGGGTCCGCTTCGCGACCGCCGACCACGCCGATAACGCCTGCTCGGCCATGTACACCTACCGGGTCGTCTACGATGGCTGCGCGATCGCGGTCATCCAGCCGACCGGCACCGCCACGATCGACGTCGACGGAAACCCCGCCAACGGGGCCCAGGTCGACATCGTCCTCGACGTGGCCGACGCGTGCATCGGCCGCGCGATCACGTCGGACTGCGGCGCCAATAATCCCGGCGCCACGATCGGCGCCGGCGGCGCTGCGACCCTGCGCGCAACGGTCTGCGACGGCCTGCCGTGCGAGTCGGCGGAGACCTGCACCGTCCGCGTCACCAGCAGCGACGGCATCGAGACCACCGCCGGGGTCGCGCTCCGGTTCGACAACCAGGCGCCCAACGTGGCGGTCCAGGTCGCCGCGCCGGCGGGCGTGAGCTGCGGGGGCACCGTGGTGCCGGCGCAGGACATCGATGCCGCCCTTGCCGGGATCCAGGTCCGCATGCGGGTGTCGTCGCCGCTCGCCGAGGACCGGCGGCTACGCGTCACCAACGCGAGCGGGACCGCGACGCTCGACGCCAACGCCGCGGGTGGTGAGGTCGTGGTGACGCTGGCCAACGGCAGCAACGACTTCGTCGGCGTCGCCACCGACGCGGTCGGCAACACCGCGATGACCCCGGCCTGCCGGGTCACGCTGGCCGACATCGCGGTCGCCTTCACCGGCTCGGCCGCTGACGGCACGGTCGGCGGGGCCGATGGCACCGTCTCCGGCACCAGCCTGACCTTCACGCTGACCGGCACCGTCTCCGCGACTGGCTCGAGCGTCGCGATCACGGTGGATGGCGGCGCTCCGCTGGCCGCGACCGTGGTCGGCACCAGCTGGAGCCTGCAGATCACGCTCGCGGCCCGCGCGATGCCGTACGCGATCGTCGCGACCGCGACCCAGGGTGCTCGGGCCGGCATCGCCTCGCTGGCGCTCACCGTCGACCTGTCCGGGCCGACGCCGGTCGCCGGACTGGGCGCGGTGGCTGACACCCGGCGCTCGATCCGGCTGTCGTTCACCGCCAGCAGCGACGACGGCGTGGCCGCGGCGAGCTACGAGATCCGCTACGCGACCACCGTGCTGACCGATGCCAACTTCGACACGACCGGCGTCGCGATCAGCGGCCCGGCGCCGGCCGCGCCCGGCACCGCGCAGACCGTGCGGGTCAGCCCGCTGCGCGCCGGCACGCCCTACTGGGTCGGGATCGCGGCGGTCGATGGCGCCGGCAATCGCTCGGTCGCCCAGATCGCCGGGCCGCTCACCCCGGCGTTCGACCAGAGCGCCGTGACCAGCGCGCCCGACCTCACCGGCGAGGCCCGGCTGGGGCTGGCGATGGCGCGCGGTCGCTTCAACGACGACGCGTTCGACGACATCGCGATCGCCGCGCCCGGCGTCACCAGCGCGGGCGTGATCGGCGCGGGCGAGGTCTACGTCTACCTGGGCTCGGCGGTCGGCCTGGCGACCATGCCGGCGCTGACGATCCGCGGCGCGACCCGGGATGGCGCCCTGGGCTCGTCCCTGGCGCGGATCCGGTGGAGCGCCGCGGAGCGCGACGACCTCGTGATCGGCGAGCCCGGCGCCGACGGCGGCAGCGGCGCGATCTACGTGTTCGCTGGCGGTGCGGCGCTGCCGACCGGGGTGACGGCCCCGACCGCAGCCGCGCGCCAGCTCCGGGTCAACACCACCGCCAACTGGTTCTCGGGCAGCGCGCTCGGCTGGCAGCTCGCGACCACCGATCATGACGGCGATGGCACCGACGACCTGGTGACGAGCGCGGTCTTCGGCGCGGGCGGCACCTCGGGTGCGGCGGTAGTCTTCTACGGCCGCACGGTGCCGCTCGGGCTTGTCCGGATCTCGGATACGACCGCGATGGCCAGCGGGACCGTGGTCGCACGCATGTACGAGCAGCCTGGTCCGAATCTGTTCGGCTTCTACCTGCACGCGGTCGGCCGCACCGGCGGCCCCACCGACGCGACCGGCGACCTCGCCGTGGGCTTCGTCGAGGACAACCTGGCCGGGGCCGAGCTGCTCGTGCTCCGTGGTGTCGGTCGGCCGGCCAGCGCCGGCGTCACCCGCGAGCCGTTCGTGGTCGGCCGCGACGTGCGGCTCCAGCAGACCCTGGCCGACGCCACCCTCGAGTGGGGCTCCGCGGTCGGCTCGATCCAGGATCAGAACGGCGACGGCGCCCGCGACCTGGTCATCGGAGATTTCCGCACTGGCAACGACGTCGGCGCGGTCTACGTCGTCGACGGAGACACCGTGGGCACGGCCGGGGTCGCGGCGGTCGCCGACCCCGGTATCGGACTCACCTCCATCGCGCAGCCCAGCGCGGTCCAGGCCAAGCTCGGCATGGCCGTGCTCAACAACGCAGCAGCGCTGGCCCCCGACGTCGATGGCGACGGGCTCGAGGACCTGGTCGTGGTCGGCCGCGCGGCTGGCCCACGGGTGGTCCTGAACGTCTGGTTCGGGCCGATCGCGGCGGGCGCGCTGGAAGCCGCCGACCATGTCATCAGCGGACCGGCCAGCTGGGAGGGCGCCGCCGTGCCGAACGGCGGCAGCCCGGTCACCGCGATCTGGGCCGGCGACGTGAACGCCGACGGCCTCGAGGACATCTGTTGGGCTGACACCATGAGCGCCGACCGCGATGGCGGTTTCCAGATGTTGTGGGACGACGGCAACTAGACAACCCAGCAGAACCACCCAGGAACAGGCGTTGGCCCGGCCTGGGTGATCTGCTACCGTGAGGAACTCATGAGCGAAGGCAAGAAGGACCCGCAGGCCGAGCGCCCGCGCAAGCCGTACCAGCCCCCGGCGGTGATCTCCGACGAGGTCTTCGAGACCCTGGCGCTGTCGTGTGCGAAGGACAACCGCTTCGTGTGCCCGGGTGGCAACCCGGACCGGTCGTAAGCCGACCGCGCGCTGCGACCCCGACCGGCGCCACACGGGCGCCGGCGTCGTTTTCGGAGCTCGGAGCCTGAGATGACTGCGCGCTGGCGTGATGCGATCTTTCCCGCCCTCGGCCTGCCTCGGTCGGTGCGCGCCCGGGTCGCGCTCATGCGCGAGCGCGCCCGCGCCGGCGCGCTGGTCGTGACCTGTGGCGGATGCTCGATGGAGCCGGCGATCGCCCTCGGCGAGCGGATCGCGATCCAGGTGACGACGCCTTGCCTGGGTGCGGTCGCGGCCTTCGTCACCCGCGGCGGCGAGCTCGAGCTGCACCGGCTGGTCTCCCGCGGCCCGTGCGGGTGGTGGGTCCACGAGGGCGACAACCAGGCGGCGCCGCAGCTGGGGCTGGTGCACGCCGCCCAGATCGTCGGGCTCGCGGCGGTCGCGCGCCGGCGGCCGTCGCTCGCGAGCCGGGCCCGGGCGGGCGCGCGGCTCGCCGTCGCCGCCGCGCGCGTGCTGGCCCGTGGCCGGCATTGACCCCACCGGCCCCAGCTCCTAAGGTTGCGGGCCTGCCATGAGTGCGACCGAAGACACGCTGCGGGCCGCGTTTCGCGAGGCGCGCGGCCTGCCGGCCGAGGTCGACTTCGAGGCGCTGACCTACCGCGGCATCAAGCAGTGGGACTCGGTCGCGCACATGCAGCTGATCGCCGCGATCGAGACCGCGTTCGACGTCATGCTCGAGACCGACGACGTGATCGGGATGTCGAGCTATCCGAAGGCGCGCGAGATCGTCGGCAAATATGGTGTGGCGATCTGACGGTCCGCTGCTCGCCGGCCTGACGGCGTTCGTCACCGGCGGCACGCGGGGCATCGGCTGGGAGATCGCGCGCACCCTGGCCGCCCATGGCGCGGACGTGGCGGTCAACGGCCGCGACCCGGTCACGGTCGACGCGCAGGCGGCCGCGCTGGCGGCGGAGCACGGCGGGCGCACGCTGGCGCTGGCCGGTGACGTCGCCGATCCGGCCGCGGTGACCGGCTTCTACCAGGCGATCTTCCGGGCCTGGAAGCGGCTCGACGTGCTGGTCAACAACGCCGGCGTGCTCGAGAACGCGCCGCTCGGCATGATCGACGCGGCCCTGGTCGATCGCGTGATCGACGTGAACACCAAGGGCGCGATCTACAATCTGCAGGGCGCGGCCCGGCTCATGACCCGGCACCGGCGCGGATCGATCGTCAACGTGGGCTCGATCGTCGGGCGCCAGGGCAGCGCGGGCCAGGCGGTCTACGCGGCGAGCAAGGCGGCGCTGTCCGGGCTGACTCGGTCGGCGGCCCGCGAGCTCGCGCCGCAGGGCATCCGGGTCAACCTGGTCGAGCCCGGCTTCATCGACACCGACCTGATCCGCGCGATGCCGGCCGACCGCCACGCCGCGACGCTGGCGCAGATCGGGCTCGGCCGGATCGGGACCGCGGACGACGTCGCGCGCGTGGTGCTGTTCCTGGCGTCGGAGCTGTCGAGCTACGTCACCGGCCAGGCGCTGGGCGTCGACGGAGGCATGCAGATCTGATGTTCGATCCGACCCGCGGCGAGGTGGCGCTGATCGACGCCGCCACCGGCGAGGGCCTGACCTATCGCGAGCTCGGCGCGCGGGTGGTCGCTGCGAGCGCGCGCCTGCGTGCGGCGGCCGGGCCCGCCGGGATCGCGGTCGGCTTCGTCGGCAACGACCTCGCCAGCGTCCTCGACTATCTCGGCGCGCTCGCGGCCGGCGTCCCGATCGTGCTGCTCGACCGGCGGCTCGACGACGCGCTCGCCGGACCGCTGCTCGCGCGCTACCGGCCCGAGGTCGTCCTTGGCCGCGCGTACGCCGGCCCCGCCGGCGGGACCGCGCCGCATCCCGACCTGGCGGTGCTGCTGTCGACCTCGGGCTCGACCGGGAGCCCCAAGCTGGTCCGCCTGAGCCGGGCCGCGCTGGAGGCCAACGCCCGCGCGATCGCGCAGGTGCTGGCGATCGGCCCCGGCGAGGTCGCGCCGACCTCGCTGCCGCTGCCGTACGCGTACGGGCTGTCGGTGCTCAACAGCCACCTGATCGCCGGCGCCACCGTGGTGCTCACCGAGGACGGCCTCCTGTCCGACGGCTTCTGGCGCGCGTGCCGCGACCACGGCGTGACCTCGCTGGCCGGCGTGCCGCACTCGTACCAGCTGCTGCGCCGGCTCGATCTCGACCGGATCGCGCCGCGGTCGCTGCGCACGTTCACCCAGGCCGGCGGGCGCATGGACCCCGCGCTGATCCGCCAGGCCCACGAGCGCGCCCACGCCCGCGATGGCCGGCTGTACGTGATGTACGGCCAGACCGAGGCGACCGCGCGGATCGCGATCCTGCCGCCGGGTGAGCTGCCGGCGCGCGCCGGCGCGGTCGGGCGCGCGGTGCCCGGGGGCGAGCTCCGCATCGTCGACGACGGCCGCGAGGTCGGGCCGGGCACCCGCGGCGAGATCGTCTACCGCGGGCCGGGCGTGATGATGGGCTACGCCGAGCACCGCGACGACCTCGCCCGCGGCGACGACCTGGGCGGCGAGCTGGCGACCGGCGACCTCGGCTACCTCGACGACGACGGCCACCTCTGGATCACCGGCCGGGCCCGGCGCAGCGCCAAGGTGTTCGGCCTGCGCGTGAACCTCGACGAGCTCGAGGCGCTGCTGCACGTCGCCGGCAGCGCGACCGACGCGCCCCTCGCGGCGATCGCTGGGGACGATCGGGTCGCGATCTTCGTCGAGAGCGACGACCCCGCGCTGGCCCCCCGCCTGCGCCAGACGGCGAGCGAGCGGACCGGGATCAACCCGGCCGGGTTCGTGGTGACCACGCTGTCGCAGCTGCCGCGCCTGCCGAGCGGCAAGGTCGACTACCGCGCCCTGGAGCGCACGTGACCGCCACGCTGCCCGGCGCGACCATCGACGAGCTGCTCGAGGCGCCGCTCTACGGGCTGACGCAACCCGACAAGGAGGCGCGGCTCACCGCGGCGCTCGCCCAGCTCACCGCCCACCACCGCGCCGGCTGCGCGCCATACCGCCGGCTCACCGACGTGCTCGCGGGCGGCGCGCGCGCGCCCCGCCGTCTGGCCGAGGTGCCGTGGTTGCCGGTCGGCCTGTTCAAGAGCCACCGCCTGGTGTCGGTCCCCGACGACGAGATCGCGACCGTGCTGACCTCCAGCGGCACCACTGGCCAGGTCCCGAGCCGCATCTACCTCGACAACGACACCGCGCGTCGCCAGGTCCGCGCGCTGGCGCGGATCATGACGCACGTGCTGCCGCGCCGGCTGCCGATGCTCGTCATCGACACCAAAGATCTGTTGCGGGACCGCACCGCGTTCTCGGCGCGTGGCGCCGGCGTGCTCGGGATGATGAACTTCGGCGCCCAGCCGTTCTTCGCGCTCGATCCCGACATGACGCTCGACTGGCACGGCCTGGAGGCGTTCCTCGCCAGGCACGGCAAGCGACCCTTCCTGGTGTTCGGCTTCACGTACATGGTGTGGGCCTACTTCTACGAGCAGGTGAAGGACGCCGGGCTCGACCTGCGCCAGGGCGTGCTGATCCACTCGGGCGGCTGGAAGAAGCTGGCCGAGCGCGCGGTCGACAACGCCGCGTTCAAGGCGCGTCTGGCCGCGGCCACCGGGCTTGAGCGCATCTACAACTTCTACGGCATGGTCGAGCAGGTCGGCTCGGTCTTCCTCGAAGGCGAGGACGGCCTGCTGTACCCACCGGCGTTCGGCGACGTGATCATGCGCGACCCGATGACGTTCGAGGAGGTGCCGGTCGGCACCGCCGGCCTGATCCAGACCGTGAGCACGCTGCCGACCAGCTACCCCGGCCACTCGCTCCTGACCGAGGACCTCGGCGTGGTCGAGCACGTCGATCAGGACCGGTGCGGACGGATGGGCAAGGGGTTCCGTGTGATCGGCCGGGTGCCGCACGCCGAGCTGCGCGGCTGCAGCGACACTCACGCCGCCGAGGTCGAGGCCCGATGACGGATGCGATGAGGGTGGTGTGCCGGGTGCCCACGCGCGGCGAGGTCGCGCTCGCCCCGCTGCTCGACGGGTTGACCGCCCCCACGCCAGGGCGGCCGTTCGCCGACGACGTGATCGAGCTCGCCAGCCAGTTCTCGCAACGGTTGATGGCCGACCCGGTCGCGCACGTCCACCCCGAGCTCATGACGCTCGGGTTCTTCATGCGCAAGGCCGAGCTCGTGCGCATGCGGCGCGACTTCGAGACCACCGGCCGCGCCGACGTGGTGCGGGTCCCGCAGGGCCTGGTCTTCCACGTGCCGCCGGCCAACGTCGACACGATCTTCATGTACTCGTGGCTGCTGTCGGTGGTCGCCGGCAACGCCAACCTCGTGCGGCTATCGTCGCGGGGCTCGCCGGTGGTCGATCACCTGTGCGGGCTGCTCGCGGCGGTGCTCGATCGCCCCGAGCACGCTGGCCTGCGCAGCCGGGTCGCGATGGTCCAGTACGGCCACGACGACGCGATCACCGCCGCGATCTCGGCGCGCGCGGCGCTCCGCGTCCTGTGGGGCGGCGACGCCAGCATCGCGGCGATCCGGCGCGCGCCGCTGTCGGCGTTCGGCCGCGATCTCACCTTCGCAGACCGGTGGTCGCTGCTCGCGCTGGGCGCAGCCGCGCTGGTCGCCATGGGCGACGACCGCGTGCACGAGCTCGCCGACCGCATCTACAACGACCTGTTCTGGTTCGATCAACTGGCCTGCTCGTCGCCGCGACTGTGCCTGTGGGTGGGCGAGCCGGCCACGATCGAGGCCGCGCGCAACCGGCTGTGGCCGGCGGTCGCGGCGGTGGTCGCGCGCCGCGGCTACCGCCCCGACGTCGCCGCCCGGCTCGGCCGCGAGCTCTTCATCCACCGCGCCGTGCTCGACGGCCCGGTGGTCGGCCGCACCGACTACGGCCCGGCGCTCGCGGTCCTCCGCATCGACCGGCTGAGCGCGCTGCGCCGCGACCATCCCGGCGCCGGCCTGCTGTTCGAGGCGGTCGCCCCGTCGCTCGACGCGCTCGACGGCTGGCTCGATCGCAAGGATCAGACCCTGACCCACGCCGGCCTGCCGCGCGCCGAGCTGGTCGCGCTGGTCGAGCGCCTCGGCGGCCGCGGCCTCGACCGGGTGGTGCCGGTCGGCCAGGCCCTGCAGATGGCCCGCTTCTGGGACGGCTACGATCTCGCCAGCGAGCTGGTCCGCCACGTCCACGTCGTCGGCGCCTGACCCTGCACCCGTGTCTCACCGCCGGAATGGCGGTCGCTGACAGGTCGCCCTCGGCGATTGATCACTTCGCTCGATGTGACGGCAAGCGCTCGCCTTTGCCGGTGGCCCGAGCCGGCGCAAGGCGCCGTGTCAGATCAGCGGGCAGAGGCTGGCCCTTCGACTCCGGGCTCGCAACGAGCCCTTCGCTCAGGGACACCGGAACGATGTGCGGGATCCTGAGCGCGGAGACCGGAGACCGAAGACCGGAGCCGCAAGGAAAAAGGGCAGCCGATCGCGGTGAGCGACGAGTCACTTCGAGAGATGACCTGTCTCCCCCGTTCGTCCTGAGCGCAGCGCGAAGCGCGGAGTCGAAGGACGAACCGCGCCCTGTAGAGCGCGCGCACCGGGTAGCGGGCCGCGCCGCGCGCCCGAGCGCGGACGCGGGCTACCACGCGGACGTCAGCGGACGCGGACCGCGTCGGCGACGACGACCTTGCCCTCGGCGGCCCAGCGCGACAGCACGACCCGGTTCCAGCCGGCGCTGAAGCGCCAGGTCCCGAGCGACACCCACCGGCTGCCTGCGGTCTGCTGGTTGCGCGTGGCGCGCCCGACCTCGACGTCGGAGGCGTTGCGCGCGACGAAGGTCGCGGCGGTGCTGCGGTTGGTGCTCGTGGTCCACCACGCGTCGATCGAGCGGGTCTGCGCGGTCGGCAGGTAGAACCAGAAGGTCGCCGGGGCCGACGCGGCCGCGGTCGCCGCGTAGTAGTAGCCGCTGCCGTAGTAGCCGGGCGTCGAGGTCGCGGAGCTCCAGGTGCCGGTCAGCTCGATCCGAGCGACCGCGGCATCGTTGTTGGCGTTGTTCGAGTCGACGATCACCGTCGGACCGCCGGTGCCGCCATCGCCACAGTGGACGCGCACGCGGTCGAGGTAGTGCGCCCACGGCCAGTTGGGTCCCGGGTCGGTCCGGTCGGCCGGCTGGAGCTGGCCGTGGCCGACGACGTGGAAGCGGTCGCGCGGGATGCCGTGGCTGCGGGTGATGTCGCAGGTGAGCTTGGCCGAGGCCTCGATCAGGCCCGACGCCCACGACGCCTGCGAGCCGAAGCCGGCGTGCTCGATGCCGACCGAGAAGTTGTTCACCGACACGCCGTTCTTGCCGCAGTCCGTGTTGCCGTTGCGACTGCACGCGTAGCTGGCGCCGACGTGCCAGGCGCGGCTGGCCTCGCGCACGAGCTGGGTGATCTCCGAACCCGACGCGTTGACGACGTAATGGGCGCTGGCGCCGGCGGCGGGGTTGCGCAGCCAGCCCCAGCAGCCGGCGTAGCTGCCCTCGCAGGTGTGGATGACCACGTGGCTGACCGCGCCCGCACGCGAACCGAAGTTGGGCGACGGCCGCCACACCGCGGCCGGATAGTCGGCGGTGCCGGCGAGCGGCCGCGCGGCCGCCACGCGGGCGAGCGCGGGCCGACGCGGCAGCGACGCGATCAGCTCGCCCGACTCGGTGCGCTCCTCGGCGCCAGCGGCGAGCACCCGGAAGACCTCGTCGTGGACGTACTGATCGACCGCTTCCGGGTCGACGATGCCGCTCCAGGCCGCGACCACCGGGGCCCACGCCGCCAGGTCGTCGCCGGTGACCCCCTGGACGCGCGCTTCCGAGGCGAGCAGGAAGGCCGCGGCGCGGATGTTGGACGTGGCGTCCTCGCGGACCTCCTCGACCGAGAGGCCGGCGAGCGCCGCGCCGCGGGTGACCGCGTCCGGGCGCAGCGCCATGACGCCGATGCCGGCGGGTGCGCCGTCGTGCTCCTCCTCGCCGGCGACCATCTGCCAGCGGGTCTCGACGTGGCCGATCGCCTCGATGAGATCGGCGGGCACGCCGGTCTCGCGGCCGGCCTCCTCGAAGGCGCGATCGAGGGCGGTGACCACGACCGGGCTGATGCCATCCTCGACGAGCACGTCGGTGGTGCAGGCAGAGAGCAGCGCGAGTACGCAGACGGCGGGCGTGACGAGACAACGGTCCATGATGGGCTCCTCGCAGGGCTGGGCGCAGGCGGGCGGCGACCGACGCGAGTGGCTACTAGAGCAGCCACCGTGCCACCCACGTTGGCCCGCCATGTAGGGCGATGAACTCACCAGCGGGTTCGCGCGCTTGGCGCGTCCTCCGGCTCGCAGCGCCACGCGGTTGCGCACCATCGTTTGCACACGGGCCGGGGACCACGGTCCCGACTGCCACCGACAGAGGGCAGTCGCGCATGCGCCGGTCGGGCCGGTACCGCTCGCCGCCGGGCGTACGATGACGAGATGTCAGCGACCCTCACGTTCTGTGGCGCGGCCGGCGGGGTGACCGGCAGCTGCTATCACCTCGCCTTCGAGGATGCCGCGCTGGTGATCGACTGCGGCGTCTTCCAGGGCGGGTCCTACGCCGAGGGGCTCAACCACGAGGCCTTCCCGTTCGACCTGCGCGCGCTGACCGCGGTGGTGCTCACCCACGGCCACCTCGATCACGTCGGCCGGGTGCCGCTGCTCGGGCGCCGCGGCTACACCGGGCCGGTGTGGGGCCATCCGGCGACGCTCGACATCGCGACGATGGTGATGGAGGACAGCGCGAAGATCGCCGCGCACGCCGACGGCCCGCCGCTCTACGACCGCGCCGACGTCGACGATACCCGCGCCCGCATGAAGAAGCTGGCCGGCTATCGGATGCCGCACCCGATCGGACCGTTCACCGTCGAGCTGTTCGACGCCGGCCACATCCTCGGCTCCGGGCACGTGCGGGTGTCGTGGACCGACCGCGGCACCGACCGCGCCATCCTGTTCTCCGGCGACATCGGCATCGCCGGGACCCCGATCCTCCGCGATCCCACGACCCAGTGGGACGAGGCCGACGCGGTCGACTGGGTCGTCACCGAGTCGACCTACGGCAACCGTCGCCACCCCGACCGAGCGACCGCGCGCGCCAAGCTGGGCGAGGTGATCCGCCGGGCGCTCGAGGACGGCGGCAAGGTGCTGATCCCGGCGTTCGCGATCGGCCGCACCCAGGAGATCCTGTACGAGCTCCACCAGCTCACCGCCGCCGGCGTCGTCGGATCCATTCCGGTGATCGTCGACGGCCCGCTGTCCGTGACCGCGACCGAGATCTACCGGCGCCACAAGGGCCTGTACGACGAGGCTGCGCTGGAGCTGGTTGCCGCCGGGGATCATCCGCTCGACATGGACAGCGTGCTCGAGGCGCGCGACGGCCGCGCCTCGGCCCGGCTCGGCGCCGAGCGCGGCCCGGCGATCGTGATCGCGGGCTCCGGGATGTGCAACGGCGGGCGCATCCGCGGCCACCTCGCGCGCCACCTGCCCGACCCACGCACCGACGTGCTCCTGGTCGGCTACCAGGGCGCGCGCACGCTCGGCCGCGAGCTCGAGGATGGCGCCACCACCGTCTTTCTCGACGGCGGCGAGGTCGCGGTGCGCGCCCGGATCACCCGCCTGTCGGGCTTCTCCGCGCACGCCGACCAGGACGGGCTCGCCGGCTGGCACGGCCACCTGCCGCGCAAGACCGGCGCGACCACCTTCATCACCCACGGCGACGACGATGCCCGCGCCGACTACGCCCGCCTGCTCGCCGATCGGTTCGGCGCCAAGACCTACGTACCCGACCTCAAGGAATCGGTCACCCTCGGCTGACCGGCTGCTCGGGATCCCCTGGCGGTCTCGGCATCAACCTCCGCTCGGGACGAACCGGCGAGACCGGCCCCGGACCTGCGCGCGGATCAGCGGCCCAGCACGGGCGCGGTCGCCGGCAGCCAACGCAGCGCCAGCGGCGTCGCCGGGGCCGCCCGGGCCACGACCGCGCCGTCCGAGACCCGGACAAACATGACGCCGCTCGCCGCGCCCGCGCCGCCGCTCGCCGTGCCCGCACCCGCCGCGCCCGCCGTGCCCGCGCCCGCCGCGCCCGCCGCGCCGCCGGTGGCACCGTCGGGGTGACGGACGACCGCGACGTGGGTGCCGCCGGGGCCCCAGGCGAAGTCGCGATCGACGAAGCCGTCGGGGGTGAGCGTGCGCGCCGCGCCGCTGGTGGGGTCGACCACGACCAAGGTCGAGCGCCCGCGCGCGGTGCGCAGAAAGGCGAGCGCCGGGCTGTCGAGCGACCAGCGCGGGCGGTCCTCGACCACCGCGGGATCAGCCTCGGCGGTGAGCCGGCGCTGACCGGTGCCGTCGGGCGCCATCAGGAACACCCGGGCCGCGCCCTCGCGGTCGGACAGGAACGCGAGCATGCGGCCGTCGCTCGCCCACGCCGGCGACCAGTCGTCCTTGTGGAAGCTGGTCAGCCGGGTCGCGTCGCCGCCCGTCGGCGTCATCCGGTAGATCTCGGCCTGGCCGTCGCGCGACGACACGAACGCGAGCGCGCTGCCGTCGGGCGCCACCGCCGGCTCGAAGTTGCCCTCGCGATTGGCGGTGAGCCGGGTGACCTTGCCGTCGAGGTCGAGCCGGTACAGATCGCGGAAGCCGTCGGCGCTGGCCTCGACCACCACCACCGTGCCGTCGCGCGACGACGACGGGTTGCGCACCGCCTGGGCGCGCGGGCCGAAGAACGAGACCACCCCGCCGCGCACCAGCGCGAGCTGCTCGGCGTGGTCCGCCTCGGTCTCGCCCTCGGTCGCGATCGCGACCAGGTCACCCTTGCGAACCAGCTCGGTCGGGTACAGGTCGAGGGCGCCGCCGCCGTGGGCGACCCATGCCGCCGTCCGGGTATCCAGCCGCGCCGGCCGCACGTGGCCATCGCGCTGCTCGGCGATCCACACCGAGCCCCCCACGAACCCGAGCTCGTCGGCCCCGCCCGCATCGCGCGGCAACGCCGCGGGTGCACCGCTGCCCGCGGCAGTCCGGTCGCGGCCGCGGCACCCGGCCGCGACCGCGGCGACCCCGACGCTCAGCGCGGCGGCGAACACGATTCGCGCGACTCGACGCACGGAGACTCGGTTAGCACGGCCGGGCCCGGCCATGCGAGCCGATTGCGCCCGACCCGGACGCAGTGCTACCACCAGCCGTGTTCTCGACGCCGCGCGACGCCGCGACCGTGATCCTGCTCCGCGCGGCGCCGAGCCCGGACCTCGACCGCGCCGCCGGCTTCGAGGTGTTCCTGCTGCGCCGGCGCAAGAGCGCGTCGTTCATGGGCGGCGCCTACGTCTTTCCCGGTGGCGCGGTCGACGCCGGCGAGGACGATCTGCGCCTCACCGCCGCGCGCGAGCTGTTCGAGGAGGCCGGCGTGCTGCTGGCCACCACCGCGGTCGACCGCGACCTGGCCGCGGCGCTGCGCCTGCGGGCCCTGGCCGGCGAGCCGCTGGCCGCCTTGCTCGCCGAGGCCGGCCTGGTGCTCGATCCCGGCCAGCTCGCCTACTACAGCCACTGGATCACGCCGAGCGCCGAGGGCAAGCGGTTCAGCGCGCGCTTCTACGTCGCGGTCCTTCCCGCCGACCAGGCGCCGTCGTTCGACTCGCACGAGACGGTCGACGAGGCCTGGCTGACCCCGGCCGCGGCGCTCGCCCGCGCCGGCGAGCTGGCGCTGCCGCCGCCGCAGATCCGCACCCTGGCCGAGCTGTCCGGCGCGCGGACCGTCGACGAGGTGGTCGCGCTCGCCGCCGAGCGGAGCCGGGCGCCGCATCCGATCATGCCGCGCATGGCGCCGCTGCCCGCGGGCGGCTTCGCGCTGCTGCTGCCGTGGGACCCCGAGTACGTCACCGCGGGGACCGGCGATCTCGCCCCGATGCCCGCCGATCATCCGCTGGCGGTGGGCCCCAGCCGCTTCATTCTCGAGGACCGCACGTGGAAGAACATCGCCGCACCTGGTTCGACGACGACGGCCTAGTCCTCGCCGGGCCGCCGGGCGAAGCCGGCGCGGCGCCGCGGCACGTGCCGTTCTACGGCGCCGCGATGCACTACTGGCGCACGCCGCGCGCGGCGTGGCGGCGCTGCCTCGACGGGCTGGCGCGGCTCGGGGTCACCGTGGTCGAGTCGTACGTGCCGTGGTCGGTGCACGAGCGCGCGGATCGCTCGTACGACTGGACCGGCGATCGCGATCTGGGCGCCTGGCTCGACGCGGTCGCCGCCGCCGGGCTGGTCGCGGCGCTGCGGCCCGGCCCCCACATCAATGCCGAGCTGACCTTCTTCGGTTTCCCCGAGCGGGTGCTGCGCGATCCCGAGATCCAGGCCCGCGGCAACCACGGCGGGCCGGTGTGGCTGCCGGCGCCGCCGCGCGGGTTCCCGGTGCCGTCGTACGCGAGCGAGAAGTTCCACGACGAGGTCGAGGGCTGGTTCGGCGCGCTCGCCGAGATCGTGCGGCCACGGCTGTGGCCCGATGGCCCGGTGGTCGCGCTGCAGATCGACAACGAGGCGCAGATGTTCTTCCGCCTCGGCGCCTTCGATCACGACTACCACCCCGACGCGATCGCCTGGTGGCACCTGCGCCACGAGGCGCCGCCGCCCCGCACCTGGACCGCCGAGACCGCCGCGGTGTGCGCGGCCTGGGTGCGGTTCAAGGACGCGTACCTCGCCCACGCGCTGGGCCGGTTCGCGGTCGCGCTCGACGTCGCCGGCCTCGGTGGGGTCGCGCACTTCGGCAACCTGCCGCCGGGCGAGCCGTGGTTCGCCGATCTGGCCGGGCTCGAGCGCGCGGTCGGCGGCCCGGTCGGCATCGACGTGTACGCCTCGGCCGCCGGGCTCGACACCGTGCGCCGGCGGGGCCTGCACCTGGTCGGCTCGACCGCGTCGGTGCCGCTGGTGCCCGAGCTCGGCACCGGCTTCGTCCCGTATCTCCTGCCGTTCGAGGACGACGACCAGCGCGCGGTCACGCTGACCCTGCTCGCCGCCGGCGTCCGCGGCCTGTCGTTCTACATGGGCGTGAACCGGGATCGCTGGGTCGGCGGCGCGCTCGACGCCAGCGGCAACCCGCTGCCGGCCGCGCGCTGGATCGCGCCGATCCTCGCCGCGCTGGCGGCGCTCGACTGGACCCGCCTGCGCCGGGTCGCCCCGGTCGCGCTGGTGTGCTCGCGCGCCGACGTCCGCCACGGGCTGGCCTCGTCGCTGCTCGACCCGTTGCCGCCGATCGTCGGCGAGTTGCTCGGGCTCGGACCGGCCGGCTCGGCCGAGCTCGGGCGTGACCCGGCCGCGATCACCCACCGCCGCTGGTTCGCCGCGGTCGCGGCCGCGCTCGACCTGGCCCGGGTGCCCTACGTGATCGTCGACGAGAGCGCCGGGCTCGACCGGTTCCTGGCCGCGCGCGCGATCGTCGTGCCGACCCAGGCCCGGGTCGACCGCACGCTGTGGCGCACGCTCAAGCAGGCCGCCGACGCCCGCCGCGTGATCGTCCTCGGCCCGGAGATGCCGACCGTCGACGAGCTGGGCCAGCCGCTCGGCGACGACCTGCCGCCGCCGCGCAAGGCCGGCCTGATGCAGCCGGGCTCGCTCGACGATCTGGCCGGGCTCGCCGCGGACCTGGCCGCGCTGGCCCCGCCGGAGGCCTGGTTCGTCGAGCGCCCGAGCAGCGTCCACGCCCACGCGTTCGCGCAGCCGGGCGACGGCGCGGTGCGCGCGGTCTTCCTGGTCCACCCCGCCGATCGCCGCCACATCGCGCGCCTGGTGGTGCCGACCGGCACCCGGCTGCGCGACGTGCTCGATCAGGCCCGCTTCAGCGACGAGGGCGAACCCGGAATCGTGGCGATCCCGGTCGGTCCCCACGACGCGCGCATGCTGATCGTCGAGTAGCCCGGTCAGGGCCGCGGCAGCTTGCACGCGAAACCCATCACCACGTCGCCATCGACGGTCGAGGTCGGCGTCGGCGTCCACCCCGCCGTGACCCGCGTCGTGAGCAGCTCGTCAGCGCTCGGGCGATGGTCCCACACGGAGACCGCGTCGACGCGCCCCAGTCACGTGCAGTCGAGCACGAGCGCGGGCCCGTCCGGCGCCGCCTGCATCACGACGTCGTGGGTGAACTCGTCCTGGATGATCACGTCGACGACCGACCAGGCCGGGTCGAGCGCGAGCCCGGCCCGGAGGGCGGTCGACAGCGAGCTGCCCGGCGCGATCGCCGCGCGCAGCCGATCAGTAGAAGTAATAGTGGACACCGGCCGCGCCGTTGAGCTGGCCGTTGACCCCGACGCCCGACGCGTCGGCCACGCCGAGGCTGAGACCGCCGGTGAACGACAGCGCCACGTTCGACGCGAGGAACGCGCGGATCTGGAAGCCGGGCTCGATGAACATGAACGTCTGGTCGTTGTCAGTGTTCGGGTTCTCGTCCCCGAAGAGCCCGACGCCGATCGAGCCGCCGATGCCGAAGTCGGCCATCGAGGTGGCATGCAGGTGGTAGTAGAATCGGCCGCCGACCGCGATGTCGGTGTTGTCATCGGCGTCCGTGTCGCTGAACGCGAGGAAGCCGCCGACATGAAACGGGCCCGCGTCGTAGTTCATCGAGAGGCCCTGCAGCCCGTTGAGCTGGGCCTCGGCGCCCACGCCGATCGAGCCTTCCGAGCCGCCCGCGAGCGCGGTTCCGGCTCCCAGCACCAGGGCAACAGCCCCACTCAGCAGCATCAGGTTCTTGTTCATGCGCGCAGGGTGGCCCGGGTCCGGGCCACTTTCAAGTTATCGGCCGTCCCGCTAGCCTACCGAGGTGCTCTCACGTGACGTGCTACTCACCGAGCTCGACGCCCGGCACTGGTCGGGCTGGCTCGAGCTGCTGATCCCTCCTGCGGTGCGCGATCGGCCGCGCTGGGCGCTGGCCGTGATCACCGGCACACCGGCGCAGGTCGAGCGGCTGATCGTCGCTGGTCACGAGGCCCGCGGCGCGGTCGACCCGACCCAGCTCACGCTCCCGCCGACCCCGGCCAACCTCCAGGCGTGCGCGCGGCGGCTCGGCGTCGGCGCGGTGCTGGTGATCGAGGCCAGCGCGGCCACCCAGCTCACCGCCGAGATCGAGCGCGGCCTGAGCATGGATCAAGACCTCGCCGCACAGGGCCTGGTTGCCCTGCGCGCGCTCAAGCAACGCAGCGGCAAGGGCGTCTGGAGCGAGCCGCCGCTGCTCGACCTGCTGCCCACGCCCGGCTACGAAGGACTGCAGCGCACGTTCGATCTGCTGGTGCCCGACGACACCGCGCTGTGCGCCTACGTGATCGACGACGACCGCCGGTCGATTGCCGCGTCGGTCATCGCGGTCAAGCGCAAGGGCGACATCGCGCTGGTCACCACCCACCGCGCGATCGAGGACGCGATCCCGGAGGCCGAGCTCGCCCGCGACTGGCAGACCGCCCACAAGCGGGTGACCCGGGCGATCGGCGAGCGCTTCGCCCGGCCGTGCGTCGGGGTCTTCCTCGAGCGCGCCACCGTCGACAAGATCCTGCTCGGCCCCACCGACACCCTCGGCCGCGAGCTCAACGCCCGCCGCCTGGTGATCGATCCGGCGCCGGCCTGGCTGCTCGGCCTGTTGGGCGGCGCCACCGCGATGGCCTTCGCGCAGCGGGGCGCGATGGGCCTCGCCGCGCTCCTGCCGCAGGGCGTTCGCGACCGCGCGGTCGGGCTGGCCGATCGCGCCCGCACCGCGATGAAGGAGTCGGGCGCCAGCCCGTTCGCGCTGCTCGGCTTCGATCCGATCGAGCTGTGGCTGGCCCTGCGCCAGTTCTACGCGCCGCGCCGCCCGGCCGCCTGACCGCTACTTCGCGGCGACCACGCCGCAGCCGATCCGGGCGCCGGAGTTGCCCGACGGCTGCGTCATCAGATCGTCGGGGCCCTCGTGCAGCACCAGCGCGCGCCCGACCACCGCGTGCGGCCCCGGCCGCACCGTCATGCGCGACAGCAGGATGTCGAGGCGGCCGTTGCCGTCCGCGCCGACCGTGATGTTGCCGAAGTCGCCGGCGTGCGCCGGCTTCCCGGGCGCGCCGTGCGCCGCGCCGTCGGGGTTCCAGTGCGGCCCCGCCGACTCGGCATCGGGCGCGCTGCAGTCGCCCTGCTCGTGCAGGTGCAGGCCGTGCTGCCCCGGGCCGACCCCGCTGACGGTGATGGTGGCCTGCACGCCCTCGGAGGTCTCGACGAAGACGCCGGTGCCGGTCGCCGTGCTGCCGCTACGTGCCTCGATGGGGGCCTCGGCGCGCTGCGCCTTGTCCTCCTTCTTGTTGCACGCGGCCAGCCCGCCAAGCGCGGCGAGGAGAGAAACGATCGTGGACAAGCGATGCATGTGCTCGATTCCATGCGGGAATCAGGCCAGCGGGCCCGATGCGAGCGCGCCAGGTTAGCGCCGCGCCGCGCGCCCTCCTGACACGGTGTGCGCGCCGGCCAGGGATTCGCGGACACGCCCGCGGCAGCGGTGGCCCCGACCCGCTAGGCCGCGAGCTCGATGCCCGCGCCGGCGCTGCGGTAGCGGTCGCCGCAGCGCGCGCACAGCGTGGTGCCGGTGCCGTCGAAGCCCGGCAGGCGCTCGCCGCAGCGGCAGGCCCAGCCGATCCACCGCGCCGGCACGCCGACCACGACCGCGTGCGGCATGACGTCGGCGGCGACCGCGGCGCCAGCCCCGACGAACGCGTAGGCGCCGATCGTCACGCCGCACACGACGGTCGCGTTGGCGCCGATGGTCGCGCCGCGTCCGACCCGGGTCGGCTCGAACTCGCCCCGCCGCGACACGTGGGCGCGCGGGTGCTTCACGTTGGTGAACACGCACGAGGGCCCGAGCAGCACGTCACCCTCGAGGAAGACGCCCTCGAACAGCGACACGTGGTTCTGGATCCGGCAGCCGTCTCCGATCGTGACGTCGCCGATGAAGCACGCGTGGCCGACCACGCAGTTGGCGCCGATCGTGGCCGACGAGGTGACGTGCGCGAAGTGCCAGATCTTGGTCCCGGCCCCGATCTGCGCGCCGCGATCGACGACCGCGGTCGGGTGAATCATCGGGGCGTCAGCCTGCTCCTCGGACATGGCCCGGAAACATAGCCGATCGGGCGCCGGAACGGACCTCACCGCGCGGCGACCGCGCCGATCAGGGCAGCGACGGGTTGACGCCCATCTCGGTCAGCAGGTGGTCCGCGCCGTCCATCCCGTCCATCACCCACAGCGCATACCGGATGTCGGCGTGGATCGACCGGGTGATGGCCGGGTCGAACACCACGTCGGATGACACGCTCTCGATGGTGCCGTCGAACAGCAGGCCGACCAGCTCGCCCCGCGCGTTCAGCGTCGGCGAGCCCGAGTTGCCGCCGGTGGTGTCGACGTCCGACAGGAAGTTGACCGGGACCTCGCCGAGCGTCGGGTCGGCGTACGGGCCCCAGGTCTTGGCCTTGATCGCCGCGAGCTCGGCCTTGGGCGCATCGAACGGCTCCTCGCCCTTGTCCTTGGCCGCGATCTCCGACGCGACCGTGAACGGCCGGCCCTCACCGCGCCGCTTCACGGTCCCGTAGGTCACGCGCAGGGTCGAGTTGGCGTCGGGCGCCAGCGCGCCACCGAGCGACTCGCGCATCGCGACCGCGTACCTGGGCGCCAGCAGCAGGCGCGCGCCGGCGCGGCGCTCGCCGCGGTCCTCGAATGTCGCCAGGGTCGGCCGCAGCGCGACCGCGACCTGGATGAACGGGTCCTTCGAGGCCTTGAGCTGCGCGGTGGTGCCCTTGGTCAGGAGCTGCAGACGCACCTTCTCGTCGGTGAGCTTGGTGCCCTTGAACATCGCCTCGAGCCGGCGATCGATCATCGCCTCGTCGAGGGCCCCCCCCGCCTTGGCGGCCAGGAGGGTGCGCAGCCAGGGCCGATCGGCCTCGGGCAGCGCCAGCGCGCGCACCAGCGCCATCCGCAGCATCATGCGGTCGATCACCGGATCGAACTGGGCGGCGAGCTGGCCCTGCTCCGCGATCAGGTCGGGCAGGTCGCGGGCCTGAAAGCCGGCCTTGCGGTCGGCGTCCTTGCGCGGCCGCTCCTCGGCCATCCGCACCAGCAGGTGGGCGACCCGCAGCAGCGCCGAGCCATTGGCCGCGCGCGCGAAGGTCGAGTCGGCCTTTGCGGTCTTGCGGGCCTCGACGAAGGTCTGCTCGAGCGCGTCGATCGCGGTCGCGTAGTCCTCGCGGCCCGGGGCCGCGGCCCACGCCCGCACGCTGGCGTCGAGCGTCTTCTTGGTCGTGAGCGCGTTGCCGCGGGTGAGGCCCGCGAGCGTGCCCTTGAGGTTCTCGAGCCCGTTCTGCACGAAGCCCTTGATCATGCCGGCCTTGATCGCGGTCGCGCCGCCCGCCTTGATCAGCGCCTCGAGCCCGTCGTACAGCTGCTGGAGCTGCTCGATCCGCTGCGGCATGGTCCAGTCGACGTCGAACTGGGTCTCGGAGTAGGTGGTCACCCGCGAGGTCGACCCCGGATAGCCGGCGACCAGGACCAGATCGCTCTCGGCCAGCGGCTGCTTGGCGATGGTCAGGAAGTGCTCGGGCTTGAACGGGACGTTGTCGGCGGCCGGATCGGCCGGCTTGCCGTCCTTGCCGACGTAGGCGCGATAGAACGAGAAGTCGCCGGTGTGACGCGGCCACGCCCAGTTGTCGATCTCACCGCCGTAGTTGCCGATCGACCGGGTCGGCGCGTAGACCACGCGCACGTCGCGGATCTCGAGCTGCTCGATGAGCTGGAACTCGGCGCCGCGGAAGAAGCCCGCGACGTCGCACTTGATGCCGGGCCGGCCCTGCTCGCAGGCGGCGACCAGGGCCTTCTCGCGGCGCTCGAGCTCCTTGGTCCGCTTGCCGGGGTCGGCGATGTCAGCGAGGCCGTTGGTGACGTCGGCCGTGACGTCGCGGGCGGCCTGGGTGACGAAGACCCGGGCCGCGGGCCCCGCGGGCAGCTCGTCGGCGCGGGTCCTGGCGAGGTAGCCGTGCTCGATGTAGTTGTGCTCGGGGGTCGAGCTGTTCTGCAGGCCCTCTTGCACGCAGTGGTGGTTGGTGACGATCAGGCCCTCGGACGAGACGAACGAGCCCGTGCAGTTGCCGAGCGAGACCACCGCCGCGAGCGGCACCGCCAGCGGATCGGACAGGCCCTTGGCACCGTCGGGCACGCCCATCGCGCGCAGGTTGGCCTCGTGGATCGGCAAGGTCATCTGGCGCGGCATCCACATGCCGCCCGGGTTGGCGTAGGCCTGCCGGGCGGCGAGCGCCGGGTCGGTCGGGGCGCCGCCGCTGGGGCCGCCGGGGCCGGTGGCACCGCCACCCGTGGAGGTCGCCTTGGTACCGCCGCCGCACGAGGCGAGCGCGGCGAGGAGCGTGGAACGTAACAGCCGGTGCTTCACCGAGGCTCAATAACACGCGCGGCCGGGCTGTTCCCGACGACCCTGGTTCCCGACTGGCCATGCCTGACAGCGGTGAGGCGCGCCTGATGTCACCGGCGTCACCCGCCGAGCAGCAGGCTCCGGTGTCGGGGGTCTCGGCTAGTGTGCCGCGTCGTGCCCAAGCGTCCGCCCCGGCTGCACGCGCCGCCGCCAGTCCCCCCCGACCTGCGCGGCCCGGGGCCGGTGTGCGCGCTGGCGGCGGCGGGGGGCACGCTGTGGCGGGCCGATGTCCACGAGCTCCTGGCCCGGGTGCCGACCGGCTCCGCCGCCCTGGTGGTCTCCGACCCGCCCTATGCGATCGGCAAGGACGACTGGGACCAGTTCGCGTCCCTCGACACCTACGTCGACTGGTGCGACGGCTGGCTGACCGAGGTCCGCCGGGTCCTCGCGCCGACCGGCACCGCCTACGTGTGCGGCTTCTCGGAGATCCTGGCCGAGGTCAAGGTGCGCTCGGCCAGGCGGTTTGCCGAGTGCCGGTGGCTGGTCTGGTACTACCGCAACAAGGCCAACCTCGGTCGCGACTGGGGCCGCTCGCACGAGTCGATCCTGCACCTGCGCGCGAGCCGGGGCGGCGGCATCGACGTCGACGCGGTGCGCATCCCGTACAACGCCCACACCACGCGCTACCCCGAGCGCGTGCAGGCGGTGACCTCGCAGTACGGCGGCGGCAAGCGGCGCGACACCTGGCAGCCCAACCCGCTCGGCGCCAAGCCGCGCGACGTCTTCGAGATCCCGGTCCTGTGCAACGGCATGGGCGAGAAGACGGCCCACCTGACCCAGAAGCCCGAGGCGCTGATCGAGAAGCTCATCCTCGCGTCGTCGCAGCCGGGCGACCTCGTGATCGATCCGTTCGTCGGCTCGGGCACGACCGCGGTGGTCGCGGCGCGGCTCGGCCGGCGCTGGCTGTGCGGCGACGCCGATCCGCGCTTCGTGGGCATGACCCGCGAGCGCCTGGCCGCACCGCCGGTGGCCGAAACCGCGAAGCCCCGGCGCAAGGCCAGGGCTTCCTGAATCATCGGTCGCGCGGGCCGGGCCCCGCCGGCGTGATCAGAGCGACGGCTTGACGCCCAGCTCTTCGAGCACGTTGTCGGCGCCGTCGACCAGGTCCATCACCCACAGCATGTAGCGGGCGTCGACCATGATGGTGCGCGTGGTCGCGTGGTTGAACACCACGTCGGACGCGACGCCCTCGAGGTTGCCGTCGAACGCGAGCCCGACCAGCTCGCCCTGGCCGTCGAGCACGGGCGAGCCCGAGTTGCCGCCGGTGATGTCGAGGTCAGCGATGAAGTTGACCGGGACCTCACCGAGCGTCGCGTCGGCGTATGGGCCGAAGTTCTTGGCCTTGATCGCCTCGAGCAGCTTCTTGGGTGCGTCGAACGGCTCCTCGCCCTTGTCCTTGGCCGGGATCTCGGACACCACCGTGAACGCCTTGCCCCCGACCTCGAACGGCCGGATCGTGCCGTAGGTGATGCGCAGCGTCAGGTTGGCGTCGGGCGACACGAAGCCGCCGAGCGCCTCGCGCATCGCGGTCGCATACTGCGGCGCCGCCACGATCGACTCGCCGTACTTGGCGTCGTCGATCTTCTCCTTGCTCTTGATGGTCGGCCACAGGGCCAGCGCCACCTTGATGAATGGATCCTTGGACGCCTTCAGCTGCACCAGGGTGGCCTTGGTGACCAGGGGCAGCCGCACCTTGTCGGCGAGCAGCGTGGTCTTCGCGTAGTAGCCGTCGAGCGCCTTGTCGATCATCGGCTCGGCGACCTTCTGGCCCTTCTTGGCGCCGACCAGCACCGCCAGCCACGGCCGCTCGGCCTCGGGCAGCGCCAGCGCGCGGACCAGGCCGAGGCGCCACATCGCGCGGTCGATGGTCGCGTCGAACTGGCGCACGAACGTCTTCTGGCCGGCCTCGATGCGCGGCATGTCGCGCTCCTGGTAGCCGGCGCGGCGCTCCGCATCGGGCTTGGTGCGCTCGTCGGCGAGCCGCACCAGGAGGAGCGCGTTCCTGAGGTGACCCGAGCCCAGCGCCGCGCCGAAGTCGTAATCGGCGCGGGCGGTCTTCTTGGTCTCGACCAGCATGGCGTCGAGCTTGCCGATCGCGGTCGCGTACGCCTCGCGGCCGGGCTCGGCGGCCCAGGTGCGCACCTTGACGTCGGTCGCCTTTTTCTGGGCGAGCATGTCGCCCTTCTTCAGACCGGCCAGCACGCCCTGGTTCTTCTCGAGGGCGTTCTGGACGCCCTGCTTGCCGACGCCGGCCTTGATCGCGGTCTCGCCGCCCTGCTTGATCAGGCCTTCGAGCAGCGCGTACCGCTGCTCGAGGTGCTCGATCAGGTACGGCAGCTGCTCGTCGACCGAGAACTGGACCTCGTCGGCGGTGGTCACGCGGTTGGTCTTGCCCGGGTAGCCGGTCACCATCACGAAGTCGTGCTGGCGGATGCCGTCCTGGTCGACCTTGAGCCAGTGCTTGGGCTTGAACGGAACGTTGTCGGCCGCGTAGTCGGCCGGCTTGCCGTCCTTGCCGACGTACGCGCGGTAGAACGAGAAGTCACCGGTGTGGCGCGGCCACGCCCAGTTGTCGATCTCGCCGCCGTAGTTGCCGACCGCGCGCGCCGGCACGTAGACCAGGCGGACGTCGCGGATCTCGAGGTACTCGATGAGCGTGTGCTCGGCGCCGCGGAAAAAGCTCTTCACGTCGCAGCGGATGCCGGGGCGATCCTTCTCGCAGGCGGCGAGCAGCGCCTTCTCGCGCTTCTCGAGCTCGTCCTTGCGCTTGACCGGATCGGCGATGTCGGCGAGGCCGCCGGTCATCTTCGCCGACACGTCCGTGAACGCCTGGGCGACCATGACCTTCTGGGCCGGGCCGGCCGACTTCTCCTCGGTCTGAGTCCTGGCGAGGAAGCCGTTCTCGACCAGGTTCGACTCCGGGGTCGAGTTGATCTGCAGCGCGCCCTGCACGCAGTGGTGATTGGTGATCACCAGGCCCTCGGGCGAGACGAACGAGGCGGTGCATCCGCCCAGCGAGACCACCGCATTGAGCGGCTCGGCCAGCGGGTCACTGAGGTTCTTGGCCGGCAGCGCGACGCCCATCGCCTTCAGCTCGGCGGCGTGCTGCGGCAGCTCCATCTGCTTGGGCGTCCACATGCCGCCCGGGTTGGTGAAGGCCTTGCGGGCGTCGAGGGCGGTGTCGCCGGTCGGGCCACCGCCGCCGGGGCCGGGGCCGGTCGCGCCGGCGCCGCCGGTGCCGCCAACGTTCGCGTCGGTCTTCTTGCCACCGCCGCACGCGGCGGCGAGGAGTAGCGTGCAAAGGATCGCATTCCGCTTCATGGCTGGCGCAATACCAGAATTCGGTTCGGCCGGCTCGGCAAAGAGCCCCGCCGCGCTGACACGATCTGGCCAGCCCGCCGCCCGAATAGCGCACTGACTACTGCGGGTTACATAGTTTCAGGGCTGCGACACCTGCGACTGCCTGGGACTGTGCCCGGCTCGCTTTTTCAGGCGACGCGACCCACGGGCCGCCGCGTCAGCCCGCGGCGCCTCAGGGGCTGTGATTCTCTCGAATCCCGGCCTCTCTTTCGATCGATCGGCCGCGCCTGGAGCCGCGCCCGATCGGTGCGGACCCAGCGCCGCCTCGCTTCGCGAGGCTCAGGCCTTCTCGACGGCCGTCATGTTGAAGACGCTGGGCTTGGGGCCGTTCGTCTTCGCCTGCATGACCACGCAGTCGCCCACCTCGAGCGTCGCCTTGGTCATCGCGCTCAGCTCGCGGTCGCGCACCCGAATCGGGATCTCGTCCGGGACGATCGCCCCGGCGGGCACACCCTCGACCGCGCTCGGCCTCAGCACGAACGAGATGTTGAATTTCGGATTCTTGCCCGACTTGTCGATGTCCTCGCGGTCAACGCGGACGATCTCGCCGGTGACAGACAGGGTCCAGTCGCCGATCGACATCAGCCGCCCTTCGCGTCAGCGCCGGCGACCGCGGTCGTGTTGCCGGTGCCGAGGTCGGTGACCGCGGTGTTGCCGACGCCTGCGGCCTGGCGCGCCTTGATGCCCTCGTAGGCCGCGTTGGGATAGCAGATGCCCGCGGTCCCCATCGCCGGCGGGCTCTTGCCGGCCGCCGACACCGCCTGCTTGCCGAAGTCGGTGCAGTTGAAGAAGAAGACCGAGTACTGCGCGCCGCGCTTGGACTCGGCGTACGCGATCACGGCGTCGACCTCGGCCTGCGTGAGGTCCCAGGTCTGCACGGCTTTTTCCATGCCCTGGTGGGCCGTGTCGGGGTGGCGCATCCAGCCCTGCACGTAGGAGTTGAGCGGGTTGGTGCTGTAGTAGACGCCGTTGGCGGTGTCGGGCCAGAAGCCCATCGGGTCGGAGTACTTGCCGCCGGTCTCGAGCAGCGGCTTGTGAGCGGCGTGCACGGTCGCCGGCACCGCGGCCGGGTCGTTGTACTCGAGCGCGATCCAGGTATGGCCGACGTTGCCGCTCTGCAGGTCCTTGATGCCGAAGTCCATCGTGTCGATGTCGATGTAGAGATGGAGCTTGGCGACCTTGCCGCCTGGCACGACCGCACCGGGCGGCGGCGGCGACGCCGGCGACACCCCGGCGGCCGGGGCCGGGCTGCTGCTGGCCGCCGACTCGGAGCCGTCGCCGCCCTTGGCCTGGACCACGGTCGGGACGCTGATCTTGCGCTGCACGCCCTCGGCCGGGCCACCCCACTTGCCGTCGCCGCTCAGCAAATCGGCGGCCGACTGTCCGGCGACCACGCGATCGGCGACCGCGTCGGCCGCCTGCTCGTAGGCGTCTCCCGCGGTGCCGACCCCACCGGAGAGGTTGACGCCCTGCGCCTGCTGGACCACGTGCGCGGCCTCGTGCGCCGCGGTGTGCAGGTCGGGCGCGCCCGCGAACGCGACGTGATTGCCGGCGGCGTACGCGCTCGCGCCCATGTCGTGACACGCCGCGGCCGCGCCGCCGCCGACGTGGGCCTGGATGTGCGAGACGTCGTGGGCCCCGAACGACGCCTGGATGGCCTCCGCATGCGGCAGCCCGGTGGTCGGCGAGTCGATGCCGCGCGCGGCTGCCTCGTGGACCCCGTCGGTGCTGCCCGGGTCCCCGCCCTTGCGCTGCACGGTCCCGAGCAGGTGCACGCCGAACGGATCGTCGCCGACCTCGGTCGGCCTCGACGGTGCGACCGCCGGCGCCGGCGCTGGCGCTGGCGCTGGCGCTGCCTTGCGCTGCACCATGCCGTCGGTGCGCGCTCGTTTGCCCGGCGCCACGCCTCCCGAGGAGGTGTCCGTGTCAGCGCTCTCAGAATACTTCGTATCGTGATGGAGCGTCATGGATGGGTCCCTCGAGCGTACGCCCAGGCCGCGCCGGGAGGATCCGAATTCTTCAGTCGTCGAGCCGGAAGCTGGCGAAGAACGAGCGAACTTCGGTTGGCGGCACCTTCTCGCGTGCCTCCGACGGCAGGTCCTTGACGTCGAGCAGCTCGTCCGGGATCTCGAGCAGGAACCGCGACGGGGTCCGCGGCATCGCGCGCCCGCGGCTCACCCGGACGCAAGCGCGGGTCAGGTACAGCTTGCGCTGCGCCCGCGTGATCCCGACGTAGCAGAGCCGGCGCTCCTCGCTGACGTCGGACGCGTGGTCGGCGTCCATGATGTCGGTCGCTTGCGGGTTGAGCGTGCGCGCGTGGGGCAGCAGCTCCTCCTCGAGGCCGACCATGAAGACGACCGGGAACTCGAGGCCCTTGGAGCCGTGCAGGGTCGTCATGACGATGCGGTCGCCGCCGGCCTCTTCTTCGTCCTTCGACGCCAGGGTCAGCCGGCGCAGGTGCTCGGCCAGCGCGTCGGCGCCGGCGTGCTTGGTCTCGAACTTGGTGAGCGAGGTGAACAGGCCCTCGACGTTGTCGATCCGGCGCTGGGCCGCCGACGCGCTGGGCGCGGCGTCGCGCAGGTCGGCGTGCAGCTCGATCTCGTCGATCAGCCCGCGCGTGATCGCGACCGGGCCGTGGCCGTCGCGCAGGCCGTTGCCGATCCGCTCGAGGGTCGCGACCAGCCCGCCGATGGTCTTGCGCACGTTGGGCCGCAGGCCGGCCTCGTCGAGCGCGGGGTCGTCGGCCGCGGTCGCGATCGAGCGCAGCACGTCCCACATCGACTGGTGGCGGGTGCGGGCCAGCGCGGCCACCCGCTCGATGGTCGTGGTCCCGATCCCGCGCGGCGGATAGTTCACGATCCGCCGCAGCGACAGCTCGTCGCGCGGATTGAGCGCGACCCGCAGGTAGGCGATGACGTCCTTCACCTCCTTGCGTTCGTAGAACTCCTGGCCGCCGAACATCCGGTATGGAATGTCGAGCTCGCGCAGCTCGTCCTCGAGGCCCTTGGCCTGCAGGTTCGAACGGTAGAGAATCGCGATGTCCTCCCAGCGCCGCCCGGCCTCGTGCAGGCGCCGGATCTCCTGGGCGACCCACCGGGCCTCCTGCTCGACGTCCTCGGCGACCGCGTGGACGATCGCCTCGCCGGCGCCGTGATCGGACCACAGCACCTTGCCGTGGCGGAGCGCGTTGTGCGCGATCACCGCGTTGGCCGCGTCGAGGATGGTCTTGGTCGACCGGTAGTTCTGCTCGAGCTTGACGATCTTCGCGCCCGCGAACATCTCGTCGAAGCGCAGGATGTTCGACGGATCGGCGCCCCGCCACGCGTAGATCGACTGATCGTCGTCGCCGACCACGGTCAGGTTGTTGTGGCGCGCCACCAGCTCCTCGATCAGCCGGATCTGGGCCCGGTTGGTGTCCTGGTACTCGTCGACCATGACGAACCGGAACCGGGTCTGCCAGCGCTCGCGCACCGCCGGGTCGCGCTCCATCAGGCGCACCGGCTCGACGATCAGATCGTCGAAGTCGAAGGCGGCGTAGGCGCGCAGCGCGGCCTGGTACTTCGGATAGACCTCGGCCGTGATGACGTCGTACTCGTCGGCGTCGCGCGGCTGGTACTCCTCGGGCGCGATGAACGAGTTCTTGGCCAGGCTGATGCGGGTGAGGATCGCCTTCACGTCGAACCGGCGCTCGCCGTCGCGCGAGGTGTCCTTGAGGCTGCGCAGCACCTCGCGCACCACGCCGAGCTGGTCGGCCTGGTCGTAGACCGCGAAGCCCGAGGGATAGCCGAGCGCCTTGCGCTCCGACTTCAGGATCTGCAGGCCGAGGGCATGGAAGGTGCCCATCGTCAGCTTCTTGGCCTGGCGCCGGTCGTCGAGCAGGAAGCCGACCCGCTCGCGCATCTCCTCGGCGGCCTTGTTGGTGAACGTCAGCGCGGCGATCGCCTCGGGCGGGATGCCGGTGTCGAGCAGGTGCGCGATCCGGTACGTGATCACGCGGGTCTTCCCGGACCCGGCGCCGGCGAGCACCAGCAGCGGCCCGCCACCGTGGATCGCCGCCTCGCGCTGGGGTGGGTTCAACCGGCTGACGTCGACGGCCACGGCGGCCCAAGCTACGGATCGCGTCGGGCCGGGTCAACGGCTATGCTCGCGAGATGAACCCCGAGGCGCGGTACCGTGACCTCGTCGCCGCACTCCGGGGCGAGTTCCCGAAGATGCGCCTGGTCAAGAAGTGTGATTCACGCCTGCACCGCGCGATCCATCACGCACTCCGGATCGTCACCTTCGGCGGCATGAACAACTATCTCGACTGCTACCAGACGACGATCGGCAACACGATCTACGTGACCGCCGACTGGGACGACCGCGATGCCAACGAGCGCTACTGCACGCTGCGCCACGAGGCCGTCCACCTGCGACAGTTCCGGACCTGGACCCTGCCGGGCATGGCGATCCTGTACGTGCTGTTGCCGCTGCCGCTCGGGCTGGCCTATTTCCGCGCGCGGTTCGAGATGGAGGCCTACGCCGAGTCGGTCCGCGCCTGCGCCGATGTGTTCGGCCCCGAGTTACCCCGGTCGGACGCGTATCGCGACCGGATTCTGGCCCAGTTCGTCGGACCGTCGTATGGGTGGATGTGGCCGTTTCGCGGCGCCCTCGAGCGCTGGTACCAAGGTGTCCTCGAGTCGCTGCCGGCCACGCCCCCGTCCAAGGAACCTGACCCGTGGCTGACCCGATCGTAGGCATCGACCTCGGCACGACGAACTCGGTGATCGCGCTGTGCGACCCCCAGGGCCAACCGCGCGTGCTCGCCGACGAGCGCGGCACCAAGGTTCACCCGTCGGTGGTCTCGTTTCATCCCAACGGCTCGGTCGTGGTCGGGGTCGACGCCAAGCAGCGCCGCATCATCGACGGGCGCAACACGGTCTATTCGGCCAAGCGCCTGATCGGGCGCTCGTTCCGGTCGCGGGAGATCCAGGCGACCATGCAGCGGGTCTCCTACGTGGTGAAGGAGGGCCAGAACCAGCAGCCGGTGATCGTCACCCGCGGCGGCGAGTTCGCGGTCCCCGAGATCTCCGCGATCGTCCTCGACTACGTCCGCAACGTCGCCAAGAAGGTCACCGGCCAGGACGTCGCGCGCGCGGTCGTGACCGTGCCGGCCAGCTTCACCGACGCCCAGCGCTCGGCGACCGCCACCGCCGGCGCGATCGCCGGCATCACGGTCGTGCGGGTGCTCAACGAGCCGACCGCGGCCGCGCTCGCCTACGGCCACCAGCGCCAGCTGTCGCGGGTGATCGCGGTCTACGACTTCGGCGGCGGCACCTTCGACGTCACGCTGCTCAGGCTGCAAGACCAGGTCTACGAGGTGCTCGCGACCGCCGGCGATTCGTTCCTCGGCGGCGACGACATCGACGAGGTGCTCATGGAGCACATGGCCGACGAGTTCCTGGCCCAGCACCGGGTCGACGTCCGCCAGAACGAGGTCGGCGTGATGCGCCTGCGCGCGGTCGCCGAGCAGACCAAGATCGAGCTGTCGCGCCGGACCCGCGCGATCGTCAAGGTCGACGAGATCGCGTACGGCCCAGGCGGCGCGCCGATCAACCTGCAGACCGAGATCAGCCGTGAGCAGCTGGTCGCGCGGGCGACCCCGTCGATCGAGCGGACCTTCGCGGTGTGCGAGGAGGCGCTCCGGCTCGCCGGCCTCAGCGCCGAGTCGATCGAGGATGTCGTGCTGGTCGGCGGCACCACCAAGATCCCGTACGTGCGCGAGCGGGTGACCCAGTTCTTCCAGCGCGCGCCGCGCACCGACGTCAATCCGGAAGAGGCGGTCGCGATCGGGGCCGCGCTGCAGGCCTCGGCGCTCGAGCGCATCCTGGCGCGCAAGCCGACCAGCCGGATGCCGTCGACGCCGGGCGTCCCGGCCGCGCCGCAGGTGGCGATGGACGAGGCCGCGGGCTCCGGCCAGCGCCAAACCGCGCCGATGGGCGCGTCGATGCGGCCGCCCGGGACCCGGCAGACCACCGAGCGGCCGGTCGCGCGCGGCGAGGCGGTCGATCGGTTCGACGAGCCCGACCCCACCCCGGGCACGGGCACCAAGGCGCTCGGCCGCATCACCAACCGCGGCGCCGCGGCGCCGCCGCCGGTCCCGGGTCGCGCCGGGCCGGCCGCCCGCACCATGATCGGGATCCCGGTCACGACCGCCGACAGCGAGCCCGACGAGCCGACGCTGACGGAGCGCGAGGAGATCACGCACGAGCGGCTGCCCAGCGACGCCACCCGGCCGGGCGCCTACGATCCATACGCGCCCGCGGCCCAGCCGACCCTGACCTTCCCCGACCGCGGCCCCCTCGGCGTGCCCGGACCGGCCCCCGCCGGCGCGGCGATCGCGATCCAGCCGACCCTGATCGACGCCGCTGGGGTCGGCCCGTCGCAGATGCCGACGATCATGGGCGCGGCCGCGCCGCCGCTGTTCGGGCCGCCGCCGGCAGCGGGCCCGGAGGTGCTCGACGTGATCCCGCGCAGCCTCGGGATCGGCACCGTGTCGGGCTACTGCGAGGAGCTGATCCGGCGCAACGCGCGGGTGCCGACCGAGATGCGCCGCATGTTCTCGACCTCCCGCGATCAGCAGTCGACCGTGCGCATCCGGGTCTGCCAGGGCGAGTCGCGCCGCATCGACGACAACGTGATCCTCGGCGACCTCGTGCTCGAGGGGCTGCCGCCCCGCCCACGCGGCAAGACCAGCATCGAGGTCACCTTCCAGATCGATGCGTCGGGACGGCTCCAGGTCCGCGCCCGCGACGCCGAGACCGGCCAGGAGCAGCGCGCCAGCCTCGACCTGCTCGGCGCGCAGTCGCAGGAAGAGGTCGACGCCGCCCGCGCGCGCTTCGCCGGCCTCCGCCGGTAGCAGCCGGTAGCAGCGGCTGCGGGCCTCGTCTGCTTCGTTGCCGGTCCCCCCCCAACTTCGTCACGACCAGACGATCGCTCCTCGTCGGGGCCCCACCCGCCGCCTCGCATCCGAGGCGCCTCGCTCGCTGCTACCCGTGCGAATCAGCCTCGGCGAACGCCTGGTTTCGGGCCCGCGAAGGTGCGTGCTACAAGGAGGCGTGATCGGCCTCCGCAGCGCCCGCGTCGAACGCAACACGAAGGAGACGCAGATCTCGGTCGACCTCGCGCTCGACGGCACCGGCCGCCGCACGCTCGACACGCCGCTGCCGTTCCTGACCCACATGCTCGACGCGCTGGCCCGCCACGGCCTGTTCGATCTGACCGTGCACGCGCGCGGCGACATCGAGATCGACGGCCACCACACCGTCGAGGACGTCGGCCTGGTGCTGGGGCAGGCGTTTCGCGAGGCGCTCGGCGACCGCGCCGGGATCGCGCGTTATGGCTGGGCGACGCTGCCGATGGACGAGACCTTGGTCACGGTCGCGGTCGACTTCTCGGGTCGGCCCGCGTTCGTGTGGAAGGTCGCCGGGCTCGACGGCAAGTGGATCGGCACCTTCGACTGCGAGCTGGCCAAGGAGTTCTTCGCGGCGTTCGCGACCCGGGCCGAGATGAACCTGCACGTGGTGCTGCACCACGGCGGCAACCCGCACCACGTCATCGAGATCATCTTCAAGGCGCTGGCCAAGGCGCTCGACCAGGCGACCCGCATCGACCCGCGCACCGGCGGGGCGGTGCCGTCGACCAAGGGAACCCTGACCACATGATCGCGGTGGTCGACGTCTGCTCCGGCAACCTGCGCTCGGTCGAGAAGGCGCTGGTCGCGGTCGGCGGCCAGGTCACGGTGACCCACGATCCCGACGTTGTCCGGAAGGCGGACAAGGTGGTGGTGCCGGGGCAGGGCGCGTTCGGCGCGTTCGCGCGCGGGCTGGCCGAGCGCGGGCTCGAGCCGGTGCTGCGCGAGGTGATCGCGCGCGGGACCCCGTACCTCGGCATCTGCCTCGGGCTCCAGGTCCTGTTCGAGGAGAGCGAGGAGCACGGCCCGGTCCGCGGCCTCGGCGTCATCCCGGGTGCGGTGGTCCGGTTCCGGCCTGCCGATCACGCGCTCAAGGTGCCGCACATGGGGTGGAACCAGATCGAGCGGACCCCCGAGGCGCCGGTGGATCCGCTGCTGGCCGCGATCCCCGACCGCGCCCACGTCTACTTCGTGCACAGCTACCACGTGGTCCCGGCCGACCCGCGCATCACCGTGCTGACCAGCGACCACGGCGGTCGGTTCTGCGCCGCGATCCGGCACGACAACCTGTTCGCCTGTCAGTTCCACCCCGAGAAGAGCCAGCAGGTCGGCCTGGCGCTGCTCGCCGCGTTCGTGAATTCATGAAGGTTTTTCCCGCGATCGATCTGCTCGGGGGCCAGGCGGTGCGCCTGCGGGAGGGCCGCCGCGATCAGGCCACCGTCTACCGCGAGCACCCCGAGGAGCTGGTCGCCGAGTGGACCATCGCCGGCGTCAAGCGGCTGCACGTGGTCGACCTCGACGGCGCGTTCGGCGGCGACCGTCGCCACGCCGACGTGATCGCGCGGATCTGTCAGGCCTCGCCGGTGCCGGTGCAGGTCGGCGGCGGCATCCGCACGGTGGCGGCGGCCCGGGCCGTGATCGAGGCCGGCGCCGCCTTTGTCGTGCTCGGCACCGCGGCGATCAAGGACCCGGCGGTGGTCGAGGCGCTGTGCCGCGACCTGCCCGGCCAGATCGTGGTCGCGGTCGATGCGCGCGACGGGCTGGTCGCGGTCGAGGGCTGGGTCGAGACCTCGACGATCACCGCGATCGAGCTCGGGCGACGCGCCGCGGCGTGGGGCGCCGCCGCGCTGCTCTACACCGACATCGCCCGCGACGGCACCGGCGCCGGCCCCAACGTCGCGGCGACCGCGCAGCTCGCGCGCGAGGTCGGCATCGACGTGATCGCCTCCGGCGGCGTGCACGGGCTCGACGACCTGCGCGCGCTGGCCGCGGCCGGCGTGCCCGCGGTGGTGGTCGGCCGCGCGCTCTACGACGGCCGGTTCACGGTCGCCGAGGCGCTGGCGGTCGCCGCCGAGGACGCGCCGTGCTGACCCGCCGGATCATCCCGTGCCTCGACGTCAAGAATGGCCGGGTGGTCAAGGGCACCGCGTTCGTCGACCTGCGCGACGCCGGCGATCCGGTCGAGCAGGCCTCGGCCTACGACGCCCAGGGCGCCGACGAGATCTGCTTCCTCGACATCTCGGCCTCGCCCGAGGGCAAGGCGACCATCCTCGACGTGGTCGCGCGGACCGCCGACTGCGTGTTCGCCCCGCTCACGGTCGGCGGCGGCGTGCGCGCGGTGGTCGACGTCGAGAAGCTGCTGCTGGCCGGCGCCGACAAGATCTCGATCAACACCGCGGCGATCCGCGCCCCCCAGCTGGTCGCCGACGCCTCGCGCGCGTTCGGCGCCCAGGCGATCGTGGTCGCGATCGACGCCAAGCGCCGCGGCGACGGGACCTGGGAGGTCTACAGCCACGGCGGCCGCACCGCCGAGGGCCTCGACGTGCTGGCCTGGTGCCGGCGGGTCGCCGACCTCGGCGCCGGTGAGCTCCTGCTCACCAGCATGGACCAGGACGGCAGCCGCCGCGGCTATGATCTCGAGCTGGTCCGCGCGGTCTCCGACGCGGTGACCATCCCGGTGATCGCGTCGGGCGGGGTCGGCACCCTCGAGCACCTGGCCGAGGGCCTCTCGGTCGGGGGCGCCGATGCCGTCCTCGCCGCGTCGATCTTTCATTACGGTCACCACACGATCGGCGAGGCCAAGACGTACCTCGCCGGCCGCGGCCTGCCGGTCCGCCTGACTTGACACGGTAGCCCGGCGGGATCACAACCGGCCATGGCCCTTCGCGCTGGATCCACGTTGCCCGAGCCGGCCTGGGACGAGCGCGGCCTGTGCCCGGCGATCGTGCAGGACGCCACCACCGGCGCGGTGCTGATGCTGGCGTGGATGAACGCCGAGGCCTGGGCGCTGACCCGCACCAGCGGCGAGGTGCACTTCTACTCGCGGGCGCGCCAGACCCTGTGGCGCAAGGGCGAGACCTCCGGGAACGTGTTGCGTGTGGTCGAGCTGCGGGTCGACTGCGACGACGACGCGATCCTGGTGCGCGCGACCCCGGCCGGCCCGACCTGCCACACCGGTCGCACCGCCTGCTTCTTCCACACCGAGGCCGGCGACGACGACGGCGTGCCGGCCTCCGTGGCGGGTGCGGAGAACGACGACGAGCACGTGCTCGACCGCCTGGAGCAGGTGCTGCGCCAGCGCAAGGCGGCGCCGCCCACCGGGCCCGGCGAAAAGCGCAGCTACACCCGCTCGCTGCTCGACGCCGGCATGGATCACATCGCCGCGAAGATCGCCGAAGAGCACGACGAGCTCGCGGTCGAGCTGCGCGCCGGCCCGGCCGGCAAGGTCGTCCACGAGACCGCCGACCTGTTGTTCCACGTCATGGTCGGGCTGGTCGCGCGCGACGTGCCGCTCACGGACGTGTGGCGCGAGCTCGGGCGACGGTTCGGCATCAGCGGCCACGACGAGAAGGCCGCGCGGCCGCCGAAACCGCCGGCCGCGCCGTGACCGACGAGGTCCCGCCCGACCTGCTGGGCCCGGGCGGTGGCCTGGCCGGGGCGATCCCGCACTTCGAGGACCGGCCCGAGCAGCGGCGCATGGCGGCCGCGGTCACCGCCGCGATCGCCGACGACCGGCCGCTGCTGGTCGAGGCCGGCACCGGCACCGGCAAGACGCTGGCGTACCTGGTGCCCGCGCTGGCGTCGGGCAAGCGGGTGGTGGTGTCGACCGGGACCCGCGCGCTGCAGGATCAGATCGTTCGCCACGACCTGCCGCTCCTGCGCCAGATCGTCGCCCGTCCCTTCGTGGCCGTCGCGCTCAAGGGCATCGGCAACTACGTGTGCAAGCGGAAGCTCGACGAGCTGCGGCGCAGCCCGGTGGCGCCGGCCTTGCGCGCCGACCTGGCCGCGGTGCTGGCCTGGGTCGACGAGACCGCCACCGGCGACCGCGCCGAGATCGATCACGTCGCCGAGTCCGCGCCGATCTGGGCCGAGCTGACCACCACCCCCGAGACCCGGATCGGCCCGCGCTGCCCGTTCTTCGAGCGCTGCTTCGTGACCCAGGCCCGACGCGCCGCCGAGAAGGCGAACCTGATCCTGGTCAACCATCACCTCTACTTCGCCGACCTCGCGCTGCGCGCGGGCCATCCGGGCGCGCGGGTGCTGCCCGATCACGACGCCGTGATCTTCGACGAGGCCCACCAGCTCGAGGACGTCGCGACCGATCACTTCGGCGTGCGGGTGTCGACCGTGCGCCTCGCCGGCCTGGTCCGCGACGCGCTCGCGGTGGTCGGCGACAGCCTGTTTGGCGGCGGTCACGGCGCGCTGATCGCCGCGGTCGACCGGGCGCAGCTCGCGCTGTTCACCAGCGCCCGCCAGGTCCTGCTGCGCAGCAGCGGGGACGGCGCGCGGGTGCCGCTGCCGCCCGATCTGTGGGCGGGCGACCGCCAGCAGGCCTGGTTCGCGCTCGACACCGCGCTCGAAGATCTGGCGCGGGCCTGCGACCTCGACGCCATGCCGCCGCCCCCCGACGAGGACGAGGACGAGCGGGCCGCCGCCCGCCGCGAGCAGATCGGCGCGCTGGCCCGGCGCGCCCGCGCGATCCGCGACGATCTCTCCGAGCTGGCCGAGCAGCGCCTGCGCGCGCACGTCTACTGGGGCGAGACCCGCGCGTCGGGCACGGTGCTGTCGGCCGCGCCGATCGCGGTCGGCGACCTCTTGCGCCGCACGCTGGTCCACGGCGCGCCGACCGCGGTGTTCACCTCGGCGACCCTCACCGTCGCGGGCGGCTTCGACTACACCCGCACCCGCCTCGGGCTGGCCCGCGAGGAGGTCGACGAGCTGCAGGTGGCCTCGCCGTTCGACTACGCCCGCCAGGCGCTGCTCTACCTCGCCCGCGATCTGCCGGCGCCGGTCGGCGAGGGTCTGCCCGAGGCCGCGGCCGCCCGCGTGATCGAGCTGTGCGCGATCACCGCCGGCCGCGCGTTCGTGCTGTTCACCAGCCACCGCGCCCTCGAGCGCGGCGCCCGCCAGCTGGCCGGGATGCCGTATCCGATCCTGCGCCAGGGCGACGCGCCCCGCGCGGCCCTGCTCGATCGCTTCCGCGCCACCCCGGGCGCGGTCCTGCTCGGCACCGGCTCGTTCTGGGAGGGCGTCGACGTGCCGGGCGACGCCCTGTCGCTGGTGATCATCGACAAGCTGCCGTTCCAGCCCCACACCGATCCGCTGGTCGCGGCCCGCGGCGCGGCGCTGGCCGCCCGCGGCGGCGACGCCTTCGAGGGCCTGCAGCTGCCCCAGGCCGCGATCACGCTCAAGCAGGGCTTCGGACGGTTGATCCGCCGACGCGACGACCGCGGCATCGTCGCGATCCTCGACCCGCGCATCGTCACCCGCAGCTACGGCCGGGTCCTGCTCGAGTCGCTGCCGTCCGGGCTACCGCGCACCTCGGCGCTCGATCAGGTCCGCCGCTGGTGGCTGGGTCAGCCGTCGGTCGGCGACCGGCCGGCCAGCACCGCCCCGTCGATCACGTAGGCGGTCACGTCGACCCGCTGCCCGGTCGCCGCCGCCAGCAGCTCGCCGAACGTCCGGCCGTCGGACGGGTGGCGGGCATCGGGCCCGACCAGGTCGATCGCCGGCGTCAGCGCGAACGCGCGCTCGTGTAGCCGCGGGTGCGGGACGAGCAGCTGGCCGTGCGCGTGATCGAACGTGCGCGCGCCCCACAGCAGCACGTCGACATCGAGCGTGCGCGGGCCCAGCCGGGTCTCGACCGCGCGCCGGCGCCCCAAAGCTTGCTCGATCGCCTGGACCTCGCGCAGGAGCTGCGCGGCGGCCAGGCCTGGTGGCGCCTCGACCGCGATCGCCGCGTTCAGGTAGTCGGTCTGGACCGGGCCGATCGGCGCGCTGCGATAGACGCGGGACGCACGGATGGTGCTCCACATCTCGAACGAGGAGACGACCGCGGCGAACCGGGCCAGGATCGCGGGGTCGCCGCCGACGTTGGCGCCGAGGCCCAGGATGATCGTGTCGGCCTCGAGCGCGGTCATGACTCCCGCGCGACGACGTGGTTGCGGAGCACGCCGATCCCTTCGATCTCGACCTCGACCACGTCGCCCGGATCGAGGTTGCCGACCCCGGCCGGGGTGCCGGTCGACAGCAGATCGCCGGGCTCGAGCGTCATGTGGGCCGATACGAACGCGATCAGGGTCGCGACGTCGAAGATGAGATCGCTGGTGCGCGAGTCCTGGCGCACCGCGCCGTTGACGCGGGTCAGGATGCGCAGGTCGCGCGGGTCGAGGCCCGCGACGATGCGAGGTCCGACCGGACAGAAGGTGTCGAAGCCTTTGGCGCGGGCCCACTGCCCGTCCTTGGCCTGCAGCTCGCGCACGGTGACATCGTTGACGCAGGTGTAGCCCAGCACGTGCGTCAAGGCGTCCTCGGCGCGCACCCGACGGGCGCGGGTGCCGATCACCACGCCGAGCTCCGCCTCGTAGTCGACCCGGGCAAAGCCGGCCGGCCGCTCGATCGCGCCGCCGTCTGCGAGCAGCGCCGACGGCGGCTTCAGGAACAGCAGCGGCTCGGCCGGGATGCCCTTGCCCATCTCGAGCGCGTGGGCGCGATAGTTCTGCCCGATCGCGACGATCTTCGACGGTGCGAACCCGATCTCCTCGACGACCGAGTCGGCGGGAGCGCGGACGAGAGTCAGGCGCATGGACGTCAGACGTACCATGTCGCGTCGCAGCACCACAGTAGGCGCAGGTAAGTGTGCTTCATGGGCCCACATTGAATCCCGGCGCGGCGGCCCGTAGAATTCGGCTCGTGGGACGTGGTCCGAGCCACAGCGGGCGAGCACCGGCGCATCTGACCGTGCTGCCCGGCGGAGTCGCGCACGCGTCCGCGCACGCGATCGAGGACGACGACGAACGCACCGCGATCGAGCCCGATCCGCCGCGGCCGACCGACGACGCGCCGCCCGCGAGCGTCGCCGGGCCGGTCGACGAGCAGTGGGGAGAGGGCAGCACCACCGTCGCCGGATCGGACGATCAGCGCCTGACCGCCACCCTCGACGAGCCGACCGTGGAAGACCACGGCCGGCTGCTGCCACCGCTGCAGCTCGTGCAGGGCCAGCTGGTGCAGGGCACCGCGACCGGCGCGGTCGATCCACGCGCGGCGGCCAAGCTGCATGTCACCGCCGGCAGCGATCTCGGCCGCAGCTTCGATCTGCGCCCCGGCAAGGATCTCCACGTCGGGCGCGCGGTCGACAACGACGTCGTCCTCACCGATATCGCGGTGTCGCGCCGCCACCTGGATCTGCTGTGGGACGGCGACGCGTGGGTCCTGCGCGACCGCGGCTCGGGCAACGGCACGCTGATCAACGATCGGATCGAGGACGGGCGCTGCGAGCTCCGTCACGGCGATCGCATCGAGATCGGCAACACGATGTTCCGGTTCGATCACCCGCCGAGCGCGACCACCGCCGCGCTGTCGAGCTGGGGCCAGGAGGACGACGAGGCCGCGACCGTCGCCGGCAAGGGCGGGCGCGCGTCGTCGCAGCTGCCGATCGCCGAGCCGCCGCAGCCGCGCCAGCCGCACGCGCCCGCCGCGGCCCAGCCGCGCCAGCCGCACGCACCCGCCACGCGACCCAAGCGCCAGTCGGCGACGATCGAGGGCCGGCAGACCGAGGGGCCGCGGCCGCGACGCCCGTCCGATCCGCCCCGCGCCCACCGCGAGTCCGACCCGCCCCGCTCCCACCGCGAGTCCGACCCGCCGCTGCCGCTGCCGCTGCCGCAGTTTCTCGCCAGCGCGGCGCCGGCCGACGGGCCCGGCGCGCGACCCGATCCGTTCGGCGCGTCCAGCCGGCCGATGACGATCACCGCGCACGTCGAGCCCCGCGCCTACGCCGACGCGCCGTATCCGTACGTGGCCGTGCCCGAGCGCGGGCGCCAGAAGCCGCTCCTGATCGCTGCTTGCGTCATGACCGCGCTGGCCGCGATCGGCTTCGCCGCGATGCTCGCCGGCGACGAGCACACCCCGCCGCCGCAGGCCGCGGGCGTGCGCGAGCCCGCGCCCTGGCCGCGCGTGACGCCGAAGCCGGAGGTCGCGGCGGTGCCCGACCGATCGGCCACGGTGCCGGACCCGACCACCGTGGCGCCGTCGGTGGCAGTCGTCCCCCCCGCGGTCGTGCCCACGGTCGTGGAGCGCGCGGCGGTCCCGGCTCCGATCCCGCCCGCGCCGACGCCGCGGCCCGCCCCGGCGGCCGTGATCGTGAAGAGTCCGCCGACCGCGCCGGTCGCGGGCCGTCCGCCGGTGCCGCGGCCGGTGGTGCCCAAGGCGGTCCCGCCGCGCGCGATCGTGAAGGCGCCGCCGACCCGCGTCGTCAGCGCGCGGGTGCCGACGCCCGAGCCAGCGCCCCCGCGTACGCTCAAGTCGAGCGCGGCGGTCGAGAGAAAGGCCGACGCGCTCTACAAGACCAAGGACTTCAAGGGCGCGGCGCAGCTCGTGCGCGACGCCGCGGCGGCCGCGCTCGCCGCCGACGACACCCGCCGCCTGAAGGCGCTTGCCGGGGACTACGAGGCGATCGGCACCAACCTCACCGCCGGATCGGCGATGGCGAAGGCCAAGCCGACCGACGCGCTCGGCGCCCTGAAGAAGGCGCTCGCCGCCGACCGACGCGTGGGTGGCACGCACCAGCAGGTCATCCGCGAGAAGCTCGCGCAGGTCGCGCCGGCGGCGGCCGCGCTCTACATGGCCAAGCAGAACTACCCGATGGCCAAGATCGCCGCCGACGACGCGGTGAACTTCGGGTCCGGGACCAACGCCACCGTCGCCAACGTGCGCCAGTCGCTCGAGCGCAAGGCGCAGGAGCTCCACGGCAAGGCCACGGCGCTGCTCGTCAGCCAGCCCGACGAGGCCCGGTCCATGATGCGGCAGATCACCAAGATCGTGCCGACCGACAGCCCCTGGTACAGCAAGGCCTACAAGTTCCTCAACCAGCGGCCGACCCCGGCCCGCGACGACGACGAGTAGTCGACCGCTGAGGTCCGCGGCTGCTACCCGAGCAGCTGCGCGATCTTCGCTTCGAGCTCGGTGAAGTCGAACGGCTTGTCGAAGTGCGCGTCGGCGCCGTACAGCGGCGACGTCATCTCGTTCATCTGCTCGCCAATCGCGGTCAACATCACGACCTTGATCGGTTCGGTCACCGGGTCCTGCTTGAGGGCGCGGGCGACCTCCCAGCCGGTCTTGCCAGGCATCATGACGTCGAGGATGATCAGGTCGGGCCGGCTGCGCCGGGCCTCCTCGAGGGCGACGTTGCCGTCAACCGCGGTGAGGATCTTGTATCCGCGCTTCTCCAGGCGCGCCGACAGCATCGCGAGGATCTCGGGGTCGTCGTCGACCACGAGGACCGTCTTCGCCTTGCTCGCGTTGCTCACCATGTCAGCGAGGCTAGGGCCTGGCAACGACCTCGGTCAAGCGACGGGAAACCTGATACACCGACCCCGGTGCGACTTCGCCCGCGCCAGGTGCTCGCGCTTGTGCTCGCGGTAGCCGCGGTGCTGGCGGCGTTCGTGCTGGTCGGAGACCTGCGCGGGGTCGGAGATAGTCTGGGTGGCTTCCGCTGGTGGGCGTTCGCGGCCGCGATCGGCCTCGCGCTCGCCAACTACGGCCTGCGTTTCGTGCGCTGGCACTGGTATCTCCGGCACCAGGCGCTGGTCGTCCCGGTCGGCACCAGCGCGCTGGTGTTCCTGGCCGGGTTCAGCATGGCGGTGACGCCCGGCAAGCTCGGCGAGCTGGTCAAGAGCTACCTCCTGCGGACCCTGGCCGGGATCCCGGTGGCGCGCTCGGCCGGGATCGTGATCACCGAGCGGGTCAACGACCTGCTCGCGCTGCTGGTGGTGGCGACGATCGGGGTCGCCACCTACGGCGTCGGTCTCGAGGTCGTGCTGGCCACCGCCGGCATGGTGGCGCTGGCGTTCGTCTTCCTGCTGTGGCGCGGGCTCGGCACCCGCACGATCGAGCTGCTGACCCGACCGCGCCGGCTCACCGCGCTACGACCGCGCCTGCACGAGGTCTATGCCAGCCTGACCGCGCTCGGCCAGCCCCGCCCGGTCGCGTGGTCGACCGCGCTCGGGATCGCGGCGTGGGGCTGCGAGGGCCTGGGCTTCGCGATGATCGTCAACGCGTTCCCGGGCGCCCACGTCGATCTCGGCCTCGCGATGCTCATTTATGCCGCGACCACGATCGCCGGCGCGCTGTCGTTCTTGCCCGGCGGGCTCGGCGTGACCGAGGGCGCGATGACCCTGCTCCTGGTCGAGAACGCGTCCGGGGTCGATCCCGGGACCGCGACCGCGGCGACCATCTTGACCCGGCTGGCCACGCTGTGGCTGGCGGTCGCGATCGGCTTCGTCGCGCTCGGCCTGGCGCGCCGCCGCGCGCCCGACGCCGGCGTGGAGCCCGCGGTGCCAGACGCGCCCCACGATCCGGACGCCGGGCCGGCGCCGGGCGCTCCATAGATTTCGGTGCATACTGCGCCCATGGTCGATTTCGACTTCGCGCGCTACGTGGCGGCGCGCCGCGGTGAAGTGGTCGAGCGAGCGCAGACCGGCGCGAGCTACGCCTTCGCCGGTGAGCGCAAGCTCCGCCGCACGTTCATCGGGGCTCGCCCGGTGACCATGGCCATCGAGGCCACCACCCGGCTCTGGAACGATCGGGCCCGGGCCGAGCTGCTCGGCACCGCGCGCACCGCCGCCGAGGAATCACCCCGGGTGTGGGCGGCCGCCAAGCGCGCGGCGACCGCGCTCCGGGTCGACGCCCCGGCGGTGTACCTGGCGCCGCCCAGCTTCCCGACCCCGGCGACCTCGCTCGGCACCGACGACCAACCCTACGTGGTCCTGCGCAAGGACATCGCCGACGGCCTCACTGACGACGAGCTGGTCGCGGTGCTCGGTCACGAGATCGGCTGTATCCAGAACGGCCACGTCGTCTACGTGACCGCGCAGCATTACCTCTCGCACGCGGCGGTCTTCTTCGTGCGCTGGATGATCCAGCCGGCGATGATGGCGCTCAAGGCGTGGGCCCGCCGCGCCGAGATCACCTGCGACCGCGCCGCGCTGCTCGCCTCCCGCAACCTCGACGCCACCATGGCGGCGCTGGTCAAGCTGGAGCTCGGCGTGGGCCCCGAGATCGACGTGCGCGCCTACCTGAACGCGGTGCCGGCCGAGCCGACCACCCGCGCCAAGGTCGGCGAGCTGTTCCGCGCTCATCCGCTCCTGCCCAAGCGCCTCGCCGCGCTGCGCCTGTTCGCGGCCGGCGCGCTCTACGCGCAGGTCACCGGCGGCGACCCGACCGGGAAGCCCTCGACCACCGACATCGATGCCCAGGTCTCCGACCTGCTCAGCGTCTTCTGAGGGAGCCATGCTGAACGACGCGCACAACCAGGCCAAGGCCGCGGTGCTCAAGCGGTACCGCGAGCTGGCCGACATCGCCGACGCGGTCGGCATGATCACGCTCGCTCGCGACATCCGGGTCGCCCGGGTCCCCAAGCTCGTCGACGAGCGCTTTCACGTCGTCGTCCTCGGCGAGTTCAACCACGGCAAGTCGACGTTCGTGAACGCGCTGCTCGGGCTCGACGTGCTGCCGACCGGCATCACGCCGACCACCGCCGCGATCAACCACGTCATCCACTCGATCGTGCCCAAGGCGCGCGTGATCTTGCACTCGGGCGACACCGTCGACCTGACCCCGAGCGAGATCAAGGAGTGGGTCACGGTCGCCGGCGGCCGGGCCGACGACGTCAGCCACGTCGAGCTCGGCTATCCATCGGACATCCTCCTGGACAACGTGGTCCTGGTCGACACCCCCGGCGTGAACGACCTCAACGAGCAGCGCGCCGAGGTCACCTACGGCTACGTGCCGCGGGCCGACGCGGTGCTGTTCCTGCTCGACGCCGGCCAGGCCTTGAAGGACAGCGAGCGCGAGTTCCTCGCCTCGCACATGCTCGACGGCACCCGCGAGCGGCTGATCTTCGTGCTCGGCAAGATGGACCTGCTCAACGCCGACGAGCGCACCGCGGTCACCCAGTACGTGCGCGACGGGCTGGCCCGGCTGGCCCCGGGCGCGCCGGTGTTCCCGCTGTCGGCCCGCGAGTGGCTGCTCCGCCGCGACCCGCAGAGCGGCATGCCGCAGCTGCTCGACCATCTCGGCAAGTTCCTCGCCGGCGACCGCGCGCGCATCTTGCTCGACAACGCCGCCGCCGACGCGGCCCGGACCGCCGGCTACCTGGAGCAGAACCTCGGCGTGCGGCTCAGGTCGTGGGACCTCACCGTCGAGCAGCTCGAGGAGCGGGTCGCGGTGGTCCGCCAGCAGCTCGATGCGTCCCAGCGCACCCTCGACGAGCTGCACATCCGCATCGACGCCGACGCCAGCGCGATCAAGGCCCACGTCGGCAACGACCTCGACGCGTTCGCCCAGCAGTTCGTCGCCGCGCTGCCGTCGCAGCTCGACGCGGTCGACGCCGACGACATCAAGCGCTACCTGCCCGGCTTCATCGAGGACAAGATCAAGGAGTGGGCCGAGCTCGAGGGCGCGAAGCTGGTCGCGATGATGGAGCGCCTCGCCGAGGAGGTCATCTCGATCACCAACCAGAACGTCGCCGCGGTCGCCGAGACCCTGGCCGAGCGGCTCGGCCCGGGTGACACCCAGGTCGACATCAACGTCGACAGCTTCAAGTACGACGTCGGCATCTACGCGATCGGCGCGCTCGGGACCACCGTGATGCTGTTCGTCAACGTGCTCGCGGGCGGCCTGCTGACCCTGGCCGCGCCGATCCTCGCGATCGTGCTCAAGTCCAAGGTCTCGGGCGACATCCGCCAGCAGGCCAAGGAGAAGGTCCCCGGCGCGATCTTCCACGCAGCCGCCGCGATGAAGCCGCACTTCGACAAGTGCGTCGACGACTTCGCCGACCGCCTGCGCGACTTCGTCACCACCGCGGGCAACTCGCTCTACAAGGGCATCAGCGAGATCCTCGACCGCACGATCACCGAGCGCAAGACCCGCGGCGGCGAGGCGGCCGAGCTGCGCGCCTCGACCTCCGAGCAGATCGCCCAGGTCGCCGCGCTGCGCACCGGGCTCGGCGAGCTGCGCGCCGAGATCTGGCGGGTCCAGCCCGAGCTGACCGCGGTGCCGCCGCCGGCGGCGATCGCGGGCGCGGCGGTCGCCGCGAGCCGTCCCGGCGCGGCCGACGACGACGAGGTCGACGACGGCGGAAACTGATGGCGGGCCCGGGCGACAGCATCCGGGGCTGGATGGCGCGGATCGCGCGCAAGGCGGAGGACGCGGCCAACGAGATCATCCTCGACGGCTTCCGTGACCAGCTCGCCCAGGTGCGCGCGCTGCTCGCGGCCGGTGACCCGGCCGCGGCGGTCGAGGTGCTCGAGGTCATGCTCCGCGACCGCCCCGATCACGTCGGGGCCCTGACCCTCCTGGGCGCGGCCGAGCACGCGCTCGGCCATCACGATCGCGCCGCCGAAGCGTTCACCCACGCGCTGGTGGCCCGCCCCGGCGATCCGCACGCGCTGATCGGCATGGGCACGGTCGAGGTCACCCGCGGTCACCTCGAGGACGCGGTCGGCTACCTCGGCCGCGGCGTCGACGGCGCCGGCGGCGATCGCGGGCTGCTGGCGGCGGCCTACCTGGCGCTCGGGCGCGCCTGGCGCGGGCTCGGCGATCTCGACAAGGCGATCCGCGAGCTGCGCAAGGCGGTGGCCGAGGCCCCCGACGACACCGACGCCCGCACCGCGCTGGGCGAGGCGCTGCTCGCCGACACCCGGACCTCGTCGGGCGAGGCCCGCCGCCACCTCGAGCGGGCGATCGAGACCTTGCAGGCCCCGCCCACCGCGCTGCTCGCGCTCGCCCACCTCGAGCTCGCCGATGGCCGCGCCCACGTCGCGGCCGAGCTGTACGAGCGGGCCCGCACCCAGTCGCTGGCCAGCCACGGCCCCGTCGGGCGGACCCAGCTCGCCGACGCGCTGCTCGGGCTCGGCGACGTCGCCGGGGCCGGCCGCGACTTCACCGGCGCCCACCAGCGCTACCTCGAGGCGCTCGAGCTCGAGCCCCGCCGCGCGAGCCTCCACGCCCGCCTGGCCGGGCTCCACCGCGAGCTCGGCAACCCGCATGCCGCGCTGGCGTCCTACGAGCGCGCGCTCGCGCTCGAGTCCACCCCGGCCCTCCTGATCGCGGCGGTGACCATGGCCCACCGCGCTGGCGAGCGTGAGCGCGCGGTCCGCTGGGCCAACGATCTGCTCGCGCTCGATCCGACCTCGCCGATCGCGCTGGCCGCCCGCGCCGCCGAGCTGATCGACCGCGGCCAGCTCGACGCCGCCGCCGGCCTGCTCGCCGCCGCACCCGCGTCGGTCGACCTCGCGATCGAGGAGTCGCGGCTGGAGCGCGCGCGCGATCCCGGCCCCGAGGCCGCCGGCCGGGCCGCCCGCGCCGCCCGCCGCGCGCTCGACCTCGCCCCCGACGATCCGCACGCCCGGGCCGCGCTCGCCGCCGCCCGCACCGCCCAGCTGCCGGTGCCTGACGTCGACGACATCGCGCAGCTCGCCGGCGCGCTCGAGCGGACCCTCGCGACCCGGAGCGACCTGGCCGGCATGGTCGGCGAGGTCGCCCGCGCCACCGCGCTGCTCGATCAGCCGCTGCTGGTCACCGTCATGGGCGAGTTCTCGAGCGGCAAGTCGTCGTTCGTCAACGCGTTCATCGGCGCTGACGTCGCCGCCACCGGCATCACGCCTACCACCGCGACGATCAACGTCGTCAAGTACGGCCACGAGCGCGGCGGCTGCCTGCGCGGCCGCGACGGCTCGGCGACCGAGGTCCCGTGGGACCAGCTCCACGATCGGCTGCGGGCGCTCACGCCCGACGAGGCGCGCGAGGTCGATCGAGTCGAGATCTTCCTGCCGCTCGACCACCTGGCCAAGGTGCACATCGTCGACACCCCCGGGCTCAACTCGATCCTCCCCGAGCACGAGGACACCGCCCGCGGCTTCATCGCGCGGGCCGACGCGGTCGTGTGGGTGTTCACCGCCGGTCAGGGCGGCAAGGCCAGCGAGCGCAAGGCGCTCGACGCGATCCACGCGCAGGGCAAGCGCGTGCTCGGCGTGCTCAACAAGCGCGACCAGCTCAGCGACCGCGAGGTCGCCGAGGTCATCGCCCACGTCGCCACCCAGCTCGAGGACCGGGTCGAGGTCGTGGTGCCGTTCTCGGCCCGGCGCGCGCTCGCGTGGAAGAACGGCGGCAGCCGCGGCGGCGACGACGGCAACTGGGCCGCCCTGGCCGGCGCGCTCGAGGAGCGCTTCTTCGCCCAGGCCCGCCAGATCAAGCGCGGCGCGTGCGCCCGCCGGCTCACCTCCGTGATCACCGACGCCCGGACCGCGCTCGGCCGCGACCGGGAGCGCTTCGAGGCCGCGGTCACCGCGCTCGAAGCCCGACGCGACGACCTCGCCTCGGCCGCCGGCCGCTTCGCCGACGACGTGGTGGCGCCGGTGCGGCGCACGATCGCCGAGCGCGCCGCGGCGCTCTACCAGCGGGCCGCCCGCGAGGTCATCGAGCTGGTGCGGCCCCGCCAGCTGCCGTTCGGCAGCCACTCGGCGACCCCGGCCGATCGCGACTACCTGGTCGCCCTCCTCGATGACGGCTACGAGGCGATGCTGCGCGAGGCCGAGGCCGAGGTGGCTGCGGCGGTCCGGCCCCTGCTGGCCGCCGCGGCCACCGGTAGCGCCACCGCCACCATGGCGGCCGTATGCGCGCCCCTCACCCGGGCGCGCGCGTACGTGTCGGGCTACCTCGCCGGCGGTGCCGTCGACGCCTTCTTCCGCAACGACCTGCCCAAGCTCTCGCTCGAACAGGACGTGGTGCACCACGCGCTGTTTCGCGCCGCGCCCGATCTCGAGCGCCTGGTCGCCGAGCCCCTGGCACGCGCCGGCACCGATGCCCTCGGTCACGCAGCGACCGCGCTCGCCCTTGACGCGAGGCGGGCGGACGTGGCGTGCTTCGACCTCGAGGTCGGCCTCGTCCGCGCCCTCGACGAGCTCGCCGACCGCATCGCATCCTGACCGTGCGCACGCCTCGCATCCTGTCCGCACCGCGTGCCGCGCGCATCGCGTCCCGACCATGCCCCCAACCTCACGTGAACAGCTCGGCATGCCGGGCATCCCCGCACCGACGCTGCCGGCGCCGCCGCCCCTGACCCTCGGCATCGACGAGGCGGGCCGCGGCCCGATTCTGGGACCGATGGTGCTGGCCGCGGTCGCCCTCGACGCTCGGGCATCGCGCGCGCTGACCCGCGCCGGCCTGACCGACTCCAAGAAGTTCACCGGCCCCGAGGCCCGAGCCCGCCGCGCGACCCTGGCCGCGATGGTCCGCCTTCACGCGACCTTCGTGGCGATCGAGGTCGTCGAGGCCCCCGAGATCGACGCCCGCGTGGCCAACGGCGAGCTCAACGTCCTCGAGCGCGAGTGCGCCCGCCGCATGCTGCAGCGCGCCCCCGACTGCAAGCGGATCTTCGCCGACGGCCAGAAGCTGTTCAGCGCCCTCCGCGCCGAGTATCCCGCCCTGCGAGCCTACGACCGCGGCGAGTCACGCCATGCCGCCGTCGCCGCCGCCTCGATCGTGGCCAAGGACGAGCGCGACCGCCGCTTCGCCGTCCTCTGCGACCGCTGGCGCGCCGACTTTGGCGACGTCGCCGGCGGGGGCTACCTCAACCCGCCGACCCGCGCCTTCCTCCGCGCCTACCGCGAACGACACGGCGACCTGCCGCCCGAGACCCGCCGCTCCTGGTCCACCGAGATCTGATCGCACACCTTTCCCGGTGGCCCTGAGCCGGCGCCGCCGGCGCCGTGTCGAAGTGCCGACCTCGGGATTGATCACAAGTCTCCATGTGATCGGAAGCGCTCACCCTTTCCCGGTGGCCCTGAGTCGGCGCCGAAGGCGCCGCGTCGAAGGGCAGAGCGGCAAGGAGCCGCACGTGATCTTCGACGGGCTGCCCTTCGACGGCGGGCTCGCGTGCGCTCGCCCTGGCTCAGAGACCCCGGGAAAGATGGGCGGGATCCTGAGGGCCGACTGCCAGGCGATGCGCCCCACAGGCGCGCGCGCGCCGACGCTCAGCGCAGACAGCGCGCGATCGCCGGGTCGGTGACGAACGAGTCGCGGTGGTACTCGGCCGCGAGCTTCTTCACCCGCGCCGAGATCACCTTGACCGCCCCGCAGTCTCCGTTGCCCGCGGCGGTCCGGGCCTGGCGCGTCAGCTGCTCGACGTGCACGAGGGCCTGCCGCCGGCCGTCGTCCGCGACCTTGTCCGCGACGCCCGCCGTCGCGGTCACGTCCGGCACTGGCGCCGCCGGATCCTCGGGGGTCCCCGCCGGAGCGCCGGCCGACACATCTGCCGGCGCGGTCTCTCGGACCTCGACCCTGCCGCGGCGCTCCTCGAGGTCCGCGGATCCACCGACGCCAGGCGCGCTGCCGCGCACGATCGGCAGGTTCACCTCGCGATCCGCGCTGGAGCCCACGCCACTGCGCGGCCGGAGGCGGGACGGCGGCCCCGGACGTTCGCCGCTGGGCTCGGACGGCAACTCTGGCACCGCCACCTCACCGATGGGCGGCCGCGCGCCCTCCCGCATCGGCGCCAGCGCGCCCGGTTCGACGGGGGTGATCGTGGCGGTCCCGCTGCCGCCTGGCGCACGCGGCGTCGCCTCCCCATCCCGTCCCAGCCGGGGCTGCACGATCTGCCCCTGACCGCGCAGGTAGAGCACCCCGGCGGTGCCGCCAACCACGACCAGCGCCGCGGCGCCGGCGAGCGCCGGATGCGCGAACGCCGGCACCAGCCACGCGCGCAGGCGCGCCGCCCAGCCGGGCCGCGGTGCGGGCGCGGCCTGGCGTGCGGCCGCCAGCAGGAGGGCGTCGAGCCGGGCCGGTGGCTCCTCGTCGAAGCCCCCGTCGCGGGCCATCGCGACCGCCGCGCGCACTGGCTGCCAGCCAGCGATCAGCTCGGTCGCGCCCGCGGTGGCGCCCGGCTCGTCCTCGGTCTCGCCGTAAAGCGCCTCGAGCGCGGCACGCTCGGCCGGCGAGATTGCGTCCCGCGTGTCCATGTCCGCTACGGGACCGCCTTGGCGAGGTCCTTGTACTCCTCGAGATCGAGCCGCAGCTTCTCGAGCGCATAGCGCATGCGGCTCTTCACCGTGTTCTCGGGCACGCCGACCACATCGGCGATCTGCTTGAACGGCATGTCGAGGAACTCGCGCATGAGGAACACCTCGCGCTGCTCCTCGCCGAGCGCGGCGATCGCGCCCTGCATCCGCGCGTTGAGCTCCTTGTTCACGGTCTTGCGATCGGAGCCCATCTCCTTCGAGGGGATCACGTCGAGGAGCGTTCCGCTTTCTTCGTCGGCTGACATGGGTGCGTCGAGCGAGGCGTGCCGGCGATGCTTCCGCCGCCTCGTCTGGTCAACGCACAGGTTCCTGGCAATGGTGTAAAGCCACGTCGTGAACTTCGCCTGACGCTTGTAGGCATCGGCGCCCTTGATCACCCGCATGAAGGTTTCCTGGAGCAGGTCCTCCGCGGTCTCCTTGTCGCCGACGAAGCGCAGCACGAAGTTGTAGACAGGCCTGCGGTGGCGCGTGAGCAAGATCTCGAACGCGCGCACCTCACCCGCCTGGTACTTGACCATCAGGTCTTCGTCGGCCTCTCCAGTCAACATCGCGGCGCTCGGCGTCCCTTCAGCTCGGGCAGGACTTCCCGTCGGTTGCGGCCTGCGCGCGACGGGGAAGGCCCCGCCACCAGGTTCGAGACTATCACCATCGGGGCATGCCGGTTAGACCGTCAACGTCTCTGACACGTCGGGCAGAAGAAGGTAGCGCGTCCCTGAATCACGCTTCGCTTGATGGTCGCCCGACAGCGGCTGCACGGCTTGCCGGCGCGGCCATAGACGAGCAGGTATTCGCCATTCTCGCCGGGCTCGCCGTCGGCCCCGACGAAGTCGCGCAGCGTGGTCCCGCCGTTCTCGATCGCGAACGTCAGCACCTCCGAGACCGCGAGCGTCAACGCCCGCGCCCCGTCGAGCCCGAGCCGGCCCGCCGGCCGCGACGGCGACACCTGGGCCAGCCACAGCGCCTCCGATGCATAGATGTTGCCGACCCCGGCCAGCACGCCCTGGTCGAGCAAGAACGACTTCACCGACGCGGTGCGGCCGTTCGCCCGGTGGAACAGGTGGTCGGCTGGCATGCGGTCGGAGATCGGGTCGGGGCCGAGCACCGCCAGGCACGGGTGCTCACGCTCCTTGCTGCGGTTGATGACGTCGACCAGCCCGAACCGGCGCGGATCGACGAAGCGCAGGTCACGACCGTCGTCGAGCTCGAAGACCACGTGGGTGTGGGTGACCCAGGGCGTGCTGCGCGGCACCACCAGCAGGTTGCCGCTCATGCCGAGGTGCACCAGGATCGTCGACGGCCCGTCGACGTCGAGCAGCAGGTACTTGCCGATCCGTCGGATCGCCGTGATCGTCCGGCCGCGCGCCGCCCGCCGCAGGGCCAGCAGCGGCTGGGCCCGGGCCAACCGCAGCGGCTTACCGCTCGAGCGCACGCGGACGATGCGGCGTCCCCGCAGCTTGCGCCGCGTGAGCGAGCGCCGGACTGACTCGACCTCGGGTAGCTCGGGCATCTACGGTCGCTCCGCCACGCGCTCAGTGCTCCTCGACCACGATGCCGACCTGGGCCGCCGGCGGAATCGCGCGGGCGAGCGCCGCGAACTCGACCAGCGAGAGGGTCTCGCCTCGCCGGCCGCCGTCGATCGCCGTGGTTGCCAGCGCGGCCAGCACCGCCTCATCCGCGTAGATCGCGCGCAGGGCGTTGCGCAAGGTCTTGCGGCGCTGCCCGAACGCGGCGTGCACCACGCTGCGGTAGTGCTCCTCCTCGGGCAGGTCGAGCTCGGGCGGCGCGGTGAAGTCGAGCTGGACCACCGCCGAGTCGACCTTGGGCGCCGGGGTGAACGCCCCGGACGGCGCGTTGCACACCAGCCGACACTTCGCGAAGCTCTGCAGCATCACGCCCATCGCGCCGTAGGTCTTGCTGCCGGGTCCGGCGACGATGCGGTCGGCCATCTCCTTCTGCACCATCACCACCGCGCGGGTGACATGGGCGCGCGCTGCGCACGCGCGGAAGATGATGGGCGCGGCGATGTGATAGGGCAGGTTGCCGCACACGGTGATCGGGTCGCCGCGCCAGCGGGCCGCCGCGACCAGATCATAGCGGAGCGCGTCGACCGCCTCGATCTGCACGTTGTCGAGGTGACCGAGCTCGGTCTGCAGCACCTTGACCATGTCGGGATCGCGTTCGAGCGCGATCAGCTTGCCCTCGGGCACCCGCTCGGCGAGCCGCGCGGTCAGGGTGCCCAGGCCGGCGCCGACCTCGACGATCCAGTCGTCGTCGCTCCGCACGGTGGCGTCGACGATCGCGCGGAACACCCGCTCGGACGTGAGGAAGTTCTGGCCGAAGTGCTTCTTCGCGCGCAGACCATGGCGCTCGAGCAAGACCCCCGCGGTGGGGAACGCGGGGCCGCCGATCACTTTGTCAGGCGGCATCCCGGCTCCGGCGCGGCAGCGGCATGGTCGGGTGCGCGTTGAGGTCGAAGCCCGCGCGCTCGCCTCGCACCAGGCGGTGATAGCCCGCGGCCGCGATCATCGCGGCGTTGTCGGTGCACCGCCCCGGCGGGGGCACGTGCACGGTGAAGCCATCGGCCGCGCCGGCCGCGCGCAGCGCCGTCCGCAGCGCGCTGTTGGCCGCGACCCCGCCGCAGACCTGCACGTGGGTGAGCCCCTCGCGGGCCGCGGCCCGTCGGGTCTTTCGCACCAGGGCCTCGACGATCGCGTCCTGGTAGCTCGCGCACAGGTCGGCGAGCGCCTGCCCGTCGGGCACGCCATGGGCCCGCACGTGATGGAGCAGGGCGGTCTTCAGCCCCGAGAACGAGAAGTCGTCGCCGAAGTTCTTGCCCATCATCGCGCGGGGAAACAGCACCGCCCGCGGATCGCCGGTGCGGGCCAGCCGGTCGACCACCGCGCCGCCGGGATATCCGAGCCCGAGCAGCTTGGCGCCCTTGTCGAAGGCCTCGCCGGCGGCGTCGTCGCGGGTTCGCCCGAGCTCGACGACCTCGCCGTGATCCTCGACCCGGACCAGCGAGGTATGGCCGCCCGACACGATGAGCGCGAGGTGCGGCATCGGCGGCGGATCGGGCTCGAGCTGGATCGCGGCCAGGTGGCCCTCGAGATGATGGACCCCGACCAGCGGCAGCCCGCGCGCCCACGCCAGGGCCTTGGCGGTCTGGACCGCGACCAGGAGCGCACCGACCAGGCCGGGCCCGTGGGTGACCGCGATGCCGTCGATCGCGTCGAGCCCGACGCCTGCGCGCTCGAGCGCGGCGCCGAGCACCGGGATCACGTTGACGACGTGGGCGCGCGACGCCAGCTCGGGCACCACGCCGCCGTACGGTCGGTGCACATCGTCCTGCGACGCGATCACGTCGGACAGCACCCGACGACCGTCGGCGACGATCGCCGCGGCAGTCTCATCACAGGAGCTCTCGAGTCCGAGCACGAGCACCGTGGAACCCTACTACGGCGCGCGCGACGGCGCCTCGGGTGCTGGCGGCGCGTTCCGCGTTGGCTTCGGAGCGAGCAGGGCGCGCACCGTCTGGGCGGCTTCGCCGCGCGGCTGGAGCTCGAGGAAGCGCTCGTACACCGGACGCGCCTCGGCATACCGCCGCTCGCTCCACAAGATCTTGCCCTTGGTCTCCCAGGCCGGCGCGAAGGTCGGCTGCAACCTTATCGCCGCGTCCGCCGCGGCCAGGGCCTCGTCGATGCGCGTCAGCCGACGCAGCGCGTCCGCCTTCATGATGTAGCCGCGCGCCGTCCGGCGCAGCTTGACCGACGCCTCGGCGTGGACCAGCGCCTGCGCGTAGTCGCCGTCGGCCAGCGCCTCCTTGGCCTGCGCGACCTTCTCCTTGTAGTCGGCGGTCGCGTCGATGGGCACGGCCGCGCGGCCCGCGGCGTCGGGCGCGCTCGTCGCGACGCCGCCGTCGTGTGCGACCTCCGCGCCGGAAGCTTCCGATGCGTCCGCCGCGCCCGCCGCGCCTGGGACCGCGCCCCGGTCAGGCTCGCCCGCGTCCACCACCATCGTCGCCACGCCCGCGTCGACCCGCGCGAGCGGCGCGCGCCCTCCGTCCCGTCCCGCGCGAACGACCACGAACGCCAGCAGCGCGACCGCCGCCGCGCCGATCGCCACCGCGCCCCACTGGGGACGGCGCGGCTCTGACGGCGCCTCGGTCAGCGGCGCCACGCCCGGCGGCTCGGGCTTCGTCGGCGGCGGGGGCAGCGTGCGTGCGCGCCGCGGCCGTCCAACCCCGGCGACCGGCGCGCGCGTGCCCGCCGCCTCGCCCGAAGCGCCGGCGTCCGAGGCCGGCTCCCGCGCGGTCGGCATGCGCCGGGGCGCGGCCCCCGCGGTCGGTCTCGCCTCTGACGAGCCGCCCGCCATAGCCGCGCCCGCACCAACTTTTGCTGCCGGCGTAGCCATCACAGCGGCCGTGGTCGTCGCCGCAGTCGCCGTTGTAGCCATTCCCGCGCCGGCGGCAGCCCGCGGCGGCGCGGCAGCCCGCGCCGCTTCGGCCCGCGCCGCTGCCGCTGCTGCGGCGGCCTGCGCACCCGATGCCGGTGCTGCCGCTGCTGCCGCTGCTGCCGCTGCTGCCGCTGCCGGTGCTGCCGCTGCTGCCGCTGCCGCTGCCGCTGCCGCTGCCGCTGCCGCTGCCGCTGCCGCTGCCGCTGCCGCTGCCGCTGCTGCGGCCGCTGCGGCCTGCGCACCCGATGCCGTCACCAGTCCTGCCGCACCTGCACCTGCACCTGCACCTGCACCTGCACCTGCACCTGCACCTGCACCTGCACCTGCACCTGCACCTGCGCCTGCCCCCGCCGCCGTCGCAACCGCGCCCGCCGACCCATCTTCCACGCCCGCCGACACCGCCGCATCCCGGTCCCCGCTGTCCTCGACAGCGTCGGCCAGCTGATCCCGCGACTGCCGCTTGGGAATGATCGTGACGAGCTCGCGCTGCGGCTCCGGCCGGGACGACAGTCGATCATCTCGATCGACCTCACCCGCCGCGCTCGCGGTATCCGCCCCCATCGACGTCACGACTCGCGGTCCGGTCGAGTCGTCCGTCTCCTCGAGCACCCACGGCGGCGGCAACGGAGTCGGCCCGTCGGGATCATCGAACGCGTCCATCGCTGGCCGCGGGTCCTGCCCGAGGTCGTCGGGCTCGTGTACCTCCTCGGGCACCGCGTCGGCGGCCTTGGTTGGCCCGGTCCTGAGGATCGTGTCGACGTCGCCGACCCCGATCAGCTCGGACTCATCGATCGCCCGCTCGATCAGGCTCTTGCGTCGGATCGGCGGACGGTACGCCGCCGCGGTATCGACCGCCGCGAGCGCGAGCACCGCGGCCGCGACCGCGTCGGCCTCGGGCGGGGGCCCCGGTTCGGCGTCGGGCGCCGGCCCCGGGACCTCGTCCGGCTCGTCCATCATGCCGGCGAACGGATCCGACAGCATCATCTCGGCGCTCGGCGCCGGCGTCTGATCGAGCACCGCCGACGCGACCACCCACTCGGTCGTGGCCGGCGCGCGCGGCGGCCCCAGCTCCAGCAGCAGGCCCTCGAAGTAAAGCTTCGCGATCACCTCGAGACACTCGAGGTCGCCGAAGTCGCTGGCGTCGACGACCTCCATCACCGACCGGCGGGTGTCGAACAGCCGCAAGATCGCGTTGTGCTCGTCGGGGATCTCGCCGAGGCGCGTCGACAGCTCGCGCGCATCGACCTCGAAGCGGGTCTCCAGCGGCGGCAGCTGCTCGCACAGGCGGCCCCACTCGTCGAGGCGCCGCATGCCCTCCATCAGGAGCGCCTGCGCCGACACCGTGATCGCATCGCGGCGACGCACGGTGCGGAACACGACCTCGAAGTCACCGTCGTTCCAGGTCAGGAGCCGGTACACGGCGTCCTCGGCCTGGAGCGGCCCAGCCTCGGCGTCGATCACCTTGCCGTCACGAAAGTAGATCGCCGCTTGCTTCGCCTCGTCGCCGGTGAAGTGGATGAGCCCCGACTTCCGGCTGATCTCGACGGTCTGGATCAGATCGACCACCGGCATGTCCGCCAGGCGACCGGCGAACCGGGTGCGCCCGTCGCGGCGCTCCTCGATGCGGGTCCGCTGGCGCTTCTGCAGGAGGATGCGCGCACGGGCAACGATCTCTTTGATGTAGATCGGCTTGGTCAGGTAGTCGTCGACGCCAAGCTCGAGTCCCTTGATCTTCGACTCGATGTCGGTCTGCGCCGTCAGGAATACAAACGGTATGTCGGCCCAGGCCGGGTTGGCCTTGAGCTGCTGGCAGAACGCGAAGCCGTCGATCTCCTCGAGCAGCGTCTCGGCGATCACCAGGTCGGGCGGCGCGAGCTCGACCTTGTCGAGCGCATCCTTGCCGTTGACCGCGGTCGTGACGTTGAAGCCCGCCTTCTTGAGCGAGACCTCGAGAACCCTGAGGCTCCGCGGGTCACCGTCGATGAGAAGGAGGCTCTGTTTGGACACGTACGCTGGTCGCGGCGTGGACGTTCACCGAGGTGCCGCACCGCCCCGGGCGGGAGCAATGGTACTCGACTCGGCGCCTGTCAGCCATTCGGTGGCCTCCCGACGCGCGGGTAGCTGACGGCTTCCGGCGCCTCTTGGCCGACCTCGAGCTGCCGGTCGCACCCGAGCACCGCCGCCGGCGCCATCGCCATCGCCATCGCCATCGCCATCGCCATCGCCATCGCCATCGCCATCGCCGTCCACGGCCTCGACGCCGCGGTTATCACGCCCGAGGCTCGCGGTGGCTTCGTGCCTCGCGGGTAGCTGACGAGTTCCGTGCCCGGTGGCCGACTTCGAGCCGCCGTTCGGGCCCGAGGACCTCAGGATCGCCACCGGCGCCCACGTCCGGCCCCCGCGCGGCCTCGGTCGTCTCGGCGCCGCCGTCCGCGGTGGCCGCGCAACGCGCGGTACTGAATGGCTACCGTGGCCCGGTGACCGCCCTCGATCTACGGTCCGGGCCCGAGCAGCGCCGGGCCGCCACCGCCACCCACGTGCTCGCGGCCACGGTCCTCCCGCTGCCGGCGCTTGGCCTCGGGTGGCCGTTTGACGCGCGGGTACCCGACGGCCTCGCGACCACGGGGATCCCGCCGCCGACGCATTCGTGCGCGGGGGGACGTCCGGGCAGCCAACGGCCACCGGGGCCGGGGGCCGGACCTCGGGGTGCCGTTCGGGACTGAGCACCGCCACACCGCCACCGCTTCCGCCCATCGGCCGCCGTCCTCTCCCCGCCGCCGCATTCGTGCGCCGCGTGACGGCCGGGCAGCCGACGGCCACCGTGGCCCGGTGACCGACCGCGTGCTGCCGTCCGGGCCGGAGCACTGCCGCCGTCCTCTTCCCGCCGCCGCATTCGTTCGCCGCGTGACGGCCGGGTAGCCGACGGCTACCGTGGCCCGGTGACCGACCTCGTGCTGCCGTTCGGGCCCGAGCACCTCAGGGTCTCGACCGCCGCGCACCTCCGGTGGCTCGAGGCCGCGGTCCTCTCGCCGCCGACGCATTCGGTTTCCGCGCTGCTCGAAAGGGCGCTCGACGCACCGATCGGTGCCCCGCGCCTCGAGGAGCAGGTGCGTTCGGGCGACCGGGTGACCGTGATCGTCAGCGACGCGACCCGTGACGAGCCCCGCGCGGCCCTGGTGGCAGCGGTCCGGCGCCGCCTCCCGTCAGTACGGCTGACGATCGCGGTCGCGACCGGTACCCACGGTCGGAGCGGTGGACTATCCCAGCTCGGGCTGCCGCACTCGCTCGTCGGCGACGCGACCGTCATCGACCACGACGGCCACGATGCCCGCGACCTGCTCGAGGTCGGTACGACCACGCGCGGCACCGCTGTGGTCGTCCATCGCACGGTGGTCGAGGCGGACCTGGTGGTGGCGACCGGCGTCATCCGGCCGCACTACTTCGCTGGCTGGGGCGCCGGCGCGAAGGCGATCTTCCCCGGGCTCGCCTCGGCGGTGAGCGCCCGCCAGAACCATCAGTGGAAGGTGCACCCCGATGCGCGCGCGGGCGTGGTCGATACCAACCCATGCCGCCTCGATCTCGAGGAAGCGCGTCGTCTGGCCGCACCCCGCGCGTTTCTCCTGGATGGGGTCGCCGATCCCGACGAGCGCTTGCGGGCGGCGGTCGCCGGCGATGTCGACCTGGCGTTACGGCATGGCGCAAACCTGGCGGCGCCATGGTTCGGGGTCCAGGCCCGGGCGCGTGCGGCGTCGTGGATCGTCGTGGCGGACCGGCTCCCCGTGACCGCCAGCCTGTATCAGGCGAGCAAGTGCATCGCGGCCGTTGCGTCGCTGCTCGCGCCCGACGGAACCATCGTTCTGGTTGCGCCCTGCACGGAAGGCGTCGGTCCGCTCGAGGTCGTCAACCGAGCCATCTACGACATCGGCCTGCGGCCGCGCCTCCCACCCGGCCATCGCATCCGGCTGGTGTCCTCACTCGACGAGGCCACCGTTCGACCGAGCTATGCCTCGTGGTGCCCGTCCCTCGCGGACGCGATCAGCGGCGCCGGTGAGTTGCTGGTAGCGCCGCGCGCGAGCAAGCTGATCCTCGATGTCGTGGACGGATGATCTGACGCTCGCGGCAAGTGGGTACGGCGCGAGCGCCGCAAGCGGCCGGCTGATCTCCTTCGTCGAGCGCTTCGTGCGCTGGAACCAGAAGATCAACCTGTCGGCCGCCCGCACACCCGCCGAGGTCGCGGTGCATGTCATCGACAGCCTGGCCATCCTTCCATTCGTGGAAGACGGTCAAAAGATCATAGACGTTGGCAGCGGCGGTGGCCTGCCCGGCATCCCGCTGGCGCTGTGCCGCAAGGTGCACGTCACCAGCCTGGAGCCCGTCCACAAGAAGGCGGCTTTTCAGTCATCGGCCGCGCGTGAGCTCGGCATCGAGATGCTGGTGCAGCCCGAGCGTCTCGACCCCGCGCGACACCACGATTTCGACGTCGCCGTGTCGCGTGCGACGTTCGACCTCAGCGAGTGGCTCGAGCTCGGCCGGAGCGTCATCCGACCCGGCGGTCTCGTGATCGGCATGGAAGGTCGAGAAATCCACAGCCTTCCCGATGGCGCGACTCGTCATCCGTATCAGCACGGCGACCGGACACGGGCCGTCATCGCGTACCGTCCCGCGTAAGTTCCACGTGGAACAGGGTTCCCAGGCGGTCCAGCTCCTCAGGGAACACCAGAACCGGGGCGTCGATCCGCTCTTGAATCTCATCCCGGTTGCTGTGGGCAACCTGTGGATCGAGTGCTGGCAGCACCGACAACGCCACGCCGAGCACCCGATTGCGTGGGCCCACGGACTCCGCGGTGAGCAGTGAGTGGTTGATCGTGCCAAGTGTCGAACGCGCAACGATCAGGACTGGTGCCCCGAGCCGCGCGGCCACGTCGCGAAACAGCCAGTCCGATGCGAACGGCACGAGCCAGCCGCCTGCGCCCTCCACCAGGCACAGATCGACGCCGCTCGCGGCCCGGGTCACCCAGGCCACCATCTCGTCCTGATCGAGTGCGCGACCTTCGGCCCTCGCCGCGTTCCGTGGCGACGCCGGCCGCGCGAAGTGCTGCCAGATCGTCTGCTCGACCGTCCGACCGCTGGCATCCGCGAGCCGGGCCGCATCGCTGCTATCCCGATCCCATCCGGTCTCCACCGGCTTGAGAGCGATCGCATCCGTCCCACGTGCGCGCAGCCAACGGATCAAGCGCTCGGTGACGAACGTCTTCCCGACGCCTGTGTCGGTGCCCGTCACCAGCACCAGCCTGGGAGCGTCAGCCACAAGTCTCCTCGATCGCGCATCGCGTCGCCGTTGCGAGCAGCTTCACCTCGTCCGCTGTGCTCGACAACGGTGGCATCCAGACGATCACGTCCCCGAGCGGTCGCAAGATCACCCCGTGCGCACGGGCCGCTTCGCACACGCGCGAGCCCATGAAGAGCTCCGGGGCGTACGTGCGCAGCTCGATCCCAGCCATCGTGCCCTTCTGCCGCGTGCTCGCCACCGCCGGCATCGACCGAAGCCCCGCGAGCTCCGCGTCGATCCAGCCCTCGATTCGCACCGCGTTCTCGAGCGTCTTCTCGGCCTCGAACAGATCGAGCGTCGCCAGCGCTGCCGCACAGGCGATTGGGTTCCCCGTGTACGTGTGCCCGTGAAAGAACGTTTTTCCCTCGACCCGAGCCGCCAGGAACGCCGAGAACACCTCTTCGGTCGCCAGTGTGGCCGCCAGAGGCAGCGTCCCGCCGGTCAGCCCCTTCGCAAGGCACAGGAAGTCAGGACTGACCCCTTCCTGCTCGCACGCGAACATTGTCCCCGTTCGCCCGAAGCCCGTCGCCACTTCGTCGACGATCAGCAGCACCTCCGCGTCCTTGCAGCGCCGCGCGACCCCAGCCAGGTAGCCCGGCGGGTGCACCAGCATCCCGGCCGCCCCCTGCACCAACGGCTCGATGACGAACGCCGCCAGCTCGCCCGCGTGCTTCGCCAGCACCTCGTCCACCGCCGCAAGCGCCTCCGCGAGCGCCTGTGCCGTGACCGCCTCCTCCTCACGCACCCCGGCTCTGATGGTCCGGGCACCAGCCGACTCGGTACTTCCGCACCTCACAGTCGCCGGCGACGGCACTGCAAGCCCCTGCACGATGAGCGGCCCGAATACTCGGTGAAACAGCGAGATCCCTCCGACCCCAACCGCCCCGAGCGTATCGCCATGATAGGCGTCCGCCACATGGAGGAATCGCTGCTTTCCGGGCCTCCCGCGATGAGCCCAGTACTGGAACGCCTGCTTCAGGGCAATTTCGACAGCCGTCGAGCCACTGTCCGAATAGAAGACCCGCGTCAGCCCGGCCGGTGCGATCGCCACCAGCCGCTCAGCCAGCTCGATCGCCTTCGGGTGCGTGAGCCCGAGCATCGTCGAGTGATCCAGCTCGGCCGCCTGTCGGCCAATCGCTGCGACGATCCTGGCGTGTCCGTGGCCGTGAACCGTCACCCACAGTGAGCTGACCCCGTCGAAATAGCGGCGCCCGTCGCTATCAACCAGGTAGTTCCCGTGAGCACCGGCGATCACCAGCGGCGTCCCTTCCACCCATTCCCTCATCGAGGTGAACGGATGCCACAAGACCCGCTTGTCCCGCTCCGCCCAACCCATGTTCCACGTGGAACCTTTCACTTCACTCACGCCGCTGCCCTCGAGTGACTCCATCCACGGTCTCGGTCCCTCATTGCCTTCGCAGGCATGCCATTGCCACCCGCCCCGCGGCAACCCACCCGCCCCGATATAGAAGCCTCAATCCCAGAGCCCCACGGACTCCGCGCCTCGCCTCGACGCCCCTCCACGCTCGCCCAAGGCGCACGATTCATCCCCCCTTCGCGCCTCCAGCCAAAGCCGCGACCTCGACACCCAACCACCTTCGCCCTCGCCACCCATCGACCTTCGCCCTCGCCTCATCCGCGCCGGCCTCCGTTCCTCACCTCGACGCCCATCCGGCCTCTGCCTTCGCACCCTGCCATCCATGTCCATCTCGCTCCCGCCTTGGCACCCCGCCATCTACGTCCCTCTGGCTGCTCGCCCACTCGCCCCACCGACCCCCATCGGGCCGTGGCCTTGACGCCCGCCCCGCCGACCCGGTTCGGGCCCCTGCCTTGACGCCCGCCCGGTCGACCCCGTTCGGGCCCCTGCCTTGACGCCCGCCCCGTCGACCCCGCTCGCCACTTGTCTTGACGCCCCCGCCGTCGACCCCGTTCGGGCCCCTGCCTTGACGCCCGCCCCAGCGACCCCGCTCGAGGCTGCCCTTGAGGCCCCAGCCGTCGACCCCGCTCGCCGCTGCCCTTGAGGCCCCAGCCGTCGACCTCGCTCGCCACTTGTCTTGTCAGCAGGAGCAATTTGTTTGATGGGAAAGTGGCCGGTTCTGGTCAATGAAACTGATGGTCGCCCGCTTTCCCCTTTTCATCCCCTGCGCTGATCACGGTTCCATCAAACACCCCG